>CAWHWU010000008.1:0-154227 GCA_963833105.1 uncultured Planctomycetaceae bacterium
TGACCGTTGCAACCGGCACATCTTGTGTCGGGTGATAACCTGGAGGCGTGGGCTTTCAGGAATTCACCAAAACGGCGCGGGGTGCGGAGATGGCGAAATCACGCGATGCGGCGAAGGAGAGGTATTGGCGGGAGGCGATTCGGCGGCAGGAAGCCAGTGGCCTGGGAACGAAGCGGTTCTGTGCCCAGGAGGGGATTTCCGAACACCGGTTCTATTGGTGGCGACGAACCCTGCGTCAGCGCGGTCGGCACCGAGCCCGAGCGTCGGGGGACGGCGTGGCGGCGGACTCGGGCCGTGATCGCGGCGGCCAGGGGGATACCTCTCCTTTCCTTCCCATCGCTCTTCCCTTTACCGTCGGAGCCCCGATCGAGATCGTTCATCCGCGTGGCCATGTCGTTCGCGTTCCGGCGAGTTTCGACCCGGTCGCGTTCAAGCGGATTCTGGCCGTGCTCGACATCTCGGCGGGTTCCTCCGGGGAGGAATGACATGATCGCCATTTCCGCCCAGACCAAGCTGTACCTCGCCCGGGACGCGACCGACATGCGCAAGAGCTTTCGAGGACTGATCCTGCTGACGGAAGGGGTGCTCCGACAGGAACCGGTCTCGGGCCATCTGTTCGTGTTTCTCAATCGCCGCCAGGACTTGATGAAGATCCTGTATTGGGACGGGTCAGGTTTTTGCATTTGGTACAAGCGATTGGCGCGTGGAAGTTTTCAAAGGCCGCCGGCCGTTGCCGGGGAGGAGCGACCCGGTTTGGAATTGAGTACGGCCCAGTTGTCGCTGATGCTGGAAGGGATTGACCTGACGTCGGCACGGCAACGGCTCCGTTTTCGGCGATTTCCCACCGAATCGACGGCCAGGCGTGGCGACGGATTTTGAGCTTTCCCGCTTCAGCCGGATCGCGATAATCGGGGCCTTGCTGACCGAGCAGATCACGCATGCAAGGAGGCATGGCGATGGTCTCCACGCCCGTGGAACTCCCCGACAATCTTCCGGCTTGCCATGCCATCATCCTTCGGCAGGCGGAAGCCATTGAGCGACTCGAAGCACGAATCGAGCAACTCAACCGGGACCTGGCCAGCCTGAAACGACAATTGTTCGGCTCGCGTCGAGAACGATTCGAGCCCGGCCACGGAGAAGATGCGGCAGGTCAAGCCGCCGCGGAAGCCTCCGCGATGAATCGCGGCATGCTCGTCATGGAAGGCAGGCCGTCCGCGAGTGAGTTGCTCGCCGCAACGGCTGCGGGCCCAACGCGACGTACGTCCCAAGGCCGGCAAAAGCGAGTCCTGGACGCCTCGATTCCGCGTGAAAAGGTCCTGCATCGGCTCGACGAGCGGGACGTTCCGCCGGAATTGTGGAATAACCCTCGGGCGAAGCGTTTCTTCCGTTTCGTTCGGGAAGAAGTGGAACTGCAAGAGGCACGGGTGCGGGTGCTGGAGCACTATGAAGAAGTCATCGCCTGGGAGGATGAGGCGACCGGCCAGGGCCGCTTGGTGGCGGCGTCCGCGCCCGAGCCGCTCATCGATCGCTGCTATTTGGGAGTGGCGTTTCTGGCCTACCTGGCAGCCAGTCGTTTCGCCGATCACATTCCGTATTACCGGGAAGAGGACATTCTGGCGCGAGTCGGTTTCTCCATTCACCGCGCGACGCAGTGGCGTTGGATGCGGGGCTTGGCCGGCATCGCGCTGCCGTTGGTCGAGCTGATGCGAGAACGGACGACGCAATCCTGGGTGCAGGGCATCGATGAGACGCCATGTGACATCCTCTGCCCCGAACTCGGCCGCACGCGCAGCGCCTACCTGTACGCCCAGTACGGAGACGCCGCCCACCCTTATGTGTGCTTCGCCTTTGCCTCGCACAAGGACGAAGAGAATGTTCGTCGGATCGTGGGGAACTACAAAGGCTACCTCCAGTCGGACGCCTACATCTGCTACGAGTTGATTGCTGCCGCTTCAAAAAATCGCATCATCGCTGTGGGTTGCTGGGCTCACGCCCGTCGCAAATTCGAGCCGTTGATCGAGGCGGGACCTCATCCGCAAGCGGCCTGGATCTTGGGGGAGATTCAAAAGCTGTACGACATCGAAGATCGCGCCCGGGACATGACGGACGACGAGCGCCTGGTGTTGCGTCAGGCCGAGTCCCGGCCGATCGTAACGGGGATCAAGGCCTGGCTTGATGCGCGGGATCAAGACGAGTTGCCCAAATCGCCGCTTCGCGCCGGGATCAACTACCTCCGCAATCGCTGGGAAGCCTTCGAGCGATTTCTGGAAGACGGCCGAATCCCGATCGACAACAATCGGACCGAAGCCATGATCAAAGGTCCGGTCATGGGCAAAAAGGCCTGGCTGTTTTTCGGCAACGAACACGCCGGCGAGACGGCGGCCGTCTTCTATACGCTGACGATGACCTGCAAGCGGCACAACATCGACGTGCAGGCGTACTTGCTGGATGTCTTCCGCCGGATCCGCACCGCGACGCCGGCCGAACTGGAATCGCTTCTGCCCGATCGCTGGATCCAAAACCATCCGGAAGCCCGCGTCAGGCAGCGTGTCCAAGAATCGCATGCCGCTGCCGCCCGAAAACGCCAGCGACGCGCCCGGCGACGGTCCGCCGTCCCCAGCGGCTAATCGCCCCCCGAGTTCTACCAACCCCACTCGACCGGACTCCCGCTCCCTATCACGTCGCGCTCGATTTGCCTCGTGAGGATGGCCGCGCCTGGCTACCGCCAACCCGCGCTCGTTGCAGCGGTCACGCATCTTCTCCGTGGCCGGGCTCGAATCGTTCTCGACGCGAGCCGAACAATTGTCGTTTCAGGCTGGCCAGGTCCCGGTTGAGTTGCTCGATTCGTGCTTCGAGTCGCTCAATGGCTTCCGCCTGCCGAAGGATGATGGCATGGCAAGCCGGAAGATTGTCGGGGAGTTCCACGGGCGTGGAGACCATCGCCATGCCTCCTTGCATGCGTGATCTGCTCGGTCAGCAAGGCCCCGATTATCGCGATCCGGCTGAAGCGGGAAAGCTCAAAATCCGTCGCCACGCCTGGCCGTCGATTCGGTGGGAAATCGCCGAAAACGGAGCCGTTGCCGTGCCGACGTCAGGTCAATCCCTTCCAGCATCAGCGACAACTGGGCCGTACTCAATTCCAAACCGGGTCGCTCCTCCCCGGCAACGGCCGGCGGCCTTTGAAAACTTCCACGCGCCAATCGCTTGTACCAAATGCAAAAACCTGACCCGTCCCAATACAGGATCTTCATCAAGTCCTGGCGGCGATTGAGAAACACGAACAGATGGCCCGAGACCGGTTCCTGTCGGAGCACCCCTTCCGTCAGCAGGATCAGTCCTCGAAAGCTCTTGCGCATGTCGGTCGCGTCCCGGGCGAGGTACAGCTTGGTCTGGGCGGAAATGGCGATCATGTCATTCCTCCCCGGAGGAACCCGCCGAGATGTCGAGCACGGCCAGAATCCGCTTGAACGCGACCGGGTCGAAACTCGCCGGAACGCGAACGACATGGCCACGCGGATGAACGATCTCGATCGGGGCTCCGACGGTAAAGGGAAGAGCGATGGGAAGGAAAGGAGAGGTATCCCCCTGGCCGCCGCGATCACGGCCCGAGTCCGCCGCCACGCCGTCCCCCGACGCTCGGGCTCGGTGCCGACCGCGCTGACGCAGGGTTCGTCGCCACCAATAGAACCGGTGTTCGGAAATCCCCTCCTGGGCACAGAACCGCTTCGTTCCCAGGCCACTGGCTTCCTGCCGCCGAATCGCCTCCCGCCAATACCTCTCCTTCGCCGCATCGCGTGATTTCGCCATCTCCGCACCCCGCGCCGTTTTGGTGAATTCCTGAAAGCCCACGCCTCCAGGTTATCACCCGACACAAGATGCGCCGGTTGCAACGGTCACGTTTCGTCCGCACCCGTGCCAGCGACTTGTCCGATGGGAACACGTTCAAGTAACGGCGGTCACGGCCCTTGAGGTCGCGGTCGTACCGGAACGTGAAGCCCAGGAAGGACAGCGAGGCACGCGGTTCCTTCAGGTTCACCACACGCGTCTTGTCGCGGTTGATCGACAACTGGAAGCGGCCTTCCAGCGTCGATTCCACCCATTCCTGCAGCCGTCGGCTCTGGTAACGGGCCAGGATGACGAAGTCATCCGCGTACCGCACCAGGCGGGCTTTCGCCCACGTGCCGGGGCCGTCAGACCGGTGGAACCGATGCTCGAACCAGTGCAGGTACAGGTTGGCCAGCAAGGGGGAGATCGCTCCTCCAACAATGTTGCAAAAAGCTGGTTCGTTTTCGATACGTTAATCTCCAGAAGTCGCTTGCAGCCGGTGGATCGCCGGAAGCGACGGCCGGGCTAAGTCGATGTCGCAGGCCGGCTTACATTTGGAGAGTCGAAGCGAGGACGAAGCCATGGAAGGGACGGGACGGAAGAAGTGCGGATTGGGAGCCATTGAACGGCGGTTTTCGGGTGGGCGACTGGAAAAGCAAATTCTTGCTCGGGCCTTCGAGCTGGCGGTTCCGATGCTCATTCGCCATCTCGGTCGACGAACGACATCGGACCCGGGTGGCGTGCCAGACCGCTCGCCAGCGGTGGGTTCGGCGGCGAAAGGAGCGTGATCGTCATGAAAAGCCATGACATTCGAGTGGCGATTTACGCGCGGGTTTCCTCGGAGCAGCAAGCGAAAGAGAACACGATCGGCAGCCAGCTCGAAGCGCTCCAAGAGCGCGTTGTCACCGACGGCTGTTCTCTTGCGGAAGAACTCCGATTCGTCGACCAGGGCTACAGCGGGGCATCGCTGGCGCGTCCCGCGTTGGAGCGATTGCGCGACGCGGCGTACGCGGGCGCCTTCGATCGCTTGTACGTGCATTCCCCCGATCGCCTGGCCCGGAAGTACGCCTACCAGATTCTGCTTGTCGAGGAGTTGAGGCGGTGCGGTGTCGACTTGATCTTCCTGAATCGAACCATCGGCGACAGCCCCGAAGAAGATTTGCTGTTGCAAATGCAGGGCATGATCTCCGAGTACGAACGCGCCAAGATCCTCGAGCGAAGCCGTCGCGGCAAGCGCCATGCGGCGCGCCGAGGGCTCGTGAGCGTGCTTTGCGGTGCGCCCTATGGATACCGGTATGTCTCGAAGCGGGACGGCGGAGGCGAAGCTTTCTACCAGATCGTGCTCGAACACGCCCAGGTCGTGCGACAGAATCTTCGAGTGGGTCGGCAGGGACCGAGTGTCGCTCAGAGAGGTGTGCCGACGTCTGGAAAGCCAAGAGATCCCGAGCCCACGCGGCAAGACATGGTGGGATCGAACGACGGTGTGGGGAATTCTCAAAAATCCCGCTTACAAAGGAGAAGCGGCCTTCGGAAAGACACGGATCGGTGAACGCCGCGCCCGACTTCGTCCGCAGCGCAATCAATCCGAGTCGCCTCGTCGCACCTACTCGATCTACGATACGCCGTCCGAGGAACGCGTCTCGATTCCCGTTCCGCCGTTGGTCGACAAAGAACTGTTCGAGGCGGTTCGTGAACAACTTGTGGAGAATCAAAAAGGGAGCCGCCAGCGCAAGCGCGGCGCAAGGCATCTCCTGCAAGGTCTGGTCGTGTGCGACTGCTGCGGCTACGCCTACTACGGCAAACCCGTCAGCCGGGCTTCCGCCAAGGGAAAAGTTCCTTATACCTACTACCGTTGCGTGGGAAGCGACGCTTATCGCTTCGGCGGCCATCGCGTCTGCCACAACAAACAGGTACGGACCGACGGTCTGGACGCAGCGGTCTGGAGCGACGTCAGCGCACTGCTCCGCAATCCCGAGGTCATCCGACGGGAATACGAACGGCGGTTGACCGAACCTTACGGGCAAGAGAACGACCGCGATCAGTTGCGGCGACAGATCCAAACCGCCCGTCGGGGAATCAGCCGACTCATCGACGGTTACGAGGAAGGTCTCCTGACAAAAGCAGAATTCCTTCCACGCATTGATAAGGCGCGGGAACGGCTCAAGCGAGTTGAAGACGCCTCAACAGAAATCGACCGTCGAGAATCAGAAGAAGAGGAGCTTCGGCTGGTCATCGGCCAACTCGACGATTTTGCCAAACAAGTTCAACATGGCCTGGAAGATGCGAACTGGACGACCCGTCGCGAAATCATTCGGGCCATGGTCAAAAACGTAAAGATCGGCCCCGACCAAGTCCGAATCACGTATCGGATCAGTTCGCTCCCTTTTGCTGAAGGCCCCCGTGGGGGCCAATTTTTGCAACATTGTTGGAGGAGCGATCACTCCCCCTTGCGGCGTCCCTCGCTCCGAGCGGTGGGCCGCTGTGCGGCCTCGCTCGTCCCGTTCCACGATCGGCGCTTCCAGCCACGAGCGGATCAGATGCAGCACCGAGCGATCGGTAATCCGCATCTGAAGACACTTCATCAGCTGGTCGTGAGGAATCGTGTCGAAGTACCCCTTCAGGTCCGCGTCGTAGACCTCCCGCAGGCCGGCTTGCAGGTGGGCGCGGATCGCGTCCACCGCCTGGTGGGCCGATTTTCCCGGACGGAACCCATAAGAACACTCATGGAAATCCGCTTCGAAGATCGGTTCCAGCACGAGCAGCGTCGCCATCTGGACAATCCGGTCCTTGACGATCGGAATGCCCAGCGGTCGCTCGCCCCCGTTGGCCTTGGGGATCATCACCCGCTTGACGGGTTGTGGTCGATAGCGTTTGGAACGCAGTTCCTCTTGGAGGTCCGCCAGGAACTTGCCGGCTCCCGGGCCGTCGATGATGTCGCGACACGACATCCCGTCGATCCCCGGGGCGCCGTCGTTCTTCCACACCAGCCACCACGCCACCGTCAACACGTCGAGCCGGTAGATCCGGTCATACAACGTATAGAACCGGAATTTCGGCTCCTGCTTGGCCTTTCGCCACAGCTTCCACCTCAGAAGAGAGACGGCCAGCACGAACGTGACGTCGTGGCGGACCTCCGGCTTGTCCGGCGGCTCGCTCCGGCCGTAGATCGTGCTGCGCTCCGTAGTGGGATGAAATTCATCCAAGCGGCGCTCTCCCCCTCTTGTGGGAACACCCATTCGACAGGGCCCCTTCGCTCCACGGGCATTACCCCGCTTCACCGCTACTATGAGCCCCTCCGACTCCCGATCGAGCCGCGGCGCGGTTATGGGTTCCCGCACCCCGTTGACATCTCGCCTACGCGCGAGCTGTTACTCGAGCGGGTCTCTCAGGTTCCTGACGATTCTGTCGGCATCCGCCGTCCCCTTTCACCCCGGAGAGCCCGACCGCTGCAAACGTTCGTTGCTTCGCGATCGATGACAGGCTTCACCCCTCCTGGGGGGCTGGCCACTCTCACGTGTTTAACGAGGCCGAGTTCGGGTTCACGCTTGCGCATTACGGCTGACGCCTTTGCCTTCCGAGGCTCCGACCGCCGGATTACTCCGGCAGCCGCTCGGGCAGCTACATGGCGAACGAACAACTACCATGATCAGTTCCTTTCAACTGACAAGAACCGTCAAGCTTCGCCTGACGCACCAGGAGGTCACAGAGATCGCAGAGAGAGACAAAAGCATTGGTCTTGATTTCTCTGCGACCTCTGTGGCCTCCTGTTAAAAAAGTTTTTCTTCTGCCTTTCCTTGATGGTGAAGTCTCTTTTGAGGCGTGCACGGTGTGGCAACGGACCATGAGGACTCAACCGATGAAACTTCTCCCCTGCCTGACTCTCGCGTTCCTTACGCTCGCGCTCGTCCTGACGGCTGGCTCCCCGCTGTACGGCCGGGACGAGCATGTCGTGCAGGTGGAGCATTCCCAGCCGCTCGCACGTACCGGTCCGGGACGTGTCGGTTCGGCGCTGGGGACGCGGGCGTACGCTCCCTTGCCGGACGAAGCGCAAGCGATCAAGGACTGGAGCGAGGAGGAGCTCAATTCCGGCTCGCCGGAGATGAAATCGCTCCACGGACACTTCGGCAAGCGGGTCGCCTGGTTCGGCATCGTCCGCCACGTCGAGGAACACAAGAACCGGCGGGAAACCGTGCTCGACGTCGAGATGAAATTCTCCGACGGCCTGACCGATCTGCACCAGCAAGTGGTCTCGCTGTACGGTGCCGGCGATTTTCAGGTCAGCATTGCGGGAACGGGCTATCGCATCAAGCGGCTCGCCTTGGTGCGGATCTACGGCCGCGTCGCGCACGACCCAAGCGGCGGCGAGCCCCTCGTCCAGGCTGAGTTCGTCCGCGTCTGGGACTGGAAGCTCTTCGCCTTCATGCCGTACGGCAAAGACCACAGCAACCGAATCTGGGTGAAGCTCCGCAAAATGGACGAAAGTCGAATTTACAGCTCACACCCGGATGTGCCGTATTACGAGCAAATCCTCGGAACCCGGTGATTTCGGCATGGTGGTCCAAAGGGATGGACGGGGTGAAATCAAATGAGTGTGAATCGTTTTCCAACCGTTGGGCCAACGCGGGCCGCAACACGAACGGCTCGCAGTTCTTCATCACCACGGTCCCCACCCATCGCACCGCAATAAGGCCCGAAGTGCGGCGTCTGGAATTCGCAGTCGAAAACCGGCAGGCGGAAAAAAGGTCCCAAGTCCGAGGTTCGAAGTCGCCTTTTCTGGCCTCAGAGGGCGTGAATCTTTCCCAGGTTGCTTGCCGTGGAGTATGGACGGCGAGATCCCGGGCGCTAAAACGTAATCGTAAATTACGGAACGACGTTGAGGGTCAGACTCATGGACGAAAAATTGCTGTTTGAGCGCCCGGAGGGAGATTCGCCTGGGCACTCTGCCGAGTCGACGCCGCGAGGCGGGCGTCGGCGGCTGCGGTGTGCCGTTCGCAACCAAATCGAGTTCCAGGAGTGTTCCCTGGACGAACTGCTGGCGGAGGACCATCAAGCTCGGGTGGTCTGGAGTTACGTGGAAGAACTCGATTTGTCGTCGGTTTATGGGGAGATTCAGGCGGTCGAAGGGGGCCCCGGCCATCCCCCCGCGGACCCTCGGATTCTGTTTGCTCTTTGGCTCTACGCCACGTTGCGTGGAGTGGGCAGTGCCCGCGAACTGGACCGGCTGTGCCAGGACCATGTCGCCTATCGCTGGATTTGCGGTGGGGTGTCGATGAACTATCACTCGCTGTCGGATTTCCGCACTCGGCACGTCGCTTTGCTGGACCGACTGTTGACCCAAAGCGTTGCCTCCCTTCTGGAGCAGGGGCTGGTGACGCTCGATCGGGTCGCGCAAGACGGCATGAAGGTCCGAGCGAGTGCGGGAGCCGCTTCCTTTCGACGGAAAGACAGCTTGCAAAAACTGTTGGAAGAAGCCGAGCAACAGGTCGCGGCGTTGCGAGCGGACTTGGAAACCGATCCCGGAGCGGCTCATCAGCGGCGCCGCGCCGCGCAACACCGTGCGGCGGAGGAACGTGCCGCGCGCATTCGCCGGGCCGCCGCACAGTTGCCCGAGATCGAGGCCAACAAGAAAGCCAAAGACCGAGAAAAAGCCCGTGCCTCGACCACCGATTGTGACGCGCGAATCATGAAAATGGGCGATGGCGGCTTTCGACCGGCCTCTAACGTGCAATTGGCGACGGCCACGGATTCGCAAGTGATTACAGGCGTGACCGTCAGTCACTCCGGCGGCGACCAAGGACAGATGGCGCCGATGGTCCAGCAACACGAAGAGCGATATGGCCAGCGCCCCCCGGAAATTCTGGTCGACGGCGGGTTCGTGAAAAAGGAAGACATCGACGAAGTGAGCCCGCCAGAGGGCGGCACCACGGTCTATGCCCCCGTCATGAAGTCGAAAGACCCGAATCGCGAGGCTCATGAGCCGCGCGAGGATGACAGCCCAGCCGTCGCGGATTGGCGTCGCCGAATGGCGACCGAGGAGGCGAAAGAGATTTACAAGCAACGCGCTTCCACAGCGGAATGTGTCAACGCTCAGGCTCGCAACCGAGGACTGCAGCGCTTTCTTGTTCGCGGTTTGAGTAAAGTCCGCGCGATCGCGTTGTGGTATGCGCTGGCCCATAACTTGATCCGAGCCCGCGCCCTGCGCCGAGGTGGCTCCCACCCCGGCGTGAGGCCGAAAAGGCCGTGATCGGCGTTAAGCGAGGGAATCCAAGCAATCCCGGCTGCGGTGGATCCATCGAGGATCGGCATCGCCATCACCGCTGTTCATCGACGAAATCCCAACCGCTGATCGACAGCGTATCTGCAACGAGCAATGTCCCGCCTCAAAACCGAGTTTCATTCACAGCCTCTCACCCCTGATCCCTAGCCCCTGACCCCTGATCCCTATTCGTCGTCCCTCGGCTCCGAACCGTTAGGTGAAACCAAAGCTCGCATCGTCATCGCGAATTGCGGACAGCTGCAGGTCACGCCTGACGTGCTCGGCATTTTGTGAGTTCGGCTGCGCAAAAGCTGCTTGAAAGCCGTTCTTGTTGATCGGCCTGATTTCCGTGTTTCGAGGGGTCCGTCAGGCACTCAGCGAATCGAACGTCGAACCCTTGGCCACGACGAAAGCCATTCCAGTTGAGATTGCCGCTCTAACCGTGCCGACCGTGGCCCTCGTCGGTTGGCTCGTCTCCCAAGCAAGTGCCTCACCGCCGTCCCCCCGACAGACCGCGCCAGGTCGAGGGGTCCACCAAGGCTTAACGACGCTTGCAGGAGCATCCGATGCACCTAGAATTGACAGGGGGAGGCTGGTCGATTTAGATACAGCGTAAGTCCAGTGTCGGCAATACTTAGGGCTTGCGGCTTTGTTTGAAGAAATTCGTTTGCTTGGGCCGTCGGCGAGACGCATAGAACTGCAAACTCATCTGGGGACGCCAATTCGTAATGAGATTGCGCTTCACCCTGTCCCGGATCACGCAGCGGCAAAGTTCAATCGGTTGGTGAGGAGCCATCCCGATTGGCGAATACGCAAGCCTGCCACTGGCATTTACAATTGTTTTGGCCACGTATGGGCTTCGCGACGGACAGCTGTCTATGATCAGTTCGATCGAGCAGTGCTTCAGGTTCGTGACGATGATGGGTATCGAGTCGTCGACTGGAATTGTGAGACACCGCAATCAGGCGATATCGCCTGTTATTGGGAAACCATCAATCCGTACAAAAACTGTCTCCATGTGGGTCGAGTCGTTTATCTAGTGCCGCGTTCAGAGCTTCCTCCGAGGGTGTTTATTTTGAGCAAGTGGGATGATACTTCCGGAGAAGTTATGCACGAGTCGTCGGATTTGCCTCAGAACATCGCCAGTGCCCGCCTAGAATACTGGACTGATCGCCCATAACAGCCGAGGGATTTCATGATGACCGCCGAATTACTACAAGACCTCACGTCTGAGCAGTTCATCGACAGTGTGAGTTTTGTGCTACCAATCGTTCCTTTCAGGCTTATCCTTCAAAAGTCGCGCGAAGTTCGACGGCTTGAGGCCGCGCTACGGTACAGCCAAATTACGGAAAGCGATATTCGAGAGTTTGTTGCCGACCTACTGCGGGGATTCCACATTGACGAAGTATTCAAGTACGACGTCGCGCTGGCCGCCGTTGCAGTTGCAATGGAACACTGGGACAACTCGTTCGCTGAGACATACCTAATCGATCTAGCTCGTATTGAACGTCCAGAATTCAGGATTTCCTTTCGAATGGCCCGCGAATGTCTCAAGGCACGTGTCGCGTATCCGAAAACGCAGCTCCGGATGTCTCGCTACCCACAATCTGATCAGGTAACCCGCCCACCTCGCAACATCCGCCTGATTGCGATGACTCAGCGGCTCCGAAGCCTGGAAAGTGAGTCGCTACTTGTTGGATATACCGAGGCACGCTATGCCGTCTCTTGAATATTTTCTTGTTTGCCGTTCTGTTCAGAAAGATATAAGAACAGACGATCTGTCATTCATCAACGTGCTTGAAGACGTGTCTCCGGAAACATTTCCGCATACGATACCACGAGCGATGGCGGTGAGCCTTTGGAACTTTGAACCGGGGGACGAGGATCTCGATTATCAAGCCAGTCTAACTATTAAAGTACCTAACATGCCGGACGCCAACTTTCCATTAAATCTTGCACGAGATAGATATCGATGCCGAACCATACAGGGTATCTTAGGTATTCCAGTAGAAACCGCTGGAGAAGTTGTGTTTGAAGTCTCGTTGAATGGAGTACACAGCGCGAGCCACACGATTAGAATTCATCCTCCGGGGAGTCGTGCGGCAGGTGTTGGGGCCGAGGAGTTCACGGAAGAAAATCGGACATCGCAGTGAAACAAAGGACATGAGAGTGGCTTGCTCCTGAGCTTTTGTTCTGGTATCGATGCTGACGGACGACATTTTCAAAAACTTGCATCCTGGGAGCTTTTTGGAATCTTGGACCAATCCGAGCTTCGATCCAATGGAAGCCTGTCGGCTCCGAGGAGAAGCCGCTGGGCGACTGGGACATTCGGTGCCACCAATCTCGACGACCCCGTGCTACCCGAGACGATGCACTCAATGTAGTAAACGGCGCTCTCTAGATGCCGCCCCGATCAATACGGAGATCGTTTCAAATTCGATCGGTGGGCGCACCGTGCCCAAATGGGCGATTGATTTCCATCGCTACTGCTCAGTCCTTGCGGTCCGTCCGCTTCCAAGAAGCAACACTACGGCAAAGCGTTCGTGTCATAGCGACCATTGCAGCTGACGGACCTTTCTGATCGCCCGCACTTAAACTTAGCGCCTGCGACAGAACACAAGCAAGCGCGAGCCAAGCGACTTGCGGCAACGGGTGTCCGGCCGCTGCGACCACAATTGCCAGGGGCAACGATAACACGACTAGAAGTGACAAACTGCAGAACAGCCAACCGCCCGGAAGTGGCCGATTACTTGTTTCCACCGGCTACCTCCTTCTTCGCTACTGGGACGACGACCCCCGACATAATAGCGATTGCCAATTGTGCTTTTGCGAGCTGATCGTCGAGAGTGCCTTGAATTGCCCCAAGTAGGTCGGCGAAGTGCGGCAGGGTTTTAAGCTTGTCTTCGCGCTTACATTCAGACCAAGGCTTTTGTGTGATGTCGTGTGGCGGGGGATTGATGCTATCGAACCATTCCAAGTAAACCCTGAAACGAGTGCCCCGTCGGCCAAAACATAAAGTCAACGACGTAGGACCATATTCCTCCTGCTCTTCCCAGACAGGGACTCTGGCTTCGATCCCAACGCTGCACTCTTTTGTCAGGTAGTCCTCAAGAAGACGGACCGACTCTGCGGCTTGGTCGCAAAGCCCGTTTAGCTTCGCGGCGGATTCACGAATGTGCGCGAGCGATAGAGAAGGATCTTTAGGCACTGTCATTGCTCCCTGACCGTCTAGGTCGGTAATGCCGTAAGCGCTCACACGCCGTGGTGAATCGGCTGGAAAATTGCTCTTTCCCAATTTGATGATTTCGGCGACATCACCGGCATGGACCGGATGTCGCCGGAGCTCTGGAACCGCATTCCGCCCGAGGCCCAGGCGATCTTTCTGCAGATGGCGGAAACGATCGCCCGGCTGGAGCGAAGGGTTGCGGACCTCGAGGCACGGCTCAACAAAACTCCGCGGAATTCGTCGCTGCCGCCCAGCAGCGAGCATCCGCATGGCAAGCCGGCGCCTCAGAAGAGAGTGAGCGGCAAGAAGCCGGGCGGTCAACCGGGCCATGCCAAGTACGAACGGGCGTTGATTCCCGTCGAACACTGTGCGCACATTGTTTCCCTCATCCCCGAGACCTGCCGCCGCTGTGGCGAACCGCTGGCTGGCTCTGATCCGGAGCCGCTGCGGCACCAGGTCTGGGAAATCCCCGAAATCGAACCCCTGGTGACCGAGTATCAACTGCACCGACTGACGTGCCCCGGTTGCTCGACAAGCACCTGCGGCCAACTTCCGGCAGGTGTGCCCCAGAGCCAAGCGGGACCGCGGCTGGTCGCACTGGTGGCCTTGCTCATGGGATGCTTCAAACAGAGTAAACGACGGGTTGCCCTGTTCCTGGAACAAGTCCTGAATCAACCATGTTCGGCGGGTTGGGTCGTCAAGCTGCAGAATCAGGCGACGGCCGCTCTCACGCCGGCTTATCACGAACTGGCGGCACAATTGCCGACCGAACCGGTGTTGGGCATCGACGAATCGCCGACGAAGCAAGCTCGGCTCAAGTCGTGGCTGTGGACGTTCGTCGCCGGTTCCTACACGCTCTTCGCGCTGCGGACCACGCGGGCCGCCACGGTACTCGAGGATCTGCTGACGGACGCCTTCCACGGCGTGGTGAACTGCGACCGGGCGAAGATGTACTGGAAGCTCGGCAGGCCCCAGTGGTGCTGGGCGCATCTGAAGCGGGACTTCCAGGCGCTCGTCGACCATCCGGACCATCAGGTGAAGCGGCTGGGACGCGACCTGCTGCGTCCCACAGGCGAGCTGTTTCGGCATTGGGCGCGCTGCCGCGACGGGACGATCACCCGTGCGGGAATGTTGCGCCTGATGCGACCGATCCGCCAGGAGATCGACAGCTTGCTGCTGCGCGGCGTGTTCAGCGGCAACTCGAAGCTGGTCGGGATGTGTGAGCCGCTGCACGATCATCGCGACTGGTTGTGGACGTTCCTGGACGTGGAGGGGGTCGAGCCGACCAACAACGTCAGCGAGCGCGCCCTCCGCCCCGCCGTCATCTGGCGAAAGCTGTCCTTTGGCACCCAAAGCGCCCGCGGCAGCCGTTTTGTGGAGACAATCCTGACAGTCGTTGAAACCTGCCACCGACAATCTCGCAACAGCTTCGAGTTCCTCACCGCCGCCGTGCAGGCCCACTTCGCCCGTCAACCGGCCCCCTCATTACTCGCCAGGGTGTGAACGGTTACAGCGAGAGGTCATCATACAGGCCGAGCTGGGTGGCAACGAGATTATGCCTGTACTCGCATCGGACCTTGATTGCGCTGAGCCGTGGTTTATCATGCCCCTTGCAGATAAGACGTATGAGACCCAAATTAGCGATGATCGGAGAACTGGGAGCGTCGATATCGATGCGATCGCTGATGTGCTTAACGGTTTGCAGTACTTACACGAACATGGTTACGTCCACCGCGACTTGAATCCGAAGAATATCTTGAGGCACGGCGATCGCTGGAAACTGTCAGATCTGAGCGCCGTACTTCCACCGTCCGGCCGTACAGTCACTCTCACGGAGGGAACGGTAATTTATACCGAACAATACTGCTCTCCCGAGCAGAGGGCGGACTTCCATAAGGCGCAAGCCCCGGCGGATGTGTACTCCTTTGGTTGCATTCTCCACGACCTCTTTGGTAAGCCACCGCGAACCCCGTATTCGCAATGTTCTGCCGATGGTTCCATCGGAATGATAATCGAAAAATGTACCGAAACTAACGCGAGCCGTCGACCATCGATTGCTGCTCTTCGCGGTATTCTACTTGAAACGCTGGTCGATGCGGGTGGGCACTGCAAGGTTGAGGATAAACAGGCCGGGGAGTGGTTGCAAAAACTTGACTCGTTCAGCACTTGGACGGACGACGAATTCGACGATTTCGTTAGATTCTTCGCCAATCTTGATGTAAATGAGCGGACGCAGGACCACGGTGCAGGTTGGGTCTACGGGCTGTCGACTCCTTTTCTCACGCGTATTCCAGCGGAGGTGATCGGAAAGATCGCGCAACGGACTGATGGAAATTCGGCGGCAATTATAGAGAAATATTGCGAGTGGGTGCGTTCTACGGCCTTTTTGTTTCATTATTCTGATCTTATCTGCTTACGTCTCGCCGCGATTTTCGACAACGGCACACCTGCGACGAAGGCGCAGGCGTTTGTCGCACTCGTTGTACTCGCAGAGTCACACAATCGGTGGTATGTCATGAGGCAGATGCTTGGTCGTTGTCGTAATGAGAAAGCTCCAAAGGAAATTGCGCGTCGACTCGCCATCGAGGTTAAGACCGAAGAGATTGAAATGGAGTTTCGCCGTTGCGTGCGGGAGATAAACTGGCCGACCGAATCGTTGGCGCCTGAACTGGCTAAAATGTGCGATTGAATTGGGATATAGCCCGGCACGCCCGTGAGTCCCGCGGGGCCCACGGTGCTTGCCAATTCGTGCAGAATCGAGGCAGGTACGGAACATGAGGGGCGTGCGGTACGCGATCGAGGTGGGAGAGGGCGACGCGGGCGGAGGATGTCGTCGCAAAATATCGAGCAGATATGTGGCGAATCGGGTTATGTTTGACAAACACAGGCGCGGCGAAGGGGTCCGGCGGAACGACGAGGCGCGATCTCTTCAGCAGGTACGCTGACACGCGCGGAGGTGGTTTGTCACGGTGCATTTTGGCGGACGGCGGGGCTGGCCCTCGGGCGGCGACCAGCGGAGAGGCATCGGTTCGGCTTCCACTTCTCGAGGCATCCGTCAATTCTTTGTCCCCACCTCGTTCATAAATTTCAGACTGGCCCCGTATTCTTCTCCCGTTTCTCTATTCAACTCCGGCAACGCTTCGCGAGCAGGCCGGTCGCTGCGGTGATGTCGATCTCCGCGATGAGCAATCCTTCCTCGCCGTAGGGCTGGTACGCCAGCAGTGTCGCGTCCGGACGGACGATCGCCGACATCGTCGGAGAGCCCTCGCTGGCGCAGCTGACGGTGGCGAAATAGCAGGTGTTCTCGCCGCCGCGATAGCGGCAATCTCTTGGTCACGCACGAACGGATTTTTTCACGGTACGTTTTTGGCGGCCGGCGGGGCGGAGGCCTCAGGTGGCGACCAGTGGGGAGGCATCAGTTCGGCATTCCACTTTTCCCAGGCGTTCATCAATTCGTTGACGATCTCGGGATGTTTCGCCGCGACGTTGGTTTTTTCACCGATGTCTTGCCTCAGGTTGTAGAGCCGTCCGTCACTCGACCGTGTGGGGAGCCGGGGGAGCACCTGGCCGGGACGCGAGATGGCCCGGGTGATTTTCCAATCCCCCTTGCGGACGGCCATCTGCTCGCCGAACCGCCAGAAGAGGAATTCGTGCGGGGTGGCCGTGTTGTGCTGCGTCAGATTCTGCGGCGTCAAAAAGGGGAGCAGGTTCACGCCGTCGAGTTTTTTCTGCGTGGGCACGGGAATGCCGGCGGCGGCCAGGGCGGTCGGGTGGATGTCGAGCGAGATCACGGGGCGGTCGTCGACGATTCCGGCCGGGAGATGGCCTGTCCACTGGATCAGGAAGGGAATGCGGATGCCCCCCTCCCACGTGGTCCCTTTCCGGCCGCGGAGCGGATCGTTTCGCGACGTGTTGAGTGCGGTCGGGGCGCCGTTATCGCTGAGGAAGAACACGAGGGTCGACTCTTCGAGACCGGCGTCGTGGAGCTTGCCGAGGACCGCGCCGACCGCGTCATCCAGGGCCGAGAGCATGCCGGCGAACGTCCGCCGCCGCGGATCGTCGATCTGCGGGAAGCGGTCGCGGTACTTGGCCGTCGCCTACAGCGGGCCGTGGACCGCGTTGAAGGCGAGATACAGGAAAAAGGGCTGGGCACGGTGTTGATTGATACGGTCCCCATCAATACGGTTTCGGTCGATGCGGTGACGATCGATACCGCGTTGATCAATACCGTGACGCTCACCGTCACGATCAATACCGTGGCGATTAATACAGTGGCGATTAATACAGTGGCGATCGATGAACGCGAGCGCCTCGCGGCGGAAGGCGTCGGTGAGGTACTCGGGTTCTTCCACGTGTTCGGTGCCGCGGACGATTTCGCCGCGGCCCCGTCCATTCGCCATGTAGACGTGCAGGCCGCCGAGGAAGCCGAAGAACTTGTCAAAGCCGCGCTCGGTCGGCCGTAGACCCTCGCGCGAGCCCAGGTGCCAATTGCCGACGAGACCGGTGGCGTAGCCGGCCGCTTTGAGCCGTTCGGCGAGCGTGGTTTCGTCACGCACCAGGCCGAAATGAGCCGATTCCATCTCTCCGCGGCCCGGATTGAACTCGTGTCCAAACCGCTGTTGATAGCGGCCCGTCATGAGGCCGGCCCGCGTGGGACTGCAAACGGGGCAGGAGACATAGCCGTTCGTAAAGCGGATGCCGTGGTGCGCGATTGAATCGATATGCGGCGTGGGGATGTCTTTCCAGCCCTGACAGCCGAGCTCGCCGTAACCCATATCGTCGGCCACGATGAGGAGGATGTTCGGCCGCCGCCTGTTGGCAGCGGCAGGCGCAGTGGCCGATGGCGGTGCGGCAAGGAGCGGTCCGGTCGACGCGGCCGCCGCGATGAAGACGGCGGCAATTAGGGCAGACCGCACAACGTTCGATCGAGGCGGAGACGCGATTGTTGTCTTCTCGTGGCGATGAGTCCCCGCGAACAGGCCGAATCGAACGATGTGCATGCCAGACCCGCTTTCGCCCAGAAACAAAAGCCGCTCGCCGAGCCGGGGCATTTGCGTTCCACGCGGACCGGTGTTGGGGCGGACTCGATTTCGGCATCTTAACGCCCGCAATCAAAGAATGCGGCGAAGCAGGCCGCTGCGCGAATCGTGATGCCGCGGGCGGTGGGTCCTGATCCCATCGCATGATTGCAGGCACGGAGGCGGGGCAGGTGCGGAGATCGGGCCCGGCGGGATCCGGAGCTGCCTCGGAGGGCGATGGCAGCGCGCGATACTCCGATGATCCATTCTACGGCAAGAGTCAAGGGGGGTCGGCGGGGGGCGCGATTTTTCTGTGGTGTTTCCCCTTTTTTTGCGCCGCAGAAAAACCAGAAAAATCGGGGATCTGTGCAAAAATTGTTCAGCGACCGCGAGCTGGACACTTGGTCTAGCGGACGAAAATGGAGCGATCGGCGGTCGAGCGTGCGACCTGGGGCCTTTTTTAGAAATGGAAATCGCGGAATAAATCGCGCCGGCTCAGCGTTTGACGTGCTTGCCGGCGGGCGTCTTTTTCTCCGCACTGCCTGTGAGCGGGGCGAGAATCTTGTCGAGCAGATCGGGCTGCCCTTTGATTCGCTCGAGACGCGCGTAGCGGGGGCCGCCGTGGTAGTCGATGGCGTACGAGCGGTAGAAGTCGCCGTCCTCGATCAGCAGGGTGATGGATTGCCCCGGCTTTTTCGAGCCTTCCAGGGCCTCGTCCAGCACTTTCCGGCTGAACCGCCGCGAGTTGATCGCCACGAGCTTCATGCCCGGTCCGACGCCCGCTTTGTAAGCCGGCGAGTCGGGAATCACGTCACTGATCTGCCCGTCGGGCGTGAGCGTGAGGCCGATCGACGACGAGAGATCGATTCGCTTGCGGAGGCCGTTGGTCGCTTTCTCGAATGCGGATGGTTTCTCGGCGCGCGTGACGCGCCAGCCTCCTTGCTGAAAGCCGCCGAACGGCGCCTGGTCGCCCGTTTCCGTCAGGCGTGCGGTGAGCAGGCTCTTCCAGTCATAGGGGGCGACCGCGTTTAAGGCCGCGACAAGATCGTCGAAGTTGTAAGGCTTGACCTCGACCGTCCCGCTGGGGCCGCCGAAGAACTGCCGGCAGAAATCGTCGAGCGATCGCTTGCCCTTCGTAAGCTGTCGGATTTTCGTGTCGACTTCGAGCCAGATCAGGGTGCCTTCGTCGTAGTAATCGACGGAGCGGCGTAAGGCGGACCAGCCCGACGCATCGTAGGCCCGCATCGGTGCGGTGAGCGTCGTGTCTTCCAGCGGCCGCCATCCGCGGCCCCGCGTGTTTTGCAGTCGCTGGGCCGTCATGGCAAGCGAGTCGCGCGTCTCCTGCGGCGTCCAGAGACCGCTTCGCGCGGTGAGCACCGTGCCCAGGTATTGCGTCAGGCCTTCATACACCCAGAGCAGGCGGGTGTTACTCGGCTCCTGATAGGTCGGCGTGACGAGGCCGGCGGGGCGGCGATACTTGCCGTTCCACGAGTGGACGTACTCGTGCGGAAGCAGCGTGGCCGTCAGCTTGCCCGCTTCGTCGTCCGACAGGGCGTGCTCGGGCAGGCCGTCATCGCTCGATTCGTGATGCTCGAGTCCGTGGACGGGCATTTTGTCACTGAGCGTGACGAGGAAGCGGTACGACCGGTAGTGCTGTGTGCCGAAGAGTGCCCCGGCCTCGGCCACGAGTTTTTCGTACGCGGCCTTCTGTTTGGGCGTGATTTCCAGGCCCTCCGGACTGTCGCTCACCAGGTCGAGATAGTGTGCCGGCTCGCCCGAGCCCAGGCGGATCTCCCGGTGATATCGGCCGGCGATCACGGGCGAGTCGACCAGCGTTTCCAGGCTGACCGGGCGGAAATGGGTCGTTTCGCCGTCGTTGGATTCAATCGGCAGGGCGGTGCTGAGCTTCCAGCCGGCCGGGATCTTGAGGGCCGCCTGGAACTCGATCGCCTGGATCGGCTTCCCCTTGGGATAGAGCAAAACCTGGTTCCAGCGGACGACGGCGATGTTTTGCGTGGCGTCCAGGAAGCCGCCGCGCTCGGCGGCCAGCAGGTCGAGCGCGACCTCGAGTTGCCGCGCCCCGTTGGGAACGGTGCAGTGGAAGGCGTACATGTCGACGTCGTCGCGCCTCCAGCGGACGGCCTTGCCGTCGGCGTGCATTTTGAGTCCGGCGAGATCGGCGATCGGCCCGGTCGGACCGTGGTTACCCGGTATCCACTTCGGATAGTAGAGCGTGAGCGGGCCGGGCTCGACGGGAATTATCAGCCGCGCATGGTAAATTCGTTGCGGAGCCTCGCCCGCGTCGACTTCCAGAAGAACGGGCTGATCCGCCTGGGTTGCCGCCCGCAAAGGAATTGCCGTCATGAGGGCGTAAAGGCAAAGGGCCCCGCTGACGGAAGCCCACAAAGACAGGAACCGACGTCTCACAAGCAACCTCCCTCGCCTCGGTAACGGTAGGGACGAATTGGCCTTTTTTTAGGGGGCCGGCGACGCGAAAAAATCGCGCCCCGATGCGATTGAGTCTACCGCGACCGGGCAGTGCGAGAAACCCGCGCCCTCGGCCTGCCGGCCTCTCGTGCGATTCGGATCGCGGCGTTTTGGCGGCTCCGTTCGCAGCCGCACACCTGTACGCCGAGGCACGCTCACCGCACGTCAACGTGAAAGCGATTTAACTCGAATCGATGATTTTTCGATAGAACCGGTACGACTCCTATCTCGCGGTTCCCGATTTCGGTATTTCTAGCCGCGCCGTGAAACCATTCAGAGAATAGTCTTTCATTGGCCCCTAGAGAGCCGAACAAGAGTGTACGGTTAGCCGTCGAACCCATCTCTGTAACGACGGCCGATCCAAGTCGCGTTCGCGGCCCGCAGGATGTGAACCGAGACGCAGCGGTCCAAACGATCCCTGGTGGGATATGTTTCCGCGGTCGATCAGGCTGAATGGCACTGCCACGGCCGAGCCACGACGGCTCCGCGATGCGGTGACCTCAGTTACCGAACCTCGCCGGCAATCTGCCCGGCGCTCCTGCTTTGGCAGCGCTTCCTTCCGAGTCAGCGACGCACCACGTGCGCGCGGGAGGCAGGCCGCCTCATGGTGATCCTGCTCGCGTCTGATTGTCCGATCAAGGCAGCCCGCTTGCGGCAAGCGCTCGAACGATCGGGCTACAACTGCCCGCTCGGCAACGTCGTCCCCATCAACGCGGTTGCCAAAGCGCAGCAGGCGCCCGACGCAGTCGTCGTCGTGCTCCCCGCCGACCATGAGCAGGCCACTGCCATCGTGGCTCGGCTCCGCGAAGCGGTCGACGTCCCGATCATGGCCGTCGGTCCCCGCGACTCGAACTTGATCCTGTGCGCGCACCGTGCCGGCGCAAATGATTTCATCGACGAGTCCGGCGACCTGCAAGGCGAGCTGGCCGCCGCGTTGTGCCGCCTCTCGACCGTGGGACATGCGCGGTCTTCTCTGGGAAACATCATCACCGTCGTCGCGGCGAGCGGCGGCTCGGGCCGCACGCTGCTGGCCACGAACCTCGCGGTGGCCTTCGCCAAAAGCCAAAACCGCTGCGCCCTCTTCGACTTCGATCTGGGAGCGGGGGACGTGGCCACGGTGCTCGATTTGAAGCCGCGGCACACGGTGGCCGATCTGTGCCAGAACGTCGACACGCTCGATCAGAAGATGTTTGAGCAGTCGCTGTTGGAGCACAGTTCCGGACTCTCGGTGCTGGCGGGCCCCGAAAACTGGGACGCGCTGGGACAAGTCACGGGCGAATGCCTCGAGAAAATCGTGAAGTTCGGGCGGATGCTCTTCCCGACCGTCGTGGTCGATCTCAACACGTTCTGGTCGAACGAGTTTACGCATCTGCTGCAGCAGAGCAGCACGATCTACCTCTTGTGCCGGCTGGACCTCTCGACCATCCGCAATGCCCGCCGGGCGCTCGATTACTTCAGTCGCCTGCGGGTGGAGCGCGACAATGTGCATCTGATCGCGGCCCGCAGCGGCCGCGCCAAGGAAATCAACGTCAGCCAGGCGGAACTGGTGCTCGACAAAACGTTCGAGTACTCGATTCCGGAAAATCCGGCGGCGGCGAATCTCTGCATCAATTGCGGAGTTCCGCTGGTTGTCGAGTCGCCGTCGTGCGCGATGACGAAGGCGATCACCAACATTGCCCGGGCCGCGACCAGCAATCCGGCAGCCGGCGATGGCGGAAACAATCACAACGGGCACACAGCGCTGCCCGTTTTCGGAAAGATGCGCGCCCTCTTCGGTATGGGAGAGCGCGGATTGGGACTGCGATCGAACTTACTGACTGATACATAAAGGAAATACTCGTGTTTCAGGCGGGCTCGTTTCGCAACGGCAATGGCAGCACCGGATCCCAGAACGGCGATGAGCGCTTCGTGCGCTTGAAGAAAGAGATCCATAAGCAGCTCGTGACGCAGATGCACCTTCCCTCCATCGGCGCGATCGATGATTACGAATTGCGCCGCGAACTCCGACGCGGAATCGAGCAGCTCTGCGCCGATCGCGCCGAGTTGATGAGCCAGGACGAGCGGGATCGGCTCATCAACGAGATCATCGACGAGGTGCTGGGGCTCGGGCCGATCGATCCCCTGTTACGCGATCCGACAATCACTGACATCCTCATCAACGGGCCGCGCACGGTTTACGTCGAGCGCCGCGGCCGTCTGGAGCGGACGAACGTCGTCTTCCATGACGAGCAGCACGTGCTCGAGATCGTCCAGCGGATCGCCAGCCGCGTCGGCCGGCGGCTCGACGAATCGAGCCCGATGGTCGACGCCCGTCTTCCCGACGGCAGCCGCGTCAACGCGGTGATCCGCCCCCTGGCGCTCGACGGGGCCCTGGTCTCGATCCGCCGTTTCTCAACCCGGCCGCTGTTGGCGAGCGACCTGATCGCCCGAAAATCCGTGACGGCCGAGATGGTCGAGTTCCTCGCGGCGTGCGTGCGGGCACGCAAAAACGTCCTGATCTCGGGAGGCACGGGCAGCGGCAAGACGACCTTCCTCAACATGCTCTCGGCCTACATTTCCGACGAAGAGCGAATTGCCACGATCGAGGACGCCGCCGAGCTGCAGCTCCAGCAGCCGCACGTCGCGCGGATGGAGACCCGGCCGGCCAATCTCGAAGGCAAGGGAGAGATCTCGACGCGGGACCTTGTCCGCAATGCCCTGCGGATGCGGCCCGATCGAATCATCGTCGGCGAATGCCGAGGGGGCGAGGCCTTCGATATGCTGCAGGCGATGACCACCGGACACGACGGGGGCCTGACGACGATTCACGCCAACAATACGCGCGAGGCGGTCAGCCGTCTCGAAATGCTCATCGGCATGGCCGGCTTTGAGCTGCCGGTGTGGTTCATCCACCGCCAAATCGCCTCGGCGATCGACATCGTCGTGCAGTGCGCGGCTCTCCGGAGGCGCCCGCAAGGTCGTTCAGATCTCCGAGGTGACCGGATCGGAGGGGGACGTCATCACGATGCACGATCTGTTCCTGTTTGAGCAGACGGGCGTGGATGACAACAAAGTCGCCGAAGGCATCTTCAAGGCCACTGGCCTGCGCCCCCGGTGCCTGGAGCAATTGCAGGCGCACGGCCAGACCGTGTCTCCGTTGCTCTTTGAGCGGCGCAGTGCTCGAGTCAGAACGAATCGACACCATTCTTCCAACAAGCGTGCGTTGATGGATCCAAAACTCATCAATGTCCTGACGTTCTCGGCGGCCGCGTTGACGGTCGTCGGAGTCTTCTCCATTATCTCGGACCTCGTGCTGCGCGAGAAAGCGCTGATCCGCGACCGGATCCGCGGCCAGCTCGGCATCGACGCCGACGGAAACTCTCGCAAATCTGATTTTCTGAAGGACCTCAAAGTCCTGCGGTCCGCAACCGGCCGCCGCGCTCCCCTGTTCTGGCAGCGCTGGTCGGCGACGGTGATGCAATCCGGACTGCAGGTCGAGCCGGAACGCGTGCTGCAGATTGCCGGCACGATGGCTCTGTTGGCGGCCGTCGCCGTGATCACGGTCACGGGCCGCTGGCAGCTCGCCGCGCTCGCCGGCGTCCTGGGTTTCGCCGCTCCGCTGTTGTATGTCTCCTTCAAGCGGCAGGCGCGGATTCACGCGTTGCGGATGCAACTTCCCGAAGCGTTCGAGCTCATGAGCCGCGCCGTTCGCGCGGGCCAAACCATGTCCGGTGCGATGTCCCTGGTCGCGACGCAGTTGAAAGCCCCCGTTTCACTGGAATTCGCCTGCTGCTGCGAGCAGCAGAACTACGGCCTGTCACGCGAAGTCGCCCTGCAGGAGCTGGCCCGCCGCAACAGCGTCACGGAATTGCAGTTGTTCGTCGTGGCCATGCTGGTCCACGGCACGTCGGGCGGCAACCCGGTCGAAATTCTCGACAACCTGTCGGACGTGATTCGCAAGCGGATTCGCATGGTTGGCAAAGTCAAGGCGATGACGAGTGAAGGGCGGCTGCAGGCCGTCGTCCTTTCGATCCTGCCGATCGCCACGTTCGCGGCGATTTACGTCCTCAACCGGTCGTACGCGCAGCTTCTGTTGGACCGTCCGCGTCTGCTGATGACCGTCCTGGTGGCGGAAGTGCTGGGGACCCTCTGGATCCGACGGATCGTGAACTTCGATTACTGAGAGAGTTACGGAGCGTGCGATGAACGAGAGCGTTTTGACGGTCCAAGCCTGTACGTTTTTGGCGGTCAGCGGGCTGACGTACCTCGTGTTCCGCGGAATCTGGTCGTTTGACAAACGCGTGCGGCAGCGGCTCGAGGGCTTGCGCCATGGTCACGTCCTTGCGCTGCCGCCCCTCGCCTCGGCGAAGACGGCCAGCACGGGCGGAAGAGCCCGCTCGAAAATCCTGCGGATTGCCGCGCGGCTGCTTCCGGACGATCAACGCGAACGAACACAGCTCGAAGTCCGCCTGATGCACGCCGGCATCTACGCCCCCTGGGCTCTGTCGGTCTTTTTGTCGGTCAAGATGTGCATGATCATCGCGCCTCCGCTCGTCGGATTCCTGCTGGGGCAATTCGGCTATTTTGATCCTAGAACGTCCCTGCTGTATGGCGGGATCGCCGGCGGATTTGGAATTGTGCTGCCCCGTTTCTGGCTCGACCGCCGGAAAGCGCGAAGACAGGCCCTGCTCTCGCGCTCGCTGCCCGACCTGCTCGACCTGATGGTCGCGTGTGTGCAGAGCGGCATGAGTATCGAAGCCGCTCTGCAGCGCGTGACGGATGAAATCGAAGTGGCCCATCCCGTGCTTGCCGGCGAGATGGCCGTCGTCCAGCGGCAGATTGAACTCGGCGCGCCGCCGGACGTCGCCATCCGGAACTTTGCCGAACGTTCTGACATGTCCTCGCTCTTCAGTCTGAGCGGCCTGTTGGAGCAGGCCCGCAAGTTTGGAACCAGCCTGACCGAAGCGCTGCGGACCGAGGCGGAAATGATGCGGTATCACCGGGAGCAGCGGGCCGAAGAGTTGGCACAAAAAGCCGCGGTCAAAATCCTGCTCCCGACGTTTCTGTTGATCTTTCCGGCGATCTTTGTGGTCCTGGTCGGCCCCGCGGCCGTCCGTCTGTCGGAGACGTTCTCGAACCAATCCAGCAACACCGCGCCGCACAGATGAGCGGCGTTCTTGTTTCACCTCCCTATTGGAGGAACGGGCCATGCGTCGTGTGACTTCACAGGTTCCTGACGGTCGGACGCGTGCCCCGCGTCGCGGGACGGCCGCCGTTGAATTCGCCGTCGCGGCCCCCGTTCTGCTGCTGATCGCGTTTGGCTGCACCGATCTGGGCCGGGCAATCGGCAGTTATGTCGCCGTGTCCAACGCGGCTCGGGTTGGGGCCGAGTACGGGGCCACGCACGCCTATACGAGTTACACGTACGCGTCCTGGGAGAACCAGGTGACTCTGCAAGCCCAGCAGGAGATGCAGGGCTCACCGACCGTCAATTCGAATCAGCTGTCGGTCACGGTCTCCACCGTCCCAGAAACGGGCAATCTGTATCTGGTCACCGTGACGACGACCTATCCCTTCAGCATGTTCACAAGTTGGCCCTTATTGCCGCAAAACTTCAATTTGACGCACTCGGTGACCATGCAGCGGTTTCGCTAAACGATCGTGAGTAGCGGACGATGAAACGCGCACACATCCAGACAAAACGTCTCCTGTCGAACCGGCGTCGGGGAGTCACCATCGTCGAAGGGGCGATCGTGCTTCCGGTTTTGGTCATCGTCGTGATCGGAATGCTCGATCTCTCGCTCTTGGTGCTGGAGTCCAACACGCTCGCGGAGGCGTCGCGCCGGATGTGCCGGCAGGCGATGGTCCACGGCCAGATGGCTTCTCCCCAGATGACCGTTTGGGGACCCACATCCATTTCGGGGACAGCCAACGACGGAACCGAATACGCGGAGGCCCTCAATCCGGAACTCGTGACATTTGATTTGAACCAAGTGAGCTACACCATCAACTGGCCCGACGGAGGAAATCAACCGGGCAACCGCGTTCAAGTCACGGTCAATTACCAATACCAACCGCTGATGCCCTTAATTCTGGGAACAAGTTCCGTCCCCATCACCATGGAGACGACGATGGAGGTCGCCCATTGAGGGGCGTTTCGATCGGATCGCCGATTCGACGCGGACGAAGGGGGAACACCATGCGACGACCAACCGAAAAACACGCGATTGCACCAGATCAAAAGAGGCCGTTCCCGTTGCTTGGGACAGAACGGTCGAGCCGGGGACGCCGGGCAAAAGTCCTCGTGCTCATGGCGTTCCTGTTGCCCGTCCTCTGCGGCATGGTCGGCCTGGTGCTCGACGGCGGCCTGATGATGACGGACTATCGCAACCTGCAGCAGGTCTGCGACTCGGCGGCAACCGCGGCGGCGATGGCCCTTTCCAACGGATCGACGGCGGCCGACGCGATTGCTCAAGCCACGACCGCGGTCAACACGTGGAACGGCCTCTCCGACGTCAATGTGGTCGTCAACATTCCTCCTTTGAGCGGTCCGCATAGTGGAAACTCCAGCTATGCGGAGGTCTTGCTGAACCAGAATCAGACGACCAATTTCATCCAAGCGTTGGGATTGACGACGAATACGCAGCAAAACGTGGCCGTGCGATCGGTCGCCGGAGTGCAGGCATCGACCGCCGGTGCCGCGGTCGTCGTGCTTGACCCGAATCCCCTCGGCCCGACCGTCAATTTGGCGCCCTACGTCTCGTTGTCCGAGTCGCTGCCGGCGATTCAACTGGGCGGACTGGAAGTGTTGGGGCTTGGTCCCTTGAGCGTCAACGGCGCGGTTCTCGTCAACAACCAATGGGGAGGCGTGGACCAGAACGGCAATCCGGCCGGTTCGGGATCAGGGCCGCCCTACGGCGCCTGCTGCATGCCGCTATTACCCTTGACGACGCTGGCCGCCCTCAACATTCGGGTGGTGGGAGGCGTTGACAATCAGAAAAACTATTTGAATTACAACTCGGGGCAGGCAAGCCCGCTGGTCTGCAATGCGCTTCCCGTTCCTGACCCTTACGCCAGTCTTCCGGCTCCGACGGTCAGCGCCGATAGTGCCAATGTCGTCGCCACGAACTTCGGTGGTGTCAGTGTCACTTCCGTGCCGCTGATCAGCGCGCCGACGGTCTTGACTCCCGGCGTCTATGACTGGATCCAGGTGGTCTCGGGCAAAGTGGTCTTCAATCCGGGCGTCTACATCATCCGCAGCGTGAACCCCGTCACTCAACTCTCGCTCAGTGTCGTCGCGGGCCAGGTGTCCGCCAACGGCGTGATGTTTTACATCACGAACACCACCACGTATTCGGCAACCTCCGGTGCGCCCGATTCGTCCGATGCCGGCAGCACGGCGCCCGCGCCCGGCCTGACACAGTTGGTTCCCAGCGTGGTCATCGCTTCCCTCTTGGGGAGCAGCTACTCGCCCATCAGCAGTGCGTCGAGTCCCTTTAACGGCGTGATGATCTATCAGCGCCGGCTTGATCGTCGGCCGATCGTGCTGGCCGACGAGTCGCTGCTCTTGGCCGGGTCGATTTCCGGGAGCATTTATGCGAAATACGCCCAGGTCATGTTTGCCTGCAATGGCACGTTCAATTTGCGGTTCGTAACCGGCTCTTTGCGGTTCGCCAATGTCTTGCAAACAACGATTGCCCCGACCCAACTGCTTCCTCCGGCCCAGGACGTGTACCTCGTGGAATGATCGGTGGTTCGCCACGGATCGTTATCGATGGAGTATCAACCGATGAGTGTTCCCACGTTGACGCCCTCCGATCGCCACGCGGCACCGGCCGCCGGACGCTTTTTTGACGAGCTCCCCGCGCTGGCGTGCCTCATTGACAGCGACGGCTGTTTGAGCCGCGTCAACGGAGCGTGGTTGGAACTGCTGGGCCATCCCGTGCCATCGCTCGTCGGAAAGCCGTTCTCGAACTTCTTTCACCGTCAAGAACTCCCTTTACTCGAGACCGGCCTCGTCCATTGCGGCCCTCGCGAAACGTGGGATCGTTTCGAGGCCCGATTCCGTTGCGCGGATGGAAGCTACAAATGGCTGCTTTGGCAGTTCAAGACCGATCACGAGAAGCAACTCGTTTATGCCGTCGCTTTTGATGTCTCCGAACGCAAGCAGCAGGAGGCCGCGGCCCAGCGGCGTCTCACCGCGGCCACGTTTCAGGCACAAATCTGGGAACCCTTCACCAAGGGAAGGTCGACCTCAGAAACATTGACCGTGTGGGTCGACGCCCTCCAACGACATGTCGAGGCCCGCGACGTTCAAATCTGGATCCCGGCTCAGCCCAACGGCAAGCCCGTGTTGAAGGCACGCGCGAGTGCTTCACTGGGAATCGGCCATTCGCGGACGGACCTCGATTTCCTGGAGCGCGACGTCCGCCAGGTCTTCGCGTCCCGGTTACCGCTCGTCATTCGAGACATCGACGCCGAGCCGCGGCTGGCTCCGCAGCGCGAAATGCTGCGAGAGCGACAGATCAAGGGGATCATTCTCTATCCGCTGCTCGCCAACGATCAGCCGCAGGCCGCGATCAGTGTTTTCCTCTCGACAGAGTGCGGACCGGCGGAAGGTTATCTCATCGAGAGGGCTGCCTTCGAAATCGAGCGCCGCCTGGTCCCATCTGGCTCAAGAGGACGACCTCCGCGCGACGAAGCGCCAGTATGACGCGCTCTTCCGCTCGGCAAACGTCGGCATTTCCCGCGTCGACGCCGAGGGGAATGTGCGAGCCTGGAACGCGGCGGCGGAAAAGATTCTCGGTTGGCGGACGGCTGACATCACGACGCGCCGGTTTCCGATCGCGGGTAACAGCGAACGCGAGCTGTTTGACACGTGCGTCAAGGGCGCGTTCGCAGGCAAGACGACGGCCCGCGTCGAAGCCCGGTGCTGGTCCTCCAACGGCAAGCCGATCGATGTCGCCCTTTCGATCTCCCCCTTGCTGGGACCGGAAGAGGGCGTCTCGCAGGCGTTAGTCGTGTTCGAGGACCTGACAGAATCGAGGCGAACCTCGCGCCGGCTGCGGCTCTACAACACAAACATGAGCACGCTGGGGACGGCGACGTCGGTCGGACAGGCGATCGAGTCGGTGCTGGCGACGATCGCCCGCGAATTTGGTTGGGATTACGGAGAATTCTGGCAGTGGGACAAAGCGGAGAAGGTTTTGACGCGTGCCACGACCTGGCAATCGGCCGCCGCGAACGCGGTTCGCTTTGCGGAAGACAGTCGCAGCCGCGATCCCGCTTCGGACAGTCAATTGCTGACTCAGGTGCTGCGGAACGGGAAGCCGCGGCTCTTCGCGGGCTGTGCCCGCGATCGCGACTTTCCGCGTTGCGATCTGGCCGCACGCTGCGGTTTGGGGGACGCGGTCGCCGTACCCGTTGCGACCGGCCGCGATCCGTCGGGCGTGCTCATCTTTTTTGCCTCTCAAATCGAAGAGCCCGACGAGCAGTTCCTGGCCGTGATGGCATCGACATCGGCCCAGATCTGTCAGTTTCTCGACCGATTCCGGATGGAAGAATCGCTGCGCGAAGCGGAAGAGAATCTGCTGCAGGCGAAGAAAATGGACGCGGTCGGCAGGCTCGTCGGGGGTGTCGTCCACGATTTCAACAATGTCCTCACGGTCATTCTCGGCTGCGGGGAGATTGCACGGGACGAGAATCTGACCGACAAATCGACCTGTGATCTGCTGGACGAGGTCGTCAACGCCGGAAAACGAGCCGCCGGCCTGACGCGACAATTGCTCGCCTTCTGCCGCAAGGAAGAGGCCGAGCAGGTCGTCCTCAATCTGAACGTGACCGTGACCGAGATGGAGAAGCTGCTCCGCCGGCTGATCGGCGAGCACATTGAACTGGAGACGGTCTTGTCGCCCGATCTCGGGTGTGTCTGCGCCGATCCGGGCCATATTGAGCAGCTCGTGATGAACCTCGTCGTCAACGCCCGCGACGCGATGGCACATGGCGGCCGGCTCGTGATCAAGACACAACCGCTCGAATTCGGTCCCACCTGGAAGAAAGCTTTTCCCGCCGCGCGGCCGGGGTGGTATGCGCTGTTGTCGATCAGCGACACGGGCTGCGGCATGGACGAGGCGACCCGGGCTCGCATTTTCGAGCCTTTTTTCACAACCAAGGCCGCCGGCAAGGGGACCGGCATGGGGCTGGCGACCGTCTGCGAAATCGTGAAGGACGCCGGCGGGCACATCGCGGTCGAGAGCCAGCCCGGCAAGGGGACGACGTTCCGCATCTTGTTCCCGACGGTGGCCCAAGGTTTGACCTCCTGGCAGGTGAAGTCGGCTCCCGCGCCAATTCCTCGCGGGAGCGAATTGGTCCTCGTTGTCGAGGACGACCCCAATGTGCGGCGTCTCATCGTCCGCATCCTCAAAGCGCAGGGTTACACGCTACTGGAGGCGGCCGGCGCCCAGGAAGCCATCGAACTCTGTCGCACCCATTCGAAGCGGCTCGATTTGCTCATCACCGACGTCGTCATGCCGCGGATGAACGGGCGAGAACTGGCCGGGCAACTCAAGGCCATGAATGCCAAGCTCAAGGTCCTGTATGTCTCCGGTTATAGCGAGGGCGAACATGGCCGACCGGCCGGCCTGGGCCGCGACGTTCCGTTTTTACCCAAGCCCTTCACCAGCTTCGACCTGGCCCGCAAGGTCCGCGATGTTTGCGATTCGTGAACGCGTTGTGAAAAGGAAACACGCCCCATTCCTTTGGACGGTTCGACAAATCTGACGTAAGTTCTCCATAGGGCGCTTTCTGTAAGCACTCCCGTCGAAAGCGGCACTGATGCACGGAAATACTACGCCAACGCCGTTCGTCGAGGATGAGGCAATCCGCCCGGCTCCCGCTCGTACGCAGCGTCCAAGCCAACGCCGACGCTCCCGCGTGCATCGGCAGTTGATCGACGGCTTTTCCCACGATGTGCGCACGCCGATCACGGTCATCAACGAGTACCTCTCGCTGTTGGCCGACGACTTCGACCCGCCCGACCCCGACGAACGCCGCAAGATGGTCGACGTGATCTGCGATCGGGTCGACGATCTCAACCGCACGTTCAGCAATTTTGTCGACGCCTTGCGACTCGACGCCCGCGCGCTGCGCATTTCCCCTTGTCCGGGCGTCGTCGCCGACGTCGTCGCTCCTCTTCGCCGGGCACTCGAGCGGAAAGCGGCCCTCCGCAACGGCACGGTCGTCTTCGATCTTCCGTCCGACATTCCCGAAGTCTTTTGCGACAAAGAGCAGATCGGCCGCGTGATCTTCAATCTGGCCGCACACATTATCAACAATTCCTCCCCATCCTCCCGCGCGGTGCGAATTTGGGCCGCGGCGAGCGACGAGCGGAACGAAGTCATCGTCGGGGTGACCGGCCAGGATCAGAACGAGTCAGCCTCCGCACGGGCTGCCGACCGCCGCCTGATCGGGTTCAGCAAATGTTTCCGACAGAAAATCCGCACGGCTCGCGGCGTGTTGCGTCATAACCTCGCCGAGCTGGAATGGTCCACGACGCGCGAAACGACGAGCTTCTGGTTCGGCCTGCCTGTGGCCGAACCGGTGGAGATCGCTTCCCGCTATTTGAGACAACGACAGCGGCGAGGCCGCGGCTGCACCGTCTCGATCGCAAAACTGTGGTGTGCCCCATCCCTCGCCGGCTCTCTCGCGCGGGACGTGCAAAGCTTTCTCGGCATTCTGCTGCGGCCGGGCGATTTGCTCCTGCCCGTCGGCGGAGAAGGTTGGCTGCTAGCGCTCTGCCGGAAAGACGCGGCCCTGCCGGAGTTCGCCCGGCGGATGCATGCCCTGCGGGAGAAAGTGAACCAGAAGCGGCCGCGCGAACCGCTGCCGCCGCTGCATCTCGATTGCTTGGGGACGTGGTCTCCCGCCGACCACATAGGCCCGATTTTGGAGACCGTCAAAACTGCCTTCCAATTGAACCCCGCCTTCCGTCCGTAGCAGACGGACCTCCTGCCGGCCTCGAGCAGCGGACCGTCTGCCAAACTGGTCCGAACCCACCGATGCAATTTGGAAAGACCACACGTGACTGAAAAGACAGTCCTGATTGCCGACGACGATCACGAGTTGGTGCATGTGCTCGCAGTGCGCTGCCGCCGCCTGGGGCTGAATGTGCTTTGTGCCCATGACGCGTTTACCTCCTTGTCGCTCGTCAAAACCGGGCGCCCGGACGTGGTGTGTCTCGACGTCGATATGCCGGCCGGCAACGGGCTGAGCGTGTGCGAGATGCTTTCGTCCGACGCGGCGTGCCGCACGATTCCGATCATCATCCTCACGGGAAGGACCGATCCCGAAACGATCATGCGCTGCCACAGCCTGTGCGCGTATTACGTGGAAAAATGTCCGGACGTCTGGAGCCGCATCGAACCCCTGCTCAAGGAGCTGCTTGGTGATCTCGACACGACGTGCGCCTCTCTACCCGTCGAATCCGGCGGAGCGGCCGCTCACAATTCTCTGCATCGAGGATGACCCGGGCATCGCGGATCTACGAGCGTCGCCTCACGGCCTTCGGCGCGCGTCCTGTTGAGCGCGAACGGCCGCGACGGTTTCGCGACGGCCGTCGAAGCGGCGCCCGATCTGATCCTGCTCGACAACGTCCTCCCTGACGAGGAGGGGGTCCACCTCGTCAAGCGGCTGCGATCAAACCCCGCCACCGCGCAAATCCCCGTGTTGATGCTCACCGGCTCGCACAGGCGGGGCATCGAACGACGTGTGCTCGTCGAGGGAATTGCCGCCGTCCTGGAAAAGCCCGTCAATTTCGACGAGCTGTTCGACCACATCCGCCGCGTCGCGTCCTCTTTGGCCACGGGCCGAACGCTCGAAGCCGGGACGTCCTCGGGCGGCCACGGGCGTTGAAAAAAATCAACGCGAGGACTGCCGAAAGCTCGAATCCGGCACGCCCTGACTTTCCGGCACCCCTCGTGTCCCGCGCTCGAAAAACAAATCCCGCGCCTGCGCCCCGTTTTGGCGTAAAACCGCATGACTCTGCGGAAAACCGTTCGCCCCTCGCCCAAGATTGGCATACCCTTTGAGCGCACACACTTACGTTCAGACGCCGACTGAGCCCGTCCTCGTCGGACCCGCCTGTTAAACGAGATTCCGGTCGCCGACCGGGCCCTGGAACGAGGCCGCCATGAGGTTCGCCACGACGCAGAAAGTCACCGCGGCGTTCGCACTGGCTCTCATTCCGCTCTTCGTCATGGGCTGGTTCAGTTACGAGACGCCCCGCGAATTCATCGCCCTCTCCGAGTCGTCGATTCAGAGCCAGCAAGTGCTCGAGACGCTCGTCACGCTGCGGGCCGACCTGAATGATCTCGAAACGGGCCAGCGCGGCTATCTGCTCACGGGCGACCCGCGGTACCTGCAATCGTTTGCCACGTCCAAAGCCGCGATCGACCCCCTGCTCAAAGAGCTGAGCGAGCGGACAGACCGGAACGCCTCCAACGAGCCGCGCCTGGCGGCGCTGGCGCATCTCGCGCAGCAAAAAATCACCGAGCTGGAACGCACGATCCGCTTGCGCCGGTCCGACCCGCGACACGGCTTTGACGACGCGCTCAAGATCATGAAAACCGACGAGGGCCGGCAGCTCATGGCCGAGATGCGGCAGCGGATCCGCGAATCCGGAACGACGAGGTCCAGAAACGCGACCAGGCCCGCCAGGATTCGCTCGTCATCTCCCAGCGGCTCTTGACCGTCGCCACGTTCGTCACTCCGCTGTTCATGGCCATTGTCGTCCTCTCGTTATGGATCCTCCTACACGATGTGACCGGCCGTTCCCGCGCGGAGGCCGAAGAAGAGCGGCAGCGGATCATCCTGCAGACGGTCCTCACGGGAATGAGCGAAGGCATCGTGGTCGCCGACCGGCAGGGACGCTTCAAGCTCTTCAATCCCATGGCTCGCAAGTTATTGGGCATCGAGCCGGGAGACGAGGCCGCGACTCGCTGGTCTCCCTCCGACCACCTGCTGCGCGCCGATACCAAGACCCCGTTTCCGCCGCAGGAATTGCCCCTCGTCCGCGCGGTGAATGGCGAGTCCGTCGACAATGTTCCGATCGTTGTCCGGCAAAACGACTCCGCCAGCGAGCGCACCATCAGCGTCACGGCGCGGCCCCTGTGGGGCCGGTTCGAGGGAGGCGTCGTGGTCCTGCACGATATCACCGAGCAGAAAGAGGCTGAGCAGAAACTGCAGGAAAGCGAGGCGCGGTTCCGGCTGATCGTGGAAGGCGCGAAGGACTACGGCATCTTCATGCTCGATCCGCACGGAGGCGTCGCGACCTGGAACGCGGGGGCCGAACGCATCACGGGATACGCGGCCGCAGAAATCGTGGGACGACACTTCTCCGCCTTTTATCCGCAGGAGGCGATCGACGACCGCTTACCCGAAAGGGAATTGCGCGTGGCGGCGGCGGAGGGACGCTTCGAAGACGAAGACTGGCGGATCCGCAAGGACGGCTCCCGCTTCTGGGCCAACGTCGCCATCGCGGCGCTCCGCGACGAGTCGGGCCAACTCGTGGGATTCTCGAAAATCACCCGCGACCTCACCGATCGGAGGAACGCCGAATTGGTCCTCGAGCGGGCCCGGGACGCGGCCGAAGCGGCCAACCGCGCCAAAAGCCAGTTCCTCGCCAACATGAGCCACGAGATCCGCACGCCGATGAACGGCATCATCGGCATGACGGAACTCCTGCTCGACTCCGAATTAACGCCCGAGCAGCGCGAATCGCTCTCCCTCGTGATGGGGTCGGCCGAATCCCTGATGACGGTCATCAATGACGTCCTCGACTTCTCCAAGGTCGAGGCGGGAAAACTCGAACTCGACCCGATCGAATTCAACCTGCGGGATCTCTTCGGCGACGCGCTCAAAACCCTGGCGATCCGCGCTCATCGCACCGGGCTCGAACTCGCCTGTGACATCGACGCGGAGATTCCCGAGATCTTGGTCGGCGACCCGGGCCGCCTCCGCCAGGTCCTCGTCAACCTCATCGGCAACGCCGTCAAGTTCACGCCGGAAGGTGAAATTGTCGTACAAGCCCGCCTCAAGCAGGCGGAAGGCGACACGTGCCGCATCGAATTCTCCGTCACCGACACGGGGATCGGCGTTCCGCCCGAAAAACGGACGGTGATCTTCGAGCCCTTCTCGCAGGCCGACGGATCGACGACGCGCCGCTTCGGCGGAACGGGGCTCGGTTTGACGATTTCCGCCCGCATCGTCGCCCTGATGGGGGGCCGCATCGAGGTCGACAGCGAGGCCGGCAAAGGGAGCAAGTTTCACTTCGAGGCGAATTTCGGCGTGGCCCAGCTCGATTGCGATCCGCAGCACGCGAACGAGCCGGTCGATCTCCGCGGCATCCCCGTCCTCATCGTCGACGACAACGCGACCAATCGCCGCATTCTCACCGGGATGCTCCGCAACTGGGGCATGCGGCCGCGCGCGGTCGCCGGCGGTCCGCTCGCCATCAGCGAGCTGCGGCGGGCCCTCACGGCCGGACGGCCGTACCGTCTCTTGCTGGTCGACCAGGTCATGCCCGGTATGGACGGCTTCTCGCTTCTCGAAGAGCTGCGCCGGATGCCGGGACTGGCTCCTGCGACCATCATGATGTTGACCTCGGTGGATCACCAGACCGACGGGGCCCGCTGCCGGCGGCTCAGGTTGGCCTCCTACCTCGTCAAACCGGTGAAGTCCAACGAGCTCAAGGCCGCGGTGCGATCGGCATTGAGAGACACCCAAGAGGAACAGCCCGTCTCCGCCTCCCCGCCCGATGACGCCGAGCCCGCCTCCCACGCCGAGAGCCAACGCCCGCTGCGCATCCTCCTGGTGGAAGACAATCTGGTCAACCAGCGCGTCGCTCTCGAGTCGCTGGAAAAGCACGGACATCAAATCTCCGCCGTCGGCAACGGCAAAGAGGCGTTGGCAGCCCTCGATCGAGACAATTTCGACGCCGTTTTCATGGACGTGCAGATGCCCGAAATGAACGGGTTCGAAGCGACGCAGGCGATCCGCGCCGGCGAAGCGGGCACCGATCGACATCTTCCCATCATCGCCATGACGGCCCACGCGATGGCGGCCGACCGCGAGCGGTGCCTCGCCGCGGGAATGGACGAATACATCTCCAAGCCGATCCAAACCAAGGAGCTGGTCCGCGTGCTGGACACGCTGTTTGCGGCCGAAGCCGTGCCGTAACGGTCGGCCGCGAAGCGCGTCGAGCAAAACCCCACAAGACAGAAAACAAGTGCTGCAATGAACGTCGACAATCCTACCAAGCCCCGGCGCTCGTCGTCGATGACGAACAGTCCGTGCGGTCGGTCGTTTCGATGGCCCTTTCGTACCACGGCATCGAGAGCGAGACGGCGCAAAGCGGCAACGAAGCGCAAAGCCTCGTCGATGCAAAACATTATGACGTGGTCGTCACCGACCTCCGCATGCCCGACGGCCACGGCCATCGACTCTGCACGAACCTGCTGGAACAGAAGGAGCGGCCCGTCGTCGTCGTCTTGACCGGCGTCGTCGAGCCGCGGCTGTCCGACGATCTGCGGGCCCGCGGGATCGATGCCATCTTCTTCAAGCCCGTCAATTTCGAGGAGTTCGCCGAGCAAGTCCACCAGCTCATCCACGATCGCGCGAGCGGAACGGTCGGCCCGCACTGTTCCCTCATCACGCCGCCGGTTGTCGCGGGCCCCGGCCCGAATATCCCACCGTCCCCGGCGGCCGCGTCCGCCCCAGCCGGCCCGGCCAAAAAGGGGGCCCCGCGCAAAAGCCCGCACGGACATTGTGCCGCCATCCTCGGCCGCGACGGAGCCGCGTCGTATGCACTCGCCAACGCCTTGCAAGCGCGCGGCGTCGAGGCGGTTCCCGTCGCCAGCGCGGATGGGCTGTACCGGATGCTGAAGGAGCGCCGGGCGAATCTTTACGTGATCGACAACCAGCTCGACGGCGCGTTCAGCGGCTTCGAGATTCTGACTCGCCTGCGCAAACAATGGGCCCACGTGCCGGCCGTGCTGATCGACGCGGCCGATTCGCCCGAAACGGAAAAAGCCCGCGCGATGACGGGCGTCACGCTGATCCCGTCCAGCGGCAACACGAATGAGATCGCCCTGAAGCTGGTCGCCGTGACCGCCCGACACCAGGTGGTGATCTCGAAGACGGCCCGCGAACTGGTGGAACGGCAGCACAAGCTGCCCGTGATGTCGCGGCTCGTCAGCCGCCTGGTCGAATACCTCGGCAAGACCCCCGACGAGGTGTCGTTGACCGAGCTGGGCCGCGAGCTCACGCTCGATCCCAAGGCCGCGCTCCTGGTGCTCAAGGCGGCCAACGCCTCGAGCAACGGCATCTCCCGCGAGATTGTTAACGTCAACGACGCCATCCGCCTGCTCGGTGTGCAGCGGGCCTTGGGGCACGTGCTGGCTTCGACGGTGACCGACGGGACCGAGCAGCTGGCGAAAGGGGTCCTCGGCGAGCAACGCAAATGGCACGCGCGACGCGGCATCTTGACTGCGATTACCGCGTCGACCTTTGCCGAAAAGCTCGAAGACCGCTCGAGCGAGACCGGCCGCCTGTTGGGCATCCTGCAGGACGTCGGCATCCTGCTCTTCCTCCGCCAGTATCCGGAGCAGTACGTCGCCTTGTTGCGGCGGTGGCGAACGTCCGGGCACCTCAAGCTGGCGGCGCTCGAGCAGATGGAACTGGGCTGCACGCATGCCGAGGTCTCCGCCGCACTCTTGGATTACTGGGACCTGCCCGGCGCCATCATCCACCCCGTGATGCATCACCTCGAATCGACGCCCAATGCGGTCCGCCTCGGCGTCGACGCGGGTTTTCATCGCGCGATGTCGATTGCGGAGGCTCTCGTCGATTCGATCGACGCGCCCCATCCGACCCGCCGCGTCGTGCTCGATCAGCTCCTCGCCAGTTACGGAGCGGCCCAGAAGGCGGCCTGCCTCGACTCGATCGCGACCGCCGTCCGCACGGCTTACGACGCGTTTCAACTGCTGGACGCGAGCCTGCCGAGCCCCTCGGATCTCGAAACGCTGGTCCGCTCGGCCCTGAAGCAAGGTTCGCCGAGCGGGCAGGAGAGGTGAAACGAGGGGAATGAGGAAAGAGGACGGACGTCTCCGCGGGCAGCGCCGACGAAGTGAAATCGGTCTGTTCTCGATCCCCCCGTGCCGATAAAATCAGCATCGCGGAGGAGAGCCGGGGGTGAAGGAGCAACCCTGGTGCGCAGGCGAACCGCCTGGCGACGTGCCGGCCGTCACGAAGGATCGAGACACATGCACGACCGACGCGTCCGTTTTCCGGCCCTCTCGAATTTGTGCCAGTCGCTCGCCCGACGTCTCGGCGGCCCCTGCAGAGGGGAAGCTGGCGTTGGCCGGGCAATTCTGCCGTGGGCGTTGTGTCTCGTCGTGGCGGCGGAGGGGTGTCCGCAGACGCGGCTTCCCAACCTTGTGCCGACTCCATACGACGCCGACAAGCGATCGTTCAATGTTCACGATCCTCTGCCTGAAACTGACATCGGCCCCGACACGGGAGCCCGGCCTCGCGGCTTCATGCAAGAGCGCAGCGAGCCGCGTCGCACCGAGGACGCCCAGCAGCGTTTGGGCGTGCCGCCGGGCGGCACGAACAACGGTCCCCCGGGCCCGCAGGTGGCACCGCCGGGACCGGGAGCGCCAGCCGGTCCGACCAGTCAGCTTTATCCCGACGCTGTGCCGCAGTAATACTCCAAGCATTTGTTTAATGCGTGCATTACGAGCCGCCGGGTTGATCCCGGCGGTCTTCCGATCGTGCGCCGAGTGTTGCTCGAAGACCGCCGGGATAAACCCGGCGGCTCGTTGGGTTTCTGCAGAAATCAGCCAAGCAGCTCGTCGAGCGAGTGGCGCGTGGGCGTCTCGACTTCGCACCGCACTCGTCGCCGTCTGCGTGCTCGCTCTTTTCGTGGCCGACATCCGACCCGCGCTGGCCGATCCGAAGATCGACCGCTCGATCGAGGCGGCCGCCAAGGACCTTGTCACGCCCGAGACGCAGCAGGCGATCGACGCGGGGCTGGCCTTTCTGGCGGCGCGGCAGGACTCGCGAGACGGCTCGTTTGGAACCCTCGCCAGCAGCCGCCGCCGCGTGGCGGTGACCGCGCTTGCCGGCATGGCGTTCCTTTCTTCCGGCAGCACGCCCGGTCGCGGCAAGTACGGCGCGCAGGTGCAAAAGGCGGTGGACTTTCTCCTCTCGCGGTTTCAGCCCAACGGCTTCATCTTCGACGAGGGGAACACGGGACACGGTCCGATGTACGATCACGGCTTCGCCACGCTGTTTCTGGCGGAAGTCTACGGCATGACCCGCACGCCGCGCGTCCGCAACAGCCTCGAGCGGGCCGTGCAACTCATCGTCAATTCGCAGAACAAGGAAGGGGGCTGGCGATACGAGCCCGATTCGAAGGATGCCGACTTGTCGGTGACGATTTGCGAAGTGATGGCCCTGCGGGCCGCGCGGAACGCGGGGATCTTCGTCCCCAAAGAGACGATCGACCGCTGCACTGCATACGTGCACAAGTGCCAGACGCCCGAAGGGGGATTCCGCTATCAGCTCACCACGATGTGGCAGGTGACGTTCGGCCTCACGGCGGCCGGCGTCGTGGCCCTCTATAGCGCGGGCGTGTATGAGGGAAAATCGATCGAGGCGGGACTCCGCTACATCGAGCGCTATCGGCCCGGCCTGGCCATGCGACAGCCGGCCAATCATTATTTCTACAGTCATTACTACGCCATGCAGGCGATGTGGCACGCCGGCGGCGAGCGCTGGAAGCAATGGTACCCGGACGTCCGCGACGAACTGTTGCAGTTTCCGTTTCACACCGCGGCGGGAAGCTGGCGCGATCCATCGGCCTACGGCGACGAATACGCGACGGCGATGGCCCTGCTCATCCTGCAAACGCCCAACAACTATCTCCCCATCTTCCAGCGATGATTGACGACGCATCGGCTACCAAATCGCCTGACGAGCCGCCGGCTTTACGCCGGCGGTCTTTCGAAAGCACACGGGGTGCCACTGGCGGCAGCTTTGGGCCGCCAGTGCCGATGCCGCTTGATCTACGAACGAAAACCCTGGCGGGCCAAAGTCCGCCCGTGGCGGACCAGTGTCACCCGCGCGTCAAACGTCTTAACGAGCCGCCGGCTTTACGCCGGCGGTCTGGTGAACAGGGCGCTGAGTGCGGTTCGAAGACCGCCGGCATAAAGCCGGCGGCTCGTCAGGCCGGTGGAATCGCACGCTCGCGTCTGCAACGGGGTGGCACTGGCGGCTTGCCCGCCAGTGTTCAATCGACGTCGAGCGCGCGAAGACACTGGCGGACGAGCCGCCAGTGCCACCCGGCTCTCTGGCTTATTTCGATCGCCCTTGTTTTCCTCAGCGCCATCCACATCGCCCAAGCGCAGGACAAGCTCGATACAGCGACCGCGCATCTTGCCGACGGAAGTGTGCTGGCTGCTCCGCTCGGTTCCTTCGCCGCGGGCGAGATCCACTTGGGCGATCACGCCCCCGTTGCCGTCGCCGACGTCGTGCGGCTCGATTTTCCAGGCCATGCCCCCCAAGTGCTGCAGCGGGCGACCTTGATCCAGTTGATCAACGGCGATCGGATCGTGGCGGGCCTCACCAACATGAGCGACGAGGCGGTCGTCGCTTTGTGGAAATCGCATCCGGACTGGCCTCCCGTGCGGATTCCGTCCGAGACGGTGGCCGGCATCCTGTTGAGCGTCCCCTCCGACCCGCCGCAGCGCCGCGGTGGTTTTCACAGGTCTTTGGACGCCGCGCGAAAAGCGACGTCGTGTTGTTGCTCAACGGGGACCGGGCCGCGGGCGATCTTGTCTCCTTCGATCAAACCAATCTCAAGCTCTCGCAGGGGGGCAAACCGCTGCCGATCGAGATGGCCCGCGTCCGCGGCATCGCGTTCAACGCGGGCTTGACGAACCTGTCGGCCCCCCGCAAGCCGCGGATTCATGTGACACTCACCGACGGCTCGCAGTTGACCGGCTCGGGAGCGAGCCGCGAACGGGGCGGCCCGCTGCGGTTGACGACGGCCTTCGGCGCGGCGATCGAAGTGCCGCTGTCAGCGGTCGTCTCGATCCGCTTTCTGGACGGGCGGACAACGTACTTGTCGGACCTCGAGCCAAAAGAGACGCGAGCGACGTCGTTTTTCGGCTCGACCGAGCGACTCGCCTTCGGCAAGGATCGCAATGTGCTCGGCGGCCCGCTCGTCGTCCGCGGCAGCGAGTTTCCCAAAGGATTGGGAACGCGGAGCCAGAGCCGGATCGAATTCAATCTAAGCGGCGCGTATCGCCGCTTCCAGGCGACGGCCGCGCTCGACGACCTGTCCCAGGGCAAAGGGAGCGTGCGGTTTATCGTCGAGAAGGACGGCACCCCGATCTTCGAGAGCGGGCTCGTGACGGGGACGAGCGCGGCGGCGGCAATCGGGCCGCTCGACGTGACGGGCGCCCAGCGGTTGGCCCTGATTGTCGATTACGGAGAACTGGCCGACATTAACGATTGGGCCGACTGGTGTGACGCGGTCGTGATCCGCTAAGTGGGCAGACTTCGCGGCTCAAATCATCGTTCGCCTCTGCAAAAATCGGCCGATTCCGTTGACCTTTTGCCGCGATCGGGGCAGTGCCCGTTTTCTGTGGCCTCTGGTTCGTGTGTGCGTGTTGACACGCTTTCGGCACCCCTGTACATTCCAGCGCCTATCCCGTTGAAACACAGGATTTGTTTTCGGCGGGGCCAAGGATCGGCGAATTCCCACGGATGGGAGCACGGCGTTGGCGCTCAGGGGGTTAGGGATCCTTGGGCTGACCGCGGCCACAAGCTGTTGCTTGATCGGCTGCTTTCAACCAGGACGGATGCCGTCGGCAACGCTGCCACCTGACATCGAACCGGCCCAACCCCGTATGCTCAGCCATACTCCGGTATCGCCATCGACTGCGCAGGCGTTCGAGCCGACGCCCTCGGACTCTTTTGGCATTCCCTCTCTCTCAATTGATCCCTGGAGGCCCAGCGTTCCGCCAAGGAATTGGACCTGGATTGTGATCCACCACACAGCGTCGTCGCACGGCAGCGTGGAAAGTATCAACGCCGCTCACCTGCAGCGGCGCGACCGCAACGGCAACCCGTGGCGGGGGATTGGCTACCACTTCGTGATCGGCAACGGAAACGGGATGGAAGACGGCGAAATTGAGCCGACTTTCCGCTGGCGGCAGCAGCTCCCCGGAGCGCACGCCGGGGAAGACGAGCACAATCAGCACGGAATTGGAATTGCACTGGTCGGCAACTTCGAGCTGGGGCCGCCGACTCCCGCGCAAATGGTCGCCGTCACGCGGCTGGTCACCGTCCTGCGGTCCCGTTACGGCATCGAGAAGAGCAACGTGCTGCGACACAGCGACATCAAAGCCACCGCATGTCCGGGAAAATATTTCCCGATGGGAGACCTCACCCAAAGGCGGACGGAACCGCTGTTGGGAGACAGAACGTCAGCGTCCGGTCTGGTGCCGGTCGCCGCACAGGAAGGGAATCGCCCATGACGTCCTCACGGTTTTCACGATCGTTCGAACCTCGCGGATCCAATCCCCATCAAAGCCAGCCCACGAGCGAGGCCGGCGCGGGCCCGTCCGATTCGAGTTCGGCGGCGGAAGTGATCCTCTCCTCCGAGAGCACGACGCTGCAGGAGGTCCGCTCCCGCACGCGGCCGGCGACGCGGCCGTGCGGCGTGTTCGTTCCCGAAAATTACGAACCCAATTACGCCTATCCGCTCGTCGTCTGGCTGCACGACGCGGGGCGGAGCGAACGCGACATCGTCGACGTCTTGCCGCACATCAGCATGCGGAATTATTTGGGCCTGGCCCTCCGCGGCACGGCACCCGCGGATCCCCGCGTGGATAATGAGGGGCGCGAGTCGACCGGATATCGCTGGTCCCGCTCGCAACGGATGCGGCTCGCGTTCCAGGACGAGCTGTACGCGAGCGTGCGGCAGATGCGGCAGGACTTTCATATCCACACCGAACGGGTCTTCCTCGCGGGCGCGGGAGACGGGGCCACGCTGGCGTGGGAGGTCTTTTTGGCACGGCCCGAATGGTTTGCGGGACTGGCCGTCTTTGGCGGACAGTTCCCCTGGCGGCGGCGTCCGCTGCGGAACTACCGCGGGCTCGTTGGCAAACGCCTCTTCCTGGCCGCCAACGCCCTCGATCCGGCCGGCCTGAGCCGGGCCGAACAAGTGGGCCGCCTGCTCTACACGGCCGGCCTGGACGTCTCCGTGCGTTGCCACCTGCCGAGCCGCCGCTGGCCGCGTGCCCTGTTCCGGAACGTCGACCGCTGGATCATGGAAGGGATCGGCGGCTGCCTGTAGGCCCCGCCTGCCTGGCGGTGGCCTGCGGCGTTGACTGCCGGATCGCAAGTCACTTCACACGCGACACTTGCGTCAACACGAGCCTTCGTCGCCGGAAGTACGCACCGTTCCAGGCTGCCTATTTCCAATAATAATCAAGCTTCGCGCCCGCGTGCGTTCCGGGGTAGGCGGACCCCGCGAATTTTCTGCGTTTGCTTTTTTTGCGCCGCAGAAAAACCAGAAAAATATATCACCGGCGCACAAAAACCGGGCGATTGATCACCGGTGATACACTGAAAACCAAGTGTCCAGTCAAGCCCTGCCAAAGATTTTTTGCAAAAAGTTGGCTGTCAGAAATCAGCGCTCTTCGGCGTCCGCGGAAAGGGGATCACGTCGCGGATGTTGCCCATGCCGGTGATGAGCAGAATGGCCCGCTCCAGCCCCGAGCCGAAGCCCGAATGCGGCACCGTGCCGTAGCGCCGCAGATCGAGATACCACCAATAATCGTCCGGATTGAGGTGGCACTCCCGGAGCCGCTCCATCAGCACGTCGAGCCGCTCTTCGCGCTGGCTGCCGCCGATGATCTCGCCCACGCGGGGCACGAGCACGTCCATCGCGCGGACCGTTTTCCCGTCGTCGTTGCACCGCATGTAAAACGGCTTGAGCGTCCGCGGGTAGTCGTACAGGATCACCGGTTTCTGGAAGTGCTTCTCGGTGAGATACCGCTCGTGCTCGGACTGCAGGTCGCGGCCCCAGTCGATGGGGAACTCGAACGTCTGGCCGCTGGCCTCGCAGGATGTCGACCGCCTCGGTATAGGGAAGGCGGACGAATTCGTTTTCGGCGATGTTGTGCAGGTTGGCGAGCACGGTCGGCTCGATGCGCTCGTTGAAGAACTGCGATGTCTTCGGGGCATTGTTCGAGCACGTCGCGGACGACCGTGCGGATGAACTCCTCGGCGATCCCATGTTGTCGGTCAGCTCGAAGAACGGCCATCTCCGGCTCGATCATCCAGAACTCGGCCAGGTGCCGGGTCGTGTTGGAATTTTCCGCCCGGAAGGTCGGCCCGAACGTGTAGCAATTTGCCCAGCGAGGTCGCGAAGATCTCCGCCTCGAGCTGGCCGCTGACCGTGAGGGAGGCCCGTTTGCCGAAGAAATCGAGACCGAAATCGACCTCGCGCGCTGCCGAGTTGCGCGAGCTTCGCCAGGTCAAGCGTCGTGACCTGGAACATCGCCCCGGCCCCTTCGCAGTCGCTGGCCGTGATGATCGGCGTCTGGATGTAGAGGAAGCCGCGGGACTGGAAAAAATGGTGGATCGACGCGCAGACGGCAGTTGCGCACGCGGGCGATCGCTCCGAAGGTGTTCGTTCGCGGCCGCAGGTGGGCGATTTCGCGTAAGAATTCGAAGCTGTGCCCTTTTTTCTGCAGCGGATAAGCCTTTGCGTCGGCCGTGCCGAGGACATCGAACGTCCGGGCGGCCAGCTCGACGCGCTGCCCTTTGCCGGGGCTTTCCTTGAGCTCGCCGGCCACGTGGAGGCTGGCGCCGGTGGTCATCTCTTTGATGTGCGACTCATAGCCGGGCACGTCGGAGCCGATCACGATCTGCAGGTTGGCGAGGCAACTGCCGTCGTTCAGCTCGACGAACGAGAACCCCTGCTTGGAATCGCGACGGGTGCGGACCCAGCCGGCGACTTCCAGCGTCTGGCCGGGCTGCCCCTTTTTTAAGATGTCGGAAATGCGCGATAAATTCATGGCAGGTCCACGGCGTCATTCAGTAGTCAATCCGCGCCCGGTTGGCAAGACCGCGCTCGAAGAAGTGGCCGCGCGAGCGGACAGGAGGCGGGACGGCAACGCGCACTCAACGGACGGCGTAGGCGGACTGCAGCCGGCACAGAATATCTTGCTCGAGCGCGGCGTCGCGTCCGCGCGGAATCCATCCCGGCGGACTCGCCTGTCCCATCACCATATTCAAGTCGCGGCGGAGCGGGTAACGCTGCGGGAAAGTCGAGCCGCCCGGCGAATTGGGCGTGGGACTGGTCAGATCTTCCTGCTCCTTGAGGGCCTCGACGCTCACCAGGTAGCCCCCCTCGACCCGCACAAAATGGACGAGCACTTTGCGGCGAATCGGTTGGAAGGTGCTCTCCAGCCGATTGTCGAAGCCGACCGAGTCGCGGTCCCACGGCTCGACAATGCCCGACCCGACCCTGTACTGCGTCGCGATCGTCCCTTCGAGCTGATTGGTCGTGTCGATTTCAAAGTTGTATTTGGCCAGCACGTCGGCGGTCCGCTCGCTCACAAAGAGATCCGATTCGGGGTTCCCGCTGTTGGCGGCGACGAAGATGGGGTTGGCAATCGGGCCGCTGGCCACCGCGTTCGGCGCAACTCCCGCCGGCGCAATTGCCAGCGGCGGCACCGTCGTACAGGACGATGCCGCTACAAAGAGGCCTAACACGAGATGGCGGAAGTGCTTGCCAGCCATGTCCAAATGCGGCCCAAGACGACGGGCGACAGGAAAAGGGGCCGTAGTCTGACAGGCGCAAGCAATTCGCTCAAGACCAGTTAAGGTCCAGGCGGCTCAACGAGTTGCGGCATCGATTCACTGCTTGGCGACGGCCCAAAGTGCCTCGAATGTGCGGAAATAAATCCGGCCGTTGGAGATCGCCGGCGAGGCGGCGATCTGTTCGCCCAACTCGTTTCTCGCGAGGATTTTGAAACCTTCCCCGCCTTGACGACGATCACATCGCCGTCGCGGGAAGTGACGTAGATCTTGCCATCGGCGTAGACCGGCGACGCGCGGAACCGCGTCCGTTTTGTCGGTTTGTGATAGAACTCCTGCCCGGTCTTGGCGTCGAGACAGAACAGGTCCCCCGTTTCGCGACAGAGATAAACCAACCCGTCGTGGATCAGTGGAGAGGGGACGTCGGGCGTGTTGCGCGCCCGTTTCCAGACGATGTATTGCTTTGCATTCGTGATGTCGCCTGTGCCATCGGGCCGCAGGGCAAGGACAGGCCCGTTCTTGGCGGAGGGAACAACGATGAGGCCTGGCACGGTTGCCGGCGAGGCGACCAGCCGCAGCGTCGGATTGTAGTGGGCCTTCGGATTGAGTCCGCCGCAGCGCCAAATTTCCTTGCCGTCTTCGAGCCGATGGGCCACGAGGTAGTCCGCCCCGTGCGTCAAAAGAAATTTAAGTTTGCCGTCGTCATACATCATCGGCGACGCGTAGGACTGCTCACACTCCACGATGGCATCGCTGATCCGCGTGTGTTTCCAGATTTCCTTTCCGGTCCGCTTGTCCAAGGCGAGGACAATCGCCTCGTGGGTCGTGGCGTCTCCGTCGCCGTGAATCAGTTGACAATACAGCCGGTCGCCGTCGAGCACGGGAGTTGAACTCATCCCGTAGCTGATGCGGAATTTTCCGTAATTCTTCTGCAGATTGAGACTCCAGGCGGGCGTACCGTTGAAATCGAAACAAGCCAGGTCGCCGCTGCCCATCAATGTCCAGACATGCTTTCCGTCGGTGACCGGCGAGGGAGAGCACGAATTTCCTTCATCCACGCGTGCCAGGCGATTCCCGTGTCCGACCGTGCGGCGCCATTGCTCACGGCCGTCGGTGCTCATGCAGATCAACAGCAATTCGTCGCCATCAGGCGCCGTCAGAAAGATGTGGTCATCCCAAACGACCGGCGTGGCAGCCGCTTGACCGGGGAGCGGCACACGCCAGACGACGTTCTTCGATTTATCGAACTCCGCCGGCAGGTTCTTCTCTTCGCAAACGCCGTTATTTTGTGGCCCCCGCCAATACGGCCAGTTATCGGCCGTGGCCCTTGTCCCTAGCGATACGGCTGGCAGGACGAGAAGCGTGGCGATGAGCACGAAGCGGCCAATCGACATAAGAGACCTTTCGGAGGGCAGGAGTCGCGGCGGGCTTTTTTGGATGGATTCAGGCCATTCGTTGCGAACCCTGATTCTCAGCGACGCCGTCGGACAGGTCAAGGAGAGTCAGCGACACGTGGCACGAGGGATGCGGCCGCTTTATCGTCGGCACGCTCAAGTGCTATGCTGACCGTCAATCGTCTCTTCCATTGAAATCCTCCTGGAAAACGGTGCGCCGATGAAGATGTTTTGCGGCGGAAAATGGGTCGACCGATCCGACAAATTGGACGTCAACAATCCCTACGACGGCTCCGTCGTCGACACGGTTCCGCGCGACGCCCGCCGACGTCGACGCGGCCATTGCGACTCTGGTCCACGGCGCTGAGCTGATGCGGAAAATGTCCGCTTTTGATCGCGGACACCTGCTGCGGCGGGCCGCCGAAATCATGAAACGGCGGGAAGACGAGCTCGCGCGAACCATCAGTGCCGAAGAAGGAAAAATTCTCGCCGAGGCGCGGCTCGAAGCCAGCCGTGCCCGCGAAACAATCGAAGTTTCCGCGGAGGAAGCGAAACGCGTCGTCGGCGAGATGGTGCCCCTCGACGCGGCACCGGGGGCTGCCGGGCGGCTCGGATTCACCCTGCGGGTTCCCTGCGGCATTGTGGCGGCCATCACACCGTTCAATTTCCCGCTCAACCTGGTGTGTCACAAGGTCGGTCCGGCTCTGGCCGCGGGAAATGCCGTCATCATCAAGCCGGCGAGCGACACGCCCCTTTCGGCTTTGAAGATGGTCGAAATCCTGCTCGAAGCGGGAACGCCGCCTGAGGCGATCGCCTGCCTCACCGGCTCGGGAGCGGCCCTGGGAGCTGCGATTTGTGCCGACCGCCGCGTGCGGAAAATCAGCTTTACGGGCAGCTATGAAGTCGGCGAGAAGATCTGCAAGGCGGCCGGGATGAAAAAGGTGACGATGGAGTTGGGGAGCAATAGCCCCGTCATCGTGATGGACGACGCCAACCTGGATAAGGCGGCAGAGGCCATCACGTCGGCCGGCTTCGCGAATGCCGGTCAAGTTTGTATCTCGGCCCAGCGGATCCTGACATCGCACAAAGTGCGCGGCTCGCTCATCGATGCGCTCAAACCCCGCGTGGAGGCACTCACCGTCGGCAATCCGACGGCCGAAGGGACGAAAATGGGACCGCTCGTTCGCGAGGCGGATGCCGTGCGAGTCGCCTCGTGGATCGAAGAGGCGGTCGCCGGCGGGGCAAAACTGGTCACCGGCGGCAAGCGCGAAGGAGCTCTTCATCAGGCGACGATTCTTGACGATGTCGACCCGGAGATGCGAGTCAGTCGGGAGGAACTCTTCGGTCCCGCCGTGGCCATCACTCGATTCCACGACATCGACGAAGCGATCCGGCTGGCGAACGATACGCGTTTCGGATTGTCGGCCGCCATTTTCACCCAGGACATCGACCGGGCGATGAAGTTCGCCAAGGAGGTGGAGAGTGGGAATCTCCACGTGAATTGGTCTTCACAATGGCGGGCCGACTTGATGCCGTATGGTGGCCTCAAGGACAGCGGGATGGGAAAAGAGGGACCCAAGTACGCCGTCCAGGAAATGACCGAGGAAAAAATGGTCGTGCTCCATTTGCGGTGACTGGCAACGGGCGACGAACGCAAAAACGCTCCGCAAACGGACACGGTTTTTGCTCAAACGGTCCGACGTGGTTCTAACCTTCCCGATCAATAACCGACGATTGGCTGATGACACGTCATGGCTGACTCAAAGACTTCCGACATCGATCAGGCCGTTGCACAGGTTGATGCGGCGGCGACAAAGGGAGCGATTTCCGCGACGGGTGCCGCGAATCTGAAGGCCTGGCTCACCAAGCCGGCCTATCGCGAGTATCGGGCCCCGCTCCTCAAGATGGTGACCGACGGGAAGTTTGCCGAGCTCGATGGCTTGTTCTGGGAAGTGATTCCGTTCGGCACGGGTGGCCGCCGCGGACGAATGGCTGCGTTCGGCTCCGCAACCATTAATGAGCGGACGATCGCGGAATCCGCGCAGGGGATGGCGGTATACCTCAAACAGGTCAAAGGGGGCCCCGGAGGCCGGGCGGTGATTGCACACGACACGCGCAACCGCTCGGACGAATTCGCTCGCATTACGGCGACGACCTTCGCGGCCAACGGGCTTTCGGTGTTTCTCTTCGACGGATACCGGGCGACTCCCGCTCTCTCATTCGCGGTGCGGCACTTGGGCTGCGACATCGGGGTGATGATTTCCGCCTCGCACAACCCGCCCTCCGACAACGGTTTCAAAGCCTACTGGTCGAGCGGTGCGCAGGTCCTGCCGCCGCATGACCAGGGCATCATCGAGTGCGTTGCCAAGGCCGAGGAGATTCCCACCGTCGATTTCGACCAGGCCGTTCGCGATGGTTCGATCAAGTTCGTCGGCGAGGAGGTGGATCGCGCGTACGCCGCGGCGGTCGTGAAGCTGAGCCTGTCAAAGGATCGCGAGGTTCGAGCCGTCTATACTCCGCTCCACGGCGTCGGCGAAACGTCGGTATTTCGCGTGCTTCGCGATGCGAACTTTAAGCAGGTCGACATCTTCGAGCCGCAACGGAAGCCGGACGGTAACTTCACAAACGTCCCGAAGCACTTGCCGAATCCGGAGTTGACGACCGCCTTTGAGCCGGCGATCGCTTATGCCAAGACGACGGGGGCCGACCTCGTCCTGGCGTCCGACCCCGACGCCGATCGGCTCGGCGTCTCAGTACGCGGAGCCGACGGCTCGTTCGTCGACCTGACGGGGAATCAGGTCGCAGGGCTTTTGGTCGATTACGTCCTCCGCAAGCGAGCCGCGCAGCAGCCCCTGTCGCCGGAGCACTATGTCGTGACCACCTTGGTCTCGACCCCTCTCTTCGGCACGATCGGACGGCAACACAAGGTGACCGTCGTCGACGATCTGCTCGTCGGGTTTAAGTACATTGCCCAGACGATGGATTCCCGCGGAGCCGACACGTTCGTTTTCGGGGCCGAGGAGTCGCTCGGTTACCTGTCCGGAACGTATTGCCGTGACAAGGATGCGGCCATCGCCGCTCTGTACGTGATGGAGTTGGCCGCCGAATTGAAACGGCAAAAAAAGACGCTGCTCGACGGCCTCGACCAGCTTTACACGACGTTCGGCTACTTCCTCGAAGGCCAGCGCTCGCATTCGAGCCAGGGACCGCGAGGCAAAGAGGAGATCGACGCGTTGATGCAGGCCTTTCGCACGCGTCCGCCGGAAGAGCTGAGTGGCGTGCGACTGGAACGCCTTCGTGATTATCGCGAACAGGTAGTCCGGAAGATCCCAGGACGCCAAAAGTTGGGCGACCTGAAGACGACGAAAGGCGATCTCCTCTTTCTCGATTCAGCCGCCGGCGGAACGCAGTTTTCGATCGCGGCCCGCCCGTCGGGGACAGAGCCGAAGATCAAGTTTTATTTCTTCGCCCGGACCAACGCGTCCCCGAGCACGTCGTTAGAAGCGGTCAAAAAGGAAACGGTCGCACAAATGCACGACTTTCAAGAGGCCCTGATGGAATGGGTTCACCAGATCTTAGAGGGCCGTTCCTGATCGCTCGTTGCGCGAGAAGATTTGAAACTGCGATTGGCCCGAGTGCGTGTCGGGCAAGTTTCAAACTTGCACAATCCAAACGGGCAGTTTTGTTTCGCCGATGAGCGCCGTCTTGGCGTCGGGCCACACCGCGCTAGCGAGTTCCATTGAATCGGCTTGCGTCTCAACGCAAATGTAATCGGCCCACTCGGTCAACGCCGCAATGACTGTCGGATCAACCGTTTGGTAGCTGATGCGAATCCGGTCCCCGATTTCAAGATCGGCGTCTTTGCGAAGCTGCTGAACTTGTCGCACGAAATCGCGGGCCATCCCTTCGCGGATCAATTCGGGACTTAATTCTGTCGAGAGCGCGATTTGCAGCGATCCTTCGGCTGCGGTGACCCAGCCCGGCGTGTGCTCGGTCGAAACGAGGACATCTCCCGGCAAGAGGATGACATCGGTTCCCGCGATCTGCAGAGACACATTCTCTCCGCGTCGAAGGGGCGCCAGGAGGGCCGCTTCGGCCGCGGCGAGCGCCTTGCCGATGCCGCCCAGCAGCTTGCCGTATTTTGGTCCGAGAGTTTTCAGATTTGGCTTATAGGAATAGGTCGCCAGACCGTCGAGGTTCTGGGCACGGATCAGACGTTTCACATTGAGTTCTTCCTTGACGACTTCCGCCAGATGCTCGATCGCCGCAGCCTCACTCGGATCGGAGGAGGTAAATCGGACTTCGGACAGCGGCTGTCGGACACGCACGTTCGCATCGTCGCGCAATTTATGGCCCAATCCCACGATCCGCTGAGCGGCCGCCATGCGCTTATTCAGTTCCGGGTCGAGGAGCGTCGCATCCGGCTGCGGATAATCGCAAAGGTGGACACTCTCGGGACCTCCCGTGCGCAAATTGCGATACATCCGCTCGGTGAGAAAGGGAACGAGCGGAGCCAATAGCTTCGTCAACTCGAGCAGAGTGTGGTACAGCGTCTGATACGCGGCCAGTTTGTCCCGATCGCCCGCATCGCGCGAGCGCCAAAAGCGACGGCGATTGCGGCGGATGTACCAGTTCGACAAATCGTCGATGAATCCAGCGGCAGCGCGGCAGACTTCTGCCGCGTTGAATTGGGCAAACTCGCGGTTGGTCGTCGCCGTGAGGGCCTGCAAATTCGAGAGCAGCCAGCGGTCGATCTCGGGCCGCTGTGCGACCGGTACAAGCTCCGCGGTGGGGTCAAACGCATCCGCATCCGGGTGAGCGTAGTTCACAAAAAACGCGTACGAGTTCCACAAGGGGATCAGCACCTGACGGCGGATCTCGTCGGCTGGACGGCTCACCACTTCGCAGGTGGGGGAGCCCTCTCTTGTTTGCGTCATCGGGCCGTCCGGTGTTTCCAACGTGATCGGCCGGTCCGGGTGCCGCGTGCCGAACCGCAGATCGCTCGCCGGATTTTGCGCGAGGTACATCCACCGCATCGTGTCGACGCCGAGCTGCTCAGCGGCCTCCTCGAACCAGATGGCCGTCCCGTCCGACTTGTGCATCGGCTTCCCGTCCTCGTTCATCACGAGGCGATGCCCGAAGAGGTTCTTGAACGGCGGAGTGCCGTCCATCATCGTCGCCATCGACAGGAGGGAATAGAACCAGTTGCGGAACTGGCCGGGGAAGCACTCGAGCACCAGGTCGGCCGGATACCACTTCCGCCATTCATCGCGGTTGGTGTTGTACTGCAGCGTCGAGAAGGGAACGATGCCCGCGTCGAGCCACGGATTGCCGACGTCAGGGACGCGCGACATGCGGTTGCCGGTCCGCGGGTTCTTGATTTTGACGCGATCGATCCAGGGACGGTGCGGCGTATTTCCCTCGAATTCCTTCCAGCCTTCGACGGCCCGCTCTTTGAGCTCGGCCAGCGAGCCGATCACGTCGAACTCGCCGGTGACTTCGTCGACCCAAATCGGCAGCGCGAGTCCCCAGAAGCGCTTCTTCGAGATCATCCAGTTGCGCATGTTCGAGAGCCACTCGAGTTCGCGTTCCTGACCATCGATGCTCGGCGGGAGCCAGCGAATTTGGCGCGTGACATTTTTGATCTCTTCGCGCCAATCCATGTTGATAAACCACTCATCGACAAGGCGGAAAACGAGCTCGACACCCGTGCGCCAGCAAAATGGATAGATATGCGGATACTCTTCGACGGTGACGAGCCGGTGTCTGGCACGCAGCGTGTCAAACACAAGCTGGGCCGTCTGCGGATCGGTCGCCTCTTTGCCGGTGAAGGGACCGAAGCCTTCCACAAAGCGACCGGCCGCATCGAGCGGAGCGATGCCGACGAGTCCCTGTTGCTGGCCCAGGACAAAGTCGACGTCGCCGCAGCCGGGGGCGACGTGGACAATTCCGGTTCCTTCGCCGGCGACAACGTTGGGATTCCCCTTTGAATCGCGGCCGCCGTCGATGACCACGTGGCAATTTACGCCCGTTTTTCCGGCCAGTTGTGGATTGTTCGGAACGCCGCCGTCGGCGTTCTGCGCCGGTAAGTCGTCGAAGGGACCGGCGTAGGGCCGCCCGATCAGGTCTTTTCCCTTGACCGTCTCGAGCGTTTCGAATCCCCCCTGCTCCTTGAAGATTTGGGCAATCGTTTTGAGCTTGGGAGTTCCTTTCGGCCAACCCCATTCGGGGCGACCGAATCCCTCCTTGAATTCGCGTTCCAGGCGCTGGAAGTTCAGGTTGTCCTTGGCGAAATAATAGACCGCGTTGTCGCGCGTCGTACGAATCCGCAGATAATCGAGATCCGGATTGACGGCGCAGGCGACGTTACTGGTCAGAGTCCAGGGAGTCGTCGTCCAGACGAGCAGGTATTCATCTTGGGCATCCCGCAGGGGAAATCGCACAAAACACGAACGATGCGTGGTGAGGCGGCGGCCGTCGGCCACCTCCATCTGGCTATACGCCGTCCCTGCCTGTCCCGACCAGGGCATGACGTCGTGCCCCATGTAAACCTTGCCCCGCTGGTGGCACTTCTTCAGGAACGCCCAGATCGTTTCGTTGTTTTCGGTCGAGAAGGTGAAATAACTTCCGCCCCACTCGGCACAGCCCAATTTGGCGACGAGGGCGTGACTCTTGTCGCGCACCTTTTTGCCGGACGGGGTCGTGACGGTCACGGCATCGTCGGTGCCGACGTGCTGTGCGAGCGTCCGCAGTGTGTCGGGATCGTCCCAATCCATCCAGTAGCCGAGGCGAATGGACTGCTCGGTCTGGCGAGCCGCGAATTTCAACACACGCTGTTTGCAGGCGTTGACGAATTTGTCGATGCCGAAGGCCTCGATGGCCGGCCTGGTGGTAAATTCCAAGTCGCGCTCGACTTCGACTTCGACCCAAAGGCCCTGGCAATCGAAGCCGTTCTGGTAGCGCAGTTCATGTCCGGTCATCGCAAAAAAACGCTGGTACGCGTCCTTGTAGGTGCGGCCCCAAGCGTGGTGCACGCCCATCGGGTTGTTGGCCGTAATCGGACCGTCGAGGAAGCTCCACCGCGGTTTGCCGGCGTTCTTCGCGCGGAGCTTACTGAAAATCGAGGCCTGCTTCCAGAAGCGCAGGATCTCGTGTTCTCCGCGAAGGAAATCGGCGGCGGCGACTTTTTCAAACATGGAAGGCCATCGATGGGGACACGGTGCGATCGGCCGAAAACAAACCCGGCAAGCAGACAGCGTGCGCGACGAGGTTCCGACGAAACGCGGACAATTGAGGGTGAAGCTCGATTACGTAGCTTCGTTGGGTCGAAATTGGACGTCAAGCGTGGTGGGCGGCAGGCGGCGATGGCAAACGGTGGCCGTCCGACTAGGCGACTGGTTTTGAGAAGAACCGCTCGACGATCCGCGGTATCAGCCGTTCCAGATGCTTGCCGCCACGTCCCGCGACTTCCACGATTCTCTCGATCTGGACCGGTTCGAGCGTCTCGGGCAGGCACAGATCGGTGACGATGGAAAAGCCCAGGGTCCGCAGTCCGGCATGCACGGCGACGATGGCTTCGGGGACCGTCGACATGCTGACGACGTCGGCCCCCAGCATCCGCAACATCCGGTATTCGGCCCGCGTTTCCAGGTTCGGCCCAGGAACGGCCACGAGAACGCCTTTTCGTGCCGGGATACCCAATTCACCGGCCGCACGCTCGGCCACAGCGATCAATGCGGGGTCGTACGGGGCGATCATATCGGGGAACCGCGGACCGAGGCGGTCGTCGTTGGGTCCGCGCAGCGGATTTTCCGGCATCAGATTGATGTGGTCTTCGATGACGACGACGTCGGCCAATTGGTACTGCGGATTCATTCCGCCGGCGGCGTTGGTCACGATGAGGATCTCGGCCCCCAGGGCCTTCATCACGCGGACAGGCAGGGTCACCTGCCGCATCGAATAACCTTCGTAGTGGTGCAGCCGCCCCTCCATCGCCACCAGAGGCACCCCCCCCAGGCGACCGCAAACGAGCTGGCCGGCGTGTGAATGAACGGTGGAAACGGTGAAGTGCGGGATCTCGGCGTAGGGAATGGCGGCCGCTGTTTCAATCAGCGACGCGAAATTTCCGAGGCCCGTGCCGAGGATCAAGCCGAGCTTCGGAGTCTCCTGCCAGCGGGCTCGGATGGCATCCCGTGCCTCGGCGATTTGGTCAAACAGTTCAGTCACGGAGCCATTCCGGCGGACCGCCACAGGAAAGAAAGGGGGACGTCACTCAGTAGTCGCCCTCTTCCTCTCCGGCTTCCTCCTCTTCGTCCTCATCGTCGTCGTCGAGGTCGTCGTCGTCGTCGTCGAAATCTTCGTCGTCGAAATCTTCTTCATCGAAGTCATCGTCGAATTCTTCGTCGTCGAATTCTTCGTCCTCGTCATCGTCGTCGCCGTCCTCGTCCGCCTCCTCTTCCTCCTCCTCGTCGGCCATCTGCACGTCGACGGTCGTGCTCCACAGGGGAAGTTCGGTCTGACCGTTGAATGTCATCGACGCCCGCCCCCCGGTGATAAGGGTCCCCGACCACACCAACTCGTCGCTCCGTACCCGTGCCATCTGTGTGAGCCTCTCACTGTCGTTCGGTTATTCAGATCCCAGAGATCGGCGTCCTGCCCCACTCCCCTTTCGGGGGAGAATCGGCCCCTTCAAGTATTAAAGTTTGTTCGCTTTGTCAAGCGCCTATCTTCTCCCGCAGACACGATTTTCGGGGATTTCTCGGCACGCCGTTTCCTCACCGAGCCGGGCTTGTCCGATTTCGGGCCAAACGTCATCATTCCGGCGCGAGGCGACGCCAGGATCCGGTCGCTCGCGTCCGCAATTCTGGATCGACCGGAATGCCGGGTTCTCGGGTTGCGGAGGGAACTCCGGCGGAGTCGGCTTGTGTGCTCCACGCACGGAATTGTTTTTCAGGGCAGCCGTTTTTGGGTGACCCACCGCCGGCGTCGGTACGGGCCGTTCGACTACGAATGGAGCAAGGACTTCGCCGGCATCGAGTTGACGTTTGACGGCGACAAGTTCGGTGAATACTGCGGCAAGGAAGAAATCTTCGCGGATCTCAAAGGATACCACTTGCCCGCCGCCGTGGTTCCCGTCGCCACGATCGTAATGGGATGCCTCGTCTACGCTGTCTTGAACGGACTGCCGGAAACCGAGCGGGCGCGGCTGATTGTCGACAATCTGGTCGAGCGGGGCCTCGAGCGGTTCGCCCAAATCGAACTCGAACCCGATCCGCACGCGATCCGGCGGAATCCGCGACGACGCGGCTAAGACCTTTTGCTCCCTTCCCTGGTCCACGCGCAGCCGCGATTTAACGCGGAAACCTCGCAGGATTTTAACGGTTCTTGAACCGTTCCCGGTGACCATTGCGCGGCCCGGGCGCTCGACATCGCATCAACGTGACCCTATCATTCAGGGACTGCTTTTCTGGCAGCGTTGCGCGGAGATTGAATGATGAGTTCGATGGTCTTGGAACGACCGACTCTCGTCCTCAACCGGAACTGGCAGCCCGTGGGTGTCGCCTCGGTTGCCCGGTCCCTGGTCATGGTCTGGAACGAGACCGCCCGGGTCGTCGATCCGGACGACTACCAGCTTTACGGCTGGCTCGACTGGTCGAAGCTCGTTCCGCGCGACGGCGAACTCTATGTGTCGACGGTTTACAGCCGCATTCGCGTGCCGGAAGTCGTCGCGCTCACGCGTTACGACGGAATGCCGACCAGCGCGGTGACGTTCAGCCGCCGCAATATCTACAAGCGCGATCGGTACACGTGCCAATATTGCGGTCTCCAGCCCGGCAGCGAGGAATTGACCATCGACCACGTTCTCCCACGATCGCAGGGGGGACTTTCGACGTGGGAGAACTGCGTGCTGGCCTGCATCTCGTGCAACAAGCGCAAGGCCAACCGCACGCCCGATCAGGCAAAGATGCCTCTGAAGAAGGACCCCGGCCGTCCGGATTGGAAACCGCTCTACGCGATCCAGCACGTGCGTGTCGATAGCTGGTCGAAATTCGTCAGCGAGGCGTACTGGAACGTCGAACTCGATCCGTAATCCGGCATGAGGGACGATTTCGTTTCCCTCACTTTGCCCCGATGGACAAACTTCGCCAGCAGATCACATTCGAAGCCGCGCGCCTCATGTTTCAGCGGCAGGAGTCGGAGTACGGACGAGCGCGCGTCCGCGCAGCCCGGCTGGTCTGCCGACAGCGACTGCGCCCTTCCGAACTGCCGACGAATCGCGAAATCCGCGAAGAGTTGCAGCGATTAACGAGTTCTTACACGATTCCGGTCCCGCACGACGAATCGCCGGACCAGGTTCCGAGCGCCCGGGGACGCGGGAAGAACGCTTCGCCCGTTACCGGCAATTACTTGCGCCCCTCTCGCATATCCAACGCGATCGCCGCACTCATCCGGAAAGAGACGTCCTCTATCACAGTTTGCAGGTCTTTCGCCTGGCCTGCGAAGAACTCCCTTACGACGAGGAATTCCTAGCGGCCGCCCTGTTGCATGACGTCGGCCTGGGAATCGACCCGCACGACCCGGTTGCCGCCGGTCTCAACGCGCTCGGCGATTCGATCTCCGAAAGGACTGCCTGGCTGATCGAAAACCTGGCGATGGCGCACGACCATCTGGGCAGGACAATCGGCATTCGAGCGCGGCGCCGCCTGCAAAACTCCGAAAGCGGTGACGAGCTGATTCTGCTGGCCAAATGCGACGACGCCGGCCGCGTTCCCGGTGCCGACGCCCCCGACCTCGAGGACGCCCTGGCCTATCTGCGCGAACTTGCCGATTCGAACGAGTGAATTCGGCCCCGCGTAAGGGCTAGCGTTCTTTTCGCTTCAGCTCCGAATCATGGTCTTTGAGGAAGCCGCGGATCGTATCCCCAAAGCCCAACAAGCGTTCCCATTGCTCGACATACAGGGTGACGGGCATCCGCTGCAGCCCGTACACGCTGATGGCCCCTTTTTGACTGACCTTGCAATACAGCGTGCCGCGTTTGGGCGCTTCGTCCTCGAGGAGTTTGGTGGCCTCTTCGACCGTGATCTCTCCCGCTTGGACTTTCGCCAGAACATCCTCTTTCTTCACGGGGTCATTCTCCTTCAACGGGCTCTCTGGGAGTCGACCTGTGTTGGCCCCCGCTCGAACCCGGTGCGACCGTTCGAACAAATCCGGCCGCGTGGCCGCGGCAATTTCGGCTATTCTGAAAGTGCTCGCTCTGGCTGTCCAGCCTGCCGGTCCGTTCCGAAAGATTTTACCGATTCGGAGTTGCGCCAATCGGGCAGCACTCGTTGGCCCTTGTTTCGAGACGCCATTACAATTTCGGGTGGCTGTCGCGCTATTGGGCCACGTACGCACTGTCGCTCCACCTGAGAGGCCGCTGAGCCGTGGCTTTCCTTCAGATCGTCAAAGGTAGCCGTCCCGGGCAGATTCTGGAGTTGCGCGGCGAGCGGATGGTCCTGGGGCGACATCCCACTTGCGAGATCGTCCTCGATAACGCCGCCGTCAGCCGGCAGCACGCCCAGATCACGAACCGGCACGGGCACTATTTCCTCGAGGATCTCCGCAGCCGCAACCGGACGTACCTCAACGGCGCGGCCATCGACGAGCGGACACCCCTCTCCGATGCGGACGAGGTGAAAATCTGCGACATCGTGCTGCAGTTCTTTTCCGCCGCTCAACCCCCCGTTGTTGATCGGGACAGCGACGACGGCTCGGCACCGGGCGGCGCCGGCACGTCCGATGAGCGAAATCCGGCCAAGACGATCTTGAGTGGGCTGCCGGGGGACGACGCCGACGACGTCCTCCTGCAGTCGTCGATCATCACGACGCTCAACGCAAAGACGGCGGCGACCCAGCGATTGGGCGTTAAACCCGAAGTCAAACTGCGGGCCATTCTGGAAATCAGCAACTCACTGGCCCGCACCCTTAAGCTTGATGACGTTTTGCAGGGGCTGCTCGACGGCCTGTTCAAAGTTTTTCCGCAGGCCGACACGGGGTTTGTCGTCCTGGCCGACCGCGAGGAGGGAAAGAGCCTCGTGCGGGCGTCGCAGGCCCGCGGAGCGGACGCGACCGGTTCGGTTCGCATCTCCAACACGATCGTCAAAAATGTGATGGAGAGCGGGGAAGCAATCCTGAGTGCCGACGCGCTGGAGGACAGCCGCTTCAAAGCCAGCGACAGCCTCGACGGCTTGGCGATCCGCTCGATGCTCTGCGTGCCCCTCTTGAGCCAGGAGGGGCGGGCCCTGGGCGTGATCCAACTTGATACCAAGAGCCTTCGCCACCAATTCACGCAGACCGATCTCGACGTGTTGGTGAGCGTCGGGCGCAAGCCAGCCTGGCGATCGAGAACGCCCGGCTCCACGAGGACCTGCTGCAGCGCTCCGACATCGAGCGGGAGCTTCGTTTCGCCACGCAGGTCCAGCTCGGCTTTTTGCCCGAACAGCGTCCCAATCCGACCGGCTACGAATTCTTCGATTACTATGAGCCGGCCCACCGCGTGGGGGGCGATTACTTCGATTATGTCGTCATGCCGGACCGGCGGATTGCGATCGGTCTGGCCGACGTCGCCGGAAAAGGGGTTCCCGCCGCACTGCTCATGGCCCGGCTCTATTCGGCCGTGCGGCTGCATCTCTTTACGCAGCCGACGCCGGGAAAAGTCCTCTCCGCCCTCAATGAAGAAATTCATTCACAGGGCATGGGACACCGCTTCGTCACGTTCGTCTTGCTGATGCTCAACCCCGAAACGCACGAGCTGACGATCGCCAACGCCGGCCACCTTCCGCCAATCGTCCGCTGGCCGGATGGCAAGGCGGCGTCGATCGGCCGGGAACATTCGGGGATGCCCCTGGGGATCCGCCCGAAGCAGGAATACGGAGAATTGACCTTCCCGGTCGAACCGGAAACGACCCTCACCGTGTGCACCGACGGCATCACCGAGGCCATGAATGCCGCGAACGACCTCTTCGGGCGGGTCCGACTCGAGGAATTCATCGCGTCGCACCCGGGGTCTGCGGAACAACTCGTCAAAGGGATCGTCACGGAGGTCGACCGCTTTTGCGGCCACCGTCCGCAGCGCGACGATATGTGCGTCGTCTGCCTGCGTCGCTCCCCCGATCCGCATGGAATCGAGGAAACGACCGACGTGTCGTGATCGCCTCCTCCGCTCGGTCCATGCGGGGCCGTCGCGCGGTGGCTGTCTGAAAAAAAGAGCTCCCGGTATACTTGCGAGAGAATGGCTGAATTTCACGAAATTGACGGTGTCCGGCTGTATCTCGGACCCCCCGATTCCTCCGAGGGAACGTGGATCGGGCAGCGGGAGATCCTGAAGCAGATCCTCGCCTGCTGGCTCGTCGTCGATCCGAAAGACCTCCCGCTCACCCCGCGGATCATCGGCCCGCCCGGCATCGGCAAAACGACCCTGGCGATGGCGGCCGCCCGCGAACGCTCGCAGCCTCTCTTCGTCTACCAGTGCACGGCCGACACGCGGCCCGAAGATTTGCTCGTCACGCCCGTCCTGGGAGAAAGCGGCACGATCAAATATCACGCATCGCCCCTCGTGACAGCCATGATCCGCGGCGGAGTCTGCGTCCTCGACGAGGGAAACCGCATGAACGAGAAGTCCTGGGCCAGCCTCGCCCCGCTGCTCGATCACCGGCGGTACGTCGAATCGATCGTCGCGGGGATCGCCATCCCCGCGCATCGCGATTTCCGCTGTGCGGTGACGATGAACGACGACGAGTCGACCTTCGAGATCCCCGATTACATCCAGAGCCGCCTGCAGCCGACCCTTCCCCTCGCCCATCCGAACCGCGAGGACGAGCTGGCAATCCTCAAATACCACCTCCCCTTCTCCGACCTGGAAATGCTCAACCTGACGGTCGAGTTCCTGCAGAACTCGCACCAGCTCAAGCTCGATTTCTCGACGCGCGATGGGATGAACGTCCTGCGGTACGCCCTCAAGCGGATTGCTCAGGATCCCAAGCACCCGCTCGGCAAGGACAAGGCGTGGCAGGAATCGCTCTTCAGTTGCCTGGGAGACGAGGCGCTCGATCTCAAGGCGCTGGCCGAGCGAAAGGCCCGTACGCTGGGGGGCAACGCCGTCCCAATGGGGCTGGGCGACTTTTTCTTCTCGCCCGACGACCCCCTCAATCCCGACTTCGAGGAAGACGAAGAGGACGAGGACGAAAGCCGCTAGTGTAGGGTCAACTTTAATTTTTGGGGTTCACGGAGTCGCAAGATTTCTCTCCAATTGCGGAAGTCATTCGGACCCAAGGAGGGGAGTCATGAACAAGCGGTATCTTGTCAAGCTCGACAAGGATGAGCGCAAAGAACTCTCGCAGTTGGTGAAGAAAGAGAGAATCGCGGCGAAGAAACGCACGCACGCCCAGGTGTTGCTGTTGGCGGATGCCGGAAATCTTGGGCCGGCCTGGAAGGATGAAGCCATTGCCAATGCCTGCCAAGTGAGGGTGCAAACGGTCGAAAACATCCGCAAGCGTCTGGTGCTGGACGGCTTGGAGGCGGCCTTGAACCGTAAGAAACAAGTGCAGCCCTCGCGTGCCAAGATCCTCGATGGCGAAAAGGAAGCCAAGGTCATCGCGCTGTGCTGCGGCGCCGCGCCGTCAGGCCACGCGCGTTGGACGTTGCGGCTGTTAGCCCAACGCGTCGTCGAATTGGACATCGTCGAAGCGGTGTCACACGAGACGGTGCGGCGTTGCCTAAAAAAAATGAGTTGAAGCCCTGGCAGAAAAGCATGTGGTGCATCCCTCCGAAGCACAACGCGGAGTTTGTCTACCACATGGAAAACGTGCTGGAAGCTTATCAACGCCCGTACGATCCGCGCTACCCGCTGATTTGCATGGATGAGCTGAGCAAACAACTGACCATCGAAACGCAGACTCCGCTTCGCGCCACGCGAGGGCGACGTCAGTGTTTCGACTATGAGTACGAACGCAATGGAACGGCTAACGTGTTCGCGTTCACGGAGCCGCTGATCGGCTGGCGGCACCTTGTGGTCACCGACCAGCGCACCAGGTCCGATTGGGCCGAGGCCGTTCGCCAGTTGGTCGATATCCATCGGCCGCAGGCGAAGCGGATCACGCTGGTGATGGACAACCTCAACACGCACAGCCTCGGCTCGCTGTACGAAGCCTTTCCGCCCGAGGAGGCGCGCCGGCTGATTCGGCGTTTGGAGGTCGTCCACACCCCCAAGCACGGCAGTTGGCTCAACATGGCTGAAATCGAATTGAATGTTCTGACACGGCAATGTCTCGCCCGGAGGATCCCTGACAAACAAACGCTCGCCAATGAAACCGCTGCTTGGCAGAACGAACGAAACTGCAGTCAGGCAGCAATCGATTGGCAGTTCACCACCAAAAATGCTCGAACAAAACTGAAGCATCTGTACCCCAAAAATCGAAGTTGACCCTACACTAGTGCTGCGAGCACTCAGGTGACGCGCTGGAAGCGTGGTTTTTCCCAACGCCTTGTTCCGCGTGACCGCTACATCTCGATGGAACGCGTTCCAAGCGGTCCGCCCGCCCGTCATTTTCTCATTCACCCAAGTGTCCAGCTCACATTCCCTGCACAATCTTTGCACAGTTCGGGGTATTTTTCTGGTTTTTCTGCGGCGCAAAAAAAGGGCCCACACCACAGAAAAAGCAAAATGCACGACGGCCCCCCTTGACTCTTGCCGCATAATGGATGCTGGCACTCTGTTCGGCCGCATCGACCGGCCGAGCGAATCCGGCCGAAGACGCAGCGGGTCGGCGGAGAGCAACGCTCCCCGCGATGGAGTTGTCCACGGTCATTTTTTGAAGAATCTCGGCCGGCCGGTTGGCGCCAATGCCGAAGCGGGCTCCGCTCCGGCGGATTCGGCACTGGCACTGGTGAACCGAAGCGGTTCACCAGTGCGCCCAGCACCCGGACCGGGGGTCTTCTCAGCTTTCGTCAACTCCATCGGTGGCGACGCTCGCAAACACCGTGTCGACTTCGTAAGCGCCGATGTCGACCATCGAATCGCCGCCCGGCGCGAAACGAGGTTCGCCGCGCTGGTCGGTGGTGATGCCAAACGCTTCGGCCAGACCGGAGTTCCCGGCGTTGATCGCCGGGCTCCCCGATAAGAGCGCAATCGTTTTGGTGGGGCCACCATTATTGGCCAGGGGACCAATATGGGGATTGATCGGACTGAGCGAAGTTCCGACGAGATCGCTGCCGATAAATCCTGTCGCCGTGCCGACTTTCCCGATGAGATTGTTCCCGTCGGATGTGAAGACTCCCTGCACGTCGGGATTTGTCGACGCCGTATTCTTCGCCACGAGCGAATTGCCAAGCGTCACCGCGCCGCCTGAGGCGACGTCGATTCCGCCGCCGCTTTGAGCCGTGTTGTAGGCGATCGTCACGTTGATCAGGGTGGCACTCGAACCGGCGAGCGCTTCCAGCCCGCCTCCTTGATTGGTTGCCGTATTGTTGGCGATCGTCGAGTTTGTCAGGAGCGTCTCGGCTCCGTTGTCGTTCGCGATCCCTCCTCCGGCGGCGGCCTGATTGCCGGAGAAAGTCGAAGCGGACACCTGGAGCTGCGATCCCACCACGTAAACGCCGCCGCCGTCATTGACGGCCGTGTTGTTGGAGAGGGTCGTGTTGATAATCGTCAGGAGACCCGGTCCGAAGCCTCCTATTTCCGAGTCGTTCACTCCGCCGCCGCTGTCGGAAGCGGAATTCTTGTTGACGGTGCTTCCCGTGATCGTCAGTTGGCTGTCACGATAGTTGTCGATTGCTCCGCCATCCGCAGCCGTGTTGTTGGTGAAGGTGCTGGTCTCAATCGTCATCACGCCTTGCGGCGCCGGCCCGAAGATGCTACGGCCCGTGTTCTCGACGGCGCCGCCGCGGCCGGTCGCGGTGTTCTTGTTGAAGGTGCTGCCAGAAAGATCGGCGGTGCCGGCGTAATTGAACACGGCTCCGCCGTCTTCGGCACTCGTGTTGTTGGTGAACGTGGAGTTGGAGAGCGTGAGCGTCCCTTCTTCGGTGTCGATGCCGCCGCCGTCGTTCACAGTGGACGAATTGCCCGTGAAGGTCGTGCTATCGACGATCAGGTTGCTGCCGTCGATGCTCGAGATTCCACCCCCTTCGCCCGCCGAGTTGTTCTTGATGACCGTGCCATTCTCGATGGTTGTATCACCCGAATCTGACAGAACTCCGCCGCCCACGTTGGCTGCCGTATTGCCGGAAATAATGCTGGTCGAGATGGTGAGCGTGCCGGGGCCGAAGCCTTCCGTGTCGGAGTTGCCCACTCCGCCGCCGCTATCGGAGGCGGTATTGGTGCTGATCGTGCTTCCGGTGATCGTCAATTGGCTGTCGCGCTTGTTGTCGATTCCTCCGCCGTCAGCCGCCGAGTTGTTGCTGAACGTGCTGTTCTCGACCGTCATCACGCCCTGGGGGGCCGGCCCGTAAATGCTGCGGCCGGTGTTCTCCACGCCGCCGCCGCGGCCGCCCGCGGTGTTCCCCTTGAACGTGTCGTTGGAGAGGTCAGCGGTGCCGGCATAATTGAACACCGCTCCACCGTCTTCCGCACTTTGGTTGTTGGTGAACGTGGAGTTGGAGAGCGTCAGGATCCCTTCTTCGGTGTCGATTCCGCCGCCGTCATTCACGGTGGACGAATTGCCCGTGAAGGTGGTGCTGTCGACGATCAGGTTGCTGCCGTCGATGCTCGAGATTCCGCCCCCTTCGCTCGCGGTGTTGTTCTTGATGACGGTGCCATTCTCGATCGTGGTATCGCTTGTCTGCGACAGAACTCCGCCGCCCACGTTGGCTGCCGTATTGCCGGAAATGATGCTGCCCGAAATGGTGAGCGTGCCGGGGCCGAAGCCTTCGGTGTCGGAGTTGCCCACTCCGCCGCCGCTATCGGAGGCGGTATTGGTGCTGATCGTGCTTCCGGTGATCGTCAATTGGCTGTCGCGCTTGTTGTCGATTCCTCCGCCGTCAGCCGCCGAGTTGTTGCTGAACGTGCTGTTCTCGACCGTCATCACGCCCTGGGGGGCCGGCCCGTAAATGCTGCGGCCCGTGTTCTCCACGCCGCCGCCGCGGCCGCCCGCGGTGTTCCCCTTGAACGTGTCGTTGGAGAGGTCGGTCGTGGCGGCATAGTTGAACAACCCGCCGCCGTCCCCAGGTGCTTGATTGCTGGTGAACGTGGAATTGGTGAGTTCCATCGTTGCGTATTCCACGTCGATGGCGCCGCCATTGCTATTCGAGACATTACCGGAAAACGTCGAGCCGTCGACGGTCATCTGACTGCCGTCGAGATCGGAGATCGCACCTCCCTCGCCGCCCGTGTTGGTCTTGAACTGGGACGAACTGACCGAGACAGTGCTGTTGACGGTCAGGAGCGCTCCGCCGGAACCGGTGCTTGACGTGTTGCTGCGGAAGGTGGTTCCGCTAATCGTAACGGAGCTGTCGGTGGCGAAGACGGCACCCCCTCCGAAGTCGTCCCCCGAGCCAATGACCTGGTTAGAGGCGAAGACGTCGTTCTCGAGGACGAGGGTTCCCGAAGTAACAGCCACGGCTCCGCCGGGTGCCCCATCTGACAAGCCGCCAGTGATCGTGACGTTCGAGAGCGTGAGGCTCCCTCCTGGGAGCACCTGAATCGCCTGGTAGAGCTGTTCCGCGTTGATCGTCGTCGACCCGGCACCGGCTCCCACGATTTGAATATTGCTGCTGATGTCCAATCCCGCTCCCGGAATCGTCAACTTGTAGGTGCCGGAGGGGAGCGTGATCTGCACGGGGGACGATTGATTTTCGGCGTTGGCTTCCATCACGGCCGCCCGCAGCGTGGTTTTGCCATTGGCGGCGGCGGCAACACCATCCCCCGGGTTCGCATCCGGGGCGTCCGCGGTGCTGTTGACCACAAAGGTCGCGGAGAGCAGCGTCCGCTCTTCCAATCGCTCCAAAAGTTGACTGGGGGAGAATCGGCCGGGGCGGCTCAGTTTGCGACGCGAGTTTTTGCGGGTCCGACGGACAGAAGACCCACACTCCAGACGGCGGACAAATCCACGGAGCCAAAGTGCGCGGTTCATGGCACAACCTTCGTAAGGAGAAAGGAAGCCTCGCCGTTGCTCGCTCGAAGCGCTGTCGCGAGGGTGGCCCGCAGAAGCCACCAAAATATCGAACGCTCGATCTCAATGCGACAACGAAGACATACTTGCACACAAAAAATTCTTCAAAAAACCGAAAGGACGCCGAAAGAGGAGCGCGACTGGGAGCCCGCTCGACAAACGGCCTCTCTCGTTAAACTTCGCTATTTTGTCGGACTTAAGCACCGGGAAGCTGCCGACGCCTTGGAGATCAGCCGTCGTGCGGCGGACCATCTTTGGGCACTTTCGGCTTGACGGCGGCATCGAACAGGCCCAAGTAAAGCGGAACATCCCTGGCACACCCGCTCCCTCAGCCGCATTGCCGCTTGCGCCCTTAGAGATTCTTGCCGCCGTCTACGCCGGCAAGTGCATCGTGCTCGGCAGGCTTTCCCGGTGGCGCGGGCCCGGCCTTTGCTTCCGCCGGACGTACAGGACGAGTGCCACGAGCACCAGGACGATACCGACCGCGCGGGGCGACAGCACGAGCCACCAGCCGATGCCGACGGCCCCGACGATCAGCGGCTGCCGCGCGGCCAGCCACGCTCCCGCGCGCGACAGCGTGAGGAGCCAGGCGAGGCCCAGAATCGCCGCGAAGGCGACGGCCGCGATCAGTCCCTTCACGAGCGACTCCCGCACCGTCCAGAACTCGATCGCTTTCCAAGTCCGGTTCACGCGGATGCGGCCCAGCAGCCGCTGCCCCGCGACCGACGCGAACGAGGTCGCCACCTCGGGCCCGGCCGTGTTCTCCCCCGCCGCTGGCGTCTCGGCATTGGCGATCGCCTTCGACTCGTCCGCGAACAAGTGCGGCCCCATCGCCTTGAACGACGCGGGCAACACAATCCGCCTACCGGCAGGACCGCTGAGCGCGAGCAGCAGCGACTTCGCCTCGAGGTCGACCGGAAAGGGAATCTCCTCGAAGACCCTCTGCACGATTCCCCACGGCCGTCCCGCGGCCGTCTCCCAGTGCAGGGCCAGTCGACGGGCGTGTCCATCGGGTTTCAGGGCGAACACGATCCGACCCCCCCGTTCGGAAATCGCCTGCACCGGCCGTCCGTCGAGCAGGGCCGCTCGCAGCGCGGCTCCGGCGGGCCAGCGGATCGTGACGGTCGGCTCCGACTGTTCTTCCACGAGCAAATACAGCGAGCCGAGGACCGAGCCGTCCGCCGCCAGGGCAACATTCACGTAAATTCGGGCCGGCGCCTGCCGCGCGGCAACCGCCGCCGGCCGCGTCAACAGCCAGTTTGCCGGCTCTCCCGCCTGCGACTTCCACGCCGTGAACGTCTGCCCCGCGGGAAGCAAGCGGTGCATCCACTCGGGAGGCGTAACCGAGTGCGAATCGACGTGGGAGTCGGGGGCCAGACGCCACAAAACGGAGCGCGAAATCGCCAGCATGGCCTCGCTGATGGCGGCGTTCGTCACGGCCACGCCCGGAAGCGTCCAGGTCTCCCCCTGCGAGGTGTCGGACCAGTGGATCTGCACGAGGGGTTCGGCGCCCGGATGCGTTTCCAAGAGCACGCCGATCGATCCGTCGTCACGGCGGCGAACCTGTTTTTCGACATTGGCCACGATCGTGGACCGCGCGCCGATTTCCGCCGGCAGCGTGATCTCGAAGGGCCCCTCCTCGGTCCGCGTGCCGCTGAATCGCAAATAGACGCCGACGTCGACCCCCTTGGGCCCTTGCGGAGTGAGCACGGTGACGCATTCGATCCGCGGCTGCTCGCTCCGCTCGGTGACGCGCACCTCCGGCATATCGGCGTCCGGCGCCAGCGGCACCTCCCGCGTCCGTCGCAAGGCGCGGTCGTCGTTGTGGTCGTCGCGCGGCGCGGCACCCGTGCTCGATCGTTGATCGCTCGATCATTGATGATGGTCACGTCGACCTGGGCGTTGGGCTCCAACAAGAGTCGAGCGTCGGTGACCTCCGCCCCCACAAGCGAGACCCTGGGAAGTTGCGTCGCGCGTGCCAACTCGATCGGCATGCTTCCTGTGAGCGTGAGGTCCTGGGTCGCCGCCGCCCGGTCTCGCAAAAACAAGGTCACGTCTTCGCCGCTGCGGCTATAGCGCACGAGCCGCTCGACGTTGTCCTCCTGGATCGAAATGGAATCGATTTTCAGCCGCGAATCGACGTGCAGCAGGTGCACGAAGCCGGGGGCGTTCTCCACGTGGATCTCGGCCGTCGTCTTCCACGTCAATCGATCGGTGGAGAACCGCGCCTCGTGGCTGATGCGGACTTTGTGCGACGGCGTGAGGGGGAGCAGTTCCACCGGCAGCACCGACAGGCCGCGGCTCTCGAGGATGAACTCGGGCTCCTTCCGCCCGGCGCCGTGCCATTCCTGCCGGAACGCGGGATCGGCCGCCGCCGTGTGGGACAGGTTCGGCTCCGTCGTGGAGACGGCGGCGCGATAACCGGGAACGGTCGTCACCCCCACCTGGTTGGAAACCAGCTTCAGGCCACCGCTCTCCGCTCGCCCCACGAACCGCACGAGCGGAATGACGAAGTGCGGCGGCCGGCCCATCACGCGAACCGACCGCGCCGGAATCATCAGCTTTACACCGAGCGTAAAAGGCCCGTCCGGCTTGGACAGCAGGGCAAATTTGAGCGGCACCCAGTGACCGTCAGCGCTCGGCATTCCGCGAGCAATCCGAAACGTCTCGTCCAAGGGTCGCGCGACGGCAGAGGCGGGAATCACCCATTGCAACCGGTCGAGATCGCTGGGAGCGGCCGAGTAGGCCACCCGGCAATCCATTTCGATCAGTTCGGGGCTCACCCGAAGGAACTGGACGGCCCGCCCTTCCAACAGGGGCGCGGTCGATCGGGGAGGCGCCCCGGCGTCAACCGCAACAAGCTCGCCTCGCCGACCCGGATCGTCGACGCGGTCCCTGCCGCCAGCACGCCGATCCGCCCTTTCTCGGTTTCCACGCCGAACGGAAGGGACGGTCCCGGCTGTTGCACCTCGAGCACGGTGTCGGCGACCGTCGGCACGCCAAACTCGAAACCCGGCGCGGCCGCCGCCGCGTCGCTCTCGGGAAAGAAGCTCAACGTGACGTCGAACAGCCGCGGCCGCGCAAAGTTGTCCTCTGGCGCGGCATCGGCCGGTGCTTCCACGCGATCGTGTGCCGGCCTCTTTGTTCCCGGACGGACGGCCTCGACGGGCTTCCGCGGCGGATCGGCCTGTGCCTGATGACCGCTCGCAGCGGCGGGACTCAGTGTCAGCACGAACCCGTCCTCAGTCTTCCGCACCGGATGGGGCTTGCCGTTCACGCGGCACGCGCCGGCTCCGGCCAGCGTCACGTTCGAGAGGGGCAGCCGCAGGATCGTCTCCGCGGGCGACGTCACCGCGATGCGATACCGCGCCTCGATCGTCGAGGGCTGCCGCGCGTCGAAGGCGACTTTGTAACGGGCCGACAAAATGACGTACGCATCGACGCCGGCGGCCTCGCGTTTCCCTTGCCGCAAGGCGGCCAGCGCGCCCCGGGGAACGTAGAGGATCCGCTCGTCGTCGGCAAGCGCCGCGGCAGGGGCCGCGCTGCCCGCATGCGTCGGCACGACGACGAGCAGTTCCGGAACCGCCGCGGGATGGGAACCGGCCGGACGCGAATCGGAGGCCGCCGGCGGCGCCGCGTTCCGCGCGGCGCCGGTGCGTCGGCGCCACGGGCGACCGTCGCGCACCACACGCCGAAGGCAATCAACAAGACAATCGACCGGTACTCGAAGCTGACCGTGCTGCCGATCCGGGAGCCGTCGCCTTTGGCGGTCCGAACCAGCGGGCGCACGAACCACGAGCCCCCAATCAGCATCGACAGCAGGACCCCGGAGACGCACGCCCCGCAGGAGAGTGGATACAAGCCGGGCACAACGAGCGACGTGGCCGCCGCTATCGCCACGACCGTCAGTCCGAGCGCCTTGCGGTAAGGGACCCTGGCCTGCTCGAACGCCAGGCCGATCGAGAGGCAGCCCAAAAACACGATCCACGCCACCCCGCGCAGTTCCGGTTCGTGCCACAAGGCCAACGCCAGCTTCGGGGGCGCGTTATCGGCCGAAGCGTGCCACACCGTCCAGGTCGGGCCGGGACGCTCCGGGTCCAGCTCGGCAAAGAGGTCCGGTCGCGTAGTCGATTCGAATCCGAAGTCGGCCATCCACGGGACGTCGGCTAACGACGGGAGCTGCGAATCGCCCGCCGGCCGACCCAAGGGGCCGAACAGTTTTTCGGTCCACGAAAGGGCCGGCAGCCTCTCGGTCAACTCCGCCCCGCTCGGATTGCCGCTCGGCTGAATGCCGGGAGGCAGCGCGAACCACCAGCGGAATTGAAAGACTTCGGCGTCTTCGGCCCGTGGCACCACGACCGAGCGGTCCTCTCGAAAACGGTGTCCCACCGATGCCGTCTTGTAGACGATCTCCACGCGGTTCCACCGCTCGGAGGGGAGCGAGGGGACCGTCACCGCATCCCCCCGATGCTGCACCCGCACCAGACGGCCGTTGACCGTGACGGACGTCAAGCGGCCCGCCGGATCGAGCGAAAACCGGAACGGGCGCGTCCCCGGCAAGGGGGCCAGAAAGAACACGGCCTTGTGCAGATCGTCCCCCGTCCCGCCGGCATACAGATACGAATGCAATTCGAGCGCGGCCAGTTGCGCCACCGGCTGCGGGCTCCCCTCTTGCCGCAGCTTCACCACGAGCGAGTCGCTCGGCCGCTCGTAGCTCCACGTGCGGACGAGGCGATTCCGGCCGCGGGCCTCGGGAACGAGATGCTCGCCGCCGGCGCGGACGGGCTGGGGACCGAAGGTCTCCACGTCGAACTTCCGCGCCTCCGCGAACCGCAAATCGACCGTTCCGGCAAAGCTTCTCGCTCCCGGCAGGAAGGGGAGGCTGATGCCGCTGGGCCCCAAGAGGCTCGTCTTCCGCTGCCCCTCGAGGCGGAAGGGGCTCCGCTGCGGGTCGGGCAGGCGAATTTCCCACAGCTCCCCGCCCAAGGGGAGATTCCATTCGGATTGCCGGGCCGGCGGGATCCGCACCGCGTCGAGCGGCCGCGGCCGGTCGGAGACCAAGAGCCACGAGAGGGGCGGCCCCTCGGCCGTCAGATAAACGAACAGGTGGTCGAGGGGGCCGGCCTGCGGCGTCACCGAGGCGGCCACGCGCTGCGTCATCAGCGACGTCCCCACATCGATCGTCGTTTCGACCCGCGCCGCGAATCCCTGCTCGCCGCGCCGCAGCGTGATCCGCGCCCGTTCATTGCCCGGCGTCACCTGGTGGACCACGATCCGCTCTTCGCTCGATGCGCGGGAATCGGGGAGAAACGGCGAATCGGCGAAGCGCGGCGAGAGGGTCGCCTGCGCGAGGGGAACGAAGTCGTTGGGCGGATCGAGCGCCAGGTCGATCGCCGGCGAGTGCGTCACCACCGTCTGCAATTCCCCCGTCCGCACTCCGGGAAACGTGAGGACGGGGAGATTGATCGTCTCGCCCGTGCGGGGCACGGGGCGGGCCGCCTCGATGCGGAACCGCTCCGGCTCGCGCTCGGTCACGGAGCGAAAGAAATCGATCGTCACTCGTTTCTTGCGTCCGGGAGCGGGGCGGCTGGCCCAGTGGATGATGCGGGAGACGTCGCCGACCGCCTGCACGTTCGTCACGTCCCAGATCTCGGGAAGGGCGCACTCGACCGAAAAGGTCGAGCCGCTGACCGCCGAGCAGATGACGTCGCACCGCAGCAGGCATTGGTCGCGCAACAGATCGAGCCGCTGCAGCATCGACGCGGTCAAGGTCGGCGACGGCTCGCCGACTTTGATCAACAGGGGCCGCTCGTGGTCGGCGTCGCGAAGTTTGAACGTCTCTTCGCCGTTGGCCGCATAGGAGGGGGCCTCGATCTGGGCCGTCGCCGTCTCCGCGCCGAATTGCAGCAACCGCAGCGGATTGACCACGGTCAACTCGGCCTGGCCGTCGCGGCGCACCGCGCCGGGGACGTCGATCCGCGGCAGGCGCCACATGCGGTTGGTGCGGCTGGCCGTCGACGCCTCGACCACAACGGGTCGTCCCCTGCCGACGAGCGGCTCCGGCAGCGAAACGAGAATCTCCTGCACGTCTTTCGACGGGTGCGACTCGAACGTCAAGGGGACGTCGGCACACGAAATCGTCTCGACGCGCACCGCTTGCGGAACCTTCAGGGAAAACGACGTGAGCGGCACCCTAAAGACGTCGAACTGCAGTTTCGACTGGATCTGCAGCTTGTCGGCACTCACGACATAGGCCGTATCCTGATCGAGAAAGACCGCGGGACGGGCGGCCACGCCCGCTTTGGGCTCGATCCGCAACCGGCAGCTCGTGCGGCTTCCCAAGTCGATCTGCCACACCGTCTGGCCGGCAGCCGAGCTGGGAGCCGTCGAAACGATGCCCGGGTTGCAATCGACGGACCATCCGTCGGGCAAAGTCAGAAAGACCTGCGACACGACGGCCGGGGAGACGACGAACGTGAAATCGCTCGCGCCCAACAGCGGACGGCCCGAAAGGGACCAGTCGCACACGAGCCGCGAACGGCCGGGCTCGGCAATCAGCACGCGGCGGCCCGTCGGATCGGAGCCCCACAGGGCCGCTTCGGTTTTGCTCTTGGACCCGGAATCCTCTTCACCCACGATCCACCGCGGGCGAACGAGCAGCAGGCTCGGCTCGCCCAGCGGAACGAGCGCCGCCGCGGTGCCGCTTTGCGCGACGACGAACCGTGCCTTCCCATCACAAAGACGGCCGTCGCGGAACGCAGCCTGGTAGAGGGCCCGTTCGATCTCGGCATCGGGCGGCTGCTGGCCCAGACCGGCAAGCGGTCCCACGAGACGCACCAGTTGGGCAGCCGAAATCGGTTCGAGCCCTTTGGGCCACGATCCCGGATCGTCCGCGTCGACAAACAGCGGTTTGATTTTCGGCGGCGCAGCCTCCTGCGCGACGGCAACGACCGGAACGAGTGCCGTGCAAAACGCCGCGACTAGCGCCGCCGCTGCCAGTGCCACCCACCGTTTTCGGTGAGACCGAGCAGTCGTCGGAATTCCCCGTCCGGAGCGGCTCATGAGCCGCTCCCGAGATCGGAGGCCGAGACCGGCTGCACGCCGCTGCGGCTTCCCGGCCGGCTGATCGTGGGCGCTTCGGGATCGGCAACGGGCACCACGATCGCCCGCTCGATCGACGACGGAGAAGTCGCCGTCGCGACGAAGTCGGCGGCGCTCGGCGCGGCAAGCAGGAAACGGGCCCGCCGCCTTTGGATCCGCGCCTCGACAGCGGCCGCGATCACCGCCAGCAACAAGCCAAACAGCGCCGGCTGCAATAACAGCCGCACGGTTTCGGCCGACCAGAGATAGGCGATCGACGCCGCAAATCCGAACAGGAACAGGGTCAGGGGCGTCCGCGCCACGGGGAGCTTTATCAAGATGAAGGCCGCCAACAGCGAAATCCCCGCGCCGATGAAGATCACAAACGATTGGGCCATCGACCCCACGACGATCGTGGGGACGCCGCCGAAGCGGCTGAAGGCGTACGAATTCCCCTCGTCGTCCGAGGAGCGGATCCGCGTGCCGATCCAGTTTCCGGCCTCGGCCGCCAGCGGCGTGGGACCGCGGCTCCACAAGACCGTCTGCCGCTGCCAGCGGAACTCGGGGGAAAACCCGGGCGGATCGAGAAACAGGAATTGGTCGTACGGGAAGGCGACGTCCCAGACGAGCGGTCCCATCGACGTGTTCTCGGGAAACACCGGAGCCTGCAGCCGGTGCAGCGAAACGAAACCGCACGGCGATCCGTTGGGATCGCGGTAGCTGACCGTGAGGACGCGCTCCGGATTGGGCGAGAGGCCGCCGATTTCCAGCAGGAATTCCCCGCTGTCGGGCCGCGCCTGCCGGATCCGCTCGCGTTTGAGTTCCACGCCGTCGAGAGCGAACTTCGGCGGCTCGGGAGAGCGGGCCGGCAGCGTCAGCACAACCGACGGAGCCGGACCCTCGATGCGGTACCAGGCCGTCGTCTGCACGACGCCGGTGACGTCGACCGTCGAGCGGAGGAAGGCCCTGGCGATCTTGACGCGGGTGCCGCCGTCGAAGCGATCCGCATCAACCGCAGCGGGATCGACGTGCGGTCGCCGGCGACCGTCCAGGCGTGCGTACTCCCTTTGTCGGGGCTGATCTGCGGGATTTGCGGCGACCAGCTTTCGTCGGTGACTTCGACCTCGGTGTCGTCCCGCGCCGCAGCTCGACCCGCATCGCCTTGAAGGCCGCGTCGCGCGACCGCAAGAGCGGCACCGCCACTTCGGTCGACGCTTCGTTCGTCGTCGGCTCGGCCAGCGGCACAAAATAGCGGGCAAAGAGGTCGAACGTGCCGATGCGGTGCGGCTCGAACGCGATCCGCGCCACGTCGCCCGAATCGGCGTCGCCGGGCGTCCAGGTCGGGATCGCCTCGAATTCGGCGTCGCTGCGGTCGATGTAAAGCTGCACGTCGCCGCGGCGCAACTGCTTGGGCAACACGAGGACCGCCTCGGCCAGCCGCTCGTACGAAACGTGGTACGAAATCCGCTGCGTGACCTGCAGCCGGCCTTCCTGCACTTCGACCTGGGCGGTCGATTCGGTTTCGATTTGCTGCTTCTGTACGGCGACCGACGCATCGAACGCCTGCACGGGCGAATCGACGCGCAAGGCGACCTGCCGCAGGCCGCGAAACGCCTCCGGCACGTTGAGCGCTTCGCGCCGCTCGGCGCGATGGGGCGGACGGCCGTCTCCGGCAGCGGATCGAGGGTCGACTTCACGTTCTCGGCATCCGCCACGACCACGGCGCTTGCTGGGCGGACGGTGGCCTCCATCACGGGGAGCGTCAGATGGAACGGCGTTCCCTGGTGGGGGATCGACCGTACGGCCCGAAACGAAAAGAGGAAGTCGCTGCCCAAACGGCCGGAGAGCCGGAAGTGGACCGTGTTGCCGGCCGTTCGGTCTTTGGCGTCCGTCGTGACCAGGTCGGCATTTTCGGAGACGTCGTCGATCGTCCAGCCCTGCTTCCTCCACTCGGGCCATTGGAAGGCGATCGCGCGCACGGCCCCTTGGCGGATCTGGATGTGGAACTGGCTGGAAAGTTCGGCGCGTTGTTCCGAAAGCCGCAGAAAGATCGTGGGCTCGACCGAGAATTGCGGGCGGATCTCCTCGAGCCCCAGTTCGAGCCGGAAGGGCTGCGTGAAGCTGTAGGTGCTTTCGGCCAGTCCGGCCCCCAGCCCGTTGATCCGCCGCACGTTTTCGCGGCCTCGCACCTCGAAGTGATAGCCTTCGGACGGGATCAGCGCGACGTCGCCGATTTCGGACCGTGCGCCCTCGATGTCAAAGCCGCGGAGGACGATCGGAGCGCCGGCGGCGTGCAAGCCTTCGAGGTCCCAGGTCAACTCGGCCCGGCCGCTCGGGGCCGGCTTGAGGCCGACCTTGATGAAGCCGGACCCGTCGACGTCGGCCGCCGTATATTTTTTCGCGTCGGCGACGTCTTTCTGCTGCCCGCTGATCGTGCGGAAGCCGGGGGGAATCCGCACGCGGACCGAGGCGACCGTCCCCTGCTTGGGATCGATCGTCTGTACGATGTGCAACTGGACGCGGTCCCCGTCCATGCCGAGCGTGCATTTGTTGGCGACGTCGAAGACCGCCCGGGCCCGCGGCTCGTTCACCGGGACGTCCCACGAGAGGTCGAATTGCCCCTTGATGCCGTAGGCCTCGATCCGCGTGCCATGCGGGATCGGCGAGGCGAAAACGTGGGCGTTTTCGATCGGCTTGACCTGGCAGTGCTCCTGCGGCACGCGGAGCGTAATCTGGCTTCCGGCGGCGGGAGGAATCGTCAGTTGCAGATGCCGCTGATTGAGCTGGCGGCGGATCGACACGACAAGCGGCACGAAGAGTTCGTGCAGCCCCTTGCCGCGGAGATAAACCGTGTGACCGGTGAGCCGATCGACGGAAGGGTCCAAGCGAAATTCGCCGGCACCCGTCTGCCGCGTGCTGGGGACGAGAGAAGCCTCCTGCATACCAATCAGCACGGCGAGCCACACGGAGTCGCGCTCGACCTGGATTTCGAACTTGGCCGTCAACTGGGCCCGCTCATCGTCGCAGGAACCGGTGATGGAAATCGAACTGATGCTGTAATCGGGCTCGTTGTGGTCGGCCGACTCTTTCGAGCGGAGGAATTCGACGAACTTCTCGAAGTCGGCCCCGTAAATCGACCATTCAAACTTTCCGTCCTTGGTGCGGAGCCGGATGGGGTCGCCCGGCTGCGGAGCGAGGACCGGCGAATCGGGCCGATCCGCGCGGGCGGCTGCGGGCCGAGCCGGAGGGAAAGAGCAGCGGCGTCGACTCGCGTGGAGCGGCGGGCGCGTCGCGCGACGTTTCCTGGGCCAAAGCGCAAGCAGCCGCGAGGAGCATGGCGACGATTGCCGCTCCCAGGTGCTTTGTGTGCCGAGTTCGCACCGAAACCATCACCCGCTCACACGAATGGACAAACGACGAACGCGGCCCACGGGTCGGTGGAGGGATCCACGCGCCCCGAGGCTGACGGAGAAAGACAACAGGTCAGTCGCCAGACAGTGAAACGGCGATCGGAGTCCGACAAGAAGGGAATCTGTGCGGAAGACCCCGAAGCCATGCGTGAAGGGCCTCGTCAAGTAGTCCGGCCTGACGCAGCTGACGACTGCCCTCGCCGAGCCTTCCGCCTGGCACTCGAAAGGAACCTCTCTTCTCCATCATATCGCAGAGGGCGACGGTGAGAAGCTGGAAAAGGCATCGGCGAGCGTGACGCGCCGTGTTGCCCAGACGCATCAAAGCGGAATAATCATGATCACGCGTCAATCATTCACGGGAGTCAACAGTTCCTGCAGCTCCCGGCCGAGCGGCGGACTGTTCGTCGCCAACAGATCGGGCAGCAGGAAATCGAACGGCTCGCCGTTCATCCGCGTAATGAGTCCGCCCGCTTCGCTCACCAACAGCGATCCCGCCGCCACGTCCCACGGCTTGAGACTGCTCGACCAGAAGGCGTCGATCCGTCCACACGCGACGTAGGCCAAGTTGAGCGCGGCCGAGCCGGTGCGCTGCAAAGTCTGCGCGTGGGGCAGCACGCGCAACAGCCGCGCGACGGCAGGATGATCGCCCGCGATGGCCGATGGCAGGCTCGCCACGACGAACGCGTGCGCGAGCGCAGTCACGTGCGAGGGGCGAATCTCCCGCCCGTTCAAGGTCGCGCCTTGGCCTCGCTCGGCGCAGAACAGCTCATCCCGGTTCGGATCGTAGATCACACCCAGCACGATCTGGCGTTCGTATTCCAGGCCGATGGAGACGGCGTAATACGGGAAGCGGTGCACGTAGTTCGAGGTGCCGTCGAGCGGATCGATCACCCAGCGATACGGCTGTCCGGCGGACGGCTCGTCCAGCCCCTCTTCACCGAGAAAGGCGTGGTCGGGAAAGCGGGAGCGGATCAGCTTGACGATCGTCTCTTGCGCGGCGAAGTCGGCCTCGGTCACGAGGTTCGCGGGGCCTTTTTCGCGCACGGTGAACTTGTGGGCCCACTCCTGCAGCACGTCGCCGGCGGCACGGGCCGCCTCGCTCGCGGTCCGGCCGAAAGTTTCCTCGAGCATGTCGCCTCTTTCGCGATCGAGCGGTCCCCGGCTCAAGCGGTCTGCGACAAGAGCGTGCGGATGCGGTCGATTTCTGCTGTCGGGAATGCCGGCATCTTTGAGCACGATCTGCTCGGGCGAGCCGACGCCCAGGCCGATCTTGATTCCGTGGCGGAGGAACGGATTGCTCCAGATCGGGCGGTTCTGCAGCCGCGGCTCGGTGCCGATGCTCTTGAGCACCGCGACGCCGGTCGCGTCGGCGGCGATGCGGTCGGTGCTGGCCACGATCAGTTTCGGGTCGGCGGTGTCTCCCTGCGACGGACCGCCGAAGACGAACGACCGCGTGCCGTCGAGGATGTTCATCGCCGGGCGAATTCCCAGGTTCAGTTCGGCGATGCGGTTGACGAAGGGGGCGACGGCCGCGTCTTCGGCCACCGTGTCCGGCACAATGCCGCGGCGGCGGCGGCGGCGGGCCTTCTGGCGGAAGAGGCTCCACTGCCCGGCGAGCGAGCGGTGGAACTCGAGCCGCGAACGGTGATGGCTCATGCCGACGAACGCCTTCATCGACATCGTGAACCAGGCCTGGAAATGCGTCTTGATCACGGGGACGTTGATCACGTGATCGACAGCGAACAGCAGCTCGGCCTGCTCGAACCCGTCGGGCCAGTGCGTGGCGTTGGCCGGCTTGATCCGCCGCCAGAGAGGCGTCTTCGCGGGGCGGCCGAGGTATTCGAGCTCCTTGGCGGCCGCTTCGAGACCGACGGCGACGACGGGCGCTTTGAAATCTTTTTTCGCCGCCTCGACCGCGTCGAGATGGCCGACGTACTTCATCACCTGGATCGTCTTGGGAGCGACCTCGGTGAAGGCGGGGGAGAAGCAGCGGTCGGAAACGTAAATCCGCCGCGGCCCGCGCTCGGCCACGAGCTTGATCACCGCGTAGAGGACTTCCGGGTTGGTCGTCGTGGGGAACTTCGCCGCGCCCGTGACGTTCGGCTTGATGAGGACCGTTTGCTCGGGCTTGATGAAGTTCAGACCGCCGGCCAGGGTGACCGCGTGCCGCACGGCGTCCTCGCATGCTCGAGCCGCGGGCGATGCCGACGATCGCCTTGTGATGCGGATCGACCGCCGGTTGTGCCGCACCCGGATGCACGACCGGCGCGTCGCCGCCGCGAAGGCCGGGAAGGAACAGCCCGCCGAGCGCCGCGACGCTCCCCGTGGCCAGAAATTGACGCCGACCGAAATTGGGGCAATCAGGGCGCATGGTTGGCTGTTCCTTTTGAGGAGGCGGCCGGAGCCGCGTCGTGGGCCAGATAATTCTCGAGGTCTTTGCGGATTCGCTCGACTTCGGCATTGAGCTGCGAAGCTTCTGCAGCAGTAATCTTTCCAGCTGGGTGAACGAGCCGCGCCGTGATTTCCCGCGCGTGGGCCAGGTCGTGATGAAACCGCTCGGGGACGGGGTCCTTCTCGCGGACGTTTCTCTCCTGCACCTTTCGCAGCACCGACCAGAGCCGGTCGTTCTCGACAACGACCGAGGCCACAGCGGGCATTCGCTTTTCGAAGCGGAGATGACACTCGGTGCAGACCGTCTTGAGCGCGAACTCCGCCGGCGGCTTCTCGACGTCGTGATGACCGTGGCAGTCGATGCAGACCGGATAGGCGAGATTGATCTTTTTCGAGAAGTCCCAATAGTGCGGACCGCTTTTGACCTGCTCGGCCTGCTCGGCGTGACACTCCGCACAGCCCGCCATGTGGGCACTGAGCTTGGTGCCGATGAATCCGAATTCCTCTTCGTGGGCTTCCGAATCCTTTTCGCGGTTTCCGCCGTGGCAGTCGGAGCAGGTCATCCCCTGCAGATCGTGAACGCTGCGGGCGAAATCCTGCACCGGGGCGGTCAGCTCACGACCGGCCGTCAAATGGCAGCGGACGCAGTTCGATTTGACGTGCGGCACCGGGTCGCCCGCCTTCCACCATTTGGGAAGCTTCACGTTGGCGTCGGTATCGCCCGGGTGAAGGCGGCCGACCGCCGCTTTCCTCGACGAGGCCGGTTTCGCGTCAGGCGGATTTTCGGCAGCTGCTGCCGGTGCGGGACGTTCCGCCAAAGAGAGAAACGCCGACAGGACGGCAACCGGAACCACACACGCGATGAAGACCGCGAAAGCGGCGAGCGGTCGGCACATCGAAGCTATCCCGCGTCAGGGCCATCGGATACGACGGCATCAGATCGGCTCGGCGCTCTACGCTATCACAGCCCAAGCGGCTTTGCAAAGAGAGGGCGTTCGGCAATCTCCTCGTTGCAACCACCACGGCAAGTTTATGCCGGAGTTCATGGACGCGCTCTTGCGGCCGGCACGAAAAGGGCAATAATCCGCCTTTCCTCGCCCATCATCGAACGGAGCCGCAAGGATGCGACGTTTCCTCGGGATCGCCTGCGGCCTCCTCACGCACGCCTTCTTTTTCGCAACGCTCCCCCCTCTGTACCGATTTCTCCGCAACGATTTTGCCGCCGCGCCCACAGGACCGCTCTGGATCGACGCGGCGGCCGCGGTGCAGTTTGCCATCCCGCACAGCGTGCTGCTCCATCCCGCAACGCGAAGGTGGATCACGCGCCGCTTACCGTCCCCTTTTTACGGGTTGCTGTTTTGCTGCGCCACCTGCGCGAGTCTTTGGGTCATGTTCGCCGTCTGGCGGGGCAGTCCTGTTATCGTTTGGGCGTGGCCGGAAAGGTGCAGGACCGGCCGTCGAAGTTGGCTTTTTCCTTTCCTGGGTGACTCTGTTTTACAGTCTGAGTTTAACGGGGCTTGGCTACCAGACGGGTCTCACGCCCTGGTGGCACTGGGTGCGGGGACGGCCTGTTCCACCGCGGCAGTTTCAGCCCGTCGGAACGTACCGTTACGTCCGCCATCCCGTTTATCTCAGTTTTTTAGGACTCGTCTGGCTGACACCGGTCGTCACGCTCGATCGTGCACTGCTGATCGGCCTGTGGACCGTCTACGTCGGGATTGGCAGTTACCTCAAAGACGAACGCCTTTCCCGACTGATCGGGGAGCCGTACCGGCGGTATCGAAACGAGGTGCCGGCTTATCCCTTCCTGAATCGACTTGGCTCGCTTTTCGGCGGCCACCGCGACAGCCTGCCTTCACTCACCACGGCCCGCGCGGCCGATGAGGCGGTTCGCCTGTAGCCGAGTCTCGGCAGCGTTCCCTCTCGCTCCCGATGCGCCAGGCAATCGTTGGACCCTTCGAATTCCGCCTTTCCGTTTTTACGTGAAATGCGCGCTGTTAAAATCGCGTACGACACCGATCGCGATTTACTTGGAACTGGCACCTTCGCGGCCCACTGTCGATGGCAGACTCTCGAGCGGTTCAATCTCCCACTCTGCGGTTCGATTTTCTAACGCCCGCGCGCGTCGTGTTCGGTTGGGGACGCCGTAAAGAGCTCGGTCCGCTTGCTCGTTCGCTCGGGCACCGCGCGTTTGTCGTCTCGGGCTCGAAGTCGCTGGAGCGCTCCGGAGTCGTCGGGCAGATCCAGGCCTTGTTGGAAGAGGCGGGGCTGACCGTTTGTCTGCTCGCCACGCTCGGGCACGAGCCGCTCGTCGCAGACGTCGATGCGGCCGTCGAGCGAATTCTTGAATTCGCGCCGGGTCCGGGCGATTTCGTCGTCGCCCTCGGCGGTGGTTCGGCCATCGACCTGGCGAAAGCGGTCGCGGCACTCGCCACCAACCGGCATGGGCACGGCGTCGCCGATTTCCTGGAAGGCGTGGGCAAAGGGCTGAAAATCGAAAAGCCGCCGCTTCCCGTTTTGGCCATCCCCACGACAGCCGGGACGGGAAGTGAAGCCACCAAAAACGCCGTCATTTCCTCGGACGATCCGCCGTATAAAAAAAGTCTGCGATCCGAGCTGATGGTCCCGCGGATCGTGATCCTCGATCCGGAATTGACCGTTTCCTTGCCGCCGGAGATCACCGCACACACCGGCATGGACGCGATCACCCAGCTCATCGAAAGCTACATTTCTCGTCGCGCCAGCCGATTCCGCAGGCCTTGGCCGAAAGCGGACTGCGATTCGCCCTACGCTCCATTGAAACAGCCGTCAAACACGGCTCGAACCGCCAAGCGCGAGAAGGGATGGCCTACGCCGCCTTTCTCTCCGGCGTCGCACTGGCCAATTCTGGACTGGGCCTGGCCCACGGCGTCGCGGCCGCGTTGGGAATTCACTGCCACGTGGCGCACGGCCTGGCCTGCGCAGTGATGCTGCCCGCGGCACTAAGGGTGAACCGCGACGTGCGACGGAGCGAACTGGCCCGGCTCTGGTCGCTCGTCGATTCGCATCCGGTGGCGGACGAAAAGGAGGCGGCCGACCGCTTCATCTCGCACATCGACGAACTGACTCATCGCATCGGCATCCCCGCACGGCTCTCACAGATCGGAGTCGGTCGGGACCAAGTCCCGGCACTCGTCAAAGGCTCCCGCGGCAACAGCATGGATGGCAACCCACGCGACGTCGGTGACGAAGAGTTGCGAGATCTGCTGGAACGCCTCTTATAGATGGGCCGCTCGCCGCGGCGGCCGGTTACAAGGCGCCGACGTTCGTGTGGCCGGGCCACAGCGATGCCATCAGCCGCCGCAGCTTGCCGGGCGGATAGAGGCAGAAGGCATATTCGCGGTCCTGAAGAACGGCATTCGCCGCCAATTGCCGGCGAATCTCCAGGAGTTCTTCCGAGGCACGTCGCTCCTGATCGGCAGCGAATGCGGCGAGTTGGCGGTTGATCTCGTGGATTCGCTTGAAACGCTTGAAATTGTCGAGCGAGCGGGCGTGGCGTGCCCGCCGCGTACAGCATGGCTCGTCAAATGATTGCAATTCGTCCACGAGCGTTTTCTTCTCGGCAATCAAGCGGGCCGACTCTGGATGGTCGGGTGGCACGTGCCGATCGGGATTCCAGCGCAGATCGCGGAGCAACCGCTGGATGCGTGTTTCATCCTCGGGAGCAACCGGAAAGGGCTCGGCGAGCGAGGCGTGCAGCGTGGCCGTCATCGTGAGGAAACCGGGCACCGGCACGCCGAAGAACCGCGTCAAGATGCGGTCGGTCATCTCGTCGTATTTCGCCCCGCCGATGCCGTGCACAAACAGGTCGGCCAGACACAATCGCGCGAACAGCGTCGTCGTGAGGGCCCGCGCCGAAGGCGAATCCCCTGCTTGGGCAGTTCCCGCAGCACCTCGACGGCACAACACGCGTCCATCTGCGGCGACAGCGGCAGCCGGGCGAATTCCTCGCGACCGTCGGAGAGCAGCACCTCGCGTCCGGACTGGCGGGCAAACAGACGGCTGCGGACCATATCTCCACGTCGCCAAACCCAGAATGGCGCCTCGACCCAGCCGTCTTTCGTCGTCAGCTCGGGGACGGGATGCGTCCGGCTGCGGACGTGATTGACGACGCGATATTCCGCAAGCACCTGGTTGTGCACTTCACCGAAACGCGGCAGATGGGCCAGGATGTGCCCCACAAACCACAGAAACGGATCGAGCTCGTACAACCGGCTCATCGGCAATTCGAGGTTCCCGGCCCCCCACTGGCGCTCGCTCTGAGCCCGCGCGGCAATCAGGCAGTCGCAGATCCGTGAAAAGCGGTGGGAGGCGTCGACCGCGATCGGCCAGAAGTCCCGCAAGAGCGGCGTGACCCGCCAGTCTTGCAGCACGTCCTCCACGCGGCGATCGAAGGACTCGAACAGCTCCCGGTCGAGAATCTCGTTTTCTTCCCAGGGACTGCGCGGCCGGTCGGCGTCGAAGGCGACTCGCTCGATCCGCGGAGCCGACCGTCCCCCCGCGGGGACGCGAATCCGCGTGGAACCCATCACGTCGGTATCGACCGATAAGTTGAGCGAGATACCACCAGACCGCGACGCCATCTCGTGGATCGCGAAATTCTTCACCCAGACGCCGGGATGAAACAGGGCCGGCTGATGTCCGGCGACAAATAGCAATTCGGATCCCGTCGGCGCGGAGGGCTCGGGCTGTGTTGGGTCGTCTGCCAACGTCGAGCCGCGAAGCAATTCCGCCGTGTAGCCGCGAGCCGCCCGCAAGGCCTCTTCGCGAGTCCACTGTCGCAACTGGCCAACGGTCCGACCTTGAAGCTTGATCTCGAGCGGCGTCAGGGCCGCGTGGTTCTCTCCGGCCGCGGCAATCGCCGCCGGCAGCGGCGGCTCGGACAGAATGGCGAAATCACCGCCAGGCTTCCGCAGACGGTTCCCCGTCCAGGGCGGTTCAACAGTTTGCAAGCTGTGGACCATGTCGATCAGGAGGCCCGTCGCGGGTGTGTCGGAAAAATGGAACCGAGCCAACGCTCAGGCGCTGTCTCGACGGTTTAGACCTTCGCGTCGCACCGGGCTCCGTGCCGCGCGGCCGACGGACAAAATGCCACCGATTCGATCTCTCGGTCCAGGACGGTCTGATAGTATGCCAGCCGGCGCTGGCCGTCGTCGAGGGACCCGCCGAACGATCGCTGCTCTTCCAGGTAGACCAGCGGCACGGGAAACTCGACGATCCGCAGGCCAAAGGCGGCCGCCTGCGCCCACAACTGCAACGGCATCGCGTAACCCAATTCGGTGATCTTGAGCTTCTTGATGGCCTCCACGCGATAGGCCTTGAAGCCGCAAAAGGCGTCGGTCAGGTCGAGGCCCAAACGGTCATTCACGAGCTGGGTGACGGCGACATTGATCCGCCGCCGCTCTTCGGGGGGGACACTGTTGCCGTCGAGTGTCTTCAAATAGCGGCTGCCCGACACGATATCGACCGGCCGCTCACCAGGCGGAAAGACCGCCGCCGCGAGTTCTGGGATCAATCGCGGTTGATGCTGGCCGTCGCAATCGATCGTGACGATCACGTCGTACCCGTGTTGAGCCGCGTAATCGAAGGCCGTCCGCAGCGCCGCGCCGTAACCCAGGTTGTGTTCATGTGTGACGACCTGCACGTTCGGCTGGGCGGCGAGGACCGCGGCCGTGTCGTCCGATGAACCGTCATTCACGACAAGGATGTCGGAGCTGTAGCGACGGACCTCGTCCAGCACGTCGGGAATATGCCGCGCTTCGTTGTAGATCGGCAAGGCCGTCAAACAACGGGGCACGGTCGCATCGGAGTTGCTGCTCATTGGTTCGCGCTCCGTTTAATTCCCAGGATCGGCCCCAGTGATCGGACGCAGTGATCGGACGCAGTGATCGACCGGCACCGTCAAGTGTCGGCGCCCCAATGGCTTTAGTTTGGGGGTTCCGTCATTCTAGGGGGCACCTAAGCCGAGTCAACGTGCGGTAGGCCGCTCGATCAAGGTCGCGCGTTTTTCGCGGCGCGAAAGCGGATGTAATCGATCAGGAATTGTTGGTAATTCGGGTAATTGCCGACGCCCCAACCTTTTGTGCCGGCACTCCCCTGGAACGACGCCAGGCACGGATAACCAATTTTGCCAATCGCTTCTCCAAAGACGGCCTTGGTGTCGAGCGTCTTGGATAATGTCCAAGGATCCGTGTCCCGTGCCTTGAATCCGACTCGGACGTGGTTGGCATCCAGAATCTGCACGAGCATCGCCAGGCGACGGGCCTGTAACAGCGACGGCGGCAACGCGGGATCGAATTCGATGTTCATCAGGCCGCTCTTGGCGAATCGCGTGGGATCGGCCGCGAACGCATTGATGTAGCGTCGTCCCTGGCCCGGAATGTTCTGGACCCCCGGCGTCCAACCCTGGCCGAGGCCCTTGCCCCGCGCGTCGAACAGGCTGAATGTCCACCACAAGTTCCACGGGCGTCCGTCATCCGGCGGAGTGAAGGCCGTTTCAAACTCAACCGGCGGCTTGTGCCGCGCCAGGTCGACCCCGTCTCCCGAGATGATGGGACACATGGCCCAGGCGCCGTTCATTCCCAACAGCGTCACCGTCAGGTTGCCCGGGTGCGAGTAGGTTTCGGCGAGGCCATTCCCCTCGATGTACCACTTCTGGTCCGCCAGAAAGCCGGGGACGTTGAACTCGTCGGAGAGGTGGTCGAAATTCTCGGGGCCGTTGCCATAAAACACGGCGTAGTCGACGAAGTACTCGAATTTCGGATCGGGCCGTTCGATGCGGAAGTTGTCTTCGACTTTCTTGAGCGTTCGCGCATCGATGGCCGATTTGCGATCGACAAACGCCTGCCGCTCCTTGAAGCTCTTGAGCCACTCCGGCTCCGATGCGAGGCCGAGTTCCTTGGAAAGGACGTCGGGGATCCACCGATCGAGTGAGAAGATCGGCCCGATCTCCCAAATGCCCGTGATCTTTCCAAAGCGGGAGACGTCGATCGTCCGCACGCGCCAGCCGGCATCGGGTCCGAACCCGATGCCGACCTGGAGAGCCGTCGGACTCAGCAGGCTCGTGCGAAACTTCACGATGGAATGACATGGGCCGCCGACTTTCACGCTCGAGCCGGAGATCGCCCCCTCGCCTCCCAGCCACGTGTAGTTCATTTTCCAATTGCCGTTGATCGCCGGGCCGAGATCGCCCCGTCCGTAAACAAGAAAGACTTCCGGCGACGGATCGAATTGGTTGAGCGGCGTCGCTTTGACCTGCGGCACCCCCTGGCGATAAATCTCGCCGACGTTGCCGAGATGCACCAGAAAAAGCTGCAGTCCATGCGACTGCGGCGGCAACCGCGTACGGTCTTTGGGCCACGTCGACGGATCCGAGAAGGTCACCACCAGGTTGAGTCCGATGGCGTAGTTGATCTGCCGCTCGCTGATCCCTTTGAGCGCCTGGTAGTTCTGCACGAGCCCCAGGTGGAACTCCCACGGCAGCCGATACTCGTCGATGCGGATCGGCTTCTCAAGCAGCCCCTTCACGTCCTTCCCGCGTCCGGCTTCCCAGATCGTCACCACGCCCGGATGTTCCGCGGTCGAGACGCTCGCAATGTTCTCCGCGGGAACAAACATCCAAGGTGTGGTCTTACCGCTCGGATCGAGGAAATGCTGGCTCAGCGCGAATGTCTTTTGACGGCGAGTCGGCGCAAAGTCGTTCCACCGGGCGCGTACAGATCAGTAGAAACACGCCCGCGGCCAGCCACAGGTAGTTTTTTCGCACCGAACAATCAGAACCGCCAAATTCCGCAGAAAACGCTCGGCAAGAATACATTAGGAGAACACTCTCGGAAGACAGACAACTGACTAGAAACTGCGCACGACGCGATTCTTTTGGGGCATCTAGGACGCGTCGTCGAATTGGACATCGTCGAAGCGGTGTCACACGAGACGGTGCGGCGTTGCCTAAAAAAAATGAGTTGAAGCCCTGGCAGAAAAGCATGTGGTGCATCCCTCCGAAGCACAACGCGGAGTTTGTCTACCACATGGAAAACGTGCTGGAAGCTTATCAACGCCCGTACGATCCGCGCTACCCGCTGATTTGCATGGATGAGCTGAGCAAACAACTGACCATCGAAACGCAGACTCCGCTTCGCGCCACGCGAGGGCGACGTCAGTGTTTCGACTATGAGTACGAACGCAATGGAACGGCTAACGTGTTCGCGTTCACGGAGCCGCTGATCGGCTGGCGGCACCTTGTGGTCACCGACCAGCGCACCAGGTCCGATTGGGCCGAGGCCGTTCGCCAGTTGGTCGATATCCATCGGCCGCAGGCGAAGCGGATCACGCTGGTGATGGACAACCTCAACACGCACAGCCTCGGCTCGCTGTACGAAGCCTTTCCGCCCTAGACGCTTGATCGCGCGGCCGACATGAACTCCCCGCCACCCGCCCGCACGTAAATCAAAAAAGGGCGTCGATTGGGTGAGTAATAACCCGACCGCCGGGAGACTTGGTCCGCAAATTGCTAAAGTGGGATTCTCCTGAACCGGTCCTTTGGCGAAATCGGCAATTTTACGGTTTTAGGGAGTTTTTTGCCTGAATTCTTTGAAACGCAAAGTGGAACTTTGCGTATGAACCTCTGCAACCTCAGCGAAAGGAATCGGGCCATGGTCGATCCAATCACCGTTCCGTTGGAAATAGACATCAATGAAGACGCCGCGCCCGAAGGGGACGCGCACGATTGGAGGCGACCTTTGTTCTCGGTGGAACACGTGGGACAGACGCTGGTCATCATGCCCAGCATTCGGGGCAACATGTTCCGTTATGCCCAGCTTCAGACGGAAGCGAATGCCCTCCGGCAAAAACTGGCGCAGAGATCGATCGTCGGACTGGTTCTCGACCTCCAGGAACTCGATTACCTCGGCGCGGAAGTGATCGGCGCGGTCGTTGCCTTGCGCGCAAAATGGAGGACGGCGGCGGGCGGGCCGTCTTTTGCTGCGCCGCTCCGCAACTGCGCCGAAGCGCTGACCAAGATGGGCCTGCACCGGCTGTGGGCTCTTTTTCCGACGCGGGAAGCGGCCCTGGCGGCCGTCCAAAGCCAGAACTGACATCAACCGCCCACGGGCACCGGCTCGACGGTCGTCGTTGTTTCGAGCGGCAAACTGCCTTGCCACTCCCAGGTCAACCGGCGCGTCGATACCTCGACGCCGAAACGGGGATGCCACGGCCGCGTCGCGACTCCGGTTTGCAGACCGTCCGGACCGTCGAGGTTCACGCGCAGAGCGCGTCCTTCCTGGCGTACTTCCCAGCCGCCGCCGGACGCGGCGGCAGACCAATCGGGGTGAAGTAACCATCCGCCGGCCACGCAATGGCGCCCCGTCCCTTCGATGCGATCGATGATGCGGAGCCGTCGGCCTTCCTCCGCAAGCTGAACTCGCCGGCGATGAATCACGCCTCCCAGGTGGGCGTAGCCATCGTGCGCGGCCGAGGCATCGAAGCCGTCGCGTTCGGCACGCACGTCGACATCCCGGGGCCACGCGCGGCGTCCGACGCGAAAGATGTGCCAGACCTCGCTCGAATCGGTGCCGTCGACACAAATCGTATTGTGAGCCGCCGTCGATCGGTCGTACGCGCGCCGTTCGTCCCGATCGTAGGAATGCGTTCCCGGATCGACGAAGAGACGCTTCCCGTCGAACGAGCATTCGAGCGTCAAATTGTCGGCATGGCCGTGGCCGGGCTGATAATCCGGTCCGATCGGGCCGACGTCGAAAAAGACGCTCCAAGGAGTGCCATGCCAGACCGCCAGTCCTGTCTGTGCAAAATTTCGCGAGCCTCGGGGCAGCGATGCATCGACGCGGTAACCGGATTTTTCGAGCCCGCGAAAAATCGCGTCGGGCAGCACCTCGTCGTTAAGGGCTGCGTCGTTGAGGAGCGGGATTTCGCCGTCCGGATGCCGCACCCAGCGAAGAAATTCGGCCATTCGCAAGACGGTGCTCTCGAGAGAGTGCCGCACGTTTTCGTCTTCGATGAGCCGCGAGAGGACGAAAAAATCCTGCATCACCTTCAGGTGATAGAGCGGGCTGCGTTCGAAGTGTCCGCCGTCGTCCAAAACTTGCTCGACAAGCTGACTCTGCGCAAGGTCCGTCGCGTCACGCAGCCATTTTTTCGCGCGGGCCATCAAAAAAGCGTCCGGCGAACGCCAGTCCGACGGCGTCGCGCACCACGTGATTGCCGCGCAAGTCCCATTCAACATTTCGGGCCAGATACTGGGCCTGCTGCCACAGGCTCGACAGAAATGACCGATGAAAATCGCCGCGGTTCGACCACCACTCCGGGCCGAGCAACACGGCCGAACGGATCCACCAACCAATCCGGGTCGCGGTCGCGTAGGCGTTCCAGGCCAGTTCCGCGGCCCCGGCGGCGGCCAGGTCGCTGCGACCGGTCCAGTCGGAGACGAGTTCCACAAACAGCCGGCCGGCCTCCGCCGCGGTCGAATCCTTTCGGACAGCCAGCCGCGCCAACTCGTAGGCCCAACGGTGGTAGTGCAGTGTCACCGTCCACAGCCGATCGTGATCGATCGTTCCCAACAGCCAATCGGGAGGCCGGCCGAGCTCGCGCAAAGTGTTCAGATGCTCGAACTGGCCCGCGGACAGTTGCGCGAGAAGCGTCGGGTCCGGAGAAGCGTCGTCGAAAAGAACGACGTCGGCCGGAAAGTCGTCGCGAAGCCGCGGAACCGAACCGTTCAACGAGACCGCCGGTCCGCTCCGCGCTCCCCACGCGCGGCGTGCTCGCCGCTGAACGGTGTAGCGGCCGCGCCAATAGATCTGCGAGGGCCGCAGGTGTCGGACCGTGCGAATCAGTCGCGGCAAATCGTCCAAGGCCATCAACGCTTCCGTCGTCGACGTCGCCCCGTCGGCGAATTTTTCCCGCCGAGGCGACACAAAAAAGAAGCCAGCAGTCGGCGGACGGAAGGCAATTCTGTGACAACGCGCCTCGGCACGCTAGCGAGCGGCCAATTCCGGCGCAAGCCCGGCTGGATTCGCGGTACCTGTCAACGACAGGGAACGACCGGCACGTTCGGACCGTAATAGGGAGGCGGAGGACATACGGCACACCGATTGACCGGCGGCCCGAAATACGGCGGCGGACAGAAAGGTCCGCACCCGCCCGGTGCACACGGCGGACGCATCCCGTATGGCGGGCAACACGGATTGCACTTCGGCAAGGACGGGTACGAATTGGTGACGCAATACGGGTCGGGCGGCCGGCGGCCGTATTGGGCCGGATCGTAAGGCGGACAGTTGAGCGGCATACAGCAGCGGACCCAACAGCCGGACAGCCCGCAGGCCGTCATCGCCATCATCAACAAGGCCGCCCGCATGTAAACCGGTCCCTCTTTGCCGACGGCGTTGAGTGCGCCAGTCAGATTCTTTTCGGCAGGCTGTACGGCCCGCCTGAAAGCGATTTGCCTCGCCGCCGGGATTTTTTTGCGATTTTGCTCAAGTAAAAAAGGATCCGCCGCTCCAGCGGGCCGGCCGGAGAAACGAGGCAGAGTGGGAGATCCACCGCCCGCGCGGCCCGCCCGTGCATTCCCGGCCGCTTGCGGCCTTTGCGGACAAGAGCTAGCTTGAAGCTCCCACGATCCTGCACCCGGGAGCAACCTCTTCATGCGACGATTGGGCTCGAATTCTGCCGGCAAATTCAGCGTGTCCTCCTTGCGGAGTGTGACGGCGGTCCTGCTGGCCGCGCTCCTTGCCGCCGGCTGCCACGATCAGGCCGCTCCTCCCACCGCGCCCAAAGAGGCGAAGAACACCTCGGCCGAAAAAGCACCCCCCGCCGCGAAACCGGCGCAGACCGAGACTGCCGCCGAGCCGGCTCGCAAACCCGACTCGCCCACCGACGTCGCCGCCCTCAAAGCAGACGGAGCGGCTTTCAAGAAGGACGCCGCCGGCTCGATCATTGGCGTCAATTTGGCGGCCGGCAACGGCAATGATGCGACGCTGACTCATCTGAAGGGACTTCCCGCCCTCCAGGAACTGGTTCTAACCAGCCCCGCCTATACGCCCGCGGCACTTTCGCGACTCGGCGAGCTGACGGGGCTGACGCGGCTCTCGTTGCAATCGACGAACACCAACGATGCCGTGCTGGCTTCGCTCGCCAAGCTGCCCAACCTGATCGTGCTCGATTTGTTCAAGACCGACGTGCGCGACGACGGACTCAAGCAGCTCGTCACCCTCAAAAAGCTCAAGGATCTCGACCTGCGGCGGACGCTCATCGGCGACGCGGGCGTGGCCAACTTGAAGGGGCTCGATGCGCTCAAGGCCCTGAAACTGCAGGACACCCGCACGACGGAAGCCTGCCTCGACAGCGTCCTGTCGCTGCCCGGTCTCGAGCGATTGGGCCTCTCGGGGGCGAATTTCGGCGACTCGGCCGTAAAAAAAATCGGCAAGGCCACGCGGCTCCGCGAGTTGCAGTTTGACGATACGACCGTCACCGACGCCGGCCTGGCTCCGCTTGAAAACCTCAAGCATCTCGAAGTGCTGCACCTCCGCCGCACGCGGATCGGCAACGCGGGACTGGCCCACTTGAAGGGGCTGACCCGCATGAAGACGCTCATGCTGCGGGACACGCTCGTCGACGACGACGGGATGGCCATTCTGGGCGGGCTCCCCAACCTCGACACGCTCGAGTTGAGCGAGCTGCCCCTCACCGACGCGGGAGTGGCCCATCTGGCCGGCCTGAAGAAGCTCGCCCGGCTCGACTTGTGGGCGACAAAAATCACGGCCGCCGGCACCGCGTCGCTCAAGGGGCTCACGAGTCTCCTCGATCTCAACCTCGACAGTTGTCAGATCAACGACGATTCGCTCAAAGACTTCGAGAACCTCAAGCGGCTCGAGCGGCTCGACCTCGACAACACGCCGATCACCGACGCGGGCCTGGAGCATCTCAAGGGTTTGACCCATCTGCGGGAGCTGGATCTCGCCTCGGTGAACGAAGTGACGCCGGCCGAGGTCGAAAAACTGCAAAAGGCGATCCCCCATCTCCAGGTCAAGCAGTGACAGGCCGCTTGATTTGTGATTTTTCTGGTTTTTCTGCGGCGTAAAAAAGGGCCGACCCACCACAGAAAAATCGCCCGCGCGGTTTTTCTCTCCAAAGCTCGTCCCAGGGGCCTGGATGCGGATCCTTGAGCCCCGTATAATCAACTACCTGACACCCAGCAGGGCGGTTCGGCCGGTCGAGGTCGCCGCAGTCGAAATGTGCGCCCCACGACACATAAAACAGCCGTTTTTCGCATTTATTTGCCGAAATCATGGCCACAAAGCGACTTGGGGCCGATTGGCAAAAAAACCGCAAATTGATCTTGAATGACTCGGCCCGCGCTGGGTAATATGCAACTAACTGCGATTTTCTTGTAATCCGCTCATCACCTGCCACGCGCGCGGCTTCTCGATTCTTCATGTGCGGGAGTTCGGCGGCAACGACTGCCAGCAGCGTTCCCGCAACATCCCTCCCGGCAGACTGGCATCGAAATCCAGAGTAGAATTCTCCCAGCGCGGAAGGCCCCTTCCGCGTCGACTCCAAAGACGCCGCCGCTCGCTCGCATCGACGCCGTCTCGCTCGCGCTTCCCAGCGATTCACAATGCATCGCCCACTCGGTGCAGGAGGTCCGTTCGGGATGAACCGCTTGGCCACCGTTCGTGTTCGTCTCCTCGCGTTCGCGTCCGCCGTGATCCTGGCGAGCGCCTGGCCACTCGGCGCGAGCATGGCACCGCCGCTGACTCTCAATCCGGCGACGTACAAGTCCCCCTCGGGCGCGTACGCGCTCTTCGTCGATCCGAGCGACGTCTACGGCCGCTATGGCGGCAAATACCGCGTCACGCACAACGGCAAGGAAATCTGGTCGGCGACGTTTCCTTTCACCTTCTGCCAAGCCGCCATCACCGACTCGGGAGTGGTCGCCGGCTATGCGCACACTCTGGGCCAATACGGATTTGCAAAAGACCCCAGCGAACCGCGGCCCGGCGAGCTGATCGTTGCCATCATCGACCCAGTCGGAAAAATCCGGCTCAAGCAGGTGACGAATCGACAACCTACCCGCTACTTGCATGCGCCACCCTCTCCGCTTGCGCACGGCTTGATCGTTGACGAAGCGAGCGATTGGATGATTGTGCGGATCCACGACCTTGCTTCAGACGAAATTTGGTGGACTTACCGCCTCTCGACAGGCGCTGCCTTGCAAAGACTGACTCCCCACTTGTCGATGCCGGACGGCGGGGCGCTGCAATGGATTGTCGACGCAAAACCCGTCAGAGGAACGCCTCTTGTCTTACTGCACTGGTGGCGAGCCGACTTCAGCCGTGTCGGGGCACGTTTCGCCCTGGTCGACCGTGAGGCCAAGCCGGTTTGGTCGTTGGAACTGCCACGCGATTACATGGCCCCCGGCGACGAAGCCGCGAAGGACAAATTGCGAGGATGGATCTCCGACCACGGCGGCATCCTGCGATCCGACCGGCCCAACCGGTTCGATCTCTTCTTCGCCGCCGAGTCGAAGCGCGTCACCTTCGCGGTCACGAAAAAAACGCCGGGCGAATGGACCGTCACCGAAATCGCCCGCGCCCCCTTTTCGATGGCCCCTTCCGCACAGCCGCCACTTGCGGCATCCCCCAAGCAAAACTTTGAAGGACCTGGGTCCCCTAACGCTTCAGGCGAACCAGGTCGGCGCTGAGTTGCCGATCCGCAACGTCCAAGAATTCGCGGTCGACGGACAAGGCCGCATCGCCTTTCTCCGCGCGGACGAGGCGACGACGTCGTTCGTGCTGGTTGATTCGTCCGGCAAGCTCGTGCGTGAGATCGCACTCGCGATCCAACCGAAGATCGACTCGACGTACTGGAGTTCCCTCTGTTGGGTCGGCGGCAACCGATTCGTGATCGCCCTTTCCGAATACGGAGTCAACGGCAAGGCAAAGGCCTGGTGGGTCGACGCTCAGACGGGCAATGTCGAACCGATCCCCACTTTCGATTCTCCCTCCATTAAGCGGCTGGCCGGCGCCGCTGACGGCTCCTTCATCGCCCTGGCGGCGCTGCGTTCCAAGTACACATTCGAAGAGTCGGTCACTCGCTTCGACTCTCAGGGGCAGCGGCAATGGCGGCTGACTGACGATAGCCGGGACGCCGCCGCTTTGTTCGCCCCCGAAGACGTGGCCATGACGGGCGTGGGAGACGTGCTTGTCCTGGAAAACATCGCCTATCGACTCAAGCGCTTCGATCGCAACGGCCGCCACCTGAGCACGATTGAGCTCGAAAAGGCATGGAAGCGAAAGCCAAGCTACGTCGTCGGCGTCATTCCGGAGAGCGACGGCGGCTGCCTGATCTCCGATTTTAACGGTTCGCCTCCCTTCGTGCGGATGACGCTCGCTGGGGTTGTGGCCGGCGGGTTCGAGCCGAAATACGCCGACGGCCGCGCCGTCGGCACGGCCCACGGGATGCAGGCGGCCCCCGACGGGCATTTGTGGATCTCCGACAGACACGCTCTTCTGCGGCTGACCAAAATGGGGGTCGTCGATCGCGTCTTGGGCGAACGTCCCCAGACGACGCGACTGGGGCCGATCGCGGGTATCTTTTCCGATCCTCGCGGCCGGATCTACGCGATCGACTCGCGGACCGGTTCGATCCACGTCTTTGACCAATCGGGCAACTTACTCCACGTTTGTCAGGCGAAACCGACCGACTTCAAACGCGAGATCCTGTTTCCGGCCCTCACAGTGAACGACAAAGGCGACGTCTACCTCGGGTTGGGGCGGGATGGCTTTCCTGACGGGAGGCGAACCTACGCACACTATTCCGCAAACGGGCGACGAGTCGACGATGTCGTGTTGCCGGCAGGAGTCTGCCAGTTCCAGCCACGAAGCGGCGACCTCGTGGCGATGCGCTATAACGACGTCCGCCTGGTGGATCCGGCCGGTAAAGTCCTGCGGACGATTGATCGCCGCCCCGACGGTAGCTGGTTGGAACTGCCGCAAGCGGTCGCCCTGGCACCTGACGGATCTTTTGCCATTCTGGCCGGCCGGTCGGGTGAACGAGGCGTATCGGCCAATCTCTACAAGGCGAGCGGCGAACCGATCCACACAATCTCCTTGCCCGAAGCCGTCGGATCGTTTCCGCGGATCGCCTACGACGGCAAGCGGCTGGTGATCGCTGGCGACAACGCGCTTCTCATCTTCGACGACTCAGGCAAACCGCTTGCGCATTGCGATCCACCGCTCAAGGTGCCGCAAGGGATGTTTTATTATCCCTATCTCCTTCCCGGCGGACGCGAGTTGGCCCTGTTCGACGGCAAGCGACCGGTGCTGCACCAATACGAGCTGCCGTGACGAACGGAAAGTGCCCTGCTGCCCATTAATCGGAGACCATCCCGGCAAATTCCGCTGATTTCCGAGCACATTAATCCTGGCCTAATGGACAGCATTCCGGGCCGCACTCGACAAAGGTCGAACACTTTCGGCATTTGTTTCGGAAAATCGTTGACCGCTCTTGGCTTTCGTCTAAACTGTCGGGTTGGCACTGGATTTCGGCCGTTCACTATTCCAATCTTGGACGTAGAATTGGGCGATGGATGTCGCTCATTTCTTGCGATTCACGTCAAATGGCCCAAGAGCGTCTAGCGAATGAATTAGCGACCTTCGAGGCGCGGAAGGCAAGTCTTCTGCCCGCTTCGGAAGGGAAGTTCGCGCTCGTTTCTGGCGATGAATTAACGGTGTGGAGGACGTACGAGGATGCGCTGAAGGCCGGCTGCGAGAAATACGGCATCAACAGACCGTTTCTTGTCAAGCAGATCAGCGGTATTGAACAAGTACACTTCTTCACCCGCGATATTGCCTGCCCATCCTGACGGCCTCGCTTTCGCCACAAGGTCCAGTTGTCTCCGTCCTTGTCGGCATCAGCCTTCCGAGATTGGCCGCTCTGCAAAAATGCCGGGCAACAGCCGCCGGCCCACCATCGTCCCTTGTTTGATGGGTGGAGGCCGTTGGCCCATTTTGCAAGTTGTCACGTCGGGTGCGCGCTCTCCCTGATGATGAGCCGGATCTCGTCGTTGCCAAGAACTCCGATCAAGTCGAAAACACTCCGGCACGATCCGAAATCAAACGACAAGGGTTCAAAGAAACAATCGGTCAAGCCGGCCAAGATTGACTCATCGATAACGTTCGACCGCTGCTTGCGGTCGGCGGTGTCTCGGCGCTGTTGATGCTTGTGTGTCGGCAACGTGTCGATGGTCAAAAGGCGGGCGGCCCGGGATAATCGCGTAAACGGCGTTCTCCAATCGCCCGTTCTCGAATCGCCCGTTCTCCAATCGACAGTGCCGTGCCCGGGGAGCGTAATGATGACAACGATGTCCCACACCGGTCGCCATGATGCCGAGCACGCTTCCGCCGTTTGTCACTCTCCCCTACAACCAGCCGCTTCCGACCTGATTCAAGTCGGCTCACGGCGCTGGTTCCTGCAGACGGGACTTGCGGGGGTGGCCGGGCTGTCGCTGCCGGATCTCTTACGCTGCCGGGCGCGGGGGGCCGCTGTTGGCCGCGCGGACCGCAAGGCGGTGATCCTGATCTGGCTGTCTGGTGGGCCCAGTCAGCTCGACACCTGGGACCCCAAGCCCGACGCCCCTGGCGAGGTGCGCGGCCCGTTCCGGTCCATCGCCACCAAGGTTCCCGGAGTCTGCATCTCCGAATTCTTTCCGCTCCAGGCCAGTCTCATGGACCGCCTGGCGCTGGTCCGGTCGGTCGATTGCCGGGCCAGCATCGATCACTTTCCCGCGCCGATGCAGGCTGGCAACCCCCTGGCCCAACGCAGCAAGACCGACCCCCATTTCGGCACACACCCGTCGATGGGCTCGGTGGCGGCGCGGTTCCGCGGGCCGAACGATCCGGAGATGCCGGCCTTCGTCGGCATGGCAGACCCGGGGCTCTTTTTCGCCGACGTCCTGGTGCCGGCCCGATGGGCGGCCGCTACGAGGCGGCCGACGCGGCGGAATTGTCGGGCCGACTCACGCTGCCGCGTGGCGTGAACGTGGCCCGGACTCAGCAGCGGGCGGTGCTTTGCCGGGAGTTTGACCGGCTGCGCCGCGACCTGGACACCGGTGACACGATGGCTCGGATGGAGCATTACCGCCGGCAGGCGGTGGAAATCACCCTTTCCGGGAAGGCACGGCAGGCGTTCCGCCTGGACCTGGAGCCCGCCGGGGTCCGCGAAATTTACGGCCGCAACAGTTTCGGTGAAAAGCTGCTCCTGGCGCGGCGACTCGTCGAGGCCGGGGTCACGTTCGTAACTGTCAGTCCCATATTCGGCTACTTTGATAATCATGGCGACGACGTCGTTTGGGGAGGACTCATCAAAGGGCTCAAGCCCCTGCTGCCGCGACTGGACCAAGCGCTGTACGCCCTGATCAGAGACCTGGAAACACGCGGCCTGTTCGACGAGACCCTGGTGCTGGCTCTGGGCGAATTCGGGCGGTCGCCGATTTTTTCGCAGAGGGGCACGGGGGGCCGCGAACACTGGCCCAACTGCATGTCGATGCTCATGGCCGGCGGCGGCCTGACCCACGGCCAGGTCGTGGGCAGCACGGACGCCAGGGGTGGCGAGGTCAAGGATGGGCGGGTCACGCCGTCTGACCTGGGAGCCACGGTGTACCGCCACCTGGGTATCGACCTCGATTCTCAGTGGACGGATCTGAAAGGCAGACCTCAGTCGATCATCACCGAAGGCGGCCGGCCAATCCCCGAGCTGAGTAAATAGGGGTTACAAAAAAAGGGCGTGCGGCAAGCCCGTGCACACGATCCTCTTGCCGGAAGAGTTCGGACCGTTTCCGCAAATCGCCCCCGCGACGGCAAGCGGCCGGGCGTCGCCGGCGACACCGCGTGCTTCCCTGTCACGCCGATCACGGCCTGGCGTTGTCGCTGGCCCTCGTTCCGACGGATCCAACCAGATGATCGATAGGGGTCAACTGGCGTTTGATCAATCCTGCGCCGCGGCGGCGGAAGCGGGAGAGCATTTTCTGGAGTTGCTCGACGGTCACCGAGTCCTTGCCGCCGCTGATCAAATCGAACTGGCCTTGCAGCCGCTCGGGAACCTCGTCGCGTGTCATCTTGCCGTCTTTATTCACGTCGAGCTGCTTGACCAGGTTCTTGAGCGATTCCTCGTCCAAGCGGCCGAAACCGCCAAAGCCGCCGCGACCGCGGCCGCGAGCTTGGCTCGGGCGGTCGCCGAACGAGCGGCTCCCGCGGGGCGTCGCCATGTCGAAATAGCCGATCATCATTTCTTCGTACGTCTGGTCGCCCCAGAAGACGATCCGCTTGGGATTCGGATTGTTGAGATTGTCTGTCGAATTGTCGAAGTGGGCGACCGCGTGAATTTTGGTTCCCGCGGGAAATTTCAGCGGCTGCTCGACCCGATAGGCCGTTTGCCAGTTGAAGTCGTACTTCGGCACGTCCAGCAGAGTTTGGCGTTTCCCGTCGGCGAACACGGCCTCGTAGAGGAACGATTTCCCGCGGAGGTGCATGTGCGGCATGAAGGCCAAAATCTGTGCGTCGGACGGCAACTTCTTCGTGGACGCATCAACTCGTTGGTTGTCCGCGCCGGCGGGAATCGCGAACAGCGGGTTGACCGCGGCGATCGTTCGCACCTCGTGCGTGACCTGCTTGGGATCGGCAAACCACAGCCCGATCCGCGTGATGTCCTCTTGTTTCGATCCGTTCGGAGTGTAGTGAATCTGGAAGTTCAGCTTGGAGCCGGCCGAAATCCGCTTGGCCATCCCCTTGGGATAGGCAAGGGAGCGCAGTCCGGGGACGTACGCGGCCAAAAACCCTTGTCCGGCGCCTCCGCCTCCCCGCTCGCCTCGGCCCCGCGCGTGCACGAGAACATGGTGCACGACGGCTCGATTGCCGGGAAGAATCTCCGCCGCCTCGATCCACTTGTCCTCGGTGAAATGGGGGTCGACGCGGAAGAATTGATAGTTGAGCACGCCGTCGGCTTTGACTTGATAGGGTTTGTCGCTCATCGGCAGGACCAGGTCGGGCGGCCGATGCTGGTGCCAGCCGCTAGCGGCAAAAGTCGGCGTCGGCGGCAGTTCTTTCAGATCGCCCTGCGGCGCACCGGCTGCCACCCAGGCGTGAATCAGCCGCTTCTCGTCGTCCGAGAGCCGGCGGTCGTCGGAAAAATGCCCGTACTTCGGATCGGCGTGCCACGGCGGCATGCGGCCCTGGTCGACGACTTCGGCGATCATTTCGGCCCAGGCGGCCGCGTCCTCATAGCGGGTGAGCGAGAACGGGGCGATGTCGCCTGCGTGATGGCATTCGACGCAGCGCTTATTGAAGAGCCGCGCGATCTGGTTGGCATACGTGACCTCGGCGTTCGGTTGCGGCTCGTGCGCCCGGCCGATCAGGCAGCCGACCGGCTGCGTGCGGGCAACCGCGACGCTGCGCCCCGCCAGCAGCGCGTCGATCGCGTCTTTGAGTTCGTTGTGTGCCGGCGTCTTGCGAGCAAAACCGACGCCGTATTGGTCGTCGATCCGTCCTTGATAGCGGACGACACGGGCCTGGTCGAGCACGAAGACTTGGGGCGTCCGCGTCGCGCCAAATTGTGCCGCGACGCTGTTTCTGACGTCGCGGGCGACGGGAAATGTGATTCCCGAGTTCCGCGCGTAGGCCGTCAGCTCGGCCAGTGAGTCCTGGACGTTCGAATCGATCGCCAGGAACGTGACACTTTTGTCTTTGTATTGGGTCGCGAGCACGGCCAGCCGCGGCCCGTACAGTTTGGCCAGCGGGCATTCCGTACCGATGAACGCCACGACGACGACCTTCTGATCCTTCGCGTTTTCCAGCGACCACTTTTGCGAATGAATGTCCGCCAGGGTGAAGTTTGTCAACGTCCGCGGCGTCGTCTTCTGGGCCGCCGTCTCCTCGGCCGCCGCCGCCCGCCCTCCGGTAACCAGAGACGACAGCACAATGAGCGCATTAAGGACGTTCGCTCCAATTCCAGTCCCTGGCGGTCGAACACCGAAAGCCATGCGTGCAACTCCCCGAGAAGCGATCGATCTGTGCATTAGGTCCCGCTCTTCAAGTGGCCCGATCCGGGCGGGTCAGATCGGTCTTTCAATATACCCGATCGCTCGATCGCACGTTTCACGCTGCGTGAGCGCGGCGGGTCGTTTGAGGGGAGGGCGATTCCGGCCCACGCTCCACGGCGAGAGGCCCGCCAGGCACGAAAGGCCTTCTCGGGGACGCGTCGCCGGACTCTGCCGCCCCGTCTGGGGCTTGCCAAAGATTCTATGGGCATCGCAAACCAGCGTTGAAACGCTGGGCTATTGTCGATCGCCCCTGACGGGGCTGATGTCACAGACGGCGACACGACGCCGCGTCACGCTCGTGCCACGGGCATGTGGGCGCTCAATTCTTCTAACCGAGTGTCGCGACATAGCGGGCGAGCGCGTCCTGCCATGTTGGCAGCGGGCTGCCGAGAAGGCCGGCGAGTTTTTCGCAATCGAGCACGCTGTATCCCGGGCGTTTGGCTTTTTGTGGATATTCGGACGAGCTGATCGGCCGCACTTTGATGGGGATCTTTGCCAGGTGGAAGATCTGGCGGGCGAACTTGTACCACGTCGTATCCCCGAAGTTCGTGGCGTGGTACAGACCGTAGTGTTCGGTCTCGATCAGGCGGGCGATGGCGGCGGCGACGTCGACGGCGTAACTCGGCGTGCAATGCTGGTCGTCGACGATGGACAGCTCCTGGCGCTCTTTGGCGAGGCGGAGCATCGTCTTGACGAAGTTTCCTTTGCCCTCGCTCGAGGCCCGGCCGTAGAGGCCGCAGGTGCGGATGATGAAGTGCCGATTTAAATCGGCCCGCACGAATTGCTCGCCCTCCAATTTGCTCGCCGCATACACGCTTTGCGGACCGGGCACGCCGGTTTCGGAATAGGGCAGGATGCGATCGATGTCCGCACCGAAGACATAATCCGTACTGACGTGAACGAGCACGGCGTTGGCCGTGGCGCACCACCGGGCCAGGTTGCGGGGGCCTTCCGCGTTGACGGCGAAGGCGGCGTCCGGTTCGTCTTCCGCCCGGTCGACGAAGTTGTAGGCGGCACAGTTGATCACACAGTCGGGCCGGGCGGCCGCGAGTGCCGCGGCGACTCGCTGGGGGTCGGTGATTTCGATCTCCGCATGAGCCAGGGGGACGATTTCCCCCCGCAGGCAGGCCTGCAGAGCTGTGCCCAGTTGGCCGGCGGCACCCACGATCGCGATTCGCATGGTGTGATCTTAATACCCCAGTGCTCGCTTTGTTAACGAGCGCAAAACGTCTTAACGAGCCGCCTGAGTTCGCAATTCAATCCCCGCCGTCGCCGATGGAGCGATACATTCCCCTTTTCCACGGGTTTATACGATATAGAATCGTGTAGCTGGCCAGGTGACCGCCGGACACCCCGAATCCGCACGAATGTCCACCTGTTTGCTGCGGCCGGCTGGAAAATAGGGAGCTTCGCATGGCTCGGTCGTGCAAAGTGAGAACGGCCGGTTGGGTTTTGGGATTCGCCGGGGCTCTGTTCTTCGGCACTTCCTGCCTGCTGGCCGCCGCCGAGACATCGGAATCGGTGACAAAGGACGCGCCCGCCGCAAAATCGTCAAAAAGCAAACCGTCGGCCGACTCCAAGTCGAAGGCCTGGAAATCGCAAGGCTACTCCGAGTCGAAGGGACAGACGAAGCATCGCCCGCGTCCGTTCGTCGATCTGAAGAACTCGGCCGCCGTCGCGGCGGCTGTCGACAAGATGATCCTCGAGAACCTGAGCGAGACGGGGACCACGCCGGCCGCAAAGACTTCGGACGAGGATTTCCTCCGCCGCGTGCATTTCGACCTGGCGGGGACCGTGCCGCTGCCGCGGGAGGTGACGCTGTTCGGGCTCGACCCGGATCCCGACAAGCGGATCAAGCTGATCGATCGGCTGCTTGCGGGCGACGAATACTCGCACAACTGGGCCGGATACTGGCGCGACGTGATCTTCCTGCGGGCCACCGACATGAAGGCGCGGATGGCGCAAGGGGTCTTCGAGAAGTGGATGTCACGAGCAGATCGGCGACAATCAGGGCTGGGACAAGATCACCACCGCGCTGCTCACGGCGACGGGAGAGGTCGCCGACCACGGCGAGACGGCCCTGATCTTCGCGCACGCCGGCCAGGCCGACGAGATTGCGGCCGAGGCGTCGCGGATCTTTCTGGGCATCCAGATTCAGTGCGCCAATTGCCACGACCATCCGAACGACAAATGGAAGCGGCAGCAATTTCATCAACTGGCCGCCTTCTTCCCCCGCGTGCAGGTCAAGCGGGACGGGAAGACCAAGCCCCCCACCTTTTCGATCGTCTCCTATCAGGAAAGGCCGAACGGCCGCGGCAAGGGCAAAGGCAAAGGGGGCGGTTTCCTCGAGCATCCCGAGCGGCTCTTCATGCGGTTCGACCGCAACCGCGATGGAAAAATCACGCGGAACGAGGTGAAGGGCACCCCCTTTGAAAAGCAGTTCGACCGCCTGCTCGCTCTGGCCGATGCGAACAAGGACGGGGCGCTCACGATCAAGGAAATCAAGGAAGTGCCGGCTCCGGGCGGCGTGAAACGGGCGACCGCCGAGCACTATATGCCCGATCTGAAGAACCCCTCCTCGAAGGGGACGAAGATGGAGCCGGTCTTCTTCGTCAACGGCAAGCATGCTCCCACGGGGCTTTCCGACGAGGGGCGGCGGCACACCTTGGCGAAGTACATCACGGCGGCGAACGATCCGTGGTTCTCGCGGGCCTTCGTGAATCGCATCTGGGCCGAGATGCTGGGCGAAGGCTTTTACATGCCGATCGACGACATGGGCCCGCAGCGGCAAGCACGGATGCCCGAGGTGCTCGACCTCTTGGCCGACGCCTTCGTCGCCAATAAGTACGACATGCAGTGGCTGTTCCGCACGATTGCCCGCACGGACACCTACCAGCGCGAGATCCGGGCCAAGGATCCCTCGGTCGAGTCGCCGCCGGTCTTTGCCGCCAGTTCGCCGAAGCGGTTGCGGGCCGACCAGCTCTTCAATGCCATCACCAAGGTGCTGGGCATCTCGGGGGCCGATCCGCAGGCGACCGAGCCGGCCGTCGGCAAAGGCAAGAACCGCTACGCCCGAGGGCCCCGGCGCAGTTCGACTTTTTGTTCGGCTACGACCCGTCGACCAGCCAGGACGACTTGATGGGGAACGTGCCGCAGGCTTTGTTCATGATGAACTCGGGATTGATCAACAAACTGGTCCGCGGCGAGGGAAAGACGCGTCTCTCGCACATTTTGCAGGAATACCAGGACAACAAGGACGCGATCCGCGAGGTCTACGTGCTGACGTTGGCCCGCGATCCGTCTGCGAAAGAGGAATCGATCTGCCTCAATTACATCAAGGACGCCGGCAACCGCCGCGAAGGGTTTGAAGACGTCATGTGGAGCCTGATGAACTCGAGCGAGTTTTTGTCGAAGCGATAAAGGAACCGGTGGGCCGGCGGCCGAGGCGGCCTTGTCCCACCCTACGTCTGATCCTTCCTCCTTTAGGAAGTCTGCCATGAGCCTGTTTCATCATGAATTCGTGCGGTTTATCGGACGCTCGACCGTGTCGCGGCGGAGCTTCCTGCAACACGTGTCGGCCGGGGCGCTGGTGGCCGGCACGCTCAACTTCCGCCAGTTGATGAGCGTGCATGCCGAGGAGCTTCGCAAGCAGGGGAAGTCGATGATCCTGCTGTGGATGCAGGGCGGGCCGAGCCAGTTCGAGACGTTCGATCCCAAGCCGGGGACCGAGAACGGAGGGCAGACCTCGACGATCAGCACGGCCGTCTCCGGCATTCAGATCGCCAATGGCTGGGAGCAGACCGCCAAGATGATGAACGACATCGCCCTCATCCGCTCGGTCACGAACAAAGAGGGGCAGCACCAGCGGGCCACGTATCAGCTCCATACCGGTTACTTGCCGACCGGCAGCGTGCGGCACCCGAGCCTGGGCGCCAACATCGCCAAGCAGTTCGCCGATTTGTCGCGCGACTTGCCCGCCGTCGTTTCGGTCGGGCAGACGATCGGGGCCGGTTTCCTCGGCGTCGATTACGAGCCGTTCGTCGTCGACAATCCGGGCCAGCTTCCGCGGAACATCCAGGCCCCCGTGGTCGAGGCGCGCTATTCGCGGCGGCTGGGGCTGATGGACAAGCTCGAGGACGATTTCGCCGGTCGCGGCGGACAGATCGTCGTCGACAACCATCGGCGGCTGTATCAGAAGGCCTCGAAGATGGTGCTGAGCTCGAGCGTCAAGGCCTTCGACATCAACGAAGAGCCGGAGAACGTCAAGCGCGAAGTACGGCGACGGCGACTTCGGCCGCGGCTGCCTCTTGGCCCGGCGGCTGGTCGAGGCGGGCGTCACCTTCGTCGAAGTGCAGAGCCGCGGCTGGGACACGCACGACGACGTCTTCAACCGGGTCAACAAGCTGGCTTCCGACGTCGATCCGGGATTCTGCGGCCCTCGTCTCCGATTTGAAGGAGCGGGGCCGGCTCGATCGCACGCTCGTGGTGTGGATGGGCGAGTTCGGCCGCACGCCGAAGGTCAATCCCGCGCGGCGGACGCGACCACTGGCCCAGCTCGTTCAACGTGGCGATCGCCGGCGGCGGCGTGCGGGGGGGGCAGGTGATCGGCGCTTCGGCGGCCGACGGCACGGGCGTCAAGGACCGGCCCGTGACGATTCCCGATCTCTTCTGCTCGGTCTGCAAATCGCTCGACATCAATCCGCGGATCGAATCGATCAGCCCGCTCGGCCGGCCCCTCAAGATCGTCAACGGCGGCAAGCCGGTGACGGAGCTGTTCGGTTAAAGAGCGGACATGCGGGCGGATTCTTGTTGATATTCGAGCGTCGCGCGGTGAGACTGCGGGATCGGACGAAACGCGGTCCACCGTCTTGGTGAAACTGCGCTGGGTCGTCCTGAGAAGGTGTTCGGAACGATCGCTGTCAGACTCGCCGCTTGTCAGCGATCGCTCCAACAAACTCGCCGCCGCGCTCGTACTATCGGGCGCCCCGAGTGTCGTGTCGTTTCCGGCTGGCGTCGCGACGGCCCGAGCGGGTAACCAGAAGTTAAAGCCAGCGCAAAGGTTACCGCCAGACGCCGCGCGGCCGGAGTCGTCGGAGTGAGGCGAAGAAGGGGTGTCAGAGAGCTCCGCCGTTGCTATGATGGGTGAATCTTACCGAATTCATCCGGTTGATTGATGTCGTTGCGCTTGGCGAGGTGATGTTGACGATGTCTCAGTCGCTCTTTTCGGAGGCAATGGAGAGCCCGCGGCCCGTCGGTTTTGACCCCACTGCGACCTCGGAATTCAATTACCGGCCGGTCCCCGTGATTGCGCCGGTCAGTTTTTGTTTGGGCCTGCTTTCGGCCCTCGGCTTTTTGGGCCTGATGGCCGTGCCCATCGGCTTCGTGGGGACGATTGTCAGCCTGATCTGCATTCTGCGGCTGCGAAAGACGCACGGGGAATACGGCGGCATGTGGCTGGGAGTCTGCGGACTGGTGCTGTCGTTTGCCTGTTTCACGACGAGCGGCGGTCTCTGGGCTTACGGGTATACGACCGAAGTGCCGGAAGGTTGTCGCCGCCTCAACTTCATGAACGACATTTCCCGAAAAGGTTTCGTGATGCGGAAGGGGCAGGGGGACATCTTCAATCCCGACGTGAAGGCGCTCGACGGCAAAAAGGTCTTCATCAAGGGGTACATGTACCCGACGAAGCAGATGCAGGGGCTGACGACGTTCCTGCTGGTCAAAGACAATGCCCAGTGCTGTTTCGGCGGAAACCCGGCCATGCAGGACATGATTCTGATCCATCTGGTCCCCGGGAAGTCAGTCGATTTTCACCAAGGCATCCTGACTTCGGTCGCCGGCGTCTTCCACTGCCAGCAGGCGGCCGGCCCGGCCGGATTGCAGCCCACCTACTCGATCGACTGTATGTACGTCGAGAACTCCCGTACGATGTTTTGACTCGCTCGGCCGACACCGGCCGCAACGAGTCCTTCCCGCCCCCGAACCGGAACCGACGATGGAAACGTTCGGAAGAACTGCCTGGCTGATACTACTTGTCGGCTCTGTCGCTCTCCCCTTTGCCGGCTGCACGAAGTCGCCGGCCGACCGATTCGAGACGTATAACGAGCTCAAAAAATCGACTTCCGCACCGGGTGCCGATCCGGCGACGGCCCAAAAGGCCGAGCCCGCGTCCCTGTTGACGTCGACGGCGCCGCCCGTTTCCGAGACGCCAGGTGTCGCGCAAGGTCGATTCCCCAGGTGTCGCCAAAACGCCGGCCGCGATTCCGCCTGCGACGCCGAAGAGCTCTTCCGTGACTTCGCCGCAGAAAATCGTGACGGCCTCTGCTGCCGCGCCGGCCGAGGCGCCTAAATCCGCGTCCGCTCGGCCCGCGTCGACCGCACCCGCGGCGTCGAAAAGCGGTCCCGCTTCCGTCTATCAGGCCAGTGTCGCGGCGAGCGTTCCCGGGCCGTCCCGCGCCCGCCGCGCACCGCGGGGCAGGCCGCAAGGTGCAGTTGCTAGTTCCCAGCCGCACCTTCAGAACGGAAGGTCCGGAGGGTGCCTGCCGCGTGAGCTACGACGACATCGACCTGCTCAAGGTGCTCAACATGGACCCGGTTCCCGCCAACGCCGCCACGATGATGCCGGCCTGGCTCAAGGGGCTGGAGGGGAAGCGGATCCGCATCCGCGGCTTCATGTATCCCACGTTTCAGCAGACCGGGGTTCGCGCCTTTGGGTTAGCGCGCGATAATCAGATCTGCTGCTTCGGCCGCAATCCGAAAATCTACGACGTCTTCGACGTGCTCTTGCGCGACGGCGTTACGACCAACTATCTGCCGAACCGACCATTTGATGTGGTGGGCGTGTTCCATATCCGGCCGGAGGCAGAGGAAGGTAAACTTTATCATCTGTATGAGATGGATGACGCCACTGTCATCTCGAAATAATGCGGGCATCTCGAAATAATGCGGGCATCGCCAATAATTCGAGGTCGAACTCAAGTCGAGGCCGCCTGCCCTCTTGACCGGGGCACGGCGCGAGGAGATTGAAACATGCGTTCCATTGTGCGTTCGTGCTGGCTGTTCGTGGCGGGCGGTTTGTTGCTGGCGGGGGCTGTGGTTCCGGCGGTGGCGTGCCCGTTTTGTTCGGCCCCGTCGCAGACCTTGTCCGAACAAGTGGCGCAAGCCGATGGCGTGTGCCTGGTGGCGTGGACTGGCGGAACGGCAGCGACCGACCAGGATCCCGGCAAGAGCACGTATGAGATCTTGCGGATCGTGAAGGCCCCCAAAGAGAGCGTCGCCAAGGGGGACCGCGTCACGCTTGCCCGCTATCGGGCCGGCAAGAAAGGGGACCTCTTCCTGCTGATGGGAACGAAATCGGGCCGCGGCAACGGCATCGACTGGGGCAGCCCAACGGAAATTACGGAATCCTCGTTCAACTACGTGGCCCAGGCGCCGACTCCCGAGGTGCCGGTCTCCAAGAGGCTGACCTATTTCGTGCGGTTCCTGGAATTCCCGGATCAACTCATCTCCAACGACGCCTACGCCGAATTCGCCAACGCTCCCTACAAGGACATCGAGTCGGTGGCTTCCAAGTTGCCCCACCAGAAGATCCGGCAATGGATCGTGCGGCCCGAGACTCCGCAACCCCGTTTGGGCCTCTACGGGATGATGCTCGGCCTGTGCGGTGACAATCACGACGCCCAGATCCTGGCCGACAAGATTTCGCAGAAGACCGAGGACTTCCGCATCGGCATTGACGGCTTGATCTCCGGCTATCTGTTGCTGACCGGTCCGACGGGTCTGGACCACATCGACGACTGGAAGTTCAAGGACCGCAAGGTGCCCTTCAGCGAAACGTACGCCGCCATGATGGGTCTGCGGTTCATGTGGCAATACGCCAGCGGCCGCATTCCCAGCGAGCGGTTGCAGCAATCGATGCGGATCCTGCTCGACCGGCCCGAGCTGGCCGACCTGGTGATTGCTGACCTCGCGCGCTGGAACGACTGGAGCGTGCAGGATCGCCTGATGCAGATCTACGGCAAGGGGGATTACAACATCCCCTCGATCAAGCGGGCCATCATCCGCTATATGCTGGCCAGCACGCAGACGAAATTCGCCGCCGTGGCCGGCACGACCGTGACCGGCACCGCCTCCGGCGCAGTCGGCCGGCGAACCCGCGTCCGGCAATCCTCCGCACGACGTCTCCCACGAGTATGTCGAGCGCGGCAAGCGGTACCTGGACCAACTGCGGAAGCGCGATCCCAAAACGGTCAAAGAAGCCGAGCGGTTCTTCTTCGTGAACTGAATCGCGTCATGGTCGACGTCAAGGCGATCCAGGCCGCGATTCGCGAGTTCGGCTTCGACGGCTGGCTCCTGTGCGATTTTCGCGGCAGCAACGTGCTGGCCCAGCGCGTCCTGGGACTGGCTCCCGGCGACGTCGGCTCGCGCCGTTATTTCTGTTCGATCCCCGCACAGGGAGAACCGCGAAAGCTCGTCCACCGGATCGAGCAAGGGGCACTCGATCACGTGCCGGGATCGAAGACGGTCTATCTGCGCTGGCAAGAACTGGAAGCCGGTTTACGGCAACTGGTCGCCGGAATGAAATCGGTGGCGATGGAGTACTCGCCCCGCAACGGCATTCCGTACATCTCGCGCGTCGATGCGGGGACAGTCGAGCTGGTGCGGAGCTTCGGTGTCGACGTCGGCTCGTCAGGCGACTTGATTCAGCTCTTCGAGGCGTCCTGGGACGACGAGCAGGAGCGTTCCCATTTCGAGGCAGCGGTCCACACCGATTCGGCATACGCCCGCGCGTGGCGGTTGATCGCGAAGCGCGTGCGCGAAACCGGATCGATCGAAGAGAGCGAAGTGCAGGCCGACATCCTCAAGCACTTCGATGAACACGACATGGAAACGTACAGCCCGCCGATCGTGGCGGTCGGCCCCCACTCGGGCGATCCGCATTACGAAACGGGGACGGGCAAGGGGACGCTGATCCGCGAAGGCGATTTCGTGCTGATCGACTTGTGGGCCAAGTTCAAACGGCCCCGGGCCGTCTACAGCGATCTGACGCGAGTGGGCTTCGTCGGAAAATCGGTGCCACCGAAGTACACCGAGATTTTTCAGATCGTCGCCAAGGCCCGCGATACGGCGATTGAGACGGTCCGCTCGGCCTTTGCCGCCGGCCGGAACATCCAGGGCTTTGAAGTCGATCAGGCGGCCCGCGACGTGATTTCCGCGGCCGGCTACGGCGACCGCTTCGTCCACCGCACCGGCCACAGTATCGGGCAAGAGGTCCACGGCAACGGCGCAAACATGGACGATCTCGAAACGCACGAGACCCGCCGCATCCTCCGTCGCACGTGCTTTTCCATCGAGCCGGGCATTTACCTCCCGGAGTTTGGCGTCCGCCTCGAAGTCGACGTTTACATCGACAAAGCGGGAGTGGTCCACGTCACCGGCGGTGCGCTGCAAAAAGGTATCGTGCCGATCCTGGCCGAGTTTTAAACCGGCCGTTGGATTTGCCGACTTCTCAGGACCGCCCGTCGCGCACGATCCGCTGGCGGCAAGCTTCGACGAGGCTGTCGAAGAGGCGTTGTTGCGTCGGGCTGGCGTGGGCTGTCAGCTCGGGGTGCCATTGCACGCTGAAGAACCAGGGATGCGAGTGCATTTCACAGCCTTCAATCGTGCCGTCGGGCGCCTGCGCGACGGCCAACAAGCCGCTGGCGAGCGTGCGGATCCCCTGGTGATGCCACGAGGCGGCGACGAACGACGTCTCGCCCAAAAGTGACGCCATCCGCGATCCCTCGGCGACCGCGATGGGGTGTTGAGTCGCTTCGCGCGGCGGCAAGCGATGGATCACCCGATCGCCGACGACTTCGGGCAGATGTTCGTACAGCGTTCCGCCCAGGGCGACGTTGATTACTTGATGCCCGCGGCAAATTCCGAGCGTGGGAACGCTCGAGCCGGCCAGATGCCGTGCCAGCGCCATCTCGCTCTGATCCCGCTCCGCGTCGACGCTGTAGATCGTTTCGTGCTTCGTGCCGCCGTAAAGCGCCGGATCAATGTCGCCTCCGCCGGCCAGAATCACGCCGTCGATGATCGAGAGAATCTCTTCTCCGTGCTCCTCGCCGGGTGGGATCAAGATGGCAACGCCTCCGGCGCGACGGACCGCGTCGACGTAGAGGCAGGGAAGCCGAAATCGGTTGTCTTCATCACGGCCGTAGGTCGTGATGCCAATCACGGGTCGTCGCATCGCTCCTCGGAAGGCCCTTTCTTAAATCCGCTCGAAATAACGGCTGCGTTCCCAATCGGTCACGGCCCGATCGTACGCCGCCTGTTCGGTGTGGAAGAAGTGAGCGTAGTGCCGGACCACGTCTTCTCCGAAGACGCGCCGCGTGAAATCGCTCTGCTCGAACAGTCGCGTCGCCTCGGACAGCGTTTTCGGCACGTGCGGCAACTCGGTTGCGAGATAGGCGTCACCGCGGAATTCTGGCGGCGGCTGCATGTCGGACGCAATTCCGTCGAGCCCCGACGCCAGGGCTGCCGCATATACGAGGTAGGGGTTGCAGTCGGCTCCCGGAATGCGGCACTCGATCCGCAGGCTGTCGCCCTTTCCGACGACGCGAAATCCCGCCGTGCGATTGTCGTGGCTCCAAGCGAGGCGCGTCGGCGCCCACGAGCCGGATTGATAGCGTTTGTACGAATTTACGTTCGGAGCGTAGAAGACCATCATCTCCGGGGCATGCGCCAGCCAACCGGCCAGGAACTTGAGGAACACATCGGAACACTCCACGTGTCCGAGTCGCCGCGAACCTGCAAACGCGTTCTTGTTTCCCTGCCACAGGCTGAGATGGACGTGGCAGCTCGATCCGGCCTGTTTCTCGGAGAATTTCGCCATGAACGTGACGGAGACGCCCAGGCGATCGGCGATCTCTTTGCAACACTGCTTGTAGACGATGTGGTTGTCGGCCATCGCCAGCACGTCGGTGTAGCGGACGTTGAGCTCGTGCTGTCCGGCGCCCCATTCCCCCTTGGTGCATTCGACGGGGATGCCCGACTGTTTGAGGTGACGCCGGACCGCTCCGTTGTAATCCTCTTCGCGGGTCCCCTGCAGGCTGTGATAGTCTTCGAGGTACCAGCCGGCTGGCTCGAGCTTGCGGTATTCGTTGCTCGCCGCGTCGCGGTACGACGTGCGGAAGATGTAGTATTCGAGCTCCGATCCCGCCATGACCTGGAAACCCCGTTTGGCCGCGGCGTCGATCTGCGCTTGCAAAAGCGACCGCGGAGCACAGGCGACCCGCTCGTGCGTCGCCTCGGATTTCACGTCGCACAAAACGACCGCGGTCCGCTCCAGCCAACTGGCCCGGCGGAGCGTCCCGAAATCGGGAACCAGGTGAAAATCGCCATACCCTTTCTGCCAGTTGGCGAATTCGTAGCCGGCGACGGGCTCCATCTCCATGTCCACGGTGAGCAGATAGTCGCAGGCGTGAGTTCCCCCCTCCGCGATCTGGGCGACGAAATACTCCGCTTCGAACCGTTTCCCTAAGAGGCGGCCATAGATGTCCGGAAAAACGGCGAGCACCGTGTCGATTTCGCCGGACGCGGCCAATTGCTTCAGCTCACCGCGTTCCAACAGTCCCGCATTTCTGGCCATCAGCACGTTTTCCCTTGGATTTCTAATGTAGCATGCGGCCCAAGCGCTGGCGAACGGCGTCTTCCGGTCGGCCGGTTTGCAGCGCTGCCGAGGCTGCTGTAGGCTTGAACCGAGCTGATTTCGCCGTCGTCAACGACCAGGCCGCCATGTCCGATCCCGCCTCCGACGAAGCCCGCACTATCGCCGCGGATATCGAGACGCTTCACCGCATGGGCTATCGCCAGGAGCTGGTGCGGCGGATGAGCGGCTTTTCCAACTACGCCATCTCGCTTTCGATCATCTGCATTCTTTCCGGCGGCATCACCTCGTTTCATCAAGGCTTGTGCAGCGTGGGCGGGGCGGCGATTGGACTGGGCTGGCCGGCCGCCAGTCTGCTGGCTCTTGCCTTCGCGGCGACGATGGGGCAGGTCGCCTCCGCGTTTCCGACGGCGGGCGGGCTCTACCATTGGGCCGCCATCCTGGGTGACCGCGGCTGGGGCTGGGCGACCGCGTGGTTCAATCTGGCGGGGCTCGTGACGGCCCTGGCCGCCGTTAACGTCGGCACGTTTCAGTTCGGATTTCAGGCGATTGGCCCGTGGTTCGGCTATTCGCCGCACGATCTTTCCGAGCCGGCCCGGATTGTGGTGCAGATTGTCGTCGTCCTGGCGATTACCGGATCGCAGGCACTCGTGAATCATATGGGCATCCGAGCGACGACCTGGCTCACCGATTTCAGCGGTTATTTGATTCTGGTGGTCGCCGGGGGACTCACCGTCGCCATGCTCTGGTTTGCGCCCAGTCACGATTTTGCCCGCCTCGTCACCTGGACCAACTACAGCGGCCTTCCCAAAGAGGCCCCCGTCTGGCCCCTCACGGACAGCGTGCCCTGGCTCTTTGCGCTCGGCTTCATGCTGCCGATGTACACCATCACGGGTTTCGACGCCTCGGCTCATACGTCCGAGGAAACGGTTGGAGCCGCCCACCATGTGCCGCGGGCGATTGTCCGATCGGTCCTCGTGTCGGGAATCTTCGGTTGGATTCTCTTGAGTGCGGTGATCGTGGCCATTCCCAACATGAACGAGGCGGCCGCCCAGGGCGACAACGCCTTTTATTGGACGATGGGCCGCGTGCTGCCCAGTTGGATGGGGCTGATCTTCTGTGTCGGAATTGTCGTGGCGCAATTTATCTGCGGACTGGCGACCCTCACGTCGGCATCGCGGATGACCTACGCATTCGCCCGCGACGGAGGATTGCCCTGGTCGCACGTGCTCCGCTCGGTCAGCAACCGCCATCGCTCGCCGGCGCCCGCCATCTGGACCGTCGCGGCGCTCGCGATCGGCTTTACCGTTTACACGCCCGTCTACACCACGATCGCGACCGTTTGCGTGATCTTTCTCTACCTGTCGTACGGCGTTCCCACGATGCTCGGCCTGATCGCCTACGGACGAAAATGGACGGCGATGGGGCCGTGGAGCCTGGGCCGCTGGTACCGCGTTCTGGCGGTGATCTGCCTCGCCGGCTGCGGATTCTTGCTGGTCATTGGTGTTCAACCTCCCAACGACAAGGCGTTGTGGATTCTGCTGGGCTCGTTGGTCCTTACCGCGACCGTCTGGTTTGGTTTCATGCGTTCGCGGTTTGAGGGACCTCCCACCAGCATCTATTTCCTCCGGCATTCTGCGAACGAACCAGAAACGAATTCTGCGGCAGACAGTGCCGCACGCCAGATGTCCGACGCCTCCCCTGGACCAGCGATATGAGGACTGTCCGGCTGGTCGGCCTCGATTTCGGCACGACGACCAGCAGTTGCGTCGTCGCCTCGGCCTCGCTCATGCACAACGCCGTGAGCGGGCGAAAGGAATTAACCGGCATCCGCGAAGAGTTCCGATCGGAGCTGGTTTTCACTCCCTTCAAAGGCGGCCGCCTCGATGAAGAGCGATTGCAGCAGCGCGTCGACGAGTGGTTGACGGCCGGCGACGTCGCTCCGCAAGAGATCTTCGGCGGAGGCGCGCTGCTGACCGGGCTGGCGGCCCGCCAAGAGAATGCGTCATGGTTGGTGGAACTCATCCGCTCAAAGCTGGGAGACGCGCTGATTGCGACCGCCGACGATCCTTGCCTCGAAGCCTGGCTCGCCTTTCAGGCCAGCGCGTTGGCCTTATCGCGGTCGCAACCTGACCGCTGGGTGATCAACCTCGACATCGGCGGCGGGACCACAAATCTCGCGGCAGGAAAAAATGGCGAGGTGATGGCGACCGGCTCGCTCTTCGTCGGGGCTCGGCACGTGCAATTCGTTCCGGGCTCCTATCGGATTGTCAGCGTTTCAACTTTCGCTCAAAGGCTCTTCGAGCACCTGGGAATCACCGACGGCCCCGGCGACACTCTTTCCGAAACGCACGTCGCGGCGATTCTCGATTTCTATGTCGAACTGCTCGAATGCGCGATCTCGGGCAACATGCACATCTTTGACGAACCCGTCGCGCGGCTTCATCAGGAAATCGCGTTCCGGTTGCCCGCAGACGTCGAGGATCCCATGGTGACAATCTCCGGCGGCGTGGCCGAACTCGTCTACGAGCGCTGTCGCGGCAAGCCGCTTCCCTGCACAACGTTCTTCGGCGATCTCGGAATCGACCTGGCGAAACGTCTTATCAATTCGCCTCGTTGGGCGTACCACTTCAATCAGGCTCAGCCTCAGTGCCTGGGACGCGCGACCGTCTACGGTCTTTTGCTCCACGCCACGCAGATTTCAGGGAGCACTTTGTTTCTGCCGGATCCGACGATTTTGCCGCTCGGACATATTCCCATTTTCGGCCGCCTTACGGGAAATTCGACAGCCGACCAGATCCGCGATATTCTTCACCTCGTGGTCCGGAGTCCGCTCGGCGGATGCGTGCGAGTCGTCCCGGTGGACCGGTCGGCAGCCGCGATTGCTTCTGTCGGCGAACGGATCGCGGCGGTCCTGACAGAGATCCGTTTTCCCAGTGATCACACCCTGGTTTTGCTGGTCGACGAGAACTGCGGCAAGGCCCTCGGGCAGTACGTTTCCCGCTGGGGATCAATTCCACTCAAATTGGTGGTGCTCGATGAAATCGAGGTGCGAGACGCGCGGTTCGTGCAAATCGGCAGCCTCCGCGACCAGGTCGTGCCGGTCTCCTTTTATGGAATGAACTGAATCCAACACAGGGGCGTCGTATCGTTTTTTGAGAGCCGCGATGCGTGAATTGACTCCTGTCAGCGAAATCCACGTTCCGGAGCCGAAACCGGACGAAGCTTATACGCTGAAACTGCCGGATCGCGACCTGCGCTTTCGAGGGCTGAAAGCACTCCTCGGGGCAGCCGACTACAGCAAAGCGGGGGATCGCCAGGCCGGACTTGCCGCGCCGGCTGATGATGTGCGGGAGGCGGCCCGTAGCATCCTTTCCGATTTGACGCTCGAGCATCTCTACGAACGCCCGCTCACGGACGACCAGGGACGCGTCGACAGCGTTATGCGCGTCAATTACGACATCGACCGCGACGTCTTTGCATCGATCGCCTCGCTGACGTTGGGCGAACTGAAGGATCGCCTGCTGCAGGCTTCCGGCCTGGAAATCTCGCGAATCGGCCGCGCCCTCACCGGCGTGATGGCAGCGGCGCTGGCGAAATTGTGCGACGTGCACGAGTTGATCCTCGTGGCTCGCAAGATCAGCCATCCGACCCGGGCGAGAACGCTTCTTGGAGCACCCGGCACTCTCTCGTCGCGATTGCAGCCGAATCATCCCACCGACGACCCCGAGGGAATCTCGCTCCTGTGTTATTGGGGTCTCTCGCTGGGGGCCGGCGACGCGATTCTCGGCGTCAATCCGGCCATCGACACGGTGGAAAACGTCGATCGGCTGTTGAGGCTGCTCGATTCGATCCGCAGAAGGACCGAAGTGCCGACGCAGACCTGCGTGCTGGCCCATATCAAGACGCAACTTGCCTGCCTCGAACGGGGCGCTCCGGTCGAAATCCTGTTTCAGAGCCTGGCAGGCACCGAACTGACGAATTTGCGCGAGTTCGATATTTCGGTCGACCTGCTCGACCACGGCTTTCGCACGATGGCCACAAAGGGCGCGATGTGCGGCGATGCCGAGCAGTTCATGTACTTCGAGACCGGCCAGGGGAGTGAATTCAGCTACGGCACGCATCACGGCATCGACATGACGACCACCGAGGCGCTCTGTTACGGCCTTGCCCGGCGCTACGATCCGTTCATGGTCAATAACGTGACCGGATTTATCGGCCCCGAGACGCATCTCGACAGTTTCGAGATGATGCTGGGCAACCTGCAGGATCACTTCATGGGCAAGCTGCTCGGCTTACCGATGGGGATGGCCCCCTGCTACACGCTGCACTCGCGGACGATTCTCGAGGGTCAACAAATCGCCACCCAGTTGCTGACGGCCGGCGGCGCGAACTACTTCATGGATGTCTGCCTCAATACGGACCGCATGCTGGCCTATTTCGACACGAGCGCGCACGACGTGCAGACACTGCGCGAAGTTTACGGCCGAAATCCCGCGCCGGAATTCGCCGAATGGGCCCTCGGTCGCGGCATCTTCCAGCGCGACGGCGACGGGAATCTCATTCGCGGGCCACAGTGGGGAAATCCAAAACAGTTTTGCGGAAGCGAAACTGAGTTTCGAGGAACTCGCTCGACGCACGCCGGCGCTTTACGGTTTTGAAAGCGCCGGCCCGCGGCCGGCCAATGCCGTCACGCGGCGGACGCGATTCAATCAGGCCGTGGCACGGGCCGCCATCCACGCGGAACTGAATCTCGACCAGCTCCAAACGATTCGCCGTTTCGCGTCCTCGAGACCGAGGCCCGCGATAAAGAGGCGCATCTCAACTCTCCGGAGGCCGGCGCACGTCTGTCGCGTCAGAGCCGTCCCCAGCTCGCGGCGGAAGGGCGCCAGGTGCAAATCGTGGTCTCGGACGGCCTGAGTGCGTTGGCCGTCGAACAGAACGTGCCCGACTTACTGCCGGTGCTGCTGGACGGCCTGCAGGCCCGCCGAGTGAGCATGGGGCAACCGATCGCCGTGCGCGTACGGCCGCGTGAAGCTGGCCGAGCAGATTGCCGAATTGCTGCAACCGGAGCTGGTGATTTTTCTCGTCGGCGAGCGTCCCGGCGGCGACGCGGCCGCCTCGCGGAGTCTGTCGGCCTATCTCGTCTACCGCCTCGAAGGTCCCGCCCAGGCCGAGGCGGCCCGGTTCAGCGGCAATCCGGCCATTCGGTTCGAGTACACGGTGATTTCAAACATCTATACGGGCGGTTTGCCCCCAGTCGAGGCGGGGGCCGTGATTCTCGAAAAAGTCCTGCAGATCCTCTCGAAGCACGCGGCCGGCAACCGTTTGGCCTCGATCGTCACCTGACCGGCAAGAGCCGTTCGACGAGCCGCACCCAATAACTCGCTCCGACCGGCAGGAGGTCGTCGTTGAAGTCGTAGTGCGGACTGTGCAGGCGTCGGCCGTTGTCTGCCGAGCCATTCCCCGCCCAGATGTAGCAGCCCGGCCGGACCTTGAGCATGAATGCGAAATCTTCCGATCCCATACACGGTTCGACATCGCGCGCGACGTGCTCTTTGCCAACGACGTCAACGGCCGTCGCAGCGGCCCATTCGGTCTCTTGAGGCGTGTTGACGGTTGCCGGGTATCGCCGCTCGTAGCGGACCTCGGCTTGAGCGCCGAAAGCTGAGGCCACCCCTTCAGCAATCCGCCGCAGCGATTTCTCGGCCCGAGACTGCGTCGTTTCCCGAAATGTCCGCACGGTTCCACGCAGGATCGCCCGTGCCGGTATCACGTTCCAGGTGTCACCGGCGTGAAATTGCGTGACCGAGACGACGACTTGATCCAAGGGATCGGTCTCGCGGCTGGCGATTGTCTGCAGGGCTGAAACGATCTGCGAACCGGCGACGATCGGATCGATGCCCACGTGCGGCATGGCGGCATGTGTCCCCTGTCCATTGACGGCGATCTCAAAGACGTCAAACGCGGCCATGGCGGGACCTTCAAGGACGGCAAAGTCGCCGATCGGCATGCCGGGCCAATTGTGGAGCCCGAAGACGGCCTCGACCGGAAACCGGTCGAACAGCCCCTCTTCGACCATCACGCGACCGCCCCCTTCGTTCTCCTCGGCGGGTTGAAAAATGAAATGCACCGTGCCGGCAAAGCGGCGCGTCTCGGCCAGGTAGCGGGCCGCCGCCAACAGCATGGTCGTGTGGCCGTCATGTCCGCAGGCGTGCATCTTTCCCGGATACTTCGACTGATAGGGAAGTCCGGTTTGCTCCTCGATGTCGAGTGCGTCGATGTCGGCCCGCAAGGCAATCGCCCGCGGTTTCCCCGCCGCGTTGCCCGAGCCAACGAGCGTCCCGACAACCCCGGTCTTAGCGAGCCCGCGATGTACGCTGAGACCGAATTCGCCCAGCTTGCCGCTCACGAATTCGGACGCGTAGGTCTCCTCGAAGGCCGTCTGAGGATGCGCGTGCAGTTCGCGACGCCAACCCGTCAGTTGTTCGTGCCACTCCTGAAAGCGTGCGAGCATCGACATGCGAATGGCCCTCGAATCGTTGTTTCAATCTGCCCGACGTACGATCGCGAACCAGGCCTCTGGCCCTCCCTCCGAGAAGACGAGATCCTTCAAGTCGGGTCGAGTCTCGAACCGCGCAGATACGATCGATTCGATCTTCCAGCCTTTGGCGAAGGCGGCCTGCAACTCGTGCTTCGGCACGCGCCGCGGTCCCTGCGTACCGGGCTCGTCATCGCTGAAGCAGAGCAAAAAGAGCCGGCCTCCCGGCTTGAGAACAGTCGCAAGTCCGTCCACGTAGCGGCGGCGATCCTCGTCACTGAAGACGTGAAACAGTCCGCTGTCGATCACGTTGTCGAACCGCGCGGACCAATCTGCCAGCGTCAGGGCGTCTTTGACGAGGAAAGTGGCCTTCAAACCGCGTTCGGCCGCTTTGCGTTTGGCGTGTTCGATGGGCACGTCCAGAAAGTCGATGCCGGTGACATCACAGCCGCGGCCGGAGAAGAACAAGGCGTTCTCGCCGGTGCCGCAGCCGGCATCGAGAACCGCGCCCTTGATCTGGTTGGCCGCGTCGATCAGGACTTTTTGCGGCCGGCCGATGTCCCAGGGCGCTTGCCCGGCATAGATGGCTTCAAACGTCCCGCGGTTGGGAATGGCGGTCATCAGATAATTCCCTTTAGCCCCTCTGTCCCACCCGGAGGTATTGTAGGGCGCTCGTTCCGACAGGGAACACCGCCGCCGTTTCCGATCCAAGTCCGACAATCTGTCGGTTTCCAAAACGATTGGCCGAGGCGGGGCTCGAACCCGCACGTCCCTTACGGGACACGGGATTTTAAGTCCCGTGCGTCTGCCGATTCCGCCACTCGGCCATGTCTTTTGGTGGCAACAGTTTATAGCAAGAGCGTCGAAGGCGTGGAAACGTCCGATTTACATCCAAGCTACATAGACCCCGTACGGCGCCGCGGTGTTCGCACGCGTTTGCCAAGGTCTGGAACATAGAGGTTTTCGACCGGCTTTCTCAACCGAGCGGCCATCGCCACGTACAGCTTCGTCGTCGAGAGATCGCGGTGCTGCATCAGGGTCTGAAGCTGGAACAGGTCCATCTTGTCGGCGTTCAGGGTTGCGAAGCCCCGTCGCAAATCGTGGAACCCGTACCAGTATCCTCCCTTGCCCGCTTTTGGCAGCGGCCGGCCATCCGGCAGCTTGGCCTTTTGTTGAATCGCGTCGAAGTGATCCCAGATCGCCCGCCGGTTTGTGTCCCAAGCGAAGACGGCTCCCTTGCCGAAGGTCTGAATCTTCCGCAAATGCTCGACGACGAGCGGGTGCAAAGGCAGGAACGCGTCTCGGTTTCCCTTGTTGTGCTCCGCCTGGCTGAGAGCGGTGCCAGCGTCCAGGTCGACGTCGGCCCACTTGAGTGCGAGGATCTGCCCGACGCGCCAGCCGGTCATGTACGCGGTCACCAACAATGCACGCCACCAGTCGGCCGCCTTGACGTTCGGGACTCTCTTCGGCCGCTTGGCGTGGTCACAGGCCGTATAGATGGCCGCAAAATGCTCGGGCGGAACGAACGTGGGCATTTTCTCGGCCTTGCGGGCAAACTCGAATTCGGGCACATCGTCGACAATGCCCCAGCGCTTTGCCCGACGAAGCGCGTGCCGAACGTATCGCAACTCGCGGTTGACGGTCGAAGGGGCCACGGGGGCTGACTCGTCGCAGCCGACTAGCCGCCTCTTACGGAAATCGTCAATCGTGCCCGTGTCGATCGACTTGACGCGGTTCGGTTTCATCACCGCCGTAAACGCGGCGAGCGAGCGCCGCGCCGTCTCGGCGGAAACGGCGTTCGCACTGCGACCGAGGACCCGGGCCTCGTACAGCTTCAGCAGCTCCGCCCAGGTCGTTTTCTCCTTGCTTTCGTACGTGCCGGTGACGAGCTGCGAATGGAGCTTGTCGGCCAGCCGGTTCGCCACGGTCCTCCCCCGCTCCCCCGGTCCGCACGATTGTGCGTGCCGCTTCCCTCGCGGGTCGATCCAGCCAACGTACCAGCTTGCTTTCTTGCCGTACTTTTCGACGTGCCGGGCAAACTGGAAGACCCACGCCTTTTTTCCTGATCGTTTGCGGATCCGCTTCTTTGGCTTTGCCTCGTTATTGTCGACTGTTTGCCGTTCGGTTGTCATCCGTTCCCCCTTCAATCGGTGTTCAGTTCGTTATCCGGTCTCCCGTCGTAGAGCCGCGGTCGTCAGTGGGTGCTCACGCGGGGACCACAAATTGGCGATAGCTGGTCCCCTCTCGGCCCTGCTCAAACCACTCGTCAGCCGCTACCGCATCCTCGGGAAATCCCAGAACAAAAAGATCCATTCGCCTTGCCGCGTCACGCCATTCAAATGCCTTTTCGTTTTCGACGTGGAACGACTCTCAGGCCGAAGTACACGAGCAGCTTGTCGGCCATGTCCAGCCGTAGGCTGGTTTCTCCGCGCACGAATCGCCGCAGGCTGGCCCTGTCGACGCCGGTTTCCTTTTCCAGGCGCAACAGCGGGGTTTTGCTCTTCGCAATCATCGCCCGCAGGATGTCGGTCGCTGGCATCGTGGTTCGTCTTCCAGTCATGTGGGATAATTATCCCATACCGGACGCGGAGAATCAAGGGCCCGACAGATTCCCGTTGTCCGCCGAGTGCGAGGTCACGTGCGGTCCACGTCCCTCGGTAAAGGCGGGACCGCGGGCTGGTGGGCGCCCCGATGACGCTTTTGATCCCGGTCGTCGACACTGAATGCGGCAGGTGAGCCTGTCCGTAGACGGGGACTGTGGCCATCCTGGTCGCCGGCGGTGAGCGGTCGAGCTGCCGCATCAAGCGACGAGCCTGACGTTCTGGATCAATCGAGCAAGTTGCCGGACCAATTGACGGGCACGGGAGCCCGCAGACCGGTGAGTCAACACGGACCATCCGCCGCCCCGGACGGCCGTCTTTCATGGCGCATGGTCCTCGAACCGCATCTCGATTTAAAAGACCTACGAAACCCAAATAGTCTCGCCGGAAAACTGCGAACATGCGAACATTTCTCTTCAAGTGCTTAATATGACATGGCTTACGGTGTTCACACGATGGGCGTCAGAGTGCGAACAGAGTGCGAACACCGTTGAATTTTGAGCCGGCTACACCGGCCGGGGGAGGGGAGTCTGGGTTGCGGTCGTGCCCAGAGGAGGATCCCGGCATACCGGCCACGGATGCCCGAATTTCGCGTCCGCCAACCAAATGCCGGCAGCCGCAGCTCCAATCTGCTGATCCCTGGCGGAAGATTTGGCGGTTCGCGAGCGTCCCCTCATAAGGAGGGCGGCGCACCGAAACGGTTGCTGCAACCGACGATGAGCGTCATCAGACCGATGGCGAGCTGGATCATCGTTGGCGACAAACCGCGATTCAGTCACGGCGTGCCAACTTAAAAGACACCTGTTTTCAGGCACATTCACCTGGAGAGCGGCGGGAAAACTGCCGTTTCCGCCCCGTGGTTCTCGCTCGTCTTGGGCGAAGCCTACGGGGCTTCTTTTTTTGGTCGGCTCGACAGCGTCGTGCCGCCCATTGACCTGACCGTGTTCTTGATCTAAGGCCTCGGCGCGTGCCGGGGCGGTTTTGTTCCATTGAACAGGACCGCCCCGGACGAGGGCGGTCCTTTGCGCTGAAGGGATCGCCAAAATGATCGCCGTTGTACAACGTCGAAGAGCCAAGGCCGCATCGGCCCGACAGAATGACTTGTTCGTCTCGATGCTGCCTCAAATTGTGGATCAGGCGGAGTACGCTTTTCGCCTGGTGCCAGACGAAGCTCGCGAGGAGCTGGTCCAGGAGGCTATCGCGCAGGCCTACGGGATGTTTGTGCGTCTTTGCCGTCGGGGAAAGACAGCTCTCGCCTACGCAACGCCGCTTGCTAAGTTCGCCATCCGCCACGTTCGAGAGGGCCGACGGATCGGCTCCCGCGCCAATTCGCTGGACATCACGTCGCCTTGCACTTGCGCGGCGAAGCGAATCACGATCGAGCGGCTCGATCGGTTCAACGGGCGTCGTGGTGAGTGGCGTGACGTTCTGGTCGAGGACCGCACGGCAGGGCCGGCTGAAATCGTGATGACAAGGCTCGATTTCGCCAGTTGGCTTTCAACGCTGTCGAACCGGGACCGGCAGCTCACCGAAAAATTGGTTCTCGGTGAGACAACGGGCCGCGTGGCCCGCACGTTCCGGATTTCGGCGGCCCGGGTGAGCCAGCTCCGACGGGAGCTTTGTGCGAATTGGCACAGGTTCGTGGGCGATCTGGCGGATACGGGCTCTGCCATCGGTGGCCACGGCTTGATGTCGGCCACTCTCGCCTGCGAATCGTCGGCGGCTCTCTGTTGGACCCGTGGTGTCCTCGTTCTGTTCGCCCTCGACCGACGAGACATTCGCCGCCGGCCGCGCCGTCCGTCAACGCTGCAAATCGGCCAGTCACGCCACAGGCGCGGGGCCAGTCTCGACAGCGTGGTTCGACAGGGGCCCACTCCGTCTGCCGCGGGGTGCTGGCCACACTCTGCGGCAAACGGAGCTGCCGGCCGACCCGGGATCAGTGCGATTGGGTGGCACTCCTTTCGGTTAGCTCTCAGCGACGGGACGCTGCCCGTGATTCGGCTGAGCAGCTCTCCGGCGGCACGTCTGTGACGTCCCGGCGTTGAAGGACACTCTGGCCGCTTCACTAGGATCGCTGCATTGATCCATGGGCGAACCGGCCGTGCCGGCAGCGGCATGCCGCAGTTACGGCGGTCACCGGACATTCAGACAATGGGGTTCACACCGTTCGCCAGTCGACTTGCCAAGGCGCTTTTTCGGCGCCGAAGCAGGTCGAGCGGCGGGCGGAGGAGCCAGGGACTGGACGCTGAACAGCAGCTTCCCTTTTTTTAGCCCTTGAATCGCCTTCGGAAGACCGGGGCAAGTTTCCAATCGCTATGCAGTCGTGCCCCGCGGGTGCGAGGACGGGGGGAGCCCCAGAAATCTGTAGCCCTACGCTACACGCCAGCGCCTCGCCGGTGTAGCATCCTGCTATACCACCATGGGGACGAACCACTATGTCTATCGCGACCGGCGCGAGCACGCGTTGTATCGCGTCGTGAGGCACGAGCCGAAACGTTTTGAGGTCTTTGGCGGTTCGGGGCGGCGGCTCGACAGCTTTCCCGCGCACGGTCCTCTATCGGTTGCCAGAGCTCCTCGCGGCCAATCCCAACGAGTTGGTCTTCGTCACCGAGGGGGAAAAAGACGCCGACCGGCTCGCCGCGTTGGGCTTGGTCGCGACGACCAATCCAGGAGGATGCCGCCTCGGCTGGAAAGAGGATTACAACGATTCGCTGCGGAATCGCCGCGTCATCATCCTGGCCGACAATGACCGACCGGGGGCGCGCACGCCGAGCGCGTCGAGCAGGCGCTAATCGGGATGGCCCGCGCCGTAGCGATCCTCAAGCTTCCCCGCTTGCGAAGGGCCGAAGATGTGTCGGATTGGCTGGATCTTCGGCAGGGAACGCCCGATCAACTCGTGGAGCTGGCTGAGAACCGTTTGCGGCCGGACCGCCACAGTCTCCCGCCGGCTCCTCCCGGCGGTCACGCAAAGCGCCACTTGGTTTTTTCGTCGCGAGAATTAAATTCGAACGAGCGGTTGTTGATCCTCGCTTTGCAGCACGTGAGTGGATCGCACAGCCCTGCGACAGCCAAATCACTGGCGACCGCCACGGGCCTGCACCGCGTCACCGTCCAACGGTTGATTTCGCAGCTCGGGAAAAAATCTCTGCTGACACGGCGCGACAAACGCCTCGACGTTTGTTGGGATCGGATCGCCGCCTATGGTTAGAGCGACCCTCCCGCCGGCCATGTGTTATCGGGATCCGTCGTGCCCAGCATCTCGTCACGGAAATCCCGGCTTTGCCGGCCGGCCGCCAGGAACGAGCAAGCTCATGAATATCGTTTGACGAACGTTACAAGAAAAAGGCCGGTAAAAAGTCGAACAGCGGCCACCGGCTGTGTGGGGGCGATGTTGTATCGCGGAGCGAGCTCCGGCGTGCGGACGAGCTGGAAGATTTCGACCAGATCCGAAGCCGGCGTCCGCAAGGTGAAGCGCCCACACACGGCAAAGCCTTGAAGTTGCTGCCGAACGGCCGTCCGGATCGTATCCCCGCGGGAGACCGGTTGCCAATGACGGTCGAGATGCGTCTTCCATGACTGGCCACGACGTCATTGGTCGTGACGTTGCAATTCCTGATCAATTCCGTAGAAGCCTAGGCATCCATCTGGTCGATGAAATCCAGGCATCGTGCCTTGACGCTTACCGACTCGCTCTGGCTGTACAATCGCACAACCAACTTAGCCACCTTTGGTGCGTCTCCGGCCGCAGCGGTTGAAATATCGCCCGCCCGCTGTCCGCACACTTCAATGAATCGCTCGGCGATCCGCAGGACCACCTCTGGCAACCGCCAATTCGAGTTCTCAAGGCGTCGGAGCAAATCATCGTGATCCGATGGAAAAGCAGGACTCTCAACGTATTCTCGGATCAGGTTCGCATGCCGCTCAAGGTTGTCGTCGTTAAGGTGAAAGAAGCAGTTCGCTGCCTGGTCGCGCACTTTTGCCGAATCATCCCGGAACAGCCGCAGAAGATGCGCCGCGCAAGCTTGGCCGATTTCTGGATGAGAAAGGTTGTACGCATAGACCTCGGCAGCTCCGATCCGCATGGCCGTCGTACCCTGACGCACACGGCTCGCGTCTTCCTCGGCTTCGCTGGTGGAAAACGTGGCCAGACAAATCTGACGGGCACTCGCGGTGACGGTCGTCTCATCAGTCGACTCGAGTGCGCGGAGAAGCAATGGACGTACCTCGGCATAATGGGTACTGGTCGAGTGCCGCACAAATTCTTCAAATGGACGAGATCCGAGGATGATGTCAGCCCCCTCGCAAGCGTCCACAAACAGTTCGACACCTTTCGATCGTTGATTGTTGAGGAGAGGTAAAAGTCCCTCAAGGACGCATGTCCGCACCGCGAGTGAAGAATCTTTGACCATCTGTTCGAGCACGGGCACGAGGATGGCGGACCGACGATCGTCGGCGAATAGCAGTGATGCGATCGCTCTTGCCGCACTGCCTCGAACTGAGTTATAGCCATAGAAGTGCACTGCGGCGGCTTCGCGTTGCCGCCCGGCCCCACCGGCGCGAGCCAGTCATCACCGGCTGGATCACGGTCTTCCAGAGCGTAGTGCTGCAGAATCGCCAAATCGGCATCCGGGATTTCTCGGCCCCCAATTCGCTCGAATGCATGGCAAACGGCCTTGCCGCACGGCCTTCGGGGTAACGCATGCAGTTGCCTAATCACGGCAAGGAGTGCGTCGGTCGGAAATCGTTCGAAATCCCGATCGTCGGTTGAGCGTTCTTCCTTTGACTGATTGATGTAACCACATAAGCCTTCAAGAATTGCATTGAAGTAATGCGGATTGAGACCGTCATCCATCCGCTGAGCCAGTTCGGCAAACCGGCTTCGATCGCGCCGGACTTGTTGCGCAAGAACAAGACTGAGCTCGAATGCGCCCCCCGTTGTGGGATCGGTCCCCGGAAAACGGGAGTTGGCCGAGTGCTCAGCCATCGCCACGAGCCATTCGTCGTCCGAAAGCTTTTCGGTCTCCGCCGAGGAAATCGGATTGCCGCCAACGCGCCGGCTCCCAGATCGTCGACTCGGCATGCTGACGTCCACGTCCGGGTATTTCCGTTGAAGTTCGGCAAATCGGTCTTTGCCGCGGATCGACAAACGCGCCTCCCCGAGTGCGTGAAGCAGGAGCAACTCGGTCCATCCCTGAAACGAAGGATTTTCGTACTCCCAACGAGTGTTGTAGCCGATGATTGCATTTTCGAGTCGCTGAAGCGTCTCCAAATCGAGGTAAGGCGCCGCCCTGGAAATCGCGTCGCGGCTGACTGCCGCATGCCCATTGCCGTCGTCTGGTGAGCCGTAGCCGATGTCAAGACGATCGGAATGACCGAGCAAGAATTCGGTAATCCTCCCGGCGAACCGTGCCGGATTGGCCGACCAGGCGCGGAGCATAAGAAAGGCGATGGTCCCATAGCGCGTGTCGGCATAGGGGTCGAGCAGTTTTTCGAGTGACTCCGGCATTTTGCCGGCAAGATTTCTGAGCCCGTTCTCCAAGCCCTGAATAACGGCCTCCGAGGTGCGGATTGCGGGCCGCAAGGACGGTGCCGACCAGGTACGATCAAAGACCAGCCCGTCTTCGTCGATGGCTGTCATCTCCACGATCTTGAGGACCCGTGGGAAAACATGTTCCACAAATGCGAGCGGCGCTCTTTCCGCGACACCCAGAATGATCATCCCGGCGGTCTGATCGTAGTCGTTCAGATCGAGCACGTACGAATTCCCCACGTCGGCAGCGATCCGAATTCTCGGTCCAGCCAATGCCATATCACCGCAATGACAAACTCTGGAACCGTCTCAGCCGCCTCGGTCAACGTCGACCACCACCGTTCCCGGTCCGCAAAATCGGTGTCGACAAGCGTGCCGTCGTCGATCAGCCTCAGGTACAGCTCTTGCATTTCTCGGCAATGATGTGCGTCGCCCCATTGAAAGAATGACCTTAAGCGACGGTTCCATTCATCGGATCGAACGCAGAAAGGGGTCAGAAGGTCGGCCGCACGGCTGGAGCGGAGCTTACGGACACTGGGAAACGAAAGCATCCAGACTCCGCAGTTGACCTGTACAACGTCAGTTGCATTCAACCATGAACGAATCACCCCTTGGCGATCAAGGAGGTCAAACCAGGGAAGGCTATTGCGCACGACTGCCATCGCATGTCGTCGGATGCTCGAATCGGCGAGTAAACTCTGAAGCACACGCCATTCGGGCTCCGTCGGATCCTCCAGGGAGCCCAGCCACTGGAGGACCACATTTTTAATGTGAAATCGGACACCGCGGTCCGTGAGCACTCCCTGAAGCTCATTGAGATACCGATTGCGATCATGGTCCCGCAAATAGGAGAGAATTTGCCGCACTTGGCCACGCCGGCTGAGATGTTGCTCCGCCTGCCGCAGCAGACCGACGACGGTTAGACGTAACCGTCAACAAATAGACAGTCGGGCCGTGCGATGCGGCGGCAATAGCGGGCCATGCCAGCCGGACTTCACGTGGCCGTCGAACGGATTCGCGTCGTCGGGTCTCGTGCTTCGGCTCGGAGACGAAGTTTTCCGCCCTTGCGAAGGAACTTGAATTCGCCGACCAGGCGATCGTCGTCGCCAAACAGCTTGCGCTTTCGGGCGATCAACCGGTCGACCAGGGCCGCGATGTCCCGGTTGTGGCGGGTTTGGTTCCGCATCATGTCGAGGAAATGGTTGTTCCCGTTGACTTTGTCGTAGACGACGCCGTTCCACACTGTGAAGGCAATCTTAAGCCCTGCTCCATCTGAGCGATGGTCGCACGCGGACCGAGCGGTGCCAGCAGCGGGTCGGCGAAGTCCAGGAACGTCTCGGAGATCTTTCGATCCGGGAATCGTGTCCGCTGCTTGGGCTGATCCACTGCGACCTCCCGTTGTCGGCGGGGAGAGAATCTGCCGTTTCCTCGATGGGCGTTCATGATCCGTGGAAGCTCTCGAATTGGCAAGCGGTCTGGGACCATCACGTCGCGGCCAGCCGACGGGCCGCCCGTCGGTGACGACGGCGGGCTTGAGCTTCGCGGGATTCTTGGACCCGCTCGCTCAGGATGTGCTCGGGATGGGCCTTGGCCCATTGATCCGGCAATAAGGCGTCAAGCGCCGCGGGATCCGGCGGCGCCCCCGTCGACACGATTTCCGGCAACCGACGCAGGACATCGGTCAGGTACGGCAGCACGTCCACATTGTTCCGCCGGGCGCTTTGCACGATCGTGTAGAGCGTCGCCGCCGTGCGCCCACCATTCTGGCTTCCAAAAAATAAGAAGTTCTTCCGCCCGATGGCCACGGGACGCAGCAATCTCTCCACGCAGTTGGTATCCAGCGGAATTCGACCATCTTCCAGAAACCGTTTGAACGCCTCCCAGCGGTTCAGGAAGTAATCGATCGCCTCGGCCAGCTTCGACGTCGGGCGCAACTCGGGTCTCACGTCGAGGAAGCGCTGACGCATCCGCTCGACGATCGGAGCCGACTCGCCTGGCGCACGGCCAGCCGTTCGTCGGGCAAGAGATGCCGTGTACGGTCCTCGATCTCGTAAAGCTGCTGGATCCAAGCCAGCGCCTCATGCATCAGAGGATGGCTGGTCGTGTAACGGGCTTCGTCGAATTTCCGGCGGCCGTGTGCATAACAGGCGACGTCGCGCAGGCGGCCGTTCGAGTCGCGGACCAGGCTCGTGTAGGCCGTGTAGCCGTCCGTCTGCAAATAACCCTCGTAATTCGCCAGGATCGGTTCCGGACCGTCTCGGCTGCGGGAGGGGCTGAAGTCGTAGAAGACGTAGGAATGCTCTTTGTCTCCCGCGTAGGCCCAAATGTATCCCAAGGCGGCCCGTCCCAGGAGTTTGCCCAGGAAGCGGACCGGTGTTTCATCGACCTGCAGGAGCGCGCTGGCCAGAACCAACTGGCGAATCCGCGCCTCCAGAGGCCGCAGCGCCTCGGCTGTTCCCCGCAACAGTCCGCACAAAAGAGTGCGTGACAGCCAGAGTTTCAAGGGCCCCAAGAGCATTTCCTGATGGCGATAAACCGGCAGGTGCCGCGCGAACTTGGCCACCACCAGCCAGGCCAGCATGCTGGCTCCGAAGGGGCTCTTCTCCACGGCCTGCGGGGGCTTTTGCGTGGTGACGACCTGGTCCCCTTCCCGGCACGTGGCACAGGCGTAGGTGTAGCGCACGTGCTCGACGACGTACGCCTTGGGCGGCTCAATCTCCAACTGCTCGGTCACGCGTGTTTGAATGATGACGCGCTCCTCCCCGCAGCTCCCGCAGGGACGCTCCTCCGGAGGCAGCGGATATTCCCGGCGCTGCCGTGGCAGGAACTGGGGGAACACGATCCGTTTCCGACGGCGCTTGAGACAGCGGTCGCGGGCCGTTGGTCCGCCGCAGGCGGACTCATTGGCCGATTCCTCGCATCGGTCTTCTGCCTGTTCCGCGTCGGCAGCACCCTCCAGCGGCGCTGGCGTGAACAACTGCCCTTGATTCGGGTCCGGTGCAAAGCGCTCACGGCGCGGTGAGAAGAGGGCCTTCTTCAACAGCGTGATCTGCTCGGTAGCGCGTTCGAGCTGTTCGTGATAGTGCTCGATCGACAGCTGCTGCTGGTTCACGAGCTGTTGCAGCTCGCGGATCATCCGCTGGCAGTCGGGCAGGCTCAAGGGAAGATGGGAACCTCCGTGCTCCATGCCTTATTTAACCCGGCAGGAGTCGAAAGGGTTTCAATGACCCTGAGATTTTTCAAAAAAAGAAGAGGCCGTCAGGCGCTGGCGGTCGCGCGGCGCCAGCGCTTGCGACGCCGCACACTGGCCAGTTCGATCCCTTCCAGGATCAGAGCCAGATCACTGACACGCATCTCGATGCCGCGCGACGTCGCGGACGGATCTCCTGGCTTGTCCCGCCACCCGCCGGGCGTCTCGAACGTTCCCCGCTCCAGCTTGCGGTAAACGATCACCAGGCTGTCTCCGGCGAAATAAAGGATCTTCACCCGGTCGCGGCGGCGATTGAAGAACAGGAACAGGTCCCCCGACTCGACGGTCTGCCCAAGCTGAGCTTCGATGATTCCACATAGCCCGTCGAAACTTTTTCTCATGTCGGTTGCAAAGCGGTGTGCGTACACGCGCAGCGACGTCGGAAATGTCAGCATGATGCCCTCTCTCCGACGAGGAGCGAAGCCAGGGCCTTCACGACGTCGCGGACGACGCGGCCATTGCACTCCGCCGGCACTCGCAGCACGAGGCCATTAGGCCACTCGACTTCAATAACCGCGACGTGGGGCGCGCGAGACCGATCCGGATCCGCGAGCAGCCGCACAGGAACAAGAGTGGCCGCGGCGGCAGGGCTGTTCGAACGTGTCGAATTCGCGAAAGCCCTGCTTCGCGACGTCGGCTTGCCACGACGAGCCCGGCCCATTTGCGGCCGGAGCCTTCGCTTCCACACGAAGAACGAGTTGGCCGACACGCCGACTTGCTTGCAGAACCGGGCGATGCTGACCCCACTAGCCGGCTGCCGTTCGATCAGATCCCGCCAAAACTGCTCGCGCTCGCCGCTTGTCCGCCCCGCCATCTCTGAACCCTTCCGAGACCGTGATTGATCATCGAACGGGTCCAGCCTAACCGGCGCGCCAAGGATGGTGATTTATTCACGCTTACGGTTAGACCAACTGACGAGAACCGCCTGGCGAACGCGTAGTCGAAAAAGGATTCATGGAAAAAGCGAACCGTGGTGCTTTCCCGCACAAGCACGTGCTCCGAGGCCATGGCATCGACTGTTTCCGCGCAGTGATCGAACTCGGGCAACGGCGCGGCGAGGACCTGCCTATCGTTTAGAACACTGCACAGCTTGTCAATCACCGCAGTCCATTGGGACATACCAGCCAGACGCTGATTTACGGCCTGTCGCTTCCGCTCCCAAAACCGGTCAAAGAGATCTGCGACTCTGCCGAATCCTGGTCGTGCCGCATCAATGCCTTCAATGAACAGCAGAAGATGGAGCGGCGTCCGAAGGATCTCCTTCTCCGGCGACGTCAATCGCGACGGATCAATGCCGGCGCCGTTGAGACTGCCTTCAATATCGGCTGGTGCAAGGAGTTGCAGATCAATGCGACGGACGTTTGATTTAAGGCGCACCATCTGCCGAAGACGGTGATCGTGCTCCAGATCGAAACTGCGACACGCGATCAACAGTCGCATATTGGGATATGAGTAGACCTCCTCGCGCAGTTGGTCAAAAACATCCCAAAGCATCGGGTTGCGTCCGGAAGCCCGGCTGACTGCATCGAGCTGATCGACCACGAGGACACAGAAACCGCCCGCGGCCATACCGGCCAAGACGACCGACGGAGATCGCGGAAGGTTGAGCTGTCGACCAAGATCCGTGGTGTTATGGGCGTCCCCATGGCGGTCGAGTCGCAGGGCAAGAACGGGTGTCTCCAACAGCTCGAGCTGCGCGATGACTTGCGACAAAACGCAGCTCTTTCCACAGCCGGCCGATGCCGCAAGGAGCACCGTATGGGCTCCGTCCGTCTTGCGGAACTCGCCGACAATATCGTGAACCTCGGATCGAGCGATCTGGTGGCCATTGATGAGCTCCAGCTCGACGTTTTTGCCATACGCCTCATTCGCCCGCCGCAGAGACTCGCGCACGCTGGGATCATTTGCCCAATCTCGGCGCGCGTAGCCGTGAGCGCTGAGATAACTCCAGATCTGATCCGCCGCCAGCATCGTTCCCAAATGGTCGAGAACATGATCCGCCAGCAGCAGGCGAACCTCTTTGCCCGTGAATTCGTGGCCGTCGGGACGGTAAAGAACGTCGTCGATCCGCTGATCGACGTTCCGAGTCAACTGGCGCTCATCAATAAGAGTGCAACTCGTTCGTCTGAGCCAATCGAATGCCGTCTGGCGATCCGGCGCCAGCGGAAGTAACTGCCTCTCGAAGGCTCCCCGCAACGCATCGGCATCCTCTAATTCCGCATCAAACTCCGCCAGATTCACCCGACGCTCGGCTCGCTCGGTTAATTCGCGAAGATGATTCGCACCCGTCGAAGACACAAACGAACATCGGGCTGCGTCATTTTCTTTGAGTTTTTGGAAAAGGTCTCCGAGAACACTACGCCCTTTCGCGTTGCGGCGACAGAGGGCGGTCAGGGTCCAGTCGCCGGCAGAACGCTGCCTTTTGACCGAATGGTACTCGGCAACACCGTTCAGGGAGTAAGCGACGAACTCAATTCCAGGGGCAGATTCCAAAACAGGCTCAACGGCAATCCGACCAAGTCTATCTGCCAAAAGCTCGAGGATTTGTCCGACCGTCCAGATCCCTTCGAACCGATTTCCGAGCTTGTCTGACTCCCCTCCACGCCTTGGCATGCAGATCCCTCGGGCGGTTCAGAAGACCCGTCTATGTGCCTGTATTTTATCGCGGATCGTCCGTTGGTTCAGTCGACGCCGCATTTACGCGTCCGCCCCCACAATCGCCACCCCGCTGGCGAAGTGACTCTCACAAGTGGCCGGGACTCAGCATGAGTTGAGGGCGATTACGACGTGGGGCGGTTCCTTTGCCCGAATTTGGGGATCGCGGCGCCCCAGCGACACAGGTTCATGACCGACTCTTCGGTACCCCCCGCCCCCGCCGAAATTCCCACCTTGGCACCGGATCCGGGTCCGCCCACAAGCCGCGGCGTTTCTGTCGTGCCCCGCGCTCAGCGTCGGTGAATTCGCCGACCTTGTCGAACCGCATGAAGCGCCAGCCGAAGCCGTCGCGGACCATTTGCAGGTTAATAAATCGGTCGTCGAGGTAAATCCGTCCGACCTCTCGGCGGTAACGGTCGACCTCGATCACGTCGATCCGCACCATCTTTCCGAACACCTTGTCCCCGAACGCCTGCCGGGGCCGCGTGCCGAACGCTTGGGCCTTCTCCGGCGCGTCGATGGCGGCCAGGCTGATTGTGTGCTGCACTTCGCGTCGTCGAGGACCGTCAGCGTGTCGCCGTCCGAAATCGCCACGACTTTTCCGGTGATAGTGTAGAGCGGCTTGCCGGCCGCCATTAACACCAGCGGAACGAGAACGACCACAACCGCGCCTCGGAAAGGCACGAGGGATTCCTCTCTGGGGCTGGACCGGAATCAGAACCTGCGTGTGTAGATGCCATCGTTCGCGTAGTTAGACGAGCCCCGTGAAAAACCGAATTCACGCCAAATGAAGTCGATTGCAGGCTTGAGGATGCGGGCGACGTCCCGCCAGTCAAGCAGTCCATCGATCGTCTTCAGAACAATTGGCTCGGGGCGAATATCTGTGTCTGGGAAAACATTAGGACTGGTTTGCGTGTCGGAAGTCAAGAACGAATATCCGTGAACTTCGAGGAGAGAAATGCAAATTGTCCAGGGTAACGGCGCTTCGAGCTTGTAAGGCGCTCGAAGGTAATCGCCAACAGGCGACATAATCGCCAACTCGGTGGCACCCGATGGAACGATGAGCTGGTTATTGGAATGGAATGCCGGGTCCAACACCCACGTGTCCGCGCCAGAATTGTGCCGTCCGTCCGTATCTCCGCAATGCTGCACGGTTCGCCTTTCCAAGCATAAACCGAGAGTTCGGAATTTCCACGAGCCATCGGGTTCCAACTTTGTTTGCCTGGGGGCGGGATGGAATGAAGGCGAAGCTTGATATGCGAGATTTGCGTCGCCGGTCCCGGAATCACTGCGATTGCAATCGCTCCGGCTCGACGAATCAGACCATGAAACCCCTCAGTCCTGACCCGTGATTCAAATTCGCGACGAGTGTCTGCGACCCGGTCGACCGCGTTGATATCGGCTCGACGCCCCAATGGAAGGAGAACCCGGATAACGGAGACGAGCGTGTCCACGAGGCCATTTTTTACCTTTTTTGGGAAAGGGCCTCATTCGGCAGGCGAAAGGCGATAGGGAAACGCCGGTGAGCCAAGTCGAAGATTTGTTTGGCAGCGGGTCCGTAGTGCTCGTTCATTACGCAAATGAGTCGTTTGTCTTCCATTGTTTTGAACGCATAGCCGAGCTCGAAAAGGACATTTGGGTTCGAACAGAGTCGCGGCTCGATGTCGTCTTCCTTGTTGTCGCCGTCGCGGTCGCTCGCGGCGATATAGGTCAGGTCGCAGAGGAACGCGTCAGCGGCATCGATTTTCTTGAGGATCGTAGCTGGAATGTCACAAAGACCGGGCACTCCCTGGGTGTCTTGGTCGATTCGGATCGTGTAAGGACAAGCCGGGTCAGCATTCAGTTTGGCAGCAGCTTCAGACGCCGCCTCCTCGATGAAATAACGGTTCCGGCTGGGTGGGCGGTCACTTTGCCATGCGTAAAAAACGACGAATTCGGCCTTTGAGGCGCTCATGGTATCCAAGCTCGCGCGTTCCGTTTTTATCCTCTCGGCGATCCCGAATTGAGGCGATCACGAAGCCGACGCCGAGATCCTTTCGAGTGGCAAAAGACTCCGGGCTGACCTCATGCCTGCGATAGGGCTCGACGGCCCGGACACGGTAGGACACCTTGGCTTCTGAGTCCATGACTCATATCCTCCTGGTGTCGTATCTTGGTGCGGTTGGCAAAATCGGATAGTAAACTTAGATCTCGCACACCTCGGCTGCGAAGATATCGCTCTCGCCGCGCGTGAAGGAGCGTCCTTCCATGTATCCTTCCACATCCAGACACTTCCCGAAGTCCCGTATGACCTCATTTGTCGAGCCAGCGAGCCGCTTCGATAACAGTCCCTTCGCGGGGCTGAGCCTGGCACGATGCACTGCCTTGATCGTTTGAAGTACTTGCTTGCAGGGTCCGGCAGTGGTGGATTTCTGTGACTGCTTGCATCGAGCGGCTAGTCGCCACTTTGGTTCAGGAAAGACCTCGCTCTCCTCCTCTGTATTCGCGAGTCTCCAGTCTGTAAAAGACTCTTCCAGCAGTTCGACAAGGTTGTCGCAACTTCGCTCAAGCACGTCATCCGACGCCCTGAGTTGCTGCGCCACCATGCCAGCCAAGGTGGCCATCTTGTTGGCACGGTTTCGGCACGGCGTCTCTAAGACGAATGTCAATAGCGGAGTGGCGTCATGCGTAATTGAGCATGCGAACTGCAGGACGCTCGATACCCAGGATTCGTGGACAGGCGCTCGCAGGTAGGCCGTCGCGTCACGACTGCTCTCAACAACATATCTCGCCGCCAAGTATTCTCGGATGGTCTGATGCACGATCCTCCAGCCGTTGCCAACTGCCGGCTCGATCACTCCTGTAGACTCGGCGATCGCCTTCAGGTCTGCCTCCATGGGTATCCTCTCAGGTGAATCACTGAACCACTGGGCTATGTGCTCGCGCGTGAACTCAGATGCGTTGTGAACGAGTGAGTGGTAGCACAGCCCGCCGAGCCGCTGATACAGCGCGTTTGAACTCGTGCTTGTCCAGGCGGATCGCGATCGAATGACTTCCTTTTCCTCGTCCCATCGCTCGAAGAGGAAGGTCAGGCATGAATCGATTAGGTCAGAATCCCGGCACGCCGTGAGCGCCCTCTTCGCAAACAAACGTGCCGCGTAAGAAAGCAGAAGCGGGTTACCGAGCGCTCGGAGCACATCAGGCCGTTCCCGAAAAGACGAGCCCACCTGAAGTAGTGCGTCGCCCCATCGCTCGGAGTCTGCGACGGCGGACGAAGTCCGGTTGTAGGCTAGCATCAGGAGGCGCGAGTCGGAGTGCGTCTGCAACGAGCAGCGCGTCATCCGACCCAAGGCCCGCACGTCCGGAGTCGGCCGGGACGTGATCACGATTGCGGTGTGAGGATTGGTCTCTTGAAGGCCTTTGATGGCCTGTGCAAGACCTTTGCGACGCTCGATCGGCACCTCATCAAAACCGTCGAGCAATAAGACGACGCGATCTCGGAGTGGAGTGGCGACGATCTCACTAATAACACCCCAAAGATCATCAGTGGTTTCGATAGCGGGCAACCGATGCATCGCAACGTACGCAGGCACTCGCCCAGGCCACATCTTGACAGCCCATTCGGCCTTTTCCTTGAACGCACGGCAAAGATGAGTCAAGAAACACGTTTTTCCTGATCCAGGAGTACCGAACAGGACGAGGCGCGTGGTCTTCTGTGCGATTTGCTCCCACTCTATGATTGGTCCTACCGGTTCATCTTGCTTGTCGTCTGCGTGCAGACGAAAAGTCGGAGCGAGAAAGGGAACCATAGCAGGAGCAACTGGCGCATCCGACAGCAGCGAGGGCTGTGTTCTGGTGTGAGAACTGCCAAGCCCTGTCATGTGCCCAACCGAGTGCGTGCTGACACGGGGTTTCGTCTTGATCGGTACAAAACGTATACCTTCCGCACCGGCTGATGTCGGCTCGACCTCCTCGACGACAGGGCTCTTCGTTTCCGACAGAAAGCGATCTTCAAGCAGCTTCTCCTGTTCGGCCGGAGAGAGTTTCGCGAGCTCATTGGAGAGCTTGTCGAACACAGGCCGCTTCATGTACGCCCACACATTCGGAAGCATTCGCCTTCCATTCTTGGGCGAGGCTTCCAATGCGGGAAGGTCGGCGGCCATTTTCCTAAACACTTCGAGTGGCTCCTTCGCAGCGTCGGAGGCTTTCTCGACGGTTACATAAATCATGTTCAAGTTGCTAGCTCGCGGAATTGTCTCCTCGCTCAGCCACTGGGAGATCGCAGAGTCCTTGATTCCCAAAAGCTTGGCCCACTCACGCCTCGTATAAAGTTCGGTCGCATCGAGCAGTCCCTCAAGTGCTTCAGCGAACGGGCTCTTGGTGGTATTGCGGCTCATGTGAATCACCTCTCCTCCGATCGTTCACGATCATCGAAGCTGTAATATCGTTCGAAGTGCATGTGAATTGCACCATTCCATCCACCAGTCACGACAGATCTTGTAGGCCCATTTGATGGCGGTCCGATACGTGCCTCGAGTTCATCGAGCACTCTTTCAGCTGAAAACATCCCCATTGTCGGCGCCCAGGCATAGCGAGAAGGAGATGCATCCCGTTATCCACGCCCACCCATTCCACCCAAGGCTCGACGTAGTGCAGGTCATAGCCTTCCTCGTCCATTACGCCGTCCGGGACCACCTCGTACCCTGCCGTGAACCTCCCCGTTTCGACATGGCCTTTAAGACAGGCAGGAAGTGAGTCTCGAAATGCCTCGATATGCGTTTCACGAATCCTGCGCTCATCGTACGGAGCGTAGGCGATATCTTTCTCGACGACACCAGTGCCGATCACCAACGCACCGGCCGGCAGCGCTTCACCACCAGGGGGATGACGCACAAAGCTGAAACCGCGAGGCCGATCCGCAAAAATAGGGGTCTCGATCGAGTGAAAACCATCGACCACAAGTAGAGGCGTCTGCTGGAGTTTCATCCTCGGATCGACACCTAAATGCGTCAGCAGTTCATAGCTACCCGCTCCTGCGGCAACTATGGTTGCCAGTGATGAGTGGCTCCCGGCATCGGACGTGATAACATGACCGGACGGACTTCGATCGTCCTTCTCAAGAAGGACCGGAGCATTACACTCGATGAAGACTGCCCCGGCTTCAGACGCGCTGGTTCGCAGTGCCTCGAGCGCCATCGCCTCAGGGAAGGGTGCATCTGGAATCACATAGTAGCTTCCTTCCTCAAACAAGGGTCCAAGGCGTTGTCGAACCATGTCAGCAGGCAGTTTTTGGACTACATCTTTGAATCCCAAATACTCGGCATCGGCCAGAAATGTGCGTTCATTATCGTCGTCTTGATAAACACGGAGAATGCCGCGGTCCTTTACCTTCGGACGAGGAATCTCTAATCCGTCAAGCATGGTCAAGCCAGCAACATACATCTGGTCTGCCAAAATACGGCCTCGCTTGCGCACTTCGTCCTTATCGCGGTTGTCGCCGGAGATGGGCTTACCGTTTCGGGTTTGTCCGATCTTTCCGACATAAATGAGCCCTGACTGCAGCCATCCCTGGTTGCGAAGCGTGTCAGCGCGGACGACCGTGGTTGCCAAGCCTATAAACGTGTACACCAAACCCCCTCTGCGCAGTCAAGGCAGCAGTAGCGAGACCAAGGATTCCGCCGCCGATTACGGCTACGTCGCAATTCGGAACTGCCACAGCCACTTTATCGGCCTCCTGCTTAAGCGGATTTTACTCTACTTAATTATCATGGCTTAATTTGTCAAAGTCAATCCGCACTTGCTTAATTCTCGGAAAAATGCGCGTTACGTTGGCCTCCTGGACTGAAGAGGCGCGGGTTTGCCCGGTTTCCCTCGGCCGAAGCGTCCGTCCAACCTCTGACGCCAGGCGCCCCGGAATCCGCCTTTCAGTCGACGCGTTTTCACGGCGCAGAGCCGGGGCTCAATTCGATTTTGACAACCCAGGACGCATTCGCGCTCTGCGAGGCGACCGAACCCTCGTCCGTGGTATTTCGGCGCGAGCCAAGCAGAGAAAACTCGTCTCGACGCCGCCGGCCAGCGGCACGGCCTTTCTTGTTAAATTGGGCAAGCCGTCGTTGCCCGCCGACGCTGACTGTGGACCCGGGCTGATCGCCCGCTGCATGCGAGCCGTTGCAATACGCTCCTCGAACTCCTCGGAGTCCATGACAACGCCGCGCACGGCTCAGCACGAGCAAACGGTCATTCATGCGTGTCATTGTCAGGCCTCAATCGTCGAAGGTAAATGAAAAGTGCGAAGAGGAATACTGCCCAGGTCAACCCATACACCAAACACGACCAATGGAAGAGTAGCGTGCGCAGCAATATTGCTTCGATGCCAAAGACAGCACCGGCCGCGTAAAAGATCGCTGCGTCGAGATACAGTCCCATAAAGCCCAGCATAAGTGCGTTGATGACTGCAGCCGGCGCCCACACGTTCACTCCACTTTTATACGAGGGGAAAAACTCACCCGATACGACAAACTGCATCAAAAGACATGCGAGCAAGTTCATTGTGATGCCAATTCCCAGTTCGCGCATTTTCTCAGAGTGCTACCACGTTGAAAGACATAGGCGATTACGAGCACCATGCCGGCCCAAAACAAGCCGGTTCCGCCCAGCCAGCCGAATGCGACCTGCAAGTGGTCGGTGATGGCCCAAAAGAAGGACCAGAGTGATATAAAAAAGGCGAGGAGGGAGGCGAGTAATGCGATCGGATTCCAAGCGCGAAAGGCGGGGTCCAGACGCCTGCGCCTGAGGGTGCGAAACACACGTACTGCGGCATTCGGGCCGCGTCGGACAATTGGTATGTCATCGAGGAAGCGGTCCAGCTCGTCCGCCAATCCTTGGACCGTGTCGAAGCGATCCTTCGGTTTCACTTCCAAGCAGATTCTGCAGACGTTCTGCAAGTCGTCTGGGACGACCACGTGGCTGAAGCGTTTCGGATCTTGGAGTTGCCCATAAGCCACAGCAAGGCGGTCTCCCCGCAGGTCAGACTTGACGGGGGGCTCCCCCGTCAGCAGCCAAAACAGGATCGCTCCCAGACCGTAAATATCCGTGTGATATCCCGTTGCGTTTGCGTCTCCCGACGCTTGTTCCGGAGCCCAGAAGCCCGGAGTGCCCCAGCCCGGCCTCATTCCGGAGATACTGATCTCGTCGAGGTGCTTGCCCAAACCGAAGTCGGAAATCTTCGGAGTGCCATCCTTCGTCAAGAGCACGTTGTTCGGATTGAGATCGCGATGGACAATTCGGGAAAGGTGGGCCTTGTGGATCGCGTCCGCAAGGTTCCGAACCAGAGATGCCACTTTTTTTGGATGCAGGGGACCCGGTTTCTGCTTCCTCCAGTGTGCCAAGCTGCCATTTGCGCAATAGTCGAGAACCAGATAAGGATGTCCTTGGAACACACCTGAGCGTAGGACCCTCACAATGTGGGGGTGATCAAGTTTGGCGATGAGCTGAGCTTCGTGAAGGATCTCGTCGCGTACCGTCGGATCCGAGAACTGTGGAGCCGTGATCACTTTAATCGCGACAGACCGCTTCAGGGCCACTTCGATTGCCTCGAAGACAACCGCCTGTCCCCCAGAACCAATTTGCCGAACTATGTCATAGCCATCGAGGGTTGGCACAGCAGTCTGTTCGGCGCGACGCGTCCGGTACCGTAGCGACCCCACCCAGCTGGCGATCCTTGATTCGCTGGATCACCTCGGGAGCCCGCAGGTGACTTCGGAGCATGGCGATGATTTGCGGATCCTCGCCGGCCCGCTCGAGATCGTTCAGCCAGATTTCGTGCGCTGAAAATGCAAGCGATTCGAGTTGCTCTTTTAATTCGTGGAAGCGCTCCCAGCGATGGTCGTCCAAATCGCGCATCAGGGAAACTCCCGCGATTGATAAAAGCTACGTTTCTCCGTCGGCGAGAATGAAGTTGACCTCGTCCGTAAGCCACAAACGGGTCTGATCCCACCGGCGCATCACCGTCTTTGGACTTACTCCCAGCAGTTGGCCCGCTTCAACGAGCGTCAAACCCTCCCATAAGCGATAGGCAACGAGGTTCATCCACTCAGGGTGTGACTGCCGCATCTTCTCCATTGCCCGGGCCAGGGCCTCGAGCAATTCGGGCCGGTCCGTAATCTTCTCGCGAAAGTCCGATGGATCCAGGTGGCCGAGCGGAACAAACTTGATCTGGCGCTTGCGATTTCGCTTTCGTCCTCGCTCTATCAGAGCCTGTGTCATCGCTTGGTGCATTTGGCCGAAGAACTCCTCTCGGTTTTCCCAGGTCACCTTCGTTTGATCAAAGGCGACACTCCAACCGCCCGGCTTTTGCCTTCTCAGCGCCGTCAGCACCAATGCGCTGGGCTGAATTGAGTTTGCGTGCTCTTCGCGTTGCAGCAACTGCTGCGCCATTGCTCTGAGTTCGTCCCAGAGTCTGAAAACGTCGTCCCAAGTTAGCTCCGGCTCGCCCATTTTGAGGACCTGCCCGGGTTCGCTTCGGCGGATCAAGCATCCGCAATTATTGGATGTTCGACGGCAGATTGCTGAAAGCCACGGTCTGGGTTTTCTGGCTTTTTGGTGTCCATTCTTGGACGAATCGACGCACTTATTGTTGAAGGACGAAAGAGTCGTTTCAGGCTAGGAGTCGAATGAAATGCGTTCGCTTAAGCAAGTCGTCAAGCGTGGTGCTGCAGCCATGGTACAACGCTGCACCATCCAAAACCATCGAATCGAATGGCCTTTAGGCGATGCCACGAGCCAATCTGGCAACAAGACGTTGCAACTTCTGGGGACGGGAGATCTCGCTGCTCGGTTGAGGTGGCACCGGCTGAGTGCCGTAATTCTAGTCTGCGCGTTGCTGCCACTTGACTTCGCCCGTGCGCAAGGCCGCAGCCCTGTGAATGCGCGGTTAAGGCAATTGGAGGAACGAGCGCGAGCCGAAGAAGTGGTTTTGGGGGATCTCGTGCAACAGATCGAGAGGCTCCACGGCGAGCTTCGAGTTGCTCGCGGCGAATTCTCCAAGCTCAACAGTGAACCTGCCGCCCAGTCAGCGGTCGTTCAATTGAAATCGCTGGAGGATCGCGTCGCCAAAATTGAGGAAAAGGTCTCTCGAGCGATTTCTGAGCCGATGCAAATTTGGACAGACTCTCCCCGAGGCTCAAGATCGGGCGAGTCTAAACGCAATAGGAGTCCGTCACGAACCGTCGAGTCCGCTTTGACGGGGCGATGGACGATGGGCACCGGGGCGACCTTCGACTTGACGGAATTCGCGGACAGTCTCTACGTGCGCCATGTCGCTGGGGACAAGATCCGGTGGGCCAACGCTCGGCTGCGAAAGTCCGGCGATGGTTCATTCAGAGGGGTTATCACCGGAGTGTTTGCATCAGACCCCAAGGGCGCGGTGCGGACCGTCCCATTGTCCGTCCAGCCAATCACCAACGTCGAGTTGGCGGTGTCGACAGAGTTTGTCTTGTGGAATAGTCGCGGAGTCGAAACGAGCCGCTCGGCGGTCAGCGCATTTCTCAATAGATAGCGCAACGTGGACCGTGCGCGATCAAGTTGTACTTCGCCGGGAATCGCCAGGGCAAAGCCCCGAATCGGGTCGTGGGGTGTTTCACGGCCGCTTCGCCCGGGTGTTTCCGCATCACGCAAGGGGAGTTTTCGATGAAAGAGTTCAGTTTGAGAGACCTGATGAGAGCGTTGCCAGTCATCGCAATGATGCTGAGCGGGCCGTTGACGTCCGACGGCCGCGCATTTGCCGATGAAGCGATGATCAAGTCGAGTTCGGCACGCGAGAGCACTGTGAACGGAAAGGGAGCCGAGGATCCTCGAGCCGGATTCGAACGGCATACGCTCGAGGTCAAAGCCAACGTTGAATTGTGGGAAGTCAGGGTCGCGAAGCGTCTGGCGGGGGTCAATGAGATGGCCCGCACGATGGACCTGCGAAAGTTGGAGCCGCAGCACACCGCTGTCGAGCAGCTTCAAGAGGCGTTGTCGGATATGGACGACGAAGCCGCAACACTCCTCAAGCTCTACAGCGAGCTCGGGCCGGAGGTGAAGCTCTATCGAAGTGCTTTGCAACAGGCTCCGATTGTCTTCACGAAGCTGGCAGACAGCCTCGAAGCCAAAGCCGGCGAAAAACGCGATCAGGTGCTGGCGGCAGCATATACCGATCTTTCCGCGCAGGCTCGAAACCTGGCGTCAGCCTTTACCGAGAGGGCGAAGCAGACCGATGGTCTTGAAAAGGAAATCGCGCAGAGAATCGAGTTTGTTCGCGAAAGCAGGGAATTCCTGCACGACGCGAGCAGCCTGCTGGCGGCGATTCCCTCGACCTCGGAAGGCATTCGCGTGGAGGCATTGGTGCGGCGCTTGAATTCGTACGTGGATGCTTTTCAGCACATGCTCGATACGCTCAGGAACGTATCGGATAAAATCGGCGGGCCGAACCCGGCACACGGCGCCAAAGAAGCCGCGGCCGTTCCTACCGCGAATTACGGGGTCAGCGCGTTGACTGACTATCGACGCCGACTTGCCGACTTGCACAACTAGCGTCAGCGATTCGCTTCGTCCGGTCGGACGTAAGACGCCGGCAGCTGGAGTGGTCTGAGTAATCGGATCACTCCAGCCATTGCCCGGACGGCGCCGTCGCAAGCAGTGTCACCCGCTCATAGTCGAGTGGCGAGGGAAGACAAACGGCCTTCCCCCTCAATGCCGAGGCGGCAACGGCTGCGGTTGCCGCGCAAATAGCGGCTCCGTTGGGGCCATCGAAACGGCCGCCGGATTTTCGTGCGAGCATCCGCATGACTTTACGGCAACGGCCCTCTCTCCGGACGGAAGAGTTCTGGCGACGAATCGTCCATCACGGCTCCCCCGTCGGCACCGCGAGATTCAAGTTGACCGGGCCGATTTCGGTCGGCGGATCAACCACAATCAGGTGGCTGAGCAATTGGTCCTGACATTCGCCGCTCGCCGCCCTTCATTTACGGCACTCTATGCTACGGACACAGGGTGTGCCAGCAAAGCTGCTGTCAGGCTCTCACACGTATGCCGAACCAGGCCTTTGTCCGCCGCCACATTTCTTCGCAAGGAATGTGGCCGCTCATCCTCGACATAAAGCGAGCCGTCGACCTGCTTGTCAGCCAGCCAGCCAGCGCCACGAGGCCGTCAAGCCAAAAATCCAGCGCGGCAGGGAACTGCCCTTCCGTTGAGTGCACAGACCGATCTCAAACCCGGCCGAGCCTCAAAGCTGGTTACGATCTGCCAATCAAGGAACACCCTCAAGCATCTTGCCCAGCCGATATCCGGCTTCGACCAAGCAACGAGTCGCCACCGCGCCGCCATGCTTCAAATAATCTTCGCTCAGGGAGAGTCGAGGCAGCTCGGTGCCGGAACTGCTCTGCTCGAACCGACGCACAAAATCCGTGACCTCCGCATCGTACGCGACGGTCGTTGCGAACTCGTGACTCTCCTCAAGCCACGCCTTGATGTTTTGACTTGCCGCAGCTCGCTCGCCCAAATCTCGCATTTGCGGGTCGTCCAGGACGCGGATGGCCCGGATCCGGGTCGTTGAGAACTGTGGGCTACCAGGAAAACCGTCCCACAAACCGTGTAGGTTTTTTCGCTGCTCAGTTGGGATCTTATTCCCGCCCTGGTCGCCGTCGGGAAACAGCCGCCGGGAGAACAGGGCCGTCGTGTGGAACGGCTGGTGCAGGTCGCCGACCAAGTGAATGAGCCAGCTCAGGTGCAGGGCGCGATCCTGCTGCTTCGCATGCGGATCCAACACGATCGACCAGGAATGGGCTGCGCGTACACTAATCTCAAGAAGTTGTAACCCCCCCTCTACTATCCCATTGAAATCATCGGAGGCTCTTCAGCGGGACCACCCAATTTGTTCAACTGTCGTTCAGTTTTACTGCGTAACTGGTTCAATAATCGACGAAGGCGAGTTACGTCCTTTTGTCCCGGCGGTTGAGCACGGACTCTTGCGAGTTCTGCACGAACAGATCTAGCAGATCTACGGAAGCCCCAGTATTGTTCTAACTTATTTACCTCATCATCAATGAGTTCCAGGGACGTGTCTTCGACTGCCTTGCGATGCGGTTCACCGGAATAAGGCTCATGGTTCGCCATGTGCACTATGTTGTTCATCTCGGCATCGATCCCGTCAACAACCCAGTCGAGAGCCGTTCGTTTAATTTCACGACCAGCCGCACGGCGTTGTCGTAAGGTATCACTAAAACGGAGTTCGACAATTATAGCCCCTGTCGCGACAATCCAGGTAAAAACTGCCACCCTCAACGCCGCCAATGATCGGGGGCCAGGCTCAGCACGATACCATATCCAAAATGCCCCACTCGTAAACGCGGAAACGAGCCATGCGCTTACTAAACTGTACCACAGCTTCACCATCCCAAACGCCCTCGCAAGTTCATGTGCACGTCAACGACCCAACTCACCTACGCCCGCCCGGTGAGACGTGAACCGCCCAAAATTGCTACAGGCCTCAACCAAGTGTAGCGATTCCTGTTGGGCGTTCCTTTGCCGCTGCCATGAGTTGCTGATCCCCGAAATATCCCCAAGTGGCCGCCGTGTCCCCTTTTGGCCCATCCTGCCGCCGCTGTCCATCAGCGACAAGAGGCCTCTAGCAGCCCGTTGAAGTATTCGTTCTGACGGGTGGCAGCCAAGCCGCCGCTTGGGCCGGCTTGGTCTGGCCGCCCTTGACGCGCATGGTATTGTAATGCGGCCCGGACGTTTCAGCCGGCACGGAGGACGCGCGATGGCGATGGGCGCAGGAGTCGGGAGCGGCAGGACGCCCTGTTTGTGATGGCGAGTGGCCTGCCGAAATCTCCAGGGCATCCTTTTTATCAAAAACTCAACGAGCTGTTGGCCGAGGCCGAGTTCGACCGCTGGATCGAACGCCGCTGCGAGCCGTACTACGCCACCGAAGAGAAGCGCGGGCAGCCCTCGATTCCTCCGGGCGTCTACTTCCGCATGCTCTTGGTCGGTTACTTCGAAGGGATCGACAGCCAGCGCGGCATCGCCTGGCGCTGTGCCGACAGCTTGAGCCTGCGGCTGTTCCTGGGGATTCCCCTCGACGAATCAACCCCCGATCACTCGACGCTGACGAACACACGCAATCGGTTGCCCCAGGAAGTGTTCGACGAAGTCTTTCAGTTTGTGCTCAAAATCGCCGCGGACAAGAAGCTCGTGGCCGGCAAGACGGTGGGTGTCGACAGCACGACGCTGGAAGCCAACGCGGCCATGAAGAGCATCGTGCGCCGCGATACCGGTGAGGACTGGAAGCAGTACGTCACCCGCCTGATGCGCGAAGACGGCACGATCGAAGCCGACCGTGAGCCCACCGATGAAGAGGTTCGCCGCTACGATAAAAAGCGGAAAAACAAGCGGGTCAGCAACGAGGAGTGGGTCTCGTGTCACCGGGCGGATTAAATACAGCCACCTGTGGGCGGAATGATCGCAGCCTGGGTTGATGAGGGTTCATAATTGTCAGAAGCCCTATGATTCGCAACTGTTGTCGCGTTTTGGCGACACGTTTTTACGCCGTCGCGGCGCTTTCAGATTGCCCTTCCGACCCGGTGGGCGGAATGGCTGGTTTTGACTTCGGTTCAGGGTCCACGGCAGGGTCGATCGTGGCCGGGTTCTGAACATCCGCCGCTTGATCGCCCGTTGCGCGATTCCGCAGTCGGTAACTGCGGCCGTTCATGGTGATGATTTCGGCGTGATGCAAAAAGCGGTCGAGGATCGCCGTGGCGCTGGGCACGTCGCCGATCAGCTTGCCCCAATCCTCCAGCGGGCGATTGCTGGTCATCATCGTCGAACGGGTCTCGTACCGCCGCATGATGATCTCGAACAAGAATTCGCCCGAGCGTTTGGGCAGATTTTTCATGCCCATGTCGTCGACGATGCAACAGGTCGGGTTTGAGATATTTCGCAAGCACTTTCTCCTGCCCGTCGAACGCTTCGTCGTGCAGAAAGTCGCGAACCAAGTCGAAGATCGAGCGGTACAGGACGACGAAGCCTTGCTTGATCGCCTGGTAGCCGACCGCTTGGACCACAAAACTTTTGCCAACTCCCGGCGGGCCCATCAGCAGAACGTCGCGCGACTCGCGGACGAACCGGCATGTCGCCAGGTCGAAGATCTGCTTGCGTGGGATGGACGGATTGAAGGCCCAATCGAAGTCGTCGAGCGGCTTCAGTTCGTTGAACGAAGCCGCTTTCACGCGCCGGCCGATCAGCCGTTGTTCACGCACGTGCAATTCATCCTGCAGAATCAGTTCCAGGAACTCGGCGTGGGTGAGCTGATGGCCGGCGGCTTCTTGCAGCCGGACGTCCAACGTCTCGGCCAGGCCCGACAGACGCAGTTGTTTCAGCATGGATTGCAATCGGTCATTCATCGGTTTCTGGCTCCTGTTGTTGAGGTGGTGAAGAACGTAGGATGGAACTGTCCGGTAAAACGGAGTCAGGCTCTGCAGAGGTGCAACCTGACGAGGGATAGCCGGATCGAGGGCGCGTCAATGACGCTCCGAAGCCCTGGTTGTCGGACCCAGAGCTTGCTCCGGGTATCCCGGCGCCGGGGCTTTGTCCTTTCTGCGACGGCCATTGAACGCCTGAGCCATGCCTCCCAAAACCTTGCGGCGAAGCCGCGACCCTTCCTCTCCAGCGCCGCCGCCACGACCCGGGCGTAATCGTCCAACGGCCGAATGATCGGATGCTCTTCCAGGAACGGCAGCGGTTCCTGCTTGCACTCGAGGCCGATTGAGCAACTGGCGGATGGCCCGCAGCCGGAAGGCTCCGTGCGAGAGCGCGATTTCGCAGGCTTTTTCCAGCGATTCGCTCGGGTGTTTCTTGGTCAGGCTCAACAGGCCCAACAAGACTCGCGTCCCTTCGATGCCCCGGGCGCCGACCATCGCCTCGGCCCATTGCCGCGTGTGAAGGCCGATGATCGAGACCTTGGACAATAGATACGCCGCGCCGCGTTCGATGCCGTTGATCTTCTCCCGGGCGATGTGCTCGCCGTGCGTGCTGAAGCGTCCTTGCTCATGCCGCACGTGGATCGCGATTTGCTCCCTGCGATGGTTGAAGATCCGCACGAGCCGCGCGTCCCAACGCACCCAGACCGTTCGCGTCAGATATTCCGGCGGCACGGAGTAATACGCTTTGGCCACTTCGACGTGCCCGTCGCGGCTGACGATCCGCTGCGCTTCCTGGAAGAACGGGAACCGTTCACGCGGCAACGGACGCAAGGCTGGGCGTTCGACTTCGTCGAACATCTGGCCGACCTGCCGCCGCGTCGTGCCGTGGATCCGCGTGTCGGCGATCGTCCGTTCCCAGTGAGCCAGATGCCGGTTCTCGGCTTCCAGGCTGTCGAAGCGGTGTCCTTTCAGTCCATTGCCCTGGACATAGGCGACGCCTCGTTCGACTTTGCCTTTGTGCCGGGGCATGTACGGGCCGGGTCGGCAAAATCGCCGCGCCATAATGCCGGCAGAAGGCTTCGAGCTTCGGCACCAACTCCGGATCGAACCAGTCGGGATGCTTCACCGCGGCCGAAGGTTATCGATCACGAGCGATCTCGGGCACGCCGCCCAAGTGCCAGAAGGCGTTCTCCATGCAACGGATAAAATCTTCCGTCGTCTGACGGAACGTTGCCTCGCTGTACGCCTTGCGAGAGTGGCGAAACACGATGCGGAAGACGTGCGTCTTGCGACGTTTGCCGTCGGGGCCGATCACCGGCGCCCCGGTGCCGAAGTCGACCTGGGCTTCCACTCCGGCGCAGATTCCAGACGTCGCATCGGCAGCGCTCGCCGCGCTCCCAGTTTCCGCACGAACCGCTTGACGCTGTCGTAGCCGGCCGTGAACCCGGGGACGCCAGGCAGATCCTGATAGATCCGCTGGGCGGAGAGATCCTGGTCGAGCTTGGCGACGATGATTTCGCGGAACGGTTCGCACTCGCTGAGCCGGCCGACCCGGAATGACGGCTTCGTCTCGCGGAAGGGAGCTGGACACCCGGCGGGCGAAATGGCTGGTTTTGAACCGCCGTCAACTCCTCCAACCCGGCGGGCGGAATGGCTGCATTTGAACCGCCGGCATTCTCGGCACGACCAACATCATCGGACGGCGTGCAGTCTGGACCCGGCAACCCCAAGAAAGTGGCTGCATTTGAACTCGCCGGACCCGGCGGGCGGAATGGCTGCATTTGAACCAGCTACGCCACCCGACAGGTGCCTGCGGACCGTTCCTCGGTCGATTCCCAGCTCGCGGGCAATCCGCCGATGGGACCAATGCAACGAATGCAACTGATGGATCGAGTGAACAATCGCCATCTTGAGTCGATTCGACATAAGCGGCCTCCGTCAACAACGAGTGTGTTGACGAACCCCTACGTCGAATTTCCAGCCTCTCAAAATGGCTGCTTTTCATTCCGCCCACGCCGGCTGTTTTTGCCCGCCCGCTGACACAAGGGGAGCTTTAGACCACCTCGGTCGGATCGTCGACCAGTATTGGGCCGCCTTTAGCAGGCCGTCTTCGCGGCCGCGACGCGTCGATGAAGTTCAGGCGCGCGGCTGTGTGCCGTTTCGATCAAACTTGCGCGGGTGTGTTGGACCGAAGCAATTTAGCGTGTCGCTTCTTTGATTCTAGTAAGAGAGGGTCGAAGCGGCACAAATCAACACGCTGCTAGAAGAAAGAGATGTCACCAGGAAAGCGACTGGCTGCGCGAAACAGATACGAGAATGCCTCTGTATTCACGGACTCGCCTTTCGACAATCCTGCGACCGCCGCACCTCCCTCCAGCGCTCCTGCGTCATCGATGCCGCGCACTCGCATGATGCCTCCAGGATGTGACCGTTGCAACCGGCGCATCCTTGTGTCGGGTGATAACCTGGAGGCGTGGGCTTTCAGGAATTCACCAAAACGGCGCGGGGTGCGGAGATGGCGAAATCACGCGATGCGGCGAAGGAGAGGTATTGGCGGGAGGCGATTCGGCGGCAGGAAGCCAGTGGCCTGGGAACGAAGCGGTTCTGTGCCCAGGAGGGGATTTCCGAACACCGGTTCTATTGGTGGCGACGAACCCTGCGTCAGCGCGGTCGGCACCGAGCCCGAGCGTCGGGGGACGGCGTGGCGGCGGACTCGGGCCGTGATCGCGGCGGCCAGGGGGATACCTCTCCTTTCCTTCCCATCGCTCTTCCCTTTACCGTCGGAGCCCCGATCGAGATCGTTCATCCGCGTGGCCATGTCGTTCGCGTTCCGGCGAGTTTCGACCCGGTCGCGTTCAAGCGGATTCTGGCCGTGCTCGACATCTCGGCGGGTTCCTCCGGGGAGGAATGACATGATCGCCATTTCCGCCCAGACCAAGCTGTACCTCGCCCGGGACGCGACCGACATGCGCAAGAGCTTTCGAGGACTGATCCTGCTGACGGAAGGGGTGCTCCGACAGGAACCGGTCTCGGGCCATCTGTTCGTGTTTCTCAATCGCCGCCAGGACTTGATGAAGATCCTGTATTGGGACGGGTCAGGTTTTTGCATTTGGTACAAGCGATTGGCGCGTGGAAGTTTTCAAAGGCCGCCGGCCGTTGCCGGGGAGGAGCGACCCGGTTTGGAATTGAGTACGGCCCAGTTGTCGCTGATGCTGGAAGGGATTGACCTGACGTCGGCACGGCAACGGCTCCGTTTTCGGCGATTTCCCACCGAATCGACGGCCAGGCGTGGCGACGGATTTTGAGCTTTCCCGCTTCAGCCGGATCGCGATAATCGGGGCCTTGCTGACCGAGCAGATCACGCATGCAAGGAGGCATGGCGATGGTCTCCACGCCCGTGGAACTCCCCGACAATCTTCCGGCTTGCCATGCCATCATCCTTCGGCAGGCGGAAGCCATTGAGCGACTCGAAGCACGAATCGAGCAACTCAACCGGGACCTGGCCAGCCTGAAACGACAATTGTTCGGCTCGCGTCGAGAACGATTCGAGCCCGGCCACGGAGAAGATGCGTGACCGCTGCAACGAGCGCGGGTTGGCGGTAGCCAGGCGCGGCCATCCTCACGAGGCAAATCGAGCGCGACGTGATAGGGAGCGGGAGTCCGGTCGAGTGGGGTTGGTAGAACTCGGGGGGCGATTAGCCGCTGGGGACGGCGGACCGTCGCCGGGCGCGTCGCTGGCGTTTTCGGGCGGCAGCGGCATGCGATTCTTGGACACGCTGCCTGACGCGGGCTTCCGGATGGTTTTGGATCCAGCGATCGGGCAGAAGCGATTCCAGTTCGGCCGGCGTCGCGGTGCGGATCCGGCGGAAGACATCCAGCAAGTACGCCTGCACGTCGATGTTGTGCCGCTTGCAGGTCATCGTCAGCGTATAGAAGACGGCCGCCGTCTCGCCGGCGTGTTCGTTGCCGAAAAACAGCCAGGCCTTTTTGCCCATGACCGGACCTTTGATCATGGCTTCGGTCCGATTGTTGTCGATCGGGATTCGGCCGTCTTCCAGAAATCGCTCGAAGGCTTCCCAGCGATTGCGGAGGTAGTTGATCCCGGCGCGAAGCGGCGATTTGGGCAACTCGTCTTGATCCCGCATCAAGCCAGGCCTTGATCCCCGTTACGATCGGCCGGGACTCGGCCTGACGCAACACCAGGCGCTCGTCGTCCGTCATGTCCCGGGCGCGATCTTCGATGTCGTACAGCTTTTGAATCTCCCCCAAGATCCAGGCCGCTTGCGGATGAGGTCCCGCCTCGATCAACGGCTCGAATTTGCGACGGGCGTGAGCCCAGCAACCCACAGCGATGATGCGATTTTTTGAAGCGGCAGCAATCAACTCGTAGCAGATGTAGGCGTCCGACTGGAGGTAGCCTTTGTAGTTCCCCACGATCCGACGAACATTCTCTTCGTCCTTGTGCGAGGCAAAGGCGAAGCACACATAAGGGTGGGCGGCGTCTCCGTACTGGGCGTACAGGTAGGCGCTGCGCGTGCGGCCGAGTTCGGGGCAGAGGATGTCACATGGCGTCTCATCGATGCCCTGCACCCAGGATTGCGTCGTCCGTTCTCGCATCAGCTCGACCAACGGCAGCGCGATGCCGGCCAAGCCCCGCATCCAACGCCACTGCGTCGCGCGGTGAATGGAGAAACCGACTCGCGCCAGAATGTCCTCTTCCCGGTAATACGGAATGTGATCGGCGAAACGACTGGCTGCCAGGTAGGCCAGAAACGCCACTCCCAAATAGCAGCGATCGATGAGCGGCTCGGGCGCGGACGCCGCCACCAAGCGGCCCTGGCCGGTCGCCTCATCCTCCCAGGCGATGACTTCTTCATAGTGCTCCAGCACCCGCACCCGTGCCTCTTGCAGTTCCACTTCTTCCCGAACGAAACGGAAGAAACGCTTCGCCCGAGGGTTATTCCACAATTCCGGCGGAACGTCCCGCTCGTCGAGCCGATGCAGGACCTTTTCACGCGGAATCGAGGCGTCCAGGACTCGCTTTTGCCGGCCTTGGGACGTACGTCGCGTTGGGCCCGCAGCCGTTGCGGCGAGCAACTCACTCGCGGACGGCCTGCCTTCCATGACGAGCATGCCGCGATTCATCGCGGAGGCTTCCGCGGCGGCTTGACCTGCCGCATCTTCTCCGTGGCCGGGCTCGAATCGTTCTCGACGCGAGCCGAACAATTGTCGTTTCAGGCTGGCCAGGTCCCGGTTGAGTTGCTCGATTCGTGCTTCGAGTCGCTCAATGGCTTCCGCCTGCCGAAGGATGATGGCATGGCAAGCCGGAAGATTGTCGGGGAGTTCCACGGGCGTGGAGACCATCGCCATGCCTCCTTGCATGCGTGATCTGCTCGGTCAGCAAGGCCCCGATTATCGCGATCCGGCTGAAGCGGGAAAGCTCAAAATCCGTCGCCACGCCTGGCCGTCGATTCGGTGGGAAATCGCCGAAAACGGAGCCGTTGCCGTGCCGACGTCAGGTCAATCCCTTCCAGCATCAGCGACAACTGGGCCGTACTCAATTCCAAACCGGGTCGCTCCTCCCCGGCAACGGCCGGCGGCCTTTGAAAACTTCCACGCGCCAATCGCTTGTACCAAATGCAAAAACCTGACCCGTCCCAATACAGGATCTTCATCAAGTCCTGGCGGCGATTGAGAAACACGAACAGATGGCCCGAGACCGGTTCCTGTCGGAGCACCCCTTCCGTCAGCAGGATCAGTCCTCGAAAGCTCTTGCGCATGTCGGTCGCGTCCCGGGCGAGGTACAGCTTGGTCTGGGCGGAAATGGCGATCATGTCATTCCTCCCCGGAGGAACCCGCCGAGATGTCGAGCACGGCCAGAATCCGCTTGAACGCGACCGGGTCGAAACTCGCCGGAACGCGAACGACATGGCCACGCGGATGAACGATCTCGATCGGGGCTCCGACGGTAAAGGGAAGAGCGATGGGAAGGAAAGGAGAGGTATCCCCCTGGCCGCCGCGATCACGGCCCGAGTCCGCCGCCACGCCGTCCCCCGACGCTCGGGCTCGGTGCCGACCGCGCTGACGCAGGGTTCGTCGCCACCAATAGAACCGGTGTTCGGAAATCCCCTCCTGGGCACAGAACCGCTTCGTTCCCAGGCCACTGGCTTCCTGCCGCCGAATCGCCTCCCGCCAATACCTCTCCTTCGCCGCATCGCGTGATTTCGCCATCTCCGCACCCCGCGCCGTTTTGGTGAATTCCTGAAAGCCCACGCCTCCAGGTTATCACCCGACACAAGATGCGCCGGTTGCAACGGTCA
>CAWHWU010000009.1:0-238041 GCA_963833105.1 uncultured Planctomycetaceae bacterium
CCGAGGCAGCGCTTCCGGCTGCGATTGCAGCGATGAAGAAAGAGCACCCTGAGTTTCTCGTGCTGCTCGCGCACGCCGAGCGGGACGAGGCCGTCGCGCTGGCCAAACAATTCCCGGAATTCCAATTGGTGGTGACCTCCGGTCCCGAGGACGGCAACGACACGCCGCAACACATCGGCCAGACGCTACTGGCGGAGGTCGGCCAGAAGGGGAAGCACATCGCCATCGTCGGCTATTATCCGGACAACAAGACAACGCCGTTCCGATTCGAGCTCGTTGATCTCGATAAGGAACGGTTCAAGGACACGCCGGCGATGCTCGATCACATGCGTGATTACCAGAAAAGGCTCGAGTCCAATTACGACGCCGTGATGAACGATCTGCCGAAGTCGCCCGCCCCGGGGGGCGACAAGTTCGCGGGCGTCGAGAATTGCAAGAACTGTCACACCAAGGCCTACGCCGTCTGGAAAGACTCCGACCACGCGCACGCGTTCGAGACGCTGATCACCGGAAGGGCGGGAACGAAGCATCCGATCTCGCGGATTCACGATCCCGAATGCATCTGCTGCCACACCACCGGGTGGGACACGCAACAGGTCTTTCGCTACGACTCGGGCTTCTACAGCGCTGAAAAGACGCCCCACTTGAAAGGGCAGCAGTGCGAGAACTGCCACGGCCCGGCCGCCCGTCACACCGAGTTGGAAACACAGTGGAAGAAGGACGCGAAATCCGTCAAGAAGGACGATCTCGACGCGGCTCGCCACAAGCTGCATCTCACGGTGGCCGAAGCGCAGAAGACCCTCTGCTACCGCTGCCATGACTTGGATAACGATCCCAATTACAGTTCCAAGGCTTTCCCGGAGTATTGGGCAAAGATCGTGCACCCCGGCAAAGACTAAAGGCCTGGCCGCCGCTGATGACGACCGAATCTCCGAAATCCATCAAGGCCTTTCGCGAACAGCGCGTGCTCGAGGTCGGCTGGAATGACGGCACCGTTCAGCGGATCCCTTTTAAGACGTTGCGCGGGGAATGCCCTTGTGCCGGCTGCGTGGATGAACTGACGGGCATCCGCACGCTCGATGTCGAGGCGATTCCGGCGGACATCGCTCCGACCCACATCGAGCTTTGTGGAAACTACTCGCTCAAGATCGACTGGAACGACGGACATTCGACCGGACTGTATACTTGGCAGCGCCTGGCGGCGATCGGCAGGGCCGTTCCCTGACGCGACAGCGCCACGGAGCACGACCCATGAGCTACGAAGTCGAGCTGAAATTTCCGATCGCCGATGCGTCCGACATGACGCTGCAACTGCTCGCCCGCGGAGCGACGCAGGGCCGCGTCCTCCATCAACATGACGTCTATTTCCGCCATCCGTCCCGCGATTTTCGGCAGACACACGAAGCGCTTCGCCTGCGGCACTACGACGACGAGGTCTTCATCACCTATAAGGGACCCGTCGTCGACACGCAGACCAAAACGAGGCGGGAAATCGAGATCGCCATCGGCCGACGGCCGGAAGACTTCGACCGGATGCGCGAGGTGTTGATGCTGCTCGGGTTCGAGCCGGTGCGGCCGGTCGAGAAGACGCGCGCCCTGTTCCATCTCGCCTGGGAAGGGCGGGATTTGGAATTGGCCGTCGACTCGATCGACGAGCTGGGGACCTTTCTCGAAATCGAGGCCCTGGCCGAAGAAAACGAGCGCGACGCCGCACGCGACACCATCTTGAGACTGGCGGAGCGGCTGGGTCTAAAAAATGCCGAGCGGCGGTCGTATCTGGCCCTGATGCTGGAGTACGACGCCCGCAAATCCGGAGAGACAAAGCTCCATTCTGGCGAGGTTGGAGAACTTTTGAGGTGACCAAATCGTGCGTTTTTCTGTGAATTTCTGACTTGAAAAAGGTCGATTGACTTCATACTATCTTTTTGTACACTATACGGGCGACTCAGCAAGCAGGACGCCCTTTCAAATTGACTGATCGATCGTCGAGGATGATCTCTATGTCCACGAAATTTGCGAAAAACAACAGCGCCCCCGCGGCGGCCAAAGACCGCCCGAAGAAGCCGGAAGCCGCCGCTTCGCCGAAAAACGAGTCGCAGGTGCTCTTAGCCAATGCCCTCGGTCAAATCGAAAAGACCTTCGGCAAGGGCTCGATCATGAAGCTGACCGACGACGGCAGCCTTGGCGTCCAGGGCATTTCGACGGGCGCCCTGTCGCTGGACTTGGCCTTGGGAGGACGAGGGTTTCCACGGGGCCGGGTGATCGAGCTGTTTGGACCGGAGTCGAGCGGCAAGACGACGCTGGCCCTGCATGCAATCGCCAGCGCTCAGCACGAAGGGGGGATCGCCGCTTTCATCGATGCCGAGCACGCGCTCGACCCCGCTTGGGCCAAGCGATTGGGCGTGAATCTCGAAGACCTGCTGGTCAGCCAGCCTTCCTACGGGGAAGAGGGACTGCAGATTGCCGAGATGCTGATCAAATCGAACTCGGTCGACATCATCGTGGTCGACTCGGTCGCGGCCCTCGTTCCGAAGGCTGAGTTGGATGGCGAAATCGGCGATACGCACGTCGGCCTGCAGGCGCGGATGATGAGCCAGGCCATGCGAAAGCTCACCGGGGCCATCTCCAAATCACGCACGACGGTGATCTTCATCAATCAGATCCGCGAAAAGATCGGCGTGATGTTCGGCAGCCCGGAAACGACGCCCGGCGGCCGGGCGCTCAAGTTTTACTCCTCGTGCCGCGTCGACGTCCGCCGCGTCAGCACGCTGAAAGAAGGGGACAATACGATCGGCATTCGGATGAAGGCCAAGATCGTCAAAAACAAGGTCGCACCTCCGTTCCGCCAGGCCGAATTCGACATGCTGGGCACTCGCGGCATCAGCTTCGAGGGGGACTTGCTCGATCTGGCGGCCGAAGATCGCGTCGTCGATCGCAGCGGCACCTGGTTCAGCTTCGGCGAGACGCGCCTGGGCCAGGGCCGGGACAAAGCCCGCGTGTTCCTGGAAGAGAATCCCGACGTGGCGGCAAAGATCAAGCAGAAGGTCCTCGAAAAGCGGGGCCTGGCCGTGCCACCGGCGCCCGAATCGAACGGCCATTCAGCCGAGTGACAAACCCGCGGCCGAACCTGCAAACTCCGCGGACGAAACGTCCAAGTGGTAGCGGGCCCTCAATCGCGACGCTTGGGTGTTTTGGGATCGACCGCTACCATTACGGGATGAAGGGACTCGTCGCGATCCCCCCTTGCCGTCCCGCCGCAGCCCTTCTGGCTGCGCTGGTGGTCGGATTGTGCTTCCTCGGGGGAAAATCGTCCGTTTACGCGGACGACGCCGAGGGTTTGGCCGCCGCCGCGGCGCTGGAACGAGTCTTCGTCGACGTGATTCACCGGGTCGAGTCCTCGGTGGTCAGCGTCGCCCGCATCCGGCCCAGCTCCAACATCAGCCAGTTCAATCCCTTCGACATCGAAACCAAGGGACGCAGCGATTCGGATAAGCCCGATTCGCCCGACTTCGTTCCCAACGAGTTCGGCACGGGAATCGTCGTCGCTCCCATTCCCGGCTCGAAGGAACGATTCATTCTGACCAACTATCACGTCGTGCATGGTGGGCCGCCCGTCGCGGGGAACTCCAAGCCGGGCGAGAGTCAGATTTACGTTCGCTTCGGCGACCACCACGGTTACCAGGCGCGGATCATCGCGGCCGACCCCCGCAGTGATCTGGCCGTCCTGGCGATCGATTACGCGGCGCTGGCCATGAAGCCGCAAGAGATCAAGCCGATCCCTCTCCGCACGGAGGACTCTCCGCTCCGCAAGGGACAACTCGTGCTGTCGCTGGGCAATCCGTACGCGATCGCCCGCGACGGTTCGGCCAGCGTGAGCTGGGGCATGATCTCCAACATTTCGCGCCGGCCGGCTCCCGTCCGCCAGCACGATCTCGGGCCGCCGGACGCCAAAACGATTCATCAATATGGAACATTGTTGCAGGTCGACACCCGGATGGAATTGGGAACAAGCGGCGGAGCGCTCGTTGATCTGCGAGGACACCTCGTCGGTATCACGACGTCTCTGGCAGCGCTCGAGGGGTACGAGAAGTCGGTCGGCTTCGCGATTCCCATCGATTCCTTTTCGCGCCGCGTAATCGAGACGTTGTGCCGCGGCTACGAAGTCGAATACGGCTTCCTCGGGCTGACGCCGATGCCAGTGACGCCCGATCAGCTCCGCCGTGACGGTCGTTTCAAGCAATTGTCCGCCGTCCGCGTGGAGCAGGTCATTCCCAATTCGCCGGCGGCCTTTGCCGGTCTCGAGCCGGATGACGTGATCCTGAAAATTGAGGGGCGGCCCTTGCTCGACCACTACGACCTCATGCGCTACGTGGGGACGTTCGCGCCGGAGACGATCGTGCACATGACGGTGTGGCGGCCGCGCGAGCGTCACGAGTTGACTCTTACCGCAAAACTCGGAAAATGGCCCGTCAAAGACGACGAGGCGATCATCGCCACGTCACAACGATTTCCGGCCTGGCGAGGGGTCACCGTCGACTACCCGACCGGCCGGTTGAAGTATGTCAACGGCGGGTGGCCGTTCCAGTTCAAGGAGGCCGTGTTGGTCACCAGCGTCGCGCCGCGAAGTGCGGCCCAGGCCGCGGGACTGGTCGAAGGCGATTTCATCGCCAGCGTGGGTGGAACGCCCGTCCGCACGCCCGCGGAATTCTATGCGGCCGTGCGGAGATTTGACGGCGACGTGGCCCTCGACCTGGCCGACCACAGACGGATAACCGTGGCGAGATGATGAAAACCGACGAGCTGCGCGAAAGCTATTTGACTTTCTTTCAGTCCAAAGGATGCGTCCGCAAACCGAGCGACGTCCTCGTCCCGCGCGACGATCCCACGGTCCTGTTCACCCCCGCGGGGATGAACCAGTTCAAGGCACAGTTCCTGGGCGTGGGCAAGCTCGAATTCACGCGGGCCACCACTTGCCAGATGTGCCTCCGCACGGGCGACATCCAGAACGTCGGCGTGACCGCCTATCACCACACGTTCTTCGAGATGCTCGGCAACTTTTCCTTTGGCGATTACTTCAAGCACGAAGCGATCCATTGGGCCTGGGAATACCTGACCGATAAGAAGTGGCTCGGGCTCGCTCCCGATCGCCTGTCGGCCACGGTGTACCTCGACGATGACGAGGCCTTTGACATCTGGACCAAGAAAATCGGCCTCCCCCCCGAGCGGGTCCGCCGCGAGGACGAGAACGAGAATTTCTGGCCGGCCGGCGCCCCTCGAGCGGGCCCGACGGCGTGTGCGGGCCATGCAGCGAAATCTATTATCAGGCTCCGGGCAGTCCCAAATCGGTCGAGATCTGGAACCTGGTCTTCACGCAGTTCAACCGCGTCGGAGCGCCGCCCAACAATCTGCGTCCGCTGCCGAAAAAGAACATCGATACGGGGATGGGTCTCGAACGTACAGCTTCGGTGCTGCAAGGCGTGCCGAGCAACTTCGAGATCGACATCCTGAGGCCCTTGTGCCTCGCCTCGGCCGAAGCGGTCGGAATCAAATACGACTTCGCGGGCGTGAACGGCCGGCCGATCCGCCGCATCGCCGACCATGTTCGCGCCATCACCTTCTGCATTCACGAGGGCGTTTCGCCTGGGAGCGAGAAGGAAAGCTACGTCGTACGACAACTCCTGCGGCGGGCCCTGTTGGAAGGCTATCTCCTCGGCCGGCACGAGCCGTTCCTGCACAAACTCGTCCCCGCCGTCGTCCAGGCCATGCAGGCCGCCTATCCCGAGATCGCCAAGACGGAGAAATCGGTCGCCAACGTGATCGAAGAGGAAGAGGAGCAGTTTCTCGGCGTCGTCGAGAAGGGTCTCTCGAAATTTGAAAAGTGCGTTGAAAAGGCGCACACGTCCAGCTCGGGAAAAATCTCCGGCGACGATGCGTTCGACCTGCACCAGACGGACGGTTTTCTGATCGAGCTGACCGAAGCGATGGCCGCCAAGAAGAACCTGGCCGTCGACCTCGAGCGGTTCAAGTACCTGATGAACCAACACAAAATCGGGAGCGGCAGCGGCGCCTTCCTCGATTCCGTGATGGCCGAAGGCCCGCTCGACGCGATCCGCAAAACGGCCGGCACGACAGAATTCCTCGGCTATGACGCCGTCGAAGCCGAGGGAGAAGTCGTCGGCATCATCGCCGAAAAACAGCTCGTCGATCAGCTCGAGGAACTCAGCCGCGCCACGCCGGTGGCCGTGATCCTCGACCGCACGCCGTTTTATGGCGAGGCCGGGGGGCAGGTCGGCGACACGGGAACGCTCGTCGCGGAAGGCTGCCGGTTCGAGGTGCTCGACACCCAGCGCGACGGCTCGTTGATCCTGCACATCGGACATCTCCAGAAGGGCCGGCTGCAAGTCGGCCAGAAGCTGACGGCAAAAGTCGACACCGAGCGCCGTGGCGCCATTCGCCGCGCCCACTCGGCGACGCACCTGCTGCACTACGCCCTCCGCAAGACGTTGGGGGAAACGGCGACACAGCGCGGGTCGAAGGTCGAGAAGGACCAGTTCCGCTTCGACTTCGCACACAAGCGGGCCTTAACGCCCGAGGAAGTCCTCAAGGTCGAGGACGAGATCAACGCCCGCATCGCGGAAGGAGCGCCCGTTTCGACCCGCATCCTGCGATTGGAAGAGGCGAAAAAACTCGGCGCGATGGCCCTCTTCGGCGAAAAATATCCCGATCCGGTCCGCGTCGTGACCATGGGCCAATTCAGCCTCGAACTGTGCGGCGGAACGCATCTGACGAACACGGGACAGGTCGGCTTCTGCAAGGTTGTCTCGGAAGAGCCGGTCGCCAAGGGGGTCCGCCGGGTGGTCGCCATGACGGGACCGCGGGCCTTGCAACGAATTCGCGAAACGGAAAACCTGCTCAAGGAACTGGTCGGCCTGTTGAAGACGCCGCAGCCTGAAGACCTGCCGCGGCGGATCACGGCGCTCCAGGAAGAGCTGCGCGACGTCAAAAAGCAGCTCGACGCGCGGACCAGCGAGTCAGTCGCTGAGGTCGCCGAAGATCTGTTCGCCAAGGCTGAAGAGGTGGGGGGCGTCAAAATCATCGCCCGCGCGACCGATGTCACCAATCGGGAGACGCTCCGGGAATTCATCGACCGTCTTCGCGGCAAGGGGCGGTCGGTTGCCATCCTGCTCGGCTCTGCGACCGATGGAAAAGTCGCTCTCACGGCGGCCGTCAGCAAGGATCTGGTTCAGCGCGGGATTTCTGCGTCCGATTGCGTCCGCGCCGCTGCGAAAATCGTCGGCGGAGGAGGGGGCGGCCGCCCCGATCTCGCGGAAGCGGGCGGCAAGCATCCCGAGAAGCTCGGCGACGCGATTGCCGAGGGAGCGAAGTTTTATCGGCTCAAGCTCGGCGCCTGAACGCTCGCGCGAGTCAATCGCTTCTCGAATCGCTTAATAAGTCAGCCGGCTCGCTGCTCAGACGGAACTCTTGGCCGGCTTGGGGTGGTCCGGGTAGAGATCCGGCAGATCAAGCGTTTCGCAGAGATTGCCTGACTTGTCGAAGTGCAGCAGCAGACTGATCCGCCAGACTTCGCCGTTAGGCCGCCGCCACACCTGGCAGCAATAATAGTCCTTGCCGAAGCCCGAGTGCTCGGAACCAAAAGCGCCGCGGAGGCCCGCGTCGTTCAGCCGTTTAACCGCCTCGTCGCGCGGCGTTCCGACCGGCGCGATTTCGAGAATCTTTTTGTCCAGAGCGGCATCTTCGAGCGGGCAGCGCACGGTTTGCGGCGCGACGCAGCCGGCGGCGAGGCACAGCAAAATCGTGCCGGTAACCACGTAACGGCCAGGTGCCGGGATTCTCGATCGGACTGACATCAGGTGACCCGTGAAAGGAAACGGGGGAGGGGGCGCACGGCTGGAAAATCGTAGCCGACATCGGCGGGGCGGGTCGCCGTGATAATCGAGCCGGCTCGTTCGATCAATGCGAACCGCCGGGCGCGAGCGCGAGAAACGCTCGATTCGCAAACGAGATTCAGAAAAACGGCGGGAACTGCCGGTTGGACAGCCGAAACTCTAGATCAAGCCGCGGCGGTTGAGTTCCGCGACGACCGTCTGCACGATCTCGCTCACCTGTTTGGCGTCGTAGCCGTTGGCCCCTTTACCGGCCGGGCAGCCGCCGACCGGCTCGTTTGTAAAGCCGTGCTCGGCCAACAGGCATTGGAGCGTCCTGCTCAACGTGGTGAGGTCGGTTTTCTGCTCGGGAGAAAGGGGCTGACGGCCCGTTCCCATGCGAAAGCCGCGGAGTTCGACGGCGGCGCGGAAGCCTTCGGGGAACTCGGCCGAGTAGATCATCGTATCGAAGAGCGTGATCAGGTCGTATTGGATCTTGCGTGCCTCGTCGAGTTGGCCCGCCAGCGTGAGGTCGTATAGTTTCCGCGTGAGCTCCGGCACGACTCCCGAACTGGCGTTTGTGCCACCGTCGCAGCCGACCAGGAGCATCGGCATGAGCGCCGCATCCCAACCGGTGAGGAAGGCGAAATCGGGCCGGTTGGGGCGGACCGACTTGATCATGCGGATCATGTGCGGGATGTCGCCCGAAGAATCTTTGATCGCGACAATTCGCTCGCACTCTTCAGAAAGCCGCTGCACGGTCGGCACGTCGATCGGGCTGGCGAACATCGGAATGTTGTACAGCGTCACGTCGACCGGCGTATTGCGTCCGATCTCGCGAAAATAGGCATACACCGACGCCGGGCTGAGCTTGTAGTAAAACGGAGCCACGATCGCCACGGCCCGCACTCCGAGCCGGGCATAATGCTCGCATGCGGCGAGCGTTTCGCGAACGTTGGCTTCCGCCGCACCGGCGAGGATCGGCACGCGGCCTTTTGTCTGATCGGCGATGATCTCGGTAATCCGTCGCCGTTCGTCCGCCCGGAACCGCGTAAACTCGCCGGTCGAGCCGTTCGGATAGAGGCCGTGAACGCCGCGGGCGATCAACCAATCGACATAACGCCGGAGTTCCGGCTCGTTGATTTCGCCCGATTCATCCTGCGGAACCAGGTTGGGTGTGAAGATGCCCCGCAGCCGTTCCTGTTGTGCCATTCTCAGACCGTCGCTTTCACTGCCATCACTGAACTGTCGGCGTCAAATCTGCCAATCACAAGTGGTGCCGTATTATACAACCCAGACCGCGCAGGTCCTCCCCCTGGTGCGATCGAACGAGTTTAACCGGCCGGTCAGACGGGGATTTCAACCGATCTAGCGTCTGCGCGGGCTGGCAGAGCCATCTGGACAGCCGCAAATCCGGCACATCCGGATCGGCGGCGTGCGGCACTACCGGGAGCCGGCCGGAGCCGGTTTACCTCCGGCAGCGGCGGCGGGTTCACGGGGCTCCGCAGCGTCCGAAGGCGCGGCCTTGCCACCCGCTCGGGCGGTGCTGGCCCCGGCTTCGTCCGGCTTCGGCTTCGCCTCCTCCTCAATTGTCGGCACCGCCGGCCGGCCGCCGAATTGAAGGATGGTCAAAAGAATAACGGTCGCCAGCGGCAAGAGGACAACGGGCGAATGTCCGAAGGCCACCGGAACGTATCCGAAAAGGGCCACCACGGTGGCGACTGTGAGCGCGTAGGGGAGTTGTGTCAAAACGTGATCAAGGTGGCTGCACGCGGTCGAGGCGGAGGAGAGGACCGTCGTCTCGGAAATCGGCGAACAGTGATGGCCGAAGACCGTGCCGCCAATCACAGCGCCGATCGTCGCCAGGAGCAGGGGATGCGTCGGGCTGGCCTCGTTCAGATCGACGAGGAGCGCATGAGTCACCGAGATGAAGAGCGGCAAAGCGAGAGGGAGCGCGGCCCACGAGCTGCCGACGATAAACGAGGTCAGGCCCACCGCCAGAAAAGCGACCAAGGGGACCCACTCGACCGTCACGTGCGGTTGGCCGATTTCCATCAGGAAGCCGGCCGTATTCAGATGGTCCGCGTCGCAGACCCGCTGGAACGACCACGACAAGAGCAGAATGAGCGCGGCCGGAACCATCCGTTGCAGGCCGGAAACCCAGGCACTCAATCCTTGCTGCAGCGTCAGTGTTCGCGACCAAATCCCCAATGCGACGGCGGTCGCCGACGCGATAAACACCGAGAACAACAGGACGCGTTGGGTGTTCGCGCGTTCCAACACGTCCAACCACGACTGAGCCTCGGCAGGCTGTGTCTGCGCCGTCGCGACTTCGGTCGTGCGCGACGCCAATGCGTCACGGCCCGTCCACCACACGCCGATCGCCACCAGGCCGGCCATCAGGAGCAGCGGGATCCAGGCATTGCGGGCCAGCTTGCGTCCCTCTTGTGGCTCCGCCTCGACGGCCGGAAGGACCTGAGGATCGACGAGATCGGGCCGGCTCAGATGCCCCTGCGTCGCCGCCCGCCATTCGGCCCGCAGCATCGGTCCGAAATCGTGGCCGATAAAAATCGCCAGAGCCGCGAACATCAACATCAAGATCGGATAAAAACAATACGGCAGGCTCGCCAAGAGCGTCGTCGTCGCTCCGCCGGTCATGCCGAGCGAAAGGAATGTTTCGCGGATCGTGCCGCGTTCGGCCGCGAGCCACGTCGAAACAATTGCCAGCGCCGTCACTGGAGCACACGTCGAATCCACGAGAAAGGCAAATTTCTCCCGCGAGATCTTGAGCCGGTCGGAGAGCGGCCGCAGCATCTTTCCCAAAATGAGCGCATGCGCGTAATCGTCGAAAAACGCGGCGAAACCGAAGAGCAGGGCGAGCAGTTGGCCTTGTTCCCGGGTCTTGGCCCGCCGACCCAGCCGATCGGTGAGTCCCAAGAGGCCGCCGTTCGCCGCCAGGACGGAGAAGAGCGAGCCGAAAAACAGCATGACAGTCAGCGTCGTGATATGAAACTGGTTGGCACTCGAGGCCGACGAAGCGTCTATGAGCACAAACGAATCGATCGTGTGCACAAAGGCGTGAAACAGATTTCCCTGCTCTAAAATGGCCGTCCCGCATACGACGGCCACGAACATGGCGAGCACGAAATTCCGCGGCCACAGGCACAAGAGGAACGCGACCAAGGCGGGCGCCAGAGCCAGCCAGCGCCACGTGCGCGGGACTTCCATCCGCGCGGAACGCCGATTGCCGGCATCCACGACGATCGCCGGGTCGGAGATGTAAACCTTTCGTCCGGCTCGCAGATCGGTCGAGAGCTCCAAAATCCCCGCATGAAACGGACCGAGTTTGGCGTCGTCGGTTTGAGGGACCGCCAGGCGAATTCCCGTAATCAGCGGCTGTTCGTTGTAGGTCGGATCGGGTTTGCCGTTGGCGTCAAACGCCCGAATCACGATTTTGGAAACGGGGACGTCGGTCAAGACGTTCGACGGAACCTGGATGCGAAATCGCGGATGCTCGACCAACGGCTCTTCGTGCGCGGCGCCGTTCGGGGCGGCAACCGCCAAGACCGACGCCAATGCGAAAGCCAACGGGGACATCGGCACGACACTTCACGAAGAGAACAGGGAGGACTCAGCCGGTTCGGTCCGGAGGCAGGGCGGTTCGTCGGGCCAGACGACGCGGAACGTCGTCGCGACATGCGGGACCGAATCGACCTCGATCGTTCCTCCGTGGCCACTTACGATCCGGCGGCATTTGCACAGGCCAAAGCCAAGTCCGCGGCCGGCGCTGCGACCGGAATAGAACGGGTCAAACAGGTGCGCGCGGTCCTTCTCGGTCAAGCCGGGGCCGTTATCCGTCACGGAAAGAATCGCGGCCGCATTTTCAGTCGACATCGTACGTTCCAAGCGGACGACGATTTCGCCACGCCACTCGGCGGCGCCCGGCGAATCACAGTGAATGACCCTGCTGGCGGCGGCGGTTGCCTCGAGGCTGTTGTGGACGAGTTCAGTCAACACAATTCGCAATTGCGTGGGATCAGCCGTCGCGAATACAGGCCCGGCGGCCGCCTGTCGAATCCGACAGGACTGGGACCTGGCAATTTCTCCGAAACGGTCGATCACCGACTTCGCCAGATCATTGAGCAACAGCCGCTCCGGATGTGGCGCCGGTGGCCGACCGTAAAGCATGAGGTCGCCGATCATGTCGCGCACGCGGAGCGCCTGCGCCCCAATCGTCGCGAGGTCCAATCGTCGATTGGCATCGGTCTCGTCCCGCAGCAGGATCTGCACGCGGCCGGAGATCGTCGCCAAGGGATTGTTGATCTCGTGTCCCGCGCCGGCCGCAAATTCGGCCAGCGCCTCGGCCTTGGCGACTTCGAGGGCGCGCAGGCCGGACGAAGACTCTTCGATGACGGCGGCCTGGCTGAGGAGTGCGCCGCTCAATGACGCAAATTGTTCACACGCTTCTCGCGGCAGCTCGATTCGATCGGGCGAATAGAGCCAAACTCCACCGATCGCGTTGGAACCGGTCGGAAAGGCCAAAGCGGCGACGCAGACCTCGCCGTCGGCGAGCGTGCGACTCTCCGCCGGGAGAAGACTGCGAAAACCGGCGTCGGCCTGTGGGCGATCAAGCGACGATTGGGCCAAGTGCGGCAACTCGCCGCGGCGCGACTGGGCGACGTACTTTTGCGCCGCAGGGAAATGGCCCAAGCCGACGACAGCGGCCGCTGCCCCTGACCAAACCTGCCACTGTCGCGCGAGGCCGACGGCCAATTCGCGGGCACTTCGCACGGGGACGAGCGCGACGACGAACTCATGCGGGAGACAAGTCCGCAACGGCCGCGCGGAATCCTGCGGCGCGGCAACAGCACCCCTTCCCGGCGCCAACGAAGCTGCCCGGTCGGCGGTTTGCTCCACGACTCGCCTCCTTGCAGAGTCCTGGACGGGACAATTTGTCCGGCGTCAGCGAGCGACCTGCGCCGGCTCCATGTCGAGCAGGTGGCACATGCGCTCCACGAGCTTCTCGACCTCGAACGGTTTCTGGAGAAAGTCGTTCGCGCCCGCCTGCCGCAACTCGGCAATCTTGTCCGTCTCGACCATGCCGCTGATGCAGATGATTTTGACGTCGTCGAGATTCGAATCGCTGCGCACGCGCTGACAAACTTCCTTCCCGTTGATGTCGGGAAGCATGACGTCGAGCACGATCACGTCCGGATGGTATTCCTTGACCATCATGCCGGCGTCGAAGCCGTTGTTGGCCACGCGGACCTCGAAGCGGCCGTCCGATTCGAGGACGTCCCGAATCAGCTCGACCAACTCCTCGTCGTCATCCACGATTAACGCCTTGCGTTTGCCGCTTTCGAGGGCGTCGGTCGGAATGCTGTTTTCCTTCATGAACTTATAGAGGATGTCGCGGGGAATACGCCGAAAACGCGATCCGGGGACTCGGAACCCTTTGAGCTGTCCGGAATCGAAGCAGCGGATAATGGTCTGTTGGCTGACCTTACAAATTTTGGCTGCTTCGCCCGTCGTAAAGACCGTTTTCATGAGGCTCGTCCCATTCCTTCGATTCTGAGCACGTATGTTGTGAGCAGGAGATGAACACCGTCATCTCGGAAATCCTTCGACAAGAAAGGACTCCTCCGTGGTGGCGAAACTCGTCCGCGATCGCCACTCCATGATCGCCCACAAGTCCGGAAATCGGCCCTCACAGGAGTTGAAGATGGGGAAACCAGTCGCTCCTCCGTTCGCTCTGGAGTCCGACTGCCGGAAACCGGCTGCCGGCATCAGGGGAGAATTCTCCCCTGACACAAGCAACTCCATTCATACGACTTGCTTAATTGATATTGTTTAGCGCGTCAAGACAAATTGCCAGCCTTATCTCGGACCCCGTCGATGGCCATTCTGCGAAGTCGTTGTCGGGCATTGACTTTCACCGACCCACTCGAACCACCCAGGGAGTCGCCGCGAACACGACACGCCTGGTTGATTGCGGCCCATTCATAAACGGGCGTTAATCCAAAAATCAAGAAGCCAACCGGTCTGGCTCACGGAGGTAAAGGGCGAGGACCGCCAAATCGACAGGCGTGATGCCGCTGATCCTGCCCGCCTGTCCCAGATTTCCAGGTCGCACGCGGGAGAACTTCTCTTTGGCCTCCGCTCGAAGCTGGGGGACTGCGTCGAAATCAAACGTCTCAGGAATCCGCATCTGCTGCACTTTGCTCTGGCGCTCGATATCGGACGCCTGTCGCCGAATGTATCCCCAGTATTTAGCCTCGATGACGATCTGGTCGCTCGCCCTTTGGGAAAGCCCGAGCCGGGCCGCCTCGGGAACAAGGCCGCACAATTGGTCCCAAGTCATTTCCGGCTGCCTGAGAACCTCGTCCAGCGTGTGTCCCTCATGTCGAACCGTCTGGATGAAGTGCGTGCCGCGGGCAAGTTCGGCGTCATAGGCGGCGAACCGTTCGACTCGCTCTCGATCGGCCAAACCGATTCGTTTGCCGATCGAAGTCAGGCGACGGTCGGCGTTATCGTGGCGGAGCAGCAACCGATATTCGGCCCGAGACGTAAACATGCGATACGGCTCATCGACTCCTTTCGTGACCAAATCGTCGAGGAGCACGCCCAGGTAGGCCTGGCTGCGATCAAGCACCAAGGGAGGCTGTTTAGAGAGTTTGAGGGCCGCGTTGATACCGGCCAGCAAACCCTGGCCGGCCGCCTCTTCGTAGCCCGTGGTCCCATTAATCTGGCCGGCGAAATAACAGGCCCTCAACCCGCTTCGTCTCGAGTGTCGGCTTCAATTGGGTGGGCGGAGCGTAGTCGTATTCGACGGCGTATCCATAGCGAATGATGTCGGCCCGTTCGAGACCGCGGATCGAGCGGACCATCAGATCCTGCACGTCACGAGGCAAGCTGGTGGAGATGCCGTTGCAGTAAACTTCGTGGGTGTTGCGTCCTTCCGGCTCGAGAAAGATTTGGTGCGACGTCTTCTCGGCAAACCGGACCACTTTGTCTTCGATCGAAGGACAGTAGCGGGGGCCTGTCGAGCGGATCTGTCCGCTATACATCGGCGCGCGGTCGAGATTTCGACGGATCAAATCGTGGACTGCCGCGTTCGTCTGCGTCAAATAGCACGGGATCTGCGGCTGCGAGATTTTCTCCGTCAGGAATGAAAAGGGTTGCGGCTCGTCGTCGCCCGGCTGGATTTGGAGTTGGGCGAAATCGATCGTGCGACCGTTCAAGCGGCAGGGGGTCCCCGTCTTGAACCGCCGCAATTCGAATCCGAGTTCCTGCAAGGACTGCGACAGTCCGTTGGTCGTCCCTTCGCCGGCCCGGCCGCCGGACGTCTTGGCTTCGCCCGTGTGCATGATGGCCTGCAGAAAAGTGCCGGTCGTCACGATGGTCGCACCGGCCCGATAGACGGCATCGCCTCGCACGCGCACGCCGCGGAGGCGGTCTCCCTCGATCTCGAGCCGCTCGACGATTTCCTGGCGAACGCTGAGGTTGGCCTGCTCTTCGACGCGCCGCTTCATCGAGAACTGGTAGGCCTTCTTGTCGGCCTGAGCGCGGGGACTGTGCATGGCCGGGCCTTTGGTCCGGTTGAGCATGCGAAACTGGATGCCCGTCTCGTCGATGACGCGCCCCATCTCGCCCCCGAGCGCGTCGATCTCCCGCACGATCTGCCCTTTGGCGACTCCGCCGATGGCCGGGTTGCAGCTCATCTGGCCGATCGTGTCGAGGTTCATCGTCACGAGCGCGGTCTTGGCCCCCATGCGGGCCGCCGCCAGCGCCGCCTCGCACCCCGCGTGGCCCGCTCCGACCACCACGACATCGAAATCGTAATAGGACATATTCACTCGCAAGTCTCCGGACCTCATTTATACGAAGACCAGGCGGAGCAGGGGAGCTTGGCCGCCCGGCAATCGAGCACGCGGCGACACTCGTCTTGTCGTGGGAATTTGCGAAAGGGGAGGGTGTTTGGGCAACCGGCTCGGACGTCCTGTTGACTTGAAGTTCACGCTCAATACGCAATACTGCTGGCAGGATTGACCGACAGTCGGCCACGCTTACTTTTCTCTTTCAGACGGGACGGATGATCATGGCGGCGACTCGAGAAGGTGCAGTGAAATTCAAGGGAAACCCGGTGACGTTGGCTGGCAACGAATTGAAGTCCGGCGGCGCGGCGCCCGATTTCAAGCTGCAAGACAATGCGCTGCAAGATGTTACTCTCGCGAGCAGCCAAGGGAAGACGCGGATCGTGGCGACCGTTCCTTCACTCGACACGGGGGTTTGCAGTGCCGAGACCAAGAAATTCAACGACCTCGCCAAGTCGCTCCCGAATGCCGAAGTCCTGGCCGTGAGCATGGACCTTCCCTTCGCCCAGAAACGCTGGTGCGGCGCCGAAGGGGTCTCTAACGTCAAGACGCTAAGCGCCCACCAATGTCCGAAGTTCGGCGAAGACTACGGCGTCTTGATTCAGGGGGGTCCGCTCAATCGCATCCTGGCGCGGGCCGTCTTCGTGATCGATCCGAGCGGCAAGCTCAAGCACGTCGAGTACGTGAAAGAGATCACCGAGCATCCGAACTACGACGCGGCTCTGGCAGCGGCGAAGTAGCTGGTCGTCAGTCGTCCGCCGAAAATCGCGCCGACCTTGCCGACAAGTCACACGGGCAGGTCGGTGCTTTTTTGTGCGTTTCGGTCGCAGCGGAGACGGCAGCCTGCCGCCTCATTTTGTGGTGGACGGAACGTCAACCGGGTCCTTGACGGCCGTGGTCGTCTGGAAGACCCACGGGCCTTTCAAGAACAAGCGGAATCGTCGCGTGCTCTCGAGCCTGAGTCCCAGCTTCGGGTAATAGTCCGCATAGATGTAAATCGAGTGCAGGGGACAGAGGCCCACCGACCAGTAGATGATGTTCGACACCTTGTAAAAAATCCGGTGCACCGCGCGGAGGAGGAAATTTCCCTGCGGCGGTGCAAAGTCGGCGATGAGCAGCGTGCCGCCGGGCCGCACAAGCGCGGCGGCCCGCTCCAAGACCTGTTCCATCACGGGCCGCGTAAAGATATTGAGAAAGAAATTGCACGTGACGGCGTCAAACGGTTGTTCCGGCGTATATTTTATGATGTCGGCACAGACGAATTCGCCGGGCAAGTTCGCCTCAGCGAAACGCTCGCGTCCCTTTTCGATCATGGCGGCCGACAAGTCGAGGCACGTCACTCGGACACCCATCCGGGCCGCTTGGATCGCGTCTTCGCAGGACCCGACGCCGACGTACAGAACGCGGTTCTCCGGCTGCATCTCGTCGAGCTGCGCGAGCCGCGTCGCCAGGTTCTGACCGCCGGTGGCGACGGCAATCGTCCGATCGTACTTCGACGAGACGCGATCATAGTTGCGGCTGACAGTTTCGCCGGCCGCCTCTGGCGCCTGACTCTTCCCGCTTTCCATCGAATACCCCCGCAAATACGCTGGACAGGTGATCCAGATTTATTAGAGGGCAAATAAAAAGCGCTGTCGAAGAGAAAGCGGGGACAACGGAGCGGTGCGCAGAATCCAACGTCTGGTTGAGCCAATGCTGCATCGTCTGACCTCTTTTCGTTGCCGATGCCGAACGGCAACATTCCCACTGATCTGTCAAAAACAGGGGAATTCGCACGCGACCACCGGGCGGCAAGGCGCTCTAAAAGAGCCGCGTCTGGCCGTCGGCGGGACCGGCAATTGACAGCCGGAGATGGGAGAGGGCCGCGTCCGTGATCATGCGGCCGCGCTGGGTCCGCAAGACGAAACCGAGCCTCAAGAGGAAGGGCTCGATCTCATCTTCCAAGGTGTCGGCCGGGATGTTGAGGCTATGAGCGAGCGCCTGAATGCCGGCAGGCCCTCCCGCGAAAACTCGGACCAGGGTTGTCAGGTACCGCCGATCCTGTGCCTCGAGGCCCAACTCGTCGACTTCGAGCAGATGGAACGCGTCCTTGGCGACGGGAGTGGTGATCCGCCCGTCCGATTTGCTTTGGGCATAGTCGCGAGCCCAGCGGAGCAGGTTGTTCGCCTTCCGCGGCGTGCCGCGGCTTCGATCGGCGATTTCTTGGACCGCGTCGTCGGAGATTTCGGTTCTCAGTTTAGCGGAGCTACGGCGGACAATTTCGGCGATTTCAGCCGTCTCATAGAAATCCAGATGGAGCCGATTGACGAACCGGTCGCGGAGCGGCCCCGTGAGCAGTCCCGAGCGGGTCGTCGCCCCAATCACGGTAAACCGCTGCAGCTTGATGTTGACCGTGCGGGCATTGAGCCCCTCACCCAGGGAGATATCGATGCGAAAGTCTTCCATCGCCGGATAGATATACTCTTCGACGGCGGCCGGCATGCGATGGATTTCATCGATGAACAGCACGGAGCCGTAACTCGCGTTCGTGACGTAGGGGAGCAAATCTTTCGGCGCGTTGAGCGACGGTCCGGAGGCAATCTGCAACTCGGTTCCCAGTTCCTTGGGGATCACCGTCGCCAGCGTCGTTTTTCCGAGACCGGGAGGCCCGTCGAACAAGAGGTGGCCCAGCGGCTCTTTTCGCTTCTTGGCCGCGTCGAGCATGATCTCGAGCCGCTCAAGCGCCTTCCGCTGGCCGACAACGTCCGACAGCCGTTGAGGCCGCAGTTCGTTGTCGTAGCGCGGATCGTCCAGATCGGCCGGGGAAGGCTTTTCCTCCGGGCCTGCTGGGCTCTCCTCCTTGCCGCGAAACACCGGCTCTCTTGCCATCAGCCAATCAATTCCGGTCAAGCGGACCCGCTCATTTGCAGACGACGACCGCGTCGGTCAGCACATCATGCAGGGCCTGCCTGCGAAGCGTCAACAGAGGCATGATGAAGCCGACGCCGCAAATCATCAACGACAGGATCTTCGCCAGTGTCCGAATCACGGCCCGCGGGAATTTCAAACGGCGGCCGTCCGATCCACAGACCATGATTCCCGTCAGCCGTTTTCCCCAGGTCGCCTGTTCGGACGAACTCTCCAAGATCGAGTGGTAAAAGAGCCAGATCACAAAGCTCAAATCTTCGGCGAGCCAGCTTCGTCCCAAGAACGTCAACCACAACACGACTTGCAGGACTTGTGTCGCGACGGCAATGATCGCCAGATCAATCAAAGCGGCCACCACCCGCCGCCAGAAGGGTGCATAATGCAACAGCGGCGGTTCCCAGAGCGAGACGCCGCACTTGGGACAATAGGCCGCGTGGAAATCGACCTGCGACCGGCAATTGGGGCAGACGTTGCTGGGCCGGGGAACCGCGGCAGCGAACTCGCCGGGTCCGGAGGCCGCAGTCGGCGGCGCGACGCCCGCCGAGGCGCTGCCCACAATCGTCGAAGCGTACGGGTTCGCACTCTGTGCGGCGGACCAGGCCGCCGTCGGAGCCAGTTCGGGAGAAGGAACGCCGCCGGCCAGCGTCGAAGCAGGGGAGGGGACGGTGATCAAGTCGCCGCAAGCCGGACACTTCGCGCGTGCACCTGCCCGCTCGTCGGAGGTCGTCAGGAGCTTGCCGCATTGCGGGCAGTTGAACTCGATCGCCACACTCAGGTTCCGCTCGTCGCCTCTTCCATGATCTCGTCGGGGATATTGTAGTTGGCGGTCACGCTTTGCACATCGTCCTGGTCCTCGAGAGCTTCGAGGAGCTTTAAAATGCGGCGACTCGTGTCGACGTCGAGGTCGACGGTACTGGACGGAACGCGTTGGATCTCGGCCACGTCCGTCGGGATTTTGGCTGCTTCCAGAGAGTCGCTGACTTTGTGAAAGACCTCCGGAGCGCAGGTGACCTCGTACACCTCGCCCGAAAGTTTGACGTCGTCCGCCCCGGCTTCAATGGCGAGCGCGAAGAGCGAATTCTCGTCGACGTGCCGGGCGGGAACCAAAAAGATCCCTTTGCGCTCGAACATCCAGGCGACGCAGCCGGCACTCCCCAGGCGGCCGTCATGGACCTCGAAAGCTTTGCGGATTTCCCCCGCCGTCCGGTTGCGATTGTCGGTCAGGATGTCGCACAAGACGGCGACGCCCCCGGGCCCGTAACCTTCGTAGACAACTTCGGCGTACGACTCGAGCGCACCGCCGCCGGTCCCCTTCTTGATCGCCCGATCGATGTTGTCCCGGGGCATGCTCGCCTTGCGGGCCTTGTCGATCGCATACCGCAAAGCGAGATTGCCGGAAGGGTCGCCGCCGCCGTGCTGGGCCGCCACGATGATCGCGCGGCTCAGCTTGCCGAACAGTTTCCCCTTCTTTTTGTCGGATTTCCCTTTCTTGATCGAGATGTTCGCCCAATGCGAATGGCCGGCCATTGCTCTGCTCGTTTGCCGTCAAAAAAATAGTTGGATAAGTGCGCCTAAATTATATCCGGACGCCGCGCGGCGTGCGCGAGACGGGCGACCCGATCACAGCGGGTCGATGCCAAGCGGGCCCGCGCCGTGAAACCGCTCAGCGCGGACATTTCCGGAGGGTCGGTGGAAGAACTCCACCGACCCGTCAAGGAGCGGCGAGACCGACCGGGATTACTTTTTATTCCCGTCGGCGCTGCCTTTCAGTTTCTCCTTGAGCCGCTCGATCAATTTGGTTTCCGGATAGGACTCTTCCTGGGCGTCTTTCAACGCTTTTTTCCAGGCTTCGACGGCCTTGTCGTGATGCTTGAGCCCTTCCTCGCAATCACCGAGGTGTTCCCAAATCGTGCCGTCGGAGCCGGCGGGAGTCGCCACGGCTTTTTGCAGATAGGTCCGCGCCTCCTCGAGCCGTCCCAGCTTGAACAGCACCCATCCCATGCTGTCGATATAAGCGACATTGTCCGGTTCGGACTTGAAGGCGATGCGGATCATCGACTCGGCCCGCGTCAGGTTTTTCCCCTGATCGGCGTACAAGTAACCCAAGTCGTTGTTGACCGACGGATCGTCCGGCCGCTCGACCAGGATCTTCTCGAGAATCTTCTCGCCCTTGGCGACGTCGCCTTGCTGGACGTAACAGTTGGAAAGCGAAAACAGACACTGGCGGACAATTTCCTTGTGCGTTTCGTACTTTTTCGTCATGGCCTCGTAACGGCGGATGGCCTCCGGCCATTGGTGGCTATGGGAGTAAATCCAGGCTTCCCAAAAGCCGATCTCGGGGTTGTCCGAATCAATTTTCTCCGCGTCGCGGATGGACGTCAGCGCGTCCTGCGTCTTGCCGCTCAGTTCTCGAGCGCGAGCCAGCAACACATACAGATCGAGCTTCATCCGCTCCCCCTCGACGCCGCCGGGGAAGATCGGCTCGGCGACCGCCTTTTTCAAGACGTCGACTGCCTGCGCGTAGCGTTTGGCCTGCACGAGTTGCTTGGCCAATTCTTCGGAAAGCTGCCCTTGAAGTTCCCGCTTGGCATTGATGGCGAAGGTATAGAACTCGACGGCCGCGTCCATTTTCTGGGCCCGTCCGGCCAGGCGGCCGACGAGGTAGGCGGCGTAGAAATCGAGCTTCTCTTTGTCGTCTCCCTGAAGCTTTTTGGCCGCCGCGATCAGGCTGTCGACGAGCGGGCCATCGTCTTGAATTTCGGCGAGCAGATGGTCGAGCCGGTTGGTGCCGCGCTGCCCTTTGAGTCCTTTGGCAAGCGCCTCGAGGAGCTGTGGCGCCTTGTTTTCCTTCCGATAGATGGACGCCAGGCTGACGTAGCCTTCGGGGTCGTGCGACTCCTTGATGACCTTCTCGATCAATTCCTCCGCGTCCTTGAGGCGGCCGCTCGCCACGTATTCGTCGGCCAGAAAGTACTGCAGCGTTGCATTTCGCGGATCGGCCTTGGCGAGATCCTGAATCCGCGACAAAAGTTCCGAGCTTTTGCCGGTGGCCTTGAGGATCTTCGCCAAGAGTTCGTAAGGCTGACGCCCTTTCCCCTGCAATTGCGCGTCGAGATAGACCTGCAGGTTCTTAAGCGCCGGCTCATACTCCTTGGCCTGGAAGTAGGCCTGCGCCAGGCTGAAGCTGAGCGCGCCCGGGTGATCGTGATTGGCCTTGGCCGCCATTTCGAAGGCCTGAATCGCCTGGGCCGTGCGCTTGGCGACCATCAACACGTCGCCCATCAGCTCGTACCGGGCCAGCGGCTGCCGTTCGAGCGCCGCCCGCGTCTGGAAGTCGAGGTTGTACTTTGTCGGATTCCGCCGCGCGTCGAGCACGATGAGGTAGGCGTCGGCCGCCTTGTCAAAGAGCGACTGATCGGCGTTCGCGCGCTCCTCGCGCGTCATTTCCATGTAGAGCGCAGCGAGTTGCAACTGCAGCAGCACGTAGGTGGGCGTGTCGCGTTTCAGCTTGCTCGAGTTGGCGGCGCGGCTCAGATATTCGGACGCCTTGCCGAGTTGATGTTGGTCGTGCAATTGCTCGGCCAGAATCCGCAGGATCTCGAGGTCCTGCGGGTCGAGCTCGATCGCCTTCTGGGCATATTGCAGGCCTTTTTCGGTCTCACTCAAGGCGAACGCGAGCGGCACCAGGGCGCGGTAAACTTCGACCGCGTTCGGATCGAGCTTTATGGCCATCTGATAATCGCTCAGCGCCTCGGAAAATCGGCTTTCGGCTTGCTTCAGCCGGCCCGACATGAACCACGAGAGCGCCTCTTTGTGCGCTTTTTCCTGCGGCGTCTCGGCCTTCGCGGGTTTGAACGGTTCGATTGGTTCGCCGTTCTGGTCCGTCACGACGGCCCGTGAGCGGGGAGCCGTGGCGGTCTTTGGCGGCTGCGGCGTGGCGGGAGCGGCGGGCTCATCCGCCGCGAAACCGACGCCCGATCCAATCGCGATCAAACCCAAAACCAAAGCGCCGTTCGTCAAGAACGTCGCCTGTCTGCGATCGTTGACCATCTCCAATCCCTTCCTCGAGTGGTTGCGGGAACACCGGGCTGATGCTGCGAGCACTCCTGGGCCCGACGCACGCTTCCGGTTCTCCGTCGCGAAACGCCGCGGGACCGCTCTCCGGGGACGCAAAGCACTCGCGTCACTGCTCGGTGGCGGACGCGGATCGCCCCCAAGCCCAAGACCGCCCGTGGCTTCATTTTAACTCGCGCCCTCCGGACCACCAAGACGGGTTTGAACCGGAGACGACGCCAGCAAGGTCCGTTACAACAACGCAATGTGAACCGCCGCGAAAAGCGGGGGCGGTTACCTCTTTTTGCGGACCGACGACGTTCCGCGACTGTCGCGCGGACGGGCCTTCGCTCCGCCTGCCCGGTCGCGGCCCTCGGCCGCACGGACCGCCCCGCGACCCGGCGTCGGTTTCTTTCCCGACTTTCGCGCGGCCGAGTCACACTCCTTGAACAGCACTTCCAGCCGCTCGACCATCGTTTGTGGATCGGCGGCCGGCGGCGAACCCTTGCCGGGCTCAAACGCTTTGACGAGCCGCGGATCGACGGCCAGGCACCGCAGATAATGGGCGAAGACCGGCACATCGGCTTTGCGTACGGCCGATTTCAACGTTTCGGCCGCCTGTTCGGGCGTCTCGCCGGGCGCCGCCAAACCGAGCCAAATGGCGGCATTTGTCATCGACTGGTCGGCGGGGACGACATGCGTGCCGAGCGCCGCCTGCAGCGTGTAGTTGCGATCAAACGAAGACAGGTCGCGGATCTTGTGGAGCTGCTTCGTGGCCAACTCGAGCGTCTTGCGGCGCAAGCTCTCGAAGGCGAACTCGAAGTGCTTCTCGAAAACGTACTGCAGCACGTTGCGGACGCGGTGCGCCCGCCAATCGGCGCTGACCAGTCCATCGAAGACGACGGCCAATTCCGTGATCGAGCTGACACGCAGCTCGTTGAGATCGTGAAAGGCGCCCAGAAGCCGCGTGTACGCCTCCTCCGCCTGATCCACCGAAGCGTCCTCCAGGCAGATCGCAAACAGCAGCGTCTCTAATACCGGACGCTCTTCGTGCGTGGAGGGCGCCGGATAGCGCTTCTTCAACAGGGCCACGAGCTTCTTGCCCAGCGTCAGTTTGTCAACCATCTTGGTTTTCTGTGTGGCGCTCATAGGGTGACTTGGTTATCGGCAGCGCCGGACTTACGTGCCCGGCACATCCTTCCTCGGACAGGGAGCTCTCAGAGACGTCATCCTCGGTCGGGGAAGATTCCTCCGTCTCAAAATCGTCTGCTTCGGCCGGCGGGGAGGGGAGCACCTCACGCAGCAAGCGCGAGGCTTCGATGCTCCGCTTCACGCCTTGGTCCAGCTGAAACTGGAGGATGGGCGTGTAGCGGAGCTGCAGGCCTTCCGCAATTTTGGCCTGCAAAAAGCCGCGGGCCGACTGGAGCCCGTGCAGCGTGAGCTTCTGCGTCTTTTCGTCCCCCATCACCGAGACGTGGACCTTCGCGTTGCGCAGGTCCGGACTCACCTCGACCCGCGTGACCGTGACGTACTTCACGCGGGGGTCTTTCAATTCGAACAGGATCGAGGTGCTGACCTGCTCCCGCAGGGCCTCGGCCACTTTCGCAACGCGGCGCGATGACATCAGTCCAGGGTCCGTTTAATTTCGTCCACGCGGAAGGCCTCCAACAGGTCCCCCTCTTTGATGTCATTAAAGCCGTCCAGGCGAATACCGCACTCCATCCCTTCGCGCACCTCCCGAGCGTCGTCCTTCACGCGCTTGAGCGACGCAATGTCGTAAGAGTTGAGGATCGTCTGGTCCCGAATGACGTTGATCCGATTCGACCGCTCGATCGTGCCGGACAGCACGCGACAGCCGGCAATCGTGCCGAGACGGCTGATCTGGAACGTTTGCAGCACGACCGCGCGGCCCGTCATCACTTGCTTGCGTTCCGGCGCGAGCAGACCTTCGAGGCTTCGCTTGATCGTTTCGGTCACTTCGTAAATGATCTCGAACCGCCGGATATCGACGCCGTCCCGCTCGGCCATCGCGCGAGCCCGTTCTTCGGGCACGACGTGGAACGCGATGACGATCGCCCCCGACGCCTCGGCCAAAGCGACGTCGCTCTCGTTCACGCCGCCGACCCCTTCGTGGACGACCGTCACGCGCACTTCGGGATGTGAGAACTTGCTCATTTCGCTCCGCAAAGCCTCGATCGAGCCTTGCGAGTCGGCCTTGATGATGAGGGGCAGATCCTGCAACGTTCCCTTCGCGAGCGGCCGTCAAAATATCCTCGAGCGAACGGGGACGGCCCCGCCCGCTGAGAGTCGCCGCGCGACCGCGCTGGCGGCGGCCGGTCGCCACTTCACGGGCCTGCTCGATATCCGACATGACCCAGAACCGGTCGCCGGCTCCCGGCATGCTGTCGAGGCCCGCAACCTTCACCGGCGTCGAAGGACCGGCCGACTCGAGCGGACGGTCGTGATCGTCGTAGAGCGCCCGAATGCGGCCGTCGGCTTCACCGCACAAAATCACGTCGCCGACATGAAGCGTTCCATTCTGGACGACGAGCCAGGCGATCACGCCGCGGCCCTCGTCGCGAAACGCCTCCAGGCAGACGCCCACGGCCGGCCGGTTCGGATTCGCCTTCAATTCCCGCAGCTCGGCACTGAGGAGGATCGTCTCCAGCAACTTATCAATGCCAGCGCCTGTGATCCCCGAGGTTCGTATGACTTCGGTGTCGCCACTCCACTCGACCGGCATCACGTTGTTGGAAGCCAGATCCTGCAGCACGCGCTGCTCATTGCGGCCGGGAAGATCAAACTTGTTCATGGCGACGATGATCGGCACTTTGGCCGCCCGCGCGTGGCTGATGGATTCGACCGTCTGCGGCATGACGCCGTCGTCGGCCGCCACGACCAAAACCACGAAATCGGTCAAGATCGCCCCGCGGGCCCGCATCTCGGAGAAGGCCGCGTGACCCGGCGTATCGACGAACGTGATCTTCTTGCCATCGTGTTCGACCTGATAGGCGGCAATGTGCTGAGTGATGCCGCCCGCCTCTCCGGCCGCCACGTTTGCCGTGCGGATCTTGTCCAACAGCGTCGTTTTCCCGTGATCGACGTGTCCCAGAATCGTGACGATGGGGGGGCGTTCGACAAGTTCCTCGGGCGCATCGGTGACTTCCATCGTCTGTGCCAATTCCTGCTCAACGTCTTTGGCCCTACGGACCGAGAGTTCGACTCCCAATTCCATCGCCAGATCCAGGGCGGTCTCTTCGGTGAGCGCCGCGTTGATGGTCGCGGCCTCTCCGCGGTCCATCAGCATCCGCAGGAGATCGTGCGCCGGTCGGCCCAACGCCTCGGACAGGGAGCGGACGGTGATCGGCGACGAAAGTTCGGCCGCCGTCTTGAGCGCAACGGGTTCGGCTCGACGCTGACGGAAGCGGACGGCCCTTCGCTTGCGCTCGGTCGCTTCGCTCGAATCCTGGCTGGATCGCTTCCAGTTTTCCCGCCGGTCGCGAACAGCCGTTGCCTTGCGGTCCCGATCCTCGTCTTCTCCGATAAAGGCGGTCGAGCTGGCCGCTTCCAGGGTTCCCCCTTCGCCCTCGCCCTTCTTCCGCTTTTTCTTCTGTTCGACGTTCTTTTTTAGATGGGCCCGCAACGGGCTGTTGCCCGTGAACGTGTCAGGCGAAAGGGGAATATCGGGCTTCTGTGCGGGAGCTTCCGCTTTGGGCGTGCCGCGGAGAGTCGGCCCTTTGTACGTCGGCGGTGCGGCCACGTTGGGCAGCGCGGGCTTGGCCTTCGGCTTGGGCCGTCGCTGCTGGGCCTGTTCGGTGTCGGCGATCGTGCCTCGCGGCTTCATCTCACGGATCGAAGAGGAGCTCCGCACGCCACCAGGAGGAACGTATTCTTCCGGACGGATCGCGGGGGAAGGGCGGGGCGGTTCGGGCGCACTTTCCGTCGGTTTCTCGGCGGCCGTTCCGGGGCGACGTAGAGAACCTTTGGCGGGTGGGGCAGCCCCCGCAGAGGGAGGAGCCGGCGGTTCGTCCGCGGGCGCGGCACTTGCCGCCGCCTCTTGCGGGAGACTTTCTTCAACAGCCGGAGCCTCTTCCGCCGGGACGTGTGGCTCCTCGTGTTCGACAGGCAGCTCGGTTTCGACCACGGGCGTCGACCGTTCGCGGGCGAGCGGGGGGCGCGACACAACCGGTTTGATGCTGCGAATTTTTCCGCCCACGTCGCGCCGATTCGCGCAAAGGGCGTCATTTGGGCTTCTTCCGGAGGGGCCGTGGCGTCGGTCGTCGGTCCCGACTTCTTGAGATGTCCCAAAACGAGATCGCGCTCCTCCGGCGAGATGCTCGCCAGCGGAGAGTTCTTCACCTTGATCCCTGCCGAATTGCAGTGCTCGATCAAGTCTTTGCTGTCGATCCCCAGCTCTTTAGCCAGGGCGAAGAGTCGAATCTTCAAATCCATCGGTTTTAATGTGTCCTTCCGGCAGACCGAAACGTCTGCCGCTCAATCAGCCTGTGTGCATGGTGTTCATTCTTCCGCCTGGTCGTCGAGAGCGGCCGTTTCCAAACTCGGCGACTGTTCGCCGTTGGCCCGCTGCGGGACCTTGGCGGCCTCCTGCTCGACGTTCCGACCTTGTGTGACTTCCACCGCGTGCTCTGTCGCACCCGGTTCGTCCAATGGCGACTCACTCGTCGTCGCGTCCTCGGCCAGCGATTGACCGGTCGTTGATTCGTGGCTTTCTTCCGCATCGGCCGCGGCGGGCTCGCTCTGCGCGCCGTTGCTGCCGGCGGCCTCTTCAGCCGCTTGCGGCGCGGACGCATCCTCGACGCCGGTCGCGTCGTGGGACTCTTCGCCCGCCGTCGCCGATTCCAGAGAGGGCTCGGCAACGGTCTCCGCGGGCACAACGCTTGTTTCCGCCACCACGGGCTCGGGCGGTCTCAGACGCCCTTCGGCGATGGCGCGGCGTTCCTCCTCCTCGATGCGGGCCGCTTCAGAGTCCGCATGAGCAATAATGATTTCGCACTGTTCCGGCGTGAGGCCGCCCAACTCGGCCAGTTGGTCCGGTTCGATCACCGACAGATCGTCGAACGTAAAGAATCCCTGCTCGACCAGGTTCTCCGCCAGCTCTTCGCTCACTCCGGGGACGACCGAAAACATTCCCACCGACTTGTTGAGCTGCTCGTCGAGCTTTTTCTGGTTCATCACGTGGATGTCCCAGCCGACGAGTTTCGACGCCAGACGGACGTTCTGGCCCTTTTTGCCGATCGCCAACGACAACTGGTCGTCCTGCACGAGGACGATGACCTTGCCCAGCATCGGGCAGAGGATCACTTCTTCCACCTCGGCCGGCTGCAGCGCGTTGGGGACGAGCACCTGCAACGAATCGTTCCAGCGGACGATGTCGATCCGCTCGCCGGCCAGTTCCTCGACGACGTTCTTGATCCGCGACCCGCGGACGCCGACGCACGCGCCGACGCAATCGATCTTGCTGTCGTAACACGAGACGGCGACCTTCGAGCGATAACCGGCCTCTCGGGCCAGCGATCGCACCTCGATAATCCGTTCCTGCACTTCCGGGATTTCGATCTCGAACAGGCGCCGCACCATTTCCGGATGGGTCCGCGAGAGGATGATCCGCACGCGGCTCCCCGCCTTGCGGACGTCGATTACGACGGCCCGCACGCGCTCGCCGACCCGATGCGACTCGCCGGGAATCTGCTCGCCCCGAGGCAAGAGACCTTCCACCTTGCCGAGGTTGACCGTCGCGGTCCCCCCTTCGAGGCGGGTAATGGTTCCGGTCACGATGTTGCCGCGAAGTGCCTCGTACTCGTCGTAGAGGGCGTCGCGTTCCGCTTCGCGAATCTTCTGGATAATCACCTGCTTGGCGGTCTGAGCGGCGATGCGACCCAGGAGGTCGCCGATCTCGTCTTTTTCAAGGGATTGGCCGTTGACGGCGGCTGCCGGCTCCCCGCTGTCGCGGTCGATGTGGACGTCGATCTGGCTCTCTTCGCCGAAGTGCTTCCTGGCCGCGGAGACGATTGCCTGTTCGATCCCTTCGAACACGATCTCCTTGTCGATGTTCTTATCGCGATGGATCGCATCGACGATTCTCAGGACCTCGCTGCCGTTCATGGTTTTCCTTCCGCTCTGAGCCGGTTGGGGTCACACCCCGGCTCCGTTGACCCGTCCGATTCAGCCGCCCTCGGCCGGATACTTCCGCCTTCCCGATCTCCGCCCGGGACTTCCTGCCCCGAAATGAAAAACTTGCAACAAAAAAAGCGGGCACGAGTCCCACTTCTTGGTCTGCCGCCTGGTGGGGCGGCCGGACCTCTTCTGTCCGCGAAGCGCGGCGCAGAAGCCTAACGACGTTTGTGAAGAACGATCTCTCGGCCTTCGCCCTCGTGCACGCTTACATCTCTGATGCCCTTTTCAAATTCCGCACCAGCTCAATCGCCTGCACCAGCAAAAACCCGTTCCCGATCGGCCCTCACAAACGCCACAGGTTCGCCATCTGGACCTGTGCCATTCTATACCCCGCCCCCACGGCGGACATTCGGGACGTCCGTCAAGGGTCAAAAAGACCCTTCATGAACTTACTGAGATCGAACCAAACTGTCAAGCAGCCAAGGCCTTCCTTCGATCACGACACTTGGAATCCGACCCCTTCCCAAACCCGACTTCCGGCCACGTCATTTGGGCAGACCCCCCAAAAGTGGTCGGCGAAGTTCCGCACTGCGAGGCATCGTAACCCAGGCCGGGCTGCCGACATTTTTAGGACGCGAACGGCCCTCGTGTCCTTCCAGGGAGGACTCGGCCGGACTAGATCAACCGCCCGGCAACGGCTAAAGTCCAAGGGAGCAAACGGACACGTACGACGTTGGCCGGCCTGCGCCGGCCCTGCTGTCGATCCCCCAAGTCGCCGAGTCTCAGGACCGTTTCATTATGGCGAAGCGTCTCTTTTTCGTCGCGCTGTGTGTTGCTTCCTGCGTCGCTTTCGCAGCGCCAGCCGGTGCGCAGCAGGCACCCTTTCGTCTCTTCGGGGGAGGCGATTCGCTCTTCCCCAGGGAGCAGAACGGGAATGCGGGCAACCCCGCTCGCAACCAGAAGATGATCGAGGCCGACAAGTCACAGCAAGCGGGCGACTTTCCGCACGTTATCGAAATCACCGACGCGATTCTGCAACAGAATCCGCGCGATGCCGCCGCGTATTATCTCCGCGGCAGCGCCAAGGTCGAGCTGGGCGTGAGGCAGGGCGATGCGAAGCTCATTCGCGACGGCGTGGCCGATTCCCGGGAGGCGATCCGCTACGACTCGCAGCGGACGGCCATGTATTACCTTCCCTATCTGCACGGGATGAAAAACCTCGCCATCCTCGAGAATCGCAAGGAGCACGCCGAAACGGCCGTCACGATCGCCACCCAAATCTTGGGGGTCAACGGCATCTCCAACGACGACAAAGCCAATTTGCTCTTTCAGCGGGCCCAATCCGAGGGTTGGCTGGGAAAAACGGACCAGGCCATCGCCGACTTCGAAGAGGCCCTGAAGCTGGTGCCGACTCACTTCGGCGCACGGGCGGCCCTGGCCGACCTGCTTGCCGCCGCCGGGAAGAACGACCAGGCATTGGCCGCTTATAACAAGCTCGTCGAGTCATTCCCCGAAAGCCCGCTGAGTTACAACAACCGCGGGATGTTCTTGCAGCGGCAGGGGAAGTACGACGACGCCATTACCGATTTCACGCGGGCCGTCGAGCGCGACCCGAATTACTTCTATTCGTACACCAATCGCGGCTTTACCCTCCTGCAACAAGACAATCCCACGGCCGCCCAGGTCGACTTCACACAGTCACTCAAGCTCAATCCGCAGCAGGCGTTCGTCTACAACCTGCGTGGGTTGGCGCGGCTCGCTTTGGGCGATCTACAGGGGGCCATCCAGGACCAGCGGGCGGCCGTCGAGATGAATCCGAAAGACCCGGTGGCCCGCGGTGATCTGGGCTTCCTGTTGTCGTTTGCGGACGATTTTGCCGCCGCGATTCCCGAGTTCGACGCCGCACTGCAGATTGACCCGCAGTTCCGCTACTTGAATCCCTGGAGGATCGTGGCCCTCAAACGCCTGGGCAAGGCCGACGATCTGAAGGCGCAATACGGCGACAGCTTGAAAAAGGGCCTCAAGCAGCGCGACTGGGTGGATAACCTGGTCGCCTATCTGCTGGGCGCCGAAACCGAGGCGAACCTGCTCGCCGCGACGAACGATCCGAAGGACCCGCTCAAGAACGACGAACTGTGCGAGGGCGAGTATTTCATCGGCGTAACAAAGCAAGCGGCCGGCAATACGGCAGAGGCCCAGGAGGCCTATCGGCGGGCCGTCGCGACAAAATCCCGGCAGCTCTCGGCCTTCCGCGGAGCACAATACGCTCTGAAGAAGGCAAATCTGGCCCCGACCACTCCGGCCAGCGTCGCCGTACCGACCACGACCGGCGCCAAGACCGAGCCCAACACGGCCAAGTAGGCCACGTCCGCGCTTGTTCCGCTCGCCACGCTGCGCGGCGAGCCCCTCTCGCTTGTTGAGGCTGACGCTGCGCGTCACGATGGCCGCGATGGTCCTTCAAGAACTGGCGGCCTGCGATCTGGCGGCCGCGGTCGGCGTGATCGCGCGAGCCATGCGGAACAATCCGATGAATGTCGCCGCGTTCGGTGACGACCCGGACCTTCGCCTGCAGCGTCTGCAACGGATGTTCGCCATCGCCCTGCCGGGAATGCTGCGGAAAGGCGTGATCCTGGGCGCGTTCGACGGCGAGACTCTCGGCGGTGTCGCCGCCATGTTACCTCCAGGGCGCTGTCAGCCGTCGGCCTTCGAGAAGGTGACGCTGGCGCCGCGCTTAATGCCGGCTCTCGGATTTCGCGGCTTCAGTCGCCTCGGACGCTGGCTCGGCGAATGGGGTCGGCACGATTTGAACGAGCCGCACTCGCACTTGGGACCGATCGGAGTCGAAACTCATCTGCACGGTCGAGGTTTCGGCAGCGCGCTCGTCGAGGCGTGCTGCGTGCAAATCGATCGCGCCGGTGCGGCCGGCTACCTCGAGACCGACAAGCCACAAAACGTCACCTTCTATGACAAGCACGGATTCGAGACGGTCGGCGAAGCGACAATTCTCGGCACGCGGAATTGGTTCATGCGGCGGCCGAAAAAAGCCAGTTAACGCCGATCGTACGGCACTGCGACATTTTCGCTGTTGTGCGTTCCAGTCGCTCTGCGTTTCCGTGCTCGTCGCGGCGGCCGGGCTGTGCCGCGGCGAAAAGCTGTCATGACAACTTTCTCCGAAATCTAGTCGCTGACTGGATTTATGTTTAGTTCACGAACGCCAAGGGGACGGATAGGTTAGTGAACCATTCTGGGATGACGCGAACGTTAAGGGCCCGGCAAATCGTCACTCCTATCTGGGGAGCTTGTCATGTCTCAGCCGCTTCATGACCACGTTTTGACCGCATATGACTGGACGCAAACCGCGTTGAACGCCGTCTTCGACGCGATCCCCCCCGAGCATTTTTTGTATCAGCCCTTTCCCGGGGCCAACCATGCCCTGTGGACGATGGGCCATCTAGCGACGGTCGACCAATATTTTTTGAAATCGCTGGCCGGCCGCGACGGCGCGATCTTCGATCAGAATCGAGACACATTCTTCGCCAAATCCAAGCCGAGCCCGAACGCCAGCGATTATCCGACACTCGAAGCGGTCCGCGATTATTTCGACACGTCGCGAGCCGAGTTTCGCGGATGGATTGACAGTCTCGACGAGGCGAAGCTGGCTGCGCCACTTCCAGAAAAGTGGCGGGAATTCGCCACCTCTCACGCGGGAATGATTCTGCGCCTGGTTTGGCATGAGGGGATGCACTACGGCCAGCTGACCGTGATCCGCAAAAGCCTCGGCCTGCCACCGGTGCGCATCTGACGGAGGCGGGTTTTCAAATCCGCGTCCGTCTCCCGACTTGAAGGCTAAATATTTCGCTTGACGTCCAGTCCGGTCGATTTGTATGGTTGTATCCATACAAGTTAGCAATCGGGGCGGACGCGGATGCAGCTGCACATCTCTTCCAGCAATGGCGTCGCGATCTATCTGCAGATCGTGAACCAGGTCAAATACCAGGTCGCCTCGGGGCGCCTGCTGCCGGGAGCCGAGCTGCCGCCGATTCGCGTCCTGGCCGAACGCTTGCTGATCAATCCCAGCACGGTTGCCCGCGCGTACCGCGAGCTGGAAATGGCCGGTGTCGTGGAAAAACGCCGCACGGCCGGGACGTACGTCTCGGACCAGGGCTCGCCGCTGGCGCGACGCGAACGTCTGAAGATTCTGGCCGAGCACGTCGACGCCCTGCTGGCCGAGGCGCGGCAAATGAAGATCCCGATCGAGGACGTCTTCAAGCTGATCGAACAGCGAGACGCGGCCATGCGGCCGGCTACCGCCGCGGGCCGGTCCTGAGGAATCCTCTCATGCACGACTCACTCTCCAGCTCGTCATCCCACGTGATCGAGCTTCGCCGTCTCACGCGGCACTTCGGCAGCAAGCGGGCACTCGAGGAGATCTCGCTCTCTGTCCCGCGGGGCGGAGTCTTCGGCTTGATCGGCGGCAACGGGGCCGGCAAGACCACCGTCATCAAGCACGTGCTCGGACTTCTCAAAGCACAATCGGGCTCCGTCCGCGTCTTCGGCCTCGATCCCGTCGCGAATCCCGTCGGCACGCTGGGACGCATCGGGTACTTGTCCGAAGACCGCGACCTGCCGGATTGGATGTCCGTTGCCGAACTCATGCGCTACACACAGGCTTTTTTCCCGTCGTGGGACGAATCTTACGCCGCCGAATTACGCGAGGCGTTTGATCTCGATCCCAAAGCGAAAATCAAAAACCTCTCGCGGGGCCAGCGGGCCCGGGCAGGGCTCTTGGTGGCACTCGCACATCGGCCGGAACTCCTCGTGTTGGACGAGCCCTCGTCGGGGCTCGATCCTGTCGTCCGCCGCGACATCCTGGGGGCCATCATCCGCACGATCGCCGACGAGGGGCGGACGGTTCTCTTTTCGTCGCATCTCCTCGACGAAGTGGAACGCGTGGCCGATCGCGTGGCCATTATTCGCGAGGGACGAATCCTCCTCACGGCAGGCATGGACGAGATCAAAGAGACGCACCGGCGAATGACCCTGCGTTTCGGGCAGTCGCATCGGCGGCCTCCCGCACTCGTCGGAGCCCTCTCCTTCGAGGGGGAGGGTTCTGACTGGACCTATATCTGCAGCGGGGAGAGCGGCCAATTACGACAGGCCGCCGCTGCGATCGGGGCGACCGTGATGGAAGACGCGCCGCTGACGCTCGACGAAATCTTTGTCTCCCGGGTTCTTCAGTAAGCCCCTCGACGGACCGGAGGTGAATCACCATGCGATCTATTCCCCTCGCGATGACCTGGGACATGCTTCGCCACGGGCGGTGGAGCCTTATTGGGGCGGCCCTGGGAGCCAACGCGCTGCCCGTCTTGCTGTTCGGCGCGCTGCAATATGACGGGGCGCTCGAGCCCGGCGACAAAACCACGATGATGCTGCACACTCTCTTGGTTGAGATCAATCTGCTGATGTTCGGCGCGGCCGTGTTCGGTGTCCTCGGAACGCCGGCACGGCTGTATGCGTTTCCGATCCGCACGTCCGCGCTCGTGCTGGTGCAAATGCTCGAAGGAATGGTGGCCGTTGCCGTCGAACTGCTGATGAGCACGGCCGTCTTAAATGCGGCGTTCGGTTTGCGATGGCCGTTGTGGGGTCCCGCGATTTTCGCCGCCGCGGTGTTTGCGGTCATCCTCGGCGTCGTCCGCCTGTTCGAGAAATCGGCGTGGGTGATCTTCGCGATGACGGTGGCGATGACGGGCTTGAGCCTCTGGTTTAAATCGCGCGGCGGCGCGGTTCTTGGCCCCGCGACCCGCCTTTGGACCGACGTAACCCCTGCCGACGTATTGACGCTGGTGCTGACGGCGGGCTTTGCCTACGGGATGGCCGTCGCGGGAGTCGCTCGCAATCGGCGCGGCGAGCCGCCGATTTCGATCGGGTTTGTGGCGTGGTTCCTTCGCAACTTTTCTGCGACGACGTCCCAGACGGGCCGCCCATTCCGGACGCCGGCGCAGGCCCAGCTCTGGTTCGAATGGCGGAAAAAAGGGCTAGTCATACCCTTCACGGTCTCGATGGGTCTCGTTATGGGCCTTGTGCTGTGGCTCATCGCCAGCCGCGACACGGAGGCGCTCTATGAGGGACTCGTCGCTACCGGTGCTCTGATCTCGTTCCTCGGGTTCGGGAACGGGTTCCTCCTGGGAAAAGTCGACAGCCGGGATCCGAATCTTCAAATCGGTCAATTCCAGGCGACCCGCCCTGTCACCAGCACCGAAATGGCCCGCACGATCCTGAAGTGCGCGGCGATCGGTCTCGTGATCGGCTGGACGATTTGGGCCGCCTCGTTTCTCGCGCTGGCCGAGACTCTGCGGGCACTTCAGGTCACGTTTCCCTTGCGTCTTCCGGCGCCATTGGGATGGTGGTATTTCCCGGCGACGCTGGTCGGCCCGTGGGCGGCCATGGGCCTCTCGACTCCGCTCTTCCTGACCGGCCGGAAGGGTCTGTTTGCAACAATCATCATCGGCTCGATGGTGTTCGTCATCGGCCTGATGCTTTTTTCGAGATTGGCTTTTTCGCATGAGGGGCAGGAGCAATTCTTTCGCTGGGCACTGCTCGTCGTTGGCATCATGCTCGTGCTGGGAACGATTTGGTCATTTCTCGCGGCCCAGAGACGATCGCTGATCGGAACGCCGACCATTGTCGTCGCCGCGAGCGTCTGGGGAATGCTCTGCGCGCTGGTCGCCATTTACGGGATTTCACATCCCGAGGAAGGACTATCCGCTTACATCAGTGCCGCAGGAATCCTGACACTGGCCGTGTCCCCCTTGGCGACCGCGCCGCTGGCACTCGCGTGGAATCGGAACCGATAGAGAGGTCAGCCCACGCCGGCAGTCGCACTAGCGGAGCGCTCGCGGCACTAGGCGCCTTCGACGATGATGGCGCTCGCCTGGCCCATCGAGGTGACGTTCACGTTCAAGAAAACGCGATTCGTGACCGGAGCCGGCTTGTCACGCACGATGTTGAGCCGACACTCGGGATCGGGCACCTTGTAATTGAGCGTCGGCGGCACACCTCCGGCTCTCAAGCCCGCCAGCGAGCCTGCCAATTCGATCGTTCCGCAACTGGCGCCGGAATTTCCGAGAGAACTCTTGAGCGCCGTCACGGGAATCGTCTCGGCCGCGGGACCGAAGACCTCGTGGATGGCCTGCGCTTCGTCGCGGTCCATCTGCGGCGTTCCCAGGCCGTGGGCGTTAATGTGTCCGACCTGATCGGGCGTGAGACCCGAGTCGCGGATCGCGGCCCGTATCGCGTTCACCAAGGCCCGCGTCACGCAGACGTGGCCGTTGCGATCGAACGCGCACGAGGAGCCCGATCCGAGCACGCGCCCCAGGATCGTGGCGCCGCGGGCTTTGGCGTGCGACTCCTCTTCCAGGATGAACGAGCAGGCGCCTTCGGCAATGACTTCCCCCGTACGAGATTTCTCGAACGGGCGCGACCAGGTCGCAGGGGGATCGCTGCCGTGATCGGCCAGACGGTCCCACAACGCCGCGTGCATCGATTTGACCGAGTGAATCTTCGTGCCCGTCGTTCCCGCAATCATAATGTCGGCCAGGTCGCGCTGAATGACGTGCGACGCCTCGGCGACGGCCAGGTTACCCGAAGCCTCGTTGAGCGTGATTGAGTTGCTCGGTCCGCGGGCATCAGCATAAATGCCGATGTGGCAGGCCGGCATGTTGGGCAAGTAGCGCAAGAGCCACAGCGGTTCCAGGCTCCTTAGGCCCTTGCCGCCCCATTCGTCGTACCGGAACGAAAAGGTCGGATCGTCCGGGGAAACGCACGTCCAACACGCGTCCTGCAGAACCACGGGCGGGCTGAACATCAAGTTGGCCCCGAAATCGACGCCGAACCGGTCGTGATTGACGGCGCCCATATCGATGCCGGAATTCTCGATCGCCAGCGAAGCCGAGGCGACGCCGAACTGGATCTCCCGGCACATCACCTTGATGCTTTTGCGCTGTTTTTTCAGGTATTCGTTCTTGGCCGTCGTGTCGTTGAAGTCCTTGATCTCGGCCCCCACGTTGTGGGGCGACCCCGAGTAGGGGGTCGATCCGAGCTGCGTAATGCTGCTTTTGCCGGCCAGGAGGTTCGCCGCAAAGACGTCGAACCCGATCCCCAGGGGACACACGATCCCGACCCCGGTCACTACAACACGTCGTGGTGATTCGTAACTGCGTGCCATGGCTTTAACAGTGAGAAGGGCTTGGAGACTTAGGAACTATAGCAGAGTTAATATGGGAAAGATTTGCAAGGTTCAATGGGGCATGGCCCGCCACGTATCGCCATTTGTGCCGCCGGTTGCCGCGGCCGACTGATCGAACGCCGGTGTCGCCGAAGCCGAATCATACGTCGCCGGCTGAAGTTGACCCGCGCCCGCGGAGGTGCCGGGGTAGACCGCCGATGTCACGCCCGTGGCCGGAGCGGAGCCATATTGCGGCCGGGTCGGATAGGCATTGCCGGCAAGTGCCGACTGCGGATCGTTCATGACGACTTGCTGCATCCCAGCGGCTCCCGGATACGCGCCCGGCGGATTCATGCCGGGTTGGTTGAATCCCGGTGGGCCCATCGCCGGCGAATTCGTGCCGAGGACCGCCGGGTTGACGCCGTTTTGCGCGAGATACTGGCTCATGCCGGGAGTCGTCCGCAGCGCGGAACCCCTCTGCTGGATGGCCGTCGCAATTTGCTGTTCGGGCACGCCGCTGTGCGCCATGGCGACGACGTCCTGAGCCGACAGATTGGGCTGCGACCCGATCCGCTGCGTCTCGTTCATGAGAGCTTGCTGATTCTGCGGCGTCCAGCCGTTCGGGGCTCCGCCGGCGGCGGCCATCTGCTGTCCGGCGTACTGCGAAGGCTGCTGGCCCGGTGCTCCGGCGAATTGGTTGCCGTTGAATTGTCCGTACGGCCCGTTCTGCGCCTGGCTCGGCTGGCTGGATTGGCAGCCAACGAACGTGGCGGCCAAGAGCGACGCTCCGACGACCCCGGCGGCGACGACGAGTTTCACTCGTAATTGAGGTTGGATCATTGGCTCGGATCTCCCCAGCTCGGTACCGGGTCCCATGAGTCGGCACGGGACCGGATCGCAGCGAGACCGGATTCGGCAAGTGGAAATGGTTTGGATCGGGAGAATCAGGAGAGAGGCGAGCGAATCTTAAAAACTTGCGTAAAACGGTCAAGACGGCTTTGAGGGCAGGGGACCGCGAGAGAAATTGACGCCCGCCGGATCAGGCCGGATGCCCCAGCACGAGGCACGCGTTGTGTCCGCCGAACCCGAAGCTGTTCTTGAGGATACGATTGATTTTCATCGATCGCGCCTCGTGCGGCACATAGTTGAGGTCGCAATCGGGGTCGGGATGGTCGAGATTGATCGTGGGCGGGGCGACCTGATGCTCGAGGGCCAGGATGGAAACAATCGTCTCCACGCCGCCCGAGGCACCCAGCAAATGGCCGAGCTGGCTCTTCGTGCTCGAAATGGCGACCTTGTGCGCCCGAGGACCGAAGACCGATTTGATGGCGATGGTCTCGGCTTTGTCCCCCAGTTGCGTGCTGGTGGCATGCGCGTTGATGTAATCGATGTCGTCCGGATTGAGCCGGGCATCGCGAATGGCGGTGCTCATGGCTCGCGCCACGGACTTGCCTTCCGGATCGGGGGCCGTCATGTGAGCCGCGTCGGCCGTCATTCCATAGCCGAAGATTTCCGCCAGGATCTTCGCACCGCGGGCCTTGGCGTGCTCGTATTCCTCGAGGATCACGACGCCGGCCCCTTCGGAGAGCACAAAGCCGTCGCGCTCGACGTCGAACGGCCGGCTGGCCTTTTCGGGCTCATCGTTGCGAGTCGACAAAGCGTTCATCCGGGCGAAGCCCGAGAGACACATCGGCGTGATGGCGGCCTCGCTGCCGCCGGCGAGCATCACGTCGGCACTGTCGTGTTGAATCAGGCGAAACGCGTCGCCGATGGCGTTGGTTCCCGTGGCGCAGGCGGTGGCGATGGCGCTCGAGGGCCCGCGAAGCTGCCAGCGGATCGAGACGTTGCCGCTCGCCGCGTTGACGATCAGCTTGGGGATCATGAAGGGGGAGACGCGGGAGGGACCGCGTTCGTAGAGCTTCGCGTGCTGCTCTTCGATCTCGTGCAGCCCACCGATGCCGCTGCCGATCAGCGTGCCATGACGGTACGGATCGCCCTGATTGAAATCGATGCCCGAACTCTGGACGGCCCGGTGCGCGGCCACCATGGCGAACTGGACGAAGCGATCGAGCCGGCGGATCTCCTTGTCGACGAGATCCAAATGCTCCTCCGGCACGAAATCGCGGATTTCGCCTCCGAAGGTGACTTTGAAATCGGTTGTCTGGAACCGTTTCAGCGGGCCTACGCCGCTTTTGCCGGCGCAGAGCCGCTCCCAGAAGTCAGCCAACTCGTAGCCGAGCGCGGTGACCACCCCCGCGCCGGTCACGACGACGCGCCGTGTCATGCACTATCTCTTCGATTCGATATAGCGGATGGCGTCGCCGACGGTCCGCAGTTTCTCGTAATCGTCGTCGGGAATGGTGATGTCGAACTCATCTTCCAGTTCCATCACGAGTTCGACGACATCGAGCGAGTCCGCCTTGAGATCCTCGATGATGGAACTCTCCAAGGTGACCTCTTCCTTTGGCACCCCCAGTTGCTCAGCCACAATGCTGATGACTTTTTCTTCAACGCTCGACGACACGTGAACCCCTCCCGCAACCAATATGGCGCTGCAAGTCCGAACGACGTGCGAAGATATATCTCGTCGGCGGACTCCTGTAAACCGCAAACGCACCGCGCGGTTGCTTGTACCACACAGAAATCCGACCGTTCAAGTTGCTTCGCGAATCGGGCCGGGGCCAACGCCGCCAAAAGCCCGATCTTTGTAGCCGTCAGGGTGAATCGTTCACCGTTTGGCAGACGGCTTTCCGTTCAATCCGTTTCAAGAGCCCGCGCAAGACGCGCCCGGGGCCCACCTCGTAAAACTCGTCAATTCCCCGTTCCAACAGCGCCCGCATCGAATCTTCCCATAGCACGGGGCTCACGACCTGCCGCACGAGATTCGCGCGAATCTCCTCCGGATCGTCGTGGGTCTTCGCGTCGACGTTGGAAATCACCGGAATCCGCGGCCGGCGAATGGGCACATTCGCCAGCGCCTGGGCCAGACGCTCGTCGGCCGGTTTCATCAGTTTGGTATGAAAAGCACCGCCACCGTGAGTGCGACCGCACGGCCTCCCTCCTGGTTTGCCAGCTCCTCGGCTTTGGCGCAGGCCGCCTTCTCGCCCGAGAGGACGAGATTTCCCGGGCACAGATAATTGGCAAATTCGATGACCCCCGCCTCGGCGGCCCGCCCGCGGATCGATTCGACCTTCTCGCGATCCAAGAGCAGCACGCTCACCATCCCCGACGGCGTCGCGTCCGAGGCCTGCTGCATCGCCTGCCCGCGCCGCTCGACGACGCGGAGGGCGTCGGCAAAATTCATCGCCCCCGCGAAGACGAGGGCCGTGTATTCTCCCAAGCTGAGGCCGGCGGTGATCTGGCACGACTCGACCGCCTGGGGATTTTCCGCTCGCAGCATCTCGAGGGCCGCCAGGCTCGTCACGAAAATCGCCGGCTGGCTGACGGCCGTCGTATCCAGTTCGGCCGCCGGCCCCTCGAAGCAGCGGGCGGCCAGATCGTAGCCCAAAATCTCGCTCGCCTGGTCGTACAGCGCTCGAGCCGCCGGGAAGCTGCGCGGCGAGGGATTTCCCCATCCCGACGTGCTGCGCTCCCTGGCCGGGAAAGAGCAGGGCCACATGCGCCACGGGGTCAGGCCTCCACGCCGACCGCCAGCTCCTCGACAAACTGCGAGTTGATATGGCGATGGTTCATGGTCATCACCGCGCAGAGCGCGTTGGCGATGGAGCGGGCGTTGCTCGACCCGTGGCAGATCATGCAGATCCCGTCGATCCCCAAGAGAGGGCGCCGCCGTGCTCGTGGTACTGATAGCGGCGGCTCAACTCGGTCAGCATCCGCCCCGCCATCTCCCGCTCTTGATCGAGCCGCCCGACGATCTCCTGGCCAAACGTGCGGAGGAAATACTCGGCGATTCCCTCGCTCACCTTGAGAATCACGTTGCCGACGAAACCCTCGCAGATCAGCACGTCGGCCTCGCCCTGGTACAGGCCGCGGCCTTCGACGTTGCCGATGTAGCGGTCCTTGAGCCGGCTGTGCTGGAGATAGGTGTGCGTCTCGCGGTACAGGTCGGTCCCCTTGCCGTCCTCGCTGCCGATATTGATCAGCCCGATCCGCGGATCTTCGATATTCAGCATGTTGCGGGCGTAGATCGCCCCCATGATCGCGTACTGATAAAGATGCTCGGGCCGCGCGGCGGGGTTGGCTCCCACGTCCATCAGCACCGACTTGCCGCGCAAATTCGGCAAGACGACCGCGATACCTGGGCGCTTGACGCCTTTCAAATACAGCCGCGTGCGCATCCCAGCGGCGACGACCGCGCCGGTGTTCCCGGCGCTGACCATCGCGTCGACCGTGCGTTCGGCCATCAGCTTCCAGCAGACGACGATCGAGCAGTTCGGTTTTTTCCGCAGGGCTTCCGTCGGCTTTTCTTCCATGCCGACGGAACCTTCCGACGGCACGAGCCGCAAGCGCGGGCAAGCGCCGCGTTTTTCCATCAGGGGAGTGAGCAAGTCCGGATCGCCGACAAGGTCGACTTCCAGATCGGGGTTGGCTTCCAAAGCCGCGATCGCACCATCGATATTCGGATCGGGTGCGTAATCGCCCCCTAGGGCGTCTAACGCAATCCGCATGGCAGGCTTTTCCTTCGCCGGCTATTCCGCAGTCGCAACCAGCGTCCGACCTTGGTAATAGCCGCAGTTGGGACAGACCATATGGCTCGGAGCCGGGGTCTGACACTGTGGACAATAAACCAACTGAATCGGCTTGACCGCGTTGTGGCTGCGTCGTTTGCGTGTGCGGGAGTGAGAATGCCGCCTCTTGGGAAGGGCCATTGGACTGACTGTTCCTAAATTAAATCCCAGAAACGCATTATGAAAATTCAACGCCCGCGTGTCGCAAACCGACACAGCACCCAGCCTGCGCGGACGGCACCCGTTGGTGCCATTGCAACCGGATCCTATGCAAGCAGTTTCGTACTGTCAAGGACGTGCCGTCAGGCCGATTCGAGCCGCCGAACGTCGGCGAACTCTACTCAGCAAGTCGCACGACGGCGGTAAATATCACGGTCAATTTCGCAAATGGCCGTTCACCGACGAAAATCGCCCTGTGTACCGAGCCTTGGGTGGCCCACTCAATACACTGGGCGGCACCAATACTTGTCGATGGCGTTTACGAAGAGCGCCTCGCGGTTATTGCGTGACCGACCGCAGATCCCATCCTTGTTGGCTTGCCACAAACCGGTAGGCCGCTCCCGGCGACAGCGTGTATTGCGCCTGGCCGAACGCTCCACCACGATCAAACACGATCAATTGCGGATCCGACGCGGTGGCCTGCGCGGCGAAGCCCGATTGCAGCGAACCGGTCTGCGAGCCGAGATTGAAATTCACCGTGGACCGCGTCTCGCGCGGATTGAGCAACGTAATCGCGGCCGTCGGATTCTGACCGGCGAGATCGACGGGCGCAAGTGCTTGCGAGTCGTCCCCCGCTGTCAGTTGCGCCGTGTCGCGGATCGGCCGCCACCCACGAGCCGCCGTCGTCGGACGAGAAGATCTGCGTCAATTGACCGCCGATAACGGCGAACGCGGATTTCCCCTTACCACCCTTGCCGCCTTTGCCGTTTTTGTTCCATTTGGACGACGGATTGGTGTTTCCCGAGGGATTGAATCCGTTCGTCGCAGCGAACGTAGTGCTCCCCAGTGAGCCGGGCTTCGGCCCTGCCGTTGCCATCGGGACGACCTGAATGCTGCTCATCCCCTGCGGCTTGTTTGTGGTGATCGTCACCGACGGGAGCGAATTGGACTGCACCGTGGGGACTGAGTTCGGCTGAACCGCGGGCGTCGAATAGTCCTGAGTCACCGGAGCCGCGTATTGCTGCGTCGTGGCTCCATTGTCGGTCGGGTACTGATACGGTTGGTTTTGGTAATAGGAGTTCGCGTCCGGATAGGTCTGATAGTTGTAGTTGTTGTTGTAGCCGCCGCCCCAGTTTCCGCCTCCCCGATTCCGGTTTCCGCCGCCCCCATTTCCACGATTCCAATTGGAACCACCGCCTCCCCAGTTGTTGCTCTTTACTCCGCCTCCGCCCGATGGCAGCTTCAGGGAAAAGCCCTTTCCTCCGGCCTGTGTGCGCCAACGGTTGGCAGCATGTGAAGATCGAAACCAGCGTCGCGGCAACCAACGTTCCGTGCTTCATAAATCCCCCTTCGTGATTCTTGTGGATCGGCTTGCAGTTGGTCGGCAGCGAGTCGGCTCACCGATTGGCTCTGCGTCCGCGCGGATTTGACGGCGACGCGGGCCTCGGTTGAGCGGTCCTGCCGGCACCTCTATGGAAATGAACGCAACAGCGCATTGCGGAAGCAAAAAAAGAGCAGGGGAGAGCAACGGCCATCGAAAAACTCTACGGTCACCCGGGCGTCCGCGATCTCCTCTCGATTCCTGAGAAATCCTTCATTCTGCGGGCCCGTAAGGAGAATCACCGATGTCCGGTGGTCGGGGAAACGAGTAGTCTGGTCCAAACTTGCGTTGCGCTCAGTAGTTCTTCGTCCCTCGACCTCCAATGGACCGCGACAGCCATGGTGGTGGGTGCTTCCGATCTACAGGCGAATCAGGGTCACAACTCGGACTCGACCGCGTCGGATTCTGCTGGCAGGGGCCAAGCAGCTTGACGCTCGCTGTTGGCAAGAGCTTGTGGACCGCTATTCGTGGCTCATCGCCCGCTGGTGTCGTCAGCAAGGCTTGAGTAACGACGACACGCCCGACGTGCTGCAGGCCGTGTTGTTGCGGGTGCTGCAACATGTGGGTGACTTTGAAAAAGACGGAAACACCGCCGCCTTTCGACGCTGGTTGCGTGCCGTCACCCGCAGCCAGGTGGCCGAATTCCGCCGCAACGCGGCCCGGCAACCCCGCGGCGACGGAGGCTCGTCGGCTCAACAGCGAATTCTGGCGATCGCCCAAAAAGGTTCGCGCCTCGCCTCCAGTCCGCGGCTCGACTTGTTGCTCGAACGATTCTGGCAGCTCGTCGATCGGCTCGAAGAGGCATTCGAACCGACGACGTGGCAGGCCTTTTGGCTCACCACGTTCGAGAACCTGAACTCCGTCGAAGCGGCGAGCGCCCTCAACATCACACCGGCCGCCGTGCGGCTGGCAAAAGCCCGGGTTCTGAGCCGCATCCGCGAGGAGGACGCCAGCCTCGCCGACGAACTCAATACCGCGAAGGGATGAGTGCCCCGTGGCCAGTCGCGAAAACCAACATGGCCCCAGTGCGCGGTACTGACCGCACGACCAGCGACTCGCACGGCTGGACCGCGTCGGTTCAACCGTGTCGTCCCCGCACGCCACGTCCGCGCGATGCGCCGATCCGTTCATGATTAATAGGCAGCCAAACCCAGAGGGAGAAAGTGTCTCTGCACCGAGACTCCGGCTGCCGGAGTCCTCGGCCGTAGAAAAACCGATCGTCGCGCCGTCCATGTCATTGTGCCCGTTACGTTCCGAGTTGGAAGACCTGATCGCCGGCAGGCTCGCCGCCGAGCGGCATCGCGAGCTGGACGGACATATCGCGGCGTGCACGTCGTGCCAGGCAACGCTGGAGACACTCGCCGTACCGAAGGACGCGTTCCTCTCCGCCGTTCACGAGCTCGCCACCCTGGCCGTCCATTCCGCCAGTCCGCCCCTGCAACAGGCGATCGACCGGATCAAATTGCTCCCGCACGCCGCTGAACCGGCGCCTGCCGTGCAGGAGAGCACCGTATTCGCGGACCATACGTTGGGGGACTTCCGCATTGCGCGGCAAGTCGGCCGCGGCGGCATGGGGATCGTTTACGAGGCGCAGCAGATTTCGCTCGGCCGCAAGGTCTGGCTCAAGACGCTCCCGTTTGCCGGGCTCCTCGATCCTCGCCGAAAAAAAAAAAAAAAAAAAAAAAAAAAAAAAAAAAAAAAAAAAAAAAAAAAAAAAAAAAAAAAAAAAAAAAAAAAAAAAAAAAAAAAAAAAAAAAAAAAAAAAAAAAAAAAAAAAAAAAAAAAAAAAAAAAAAAAAAAAAAAAAAAAAAAAAAAAAAAAAAAAAAAAAAAAAAAAAAAAAAAAAAAAAAAAAAAAAAAAAAAAAAAAAAAAAAAAAAAAAAAAAAAAAAAAAAAAAAAAAAAAAAAAAAAAAAAAAAAAAAAAAAAAAAAAAAAAAAAAAAAAAAAAAAAAAAAAAAAAAAAAAAAAAAAAAAAAAAAAAAAAAAAAAAAAAAAAAAAAAAAAAAAAAAAAAAAAAAAAAAAAAAAAAAAAAAAAAAAAAAAAAAAAAAAAAAAAAAAAAAAAAAAAAAAAAAAAAAAAAAAAAAAAAAAAAAAAAAAAAAAAAAAAAAAAAAAAAAAAAAAAAAAAAAAAAAAAAAAAAAAAAAAAAAAAAAAAAAAAAAAAAAAAAAAAAAAAAAAAAAAAAAAAAAAAAAAAAAAAAAAAAAAAAAAAAAAAAAAAAAAAAAAAAAAAAAAAAAAAAAAAAAAAAAAAAAAAAAAAAAAAAAAAAAAAAAAAAAAAAAAAAAAAAAAAAAAAAAAAAAAAAAAAAAAAAAAAAAAAAAAAAAAAAAAAAAAAAAAAAAAAAAAAAAAAAAAAAAAAAAAAAAAAAAAAAAAAAAAAAAAAAAAAAAAAAAAAAAAAAAAAAAAAAAAAAAAAAAAAAAAAAAAAAAAAAAAAAAAAAAAAAAAAAAAAAAAAAAAAAAAAAAAAAAAAAAAAAAAAAAAAAAAAAAAAAAAAAAAAAAAAAAAAAAAAAAAAAAAAAAAAAAAAAAAAAAAAAAAAAAAAAAAAAAAAAAAAAAAAAAAAAAAAAAAAAAAAAAAAAAAAAAAAAAAAAAAAAAAAAAAAAAAAAAAAAAAAAAAAAAAAAAAAAAAAAAAAAAAAAAAAAAAAAAAAAAAAAAAAAAAAAAAAAAAAAAAAAAAAAAAAAAAAAAAAAAAAAAAAAAAAAAAAAAAAAAAAAAAAAAAAAAAAAAAAAAAAAAAAAAAAAAAAAAAAAAAAAAAAAAAAAAAAAAAAAAAAAAAAAAAAAAAAAAAAAAAAAAAAAAAAAAAAAAAAAAAAAAAAAAAAAAAAAAAAAAAAAAAAAAAAAAAAAAAAAAAAAAAAAAAAAAAAAAAAAAAAAAAAAAAAAAAAAAAAAAAAAAAAAAAAAAAAAAAAAAAAAAAAAAAAAAAAAAAAAAAAAAAAAAAAAAAAAAAAAAAAAAAAAAAAAAAAAAAAAAAAAAAAAAAAAAAAAAAAAAAAAAAAAAAAAAAAAAAAAAAAAAAAAAAAAAAAAAAAAAAAAAAAAAAAAAAAAAAAAAAAAAAAAAAAAAAAAAAAAAAAAAAAAAAAAAAAAAAAAAAAAAAAAAAAAAAAAAAAAAAAAAAAAAAAAAAAAAAAAAAAAAAAAAAAAAAAAAAAAAAAAAAAAAAAAAAAAAAAAAAAAAAAAAAAAAAAAAAAAAAAAAAAAAAAAAAAAAAAAAAAAAAAAAAAAAAAAAAAAAAAAAAAAAAAAAAAAAAAAAAAAAAAAAAAAAAAAAAAAAAAAAAAATTTTTTTTTTTTTTTTTTTTTTTTTTTTTTTTTTTTTTTTTTTTTTTTTTTTTTTTTTTTTTTTTTTTTTTTTTTTTTTTTTTTTTTTTTTTTTTTTTTTTTTTTTTTTTTTTTTTTTTTTTTTTTTTTTTTTTTTTTTTTTTTTTTTTTTTTTTTTTTTTTTTTTTTTTTTTTTTTTTTTTTTTTTTTTTTTTTTTTTTTTTTTTTTTTTTTTTTTTTTTTTTTTTTTTTTTTTTTTTTTTTTTTTTTTTTTTTTTTTTTTAAAAAAAAAAAAAAAAAAAAAAAAAAAAAAAAAAAAAAAAAAAAAAAAAAAAAAAAAAAAAAAAAAAAAAAAAAAAAAAAAAAAAAAAAAAAAAAAAAAAAAAAAAAAAAAAAAAAAAAAAAAAAAAAAAAAAAAAAAAAAAAAAAAAAAAAAAAAAAAAAAAAAAAAAAAAAAAAAAAAAAAAAAAAAAAAAAAAAAAAAAAAAAAAAAAAAAAAAAAAAAAAAAAAAAAAAAAAAAAAAAAAAAAAAAAAAAAAAAAAAAAAAAAAAAAAAAAAAAAAAAAAAAAAAAAAAAAAAAAAAAAAAAAAAAAAAAAAAAAAAAAAAAAAAAAAAAAAAAAAAAAAAAAAAAAAAAAAAAAAAAAAAAAAAAAAAAAAAAAAAAAAAAAAAAAAAAAAAAAAAAAAAAAAAAAAAAAAAAAAAAAAAAAAAAAAAAAAAAAAAAAAAAAAAAAAAAAAAAAAAAAAAAAAAAAAAAAAAAAAAAAAAAAAAAAAAAAAAAAAAAAAAAAAAAAAAAAAAAAAAAAAAAAAAAAAAAAAAAAAAAAAAAAAAAAAAAAAAAAAAAAAAAAAAAAAAAAAAAAAAAAAAAAAAAAAAAAAAAAAAAAAAAAAAAAAAAAAAAAAAAAAAAAAAAAAAAAAAAAAAAAAAAAAAAAAAAAAAAAAAAAAAAAAAAAAAAAAAAAAAAAAAAAAAAAAAAAAAAAAAAAAAAAAAAAAAAAAAAAAAAAAAAAAAAAAAAAAAAAAAAAAAAAAAAAAAAAAAAAAAAAAAAAAAAAAAAAAAAAAAAAAAAAAAAAAAAAAAAAAAAAAAAAAAAAAAAAAAAAAAAAAAAAAAAAAAAAAAAAAAAAAAAAAAAAAAAAAAAAAAAAAAAAAAAAAAAAAAAAAAAAAAAAAAAAAAAAAAAAAAAAAAAAAAAAAAAAAAAAAAAAAAAAAAAAAAAAAAAAAAAAAAAAAAAAAAAAAAAAAAAAAAAAAAAAAAAAAAAAAAAAAAAAAAAAAAAAAAAAAAAAAAAAAAAAAAAAAAAAAAAAAAAAAAAAAAAAAAAAAAAAAAAAAAAAAAAAAAAAAAAAAAAAAAAAAAAAAAAAAAAAAAAAAAAAAAAAAAAAAAAAAAAAAAAAAAAAAAAAAAAAAAAAAAAAAAAAAAAAAAAAAAAAAAAAAAAAAAAAAAAAAAAAAAAAAAAAAAAAAAAAAAAAAAAAAAAAAAAAAAAAAAAAAAAAAAAAAAAAAAAAAAAAAAAAAAAAAAAAAAAAAAAAAAAAAAAAAAAAAAAAAAAAAAAAAAAAATTTTTTTTTTTTTTTTTTTTTTTTTTTTTTTTTTTTTTTTAAAAAAAAAAAAATCCGTCTATTCACGGCCCGCTCGTCGTCTTGGAACTTAAAAAACTCCGAGCCGACGATTGATGCACGGCTGACCGCGGCGTCAGGCGATCTCGCGCTCGAGATACGACTCGGTCAAGGCGGAGTGCTGATCGCTCTCGAACAGATCGGTGGGCTCCTCCGACACCACCCGGAACCCCAGCCGGCGAAAGATTCGACGTTTCCGGTCTGTGTCACGGTGTAAGTGGACAGTTTTGTGGCGCCGGACTTTTTTCCGATCGCGTCCAGTTCCGCCAAGAGCCGTCGGGCGACACCCTGTCGACGCGAGTCGGAGTGCACATCGAGCGAAAGAAAATGAACGCGGTCCCCCTCGATCCGAGATTCCAGCTTACCAACGACACGCTCGTCGCAGAGGGCGACGAACTGGTCAATTCCGCCAAGAGCGTTTGCTTCCGGGCGATGGCCTTCTGGGTCGGTCGATAGGTTTTTCGCAGCGTGGCGATCGCCGAGGCTCGCACCCACTCGATCCCGGCGGCGTCTTCCGACCGAGCCGCCCGAATCGTGAGATTCTCAGGCCCCATGGAATTCCTCGCGTCGTCGATTTCAGTCACCGCGGCGCACGTTGATAAATCTATCTCTATCATACGACTTGTCTCGAAACCACCGTCACCAAAATTCGCCGCAAGGTTGCCCCTTTCGCTTCCGCGTGCCAACCAATGACTTTCCAGCGTTCCGGCACCTTTCAGGTCATGACGGTACAATCATTGCCGACATTGAGCGGAGCCCGCTGTGGATGACCCGTTGGACTACGTCGACTTCGGCGACGTCCTTCGTCACGGCAACCCAAATCAAGTGGAAATTCAAGGGATCGAAACCTGGCAGCGGCGTTGTCGCTCACTCGCCCGACGCGGCAATCGGAACGACCAAACATTATGATCGTTATGAGGATGAGTTCGGACGCCCGATCGAAGTCCACTATTTCCGCCTGTCCGACGGGAGCGTTGAAGACGTAAAAGTCATCGGTCTGTGAGCGTAACAAAATGCTGACGGCCCAGTCGAAAGAGTTGCTCAGAAACCTTCGCGCCGGAAAACTTGACGCGTCGGTTGCGGCATTCCTTGAACAGCTTGCGGCAGACGATTTCATCGCCGATCTGCGTCGCTATTACCCCGTTCTGTTTCAGGAGCGGAACATCGGACGAAAGCACGAAATCGGACTGGCCCGCTACGTCGGTTTGAAGTCGGTTCGGCGAACGGCTCGATCCGAAACGATGAATGTGCCCGCGCTGCTGAAATGCCTGCTCATTTCCAGCTACGGCGATTCCTTGAGCGGCCTCGAGGCGCTTTCGTCGATCCGAATTGTCCCGCCCGGATCGCCCGGCGCCGATCTCACCCTGGCGTCGAGCCGCGGCTTTAAGCTCGACAAAACCACTGACGGATGGCTGTATCGCCAGACTGAGCGAAGCTGTTCGAGATTCTCGAAGTCGTTTCTAACAGAGCGAGGTTTCAAGTTCGATGTCCTCCGCCCCGTTTGGCCCGCCCAATAAGGTTTTGACACGACCGTCGAGGTGCCGCTTTCTCCACGCGGGCGGCGGGGGCCTTCTGGCGTGGCTGGGTCTGTCACGTCTGGCGGGGGCTGCTGCGGTTGGAGTGGGGCCGGGCCGGCCTCGGGCGAAGCACTGCATCCTCGTCTATTTGCTCGGCGGGCCCCCGCATCTCGACATGTGGGATCCCAAGCCCGAGGCTCCGGCGGAGATTCGCGGGCCTTTCGAGTCGATCGCGACGGCCGTTCCGGGAGTGCGATTCGGCGAGCATCTGCCGCTTCTGGCGAGGCGGGCCGATCGCTCGCGATTATCCGCTCGATGAGCCATGACAACAACGACCATCCCTACATGGCGTATTACACGCTCACGGGACGCGTTTCGCCCGTGCCGCTTGGGCGCCAACACGGTGCTGGCGCCTTCGCGGAGTGACGATCCGCACATCGGGGCGATCGTCTCGAAATTCAAACATGCGGACCGGAACGTGCCGGGATATGTCGCCATTCCCGAGTTGACGGTGCGGATGTCGCCCGTGCCGGTGGCCGGCGGCGGGCGGGCTGGTTATTTGGGCCCGCGTTACGATCCGCTCCCCATCAACGACGATCCCTCGCGGCCCATCGCGTCGCTGGCGTTGCCGACGGGTGTCTCGGCCGCCGGCTCGACGGGCGGGAGGAGTTGTTGGCCGTGCTCGATGGCCGCACGCTCAAGAGTCAGCGGGCGGCCGAATACACGGCGACCCGGCGGACGGCGCTGCACCTGACGCGTTCGATCGGGGGAGGGGGGATGTTCGACCTGTCGGCCGAACGGGCGCCCTGCGCGAGGCGTATGGCCGCGGGCGGTTCGGCCAGAGCCTGCTCCTGGCTCGCCGGCTGGTCGAGCGCGGCGTCTCGTTTGTCGGCATTCATTTCAATTACATGTCGAAATGCGACGGCTGGGACACGCACAAGAACAATTTCGCCTGTCTCAAGCATGAACTGTTGCCGCTGTTGGACCGGGGCCTTTCGGCCTTGTTGGACGATCTGGCCGGGCGTGGTTGCTCGACGAGACGCTCGTCGTGGTGATGGGCGAATTCGGCCGCACGCCGAAGATCAACGCCGACGCGGGCCGCGATCATTGGGGATCGTGCGGCTCGGTGGTGCTGGCTGGCGGCGGGCTCGAGCGGGGAATTGTCGTCGGTGGTTCCGACAAGATCGGCGCCTATCCCACCTCGCAGCCGGTGAGTCCGCCGGACCTCACGGCCACGATTTTCCACGCCTTGGGAATGGATCCCAAAGGAACTCATGCCAATGCCCAAGGACGGCCGCTCCCCTTCAGCACGGGGCAGCCGATCGCCGCGCTGTTTGGCTGAGCGCGCCTGTGCCTGGAGTTGCAGGGGCAGCATTCAGTGGCCGGTGTCGGCTGCGGTCGGGAGTCGACAGCCGCCAGCGTCTTTTATGGAGCTCCATCGCGCCGGCTGAAACCGAAGTCGGACCGTCAGCCGACCAGCCGCCGCGTGTTGGACACTTGATCGGATGCGACTTTCGGCTCCTTTTTGGCGTCGCCGGGCCTGAAAAAATCACGCTTCGGCGAGTTGCGCTGGCTCGGCGGCGCGGGTGCTCGAAGTCGGGGAGACGGAGGCCGCGCGGGGCGGACCGTCATCTTGATACCGTCGCGCGGGCGAATGGTGATCGAGGGGACCAGCCGCAGCTTTTGACCCGGCACGAGTTCGAGCCGGAAACGCTTGGCAATGGCGGCCAGGATCAGCACAGCCTCCATCATGGCAAATCCGTAGCCGATGCAGACCCGCGGGCCGTCGCCGAAAGGGAAGTAGGCACACCGCGGCAAGTTCTTCGTTTGCTCCTCGCTCCACCGCGCGGGATCGAAGCGGTCCGGATCGGTCCAGAACCGCGGGTCGCGATGGACGACCCATTGGGCCATCAGGAGCTGTGAGCCTTTTTTGATGGGGTAGCCGCCGATCTCGCAGTCTTCGAGCGCCTCGCGGCCGATGGTCCAGGCGGGGGGATAGAGCCGCATCGATTCCTTGATGACCCATTCCGTATAGGGCAGTCGGCTCACGTCGGCCACCGTCGGGAGCCGCTCGCCCAGCACGCAGTCGAGTTCGGCCTCGAGCGCGGTTTGGACCTCCGGAGACTGGGCCAACAGGTAGAACGTGTAGGAAAGTGTGAGAGCGGTCGTCTCGTGGCCGGCCAGGAACAGCGTCATTAATTCGTCGCGGAGTTCCGTGTCGGACATCTTGCGGCCTTCCTCGTCCTCGGCGACGAGCAGCCGCGAGAGGAGGTCGCCGCGGCCTTCGGTGCCGGTCGCCCGCCGTTCCTGGATCAGCCGATAGACGATGGCATTCAGGCGGCGGAGCGTGCGGTGAAAGCGGAGGTTGGTCGGCGTGGGCACGTACCGCCAGGCGGGCCACATGGAGAGCGGATTGGCGTAAAAATCCATCGCCACTTCGAGGTCTTTGCCGATGCTTCCCTGGTTGTCGTTCACGTCGGCATCGAACAGCGTCTTGGTGACGATCCGCGCGGTGAGCCGCATCATTTCGCTGTGAATGTCGCGAGTCTCGTCGGGCTTCCAGGTCGCCAGCAATTCCTGCGTGTAATTGACCATGGTGGCGGCGTATTGCTGAATCTGTCGGGCCTGGAAGGCGGGCTGCGACATGGCCCGCTGGCGTCGCCAGGATTCGCCGTCGCTCGTCAACAGTCCGTCCCCCAAAAGGGGCCTCAGCGAGACGACGTAAAAGTCCTTTTTGAACGAGCGGTGCTTGTGCCGCAGGATTTCCTCGATCTGGTCCGGGTGGTTGAACATATAGAACCGCAGGCCGAAGCTCTGCAGCAGGACGACGTCGCCGTATTGCCGGGCGATTCGCGTGAGGTAGGCGAGGGGATCGCGGCAGTAGTCGAGGAACCGTTTGGGATAGGTGAGAAATCCTGCCGGGCCCGGGACGGTTTTGGAGGGAGAACGGTTGGCCTCCGTCCTTTTTTTGTCGGCCAAATCCACGCTTGTCATGCCGGCCTCACTGCAGTGACTTCAGCAGCCGATCGACCTCATCTTCGGTCGACGAATGCAGGGACGACTCATAATACAAACTGATCACACCATTTTCGGTGGGCAAGCTGTCGAGGCTGACGACCCGGACTTCCTTGTGGTCTTCTGTCCGATAGGAATTGGCGAGTTTGACCCGCACGGGACGCGCCGCCGACGGGCACGTCGCGTTCTTCGGTGCCGGTCCACCGCTCGGTATTGAACTGCGGAAAGTATTGTTCGACGGTCGCTTGCAGCAGCCGGTCCGGGCGGTGGCCCCGTTCGCGGGCCCAGGCGGGCAGGCACGACATGACGGCCAGGCACGTTTCGTCATTCTTGGAAGCGTAGAAAACCATCGTCATCACGTCGGGCCGCGTGATCATCATCCGCGGCCATAGCCGCTCGGGGACCTCGATTTTGAGCAGCTCCTTGGTTTTCTCCTGGATGGCGTGGTAATTCGTGGTCGTGCGATCGCCATAGCGGGAGTAATAGAGCGCGCCCCCGGCTCCGAAGGCCACAATCAGGACGACGATCACGACGGCCTGCAGGGCCTTTTTGCGCGTGGCGATCGGCCGGGCCGCGGCGTGGTTTCTTGGGGCGTCGTCATGGCCATTTTCGCCATATTCTTTGCGGCCCTTTGCTTCGAGCTTTCGCGCCCTGAGTGTACTGTTTTCCGAGCGGCCAGAACAATCGCCCGGGCGGAGCGGTCTGACCCCTTTCGAGGTGGATTTTTCGGCCGCGGCAGCCAGGGTCGCGAGATCCGGTGCCCGAAGTGTCCCTTTTTGCTTCCCCCGCCGGAGACGGCTCGCTATAATCCGCGGTTTCCTCCGTACAGGACGCAGAGATGCCCAAGCAAAAAACCCACAAGGGAATGCGTAAACGGTTCAAGGTGACCGCCAACGGTAAGATCAAACACAAAAAGGCGTTCCGCGGCCACAAACTGGGGAAGAAAACGTCAAAGCGCAACCGCCAGGCGCGAGCCGACCGCCTCGTCGAAGGCAAACAGGTCGCCATGATCATTGAGGGGTTGCGTCCCATCCTCTGAACCCCGTCCTCCGAACAGAGCGTTCCGTCGATTGAGAAGGCTGACCGGTAAAAATCCGGTCGCGGCGAAACCTTGGACCACGGATTGACTGAAATACTGCCATGAGAGTTAAAGCTGGTAAAGCACGGCACCGCTCGAAAAAGCGGCTCTTCAAAGAAGCGCGCGGGAACTTCCTGGGGCGGCGCAAGCTCCTCCGGAGCATGAAGGAGACCGTGCTGCGGCGCGGGCGTTCGCCTTTGTGCACCGCCGCCTGAAAAAGCGCGAGTATCGGGCCCTCTGGATCACGCGGTTGTCGGCGGCTTGCCGGGCGCGCGGCCTGTCGTACTCGAACTTCATCCGCGGCCTGACCCTCGCCAAGGTCGAACTCAACCGCAAGACTCTCAGCGAATTGGCGATTCACGAGCCGGCCATCTTCGACGAAATTGTCGAAGTCGCCAAGAAATCGATACCGCAATCGAGCCCGCAGACGTCGCCCGCCTGACCGGTTGGCGTGACAGTCCTGCGTGACAGTCCGTTCCCTTGAGCCCGAGCCCTGTGGACCCCATCGGCGAACTCGTCGCGTACGAACAAGCCGCGCTCGCGGCGATCGCGGGGGCTGGTGACGCGGCCGCCCTGGAAGGCGTCCGCATCGAATTCCTCGGCCGAAAGCATGGCCGCCTGCGCGAGCTGCAGGCCGTTTTGGGCAAAGTCGAGCCGGCTCAGCGCCCCGTCGTCGGCAAACAGTTCAACGACGCCAAAACCAAGGTCGAGGCGGCGTTCGAGACCCGCAAGCAGGAGCTGGCCCGTCCCAAGTCGATCGCCGGCGGCCTCGACATCACGCTTCCCGGCACGCCCTTGTCGCTGGGCGCAAGCACCCGCTGATCCAGACGATCGATGATCTCAAGGAGATCATGGGGCGGTTCGGCTTCTCGGTGGCCGACGGGCCCGAGCTGGAGGATGACTGGCACAACTTCGAGGCGCTCAACATCCCGGAGGATCATCCGGCCCGCGACCCGCTCGATAATTTCTACGTGGCGACCGCGGCCGTGGGCGCCGGCCAGGCGGGGAACGGCAAACCGGTCCTCCTTCGCAGCCAGACGTCGACCGTGCAGATTCGCGTCATGGAACACCAGCCGCCGCCGGTCCGCATCGTCTGCCTGGGCCGCGTCTATCGCCCCGACACCATTGATGCCACCCACTCGTGCATGTTCCACCAGATGGAAGGATTGATGGTGGGCGAGGGCGTAACGATGGCCCAACTCAAGACGGTGATCCGGATGCTGTTTTCGGCGTATCTCGAGCACGACGTCCAGATTCGGTTCCGCCCGTCGTTTTTCCCTTTCACCGAGCCCTCAGTCGAGGTCGACATTCCCTGGGAAGGGGCGTGGATGGAGATCGGGGGAGCCGGGATGGTCGACCCGAATGTCCTGCAGGCGGTCGGCTACGACCCCGAAGTGGTGAGCGGCTTTGCCTTCGGTCTGGGGATCGAGCGGCTCTGCATGAAGCGTCACGCGATTACCGACATTCGCCGCTTTTACGAAAACGACATTCGCTTTCTGCGGCAGTTCTGAGCCGGCCCCTTTATTAGGTTGCCGGCGACGCGAAAAAAGCCGTGTTGGTTGAGAGGGGCAGCCCTTTCGACTAGTGTAGGGTCAACTTCGATTTTTGGGGTACAGATGCTTCAGTTTTGTTCGAGCATTTTTGGTGGTGAACTGCCAATCGATTGCTGCCTGACTGCAGTTTCGTTCGTTCTGCCAAGCAGCGGTTTCATTGGCGAGCGTTTGTTTGTCAGGGATCCTCCGGGCGAGACATTGCCGTGTCAGAACATTCAATTCGATTTCAGCCATGTTGAGCCAACTGCCGTGCTTGGGGGTGTGGACGACCTCCAAACGCCGAATCAGCCGGCGCGCCTCCTCGGGCGGAAAGGCTTCGTACAGCGAGCCGAGGCTGTGCGTGTTGAGGTTGTCCATCACCAGCGTGATCCGCTTCGCCTGCGGCCGATGGATATCGACCAACTGGCGAACGGCCTCGGCCCAATCGGACCTGGTGCGCTGGTCGGTGACCACAAGGTGCCGCCAGCCGATCAGCGGCTCCGTGAACGCGAACACGTTAGCCGTTCCATTGCGTTCGTACTCATAGTCGAAACACTGACGTCGCCCTCGCGTGGCGCGAAGCGGAGTCTGCGTTTCGATGGTCAGTTGTTTGCTCAGCTCATCCATGCAAATCAGCGGGTAGCGCGGATCGTACGGGCGTTGATAAGCTTCCAGCACGTTTTCCATGTGGTAGACAAACTCCGCGTTGTGCTTCGGAGGGATGCACCACATGCTTTTCTGCCAGGGCTTCAACTCATTTTTTTTAGGCAACGCCGCACCGTCTCGTGTGACACCGCTTCGACGATGTCCAATTCGACGACGCGTTGGGCTAACAGCCGCAACGTCCAACGCGCGTGGCCTGACGGCGCGGCGCCGCAGCACAGCGCGATGACCTTGGCTTCCTTTTCGCCATCGAGGATCTTGGCACGCGAGGGCTGCACTTGTTTCTTACGGTTCAAGGCCGCCTCCAAGCCGTCCAGCACCAGACGCTTGCGGATGTTTTCGACCGTTTGCACCCTCACTTGGCAGGCATTGGCAATGGCTTCATCCTTCCAGGCCGGCCCAAGATTTCCGGCATCCGCCAACAGCAACACCTGGGCGTGCGTGCGTTTCTTCGCCGCGATTCTCTCTTTCTTCACCAACTGCGAGAGTTCTTTGCGCTCATCCTTGTCGAGCTTGACAAGATACCGCTTGTTCATGACTCCCCTCCTTGGGTCCGAATGACTTCCGCAATTGGAGAGAAATCTTGCGACTCCGTGAACCCCAAAAATTAAAGTTGACCCTACACTAGCTTACGGGCTGCTTTCCTGAGATGACCGGCCCCGCCTTCCGTCCTGCCTACCTTTTTTTCGCCCTCCCAAGCGGCAGCCTGCTGATGGTGGATCGACGCTTCGACTCGCTCCCGGATCGGTGTCGCGAAGTGCCCCTCCGCACCTGTGCGGTCGCATTCGTGGTGCTCTCTGTCCTCGCTTTTTCAGCGAGAGTCCGGGCAGACGGACAGACCGCGCCCTTGCCGCCTCCGCTGGGCCGTCGGGTCGACTTCGCCGCGGACATTCAGCCGCTTCTCGCCGGGCATTGCGTGCGCTGCCACGGCGCGGACGCTCAGGAAGGGGGCTTACGTCTCGATCGGAAGGGCGCGGCCCTCGCGGGAGGCAAGCGCGGGCCGGCGATTGTGCCCGGCCACAGCGCCAAAAGCCGGCTCATCCTGTTTGTTGCCGGCGCGAACGACGAGCAGATCGTCATGCCGCCGGAAGGTGAACCCCTTTCGTCTGGCGAGATCGGCCGCTTGCGGGCGTGGATCGACCAGGGGGCGGCCTGGCCCGAAGTCGCGCCGACACAACGTCCAAAGGGGGCCGACCACTGGGCCTTCAGGCGGCCCGTGCGACCGCGAACCCCGGCGGTCAAAAACAGGGGCTGGGTCCGCAATGAGATCGACTCGTTTGTGCTCTCTCGACTCGAATCGCAACATCTCGAACCGGCTCCCGAGGCAGACCGAGCGACGCTGGCTCGCCGCGTCTGGCTCGACCTGACGGGGCTCTTGCCGCCGGCTGATGAAGTCGCCCGGTTTGTCGCCGATCCCGCCCCCGATGCGTATGAACGCCTGGTCGACCGGCTGTTGGCGTCGCCCCATTTCGGCGAGCGGTGGGGCCGCCATTGGCTCGATCTGGCCCGCTATGCCGACAGCAGCGGTTACGAGTCGGATACGCCCCGCAGCGTGTGGCGGTATCGCGATTGGGTGATCCGGGCGATCAATCGCGACGAGCCGTTCGATCAGTTCACGATCGAGCAGATCGCCGGCGATCTGTTGCCCAACGCGAGCGTCGAGCAGACCATCGCCAGCGCGTTTCATTGCAATGCGATGCTCGATCCGGGCGTGCGGCACGAGTCGGTCCTCGATCAAGTCAATACGACGGGTGCCGTTTTTTTGGGACTGACCGTCGGCTGTGCCCAATGCCACAGCCACAAATTCGATCCGCTGACCCAGCGCGAGTACTACCAGCTCTACGCCTTTTTCGACAGTGCCGATATCACTCCGTTTGAGCTGGCGTCTCCGGCCGAAAAGGCGGTGCGGGACAAAGCTCAAGCCCGCGCCGACGGAGCCAAGGCCGCCCGCGACGCCTACGAAGCGAAACTCAAAGCATCGGTTGACTCGTGGGTGGCCAGCCTCACTGCCGACGAGCGGGCCCAGCTTCCGACCGACGTGCAAAGTGCCGTCACATCGGGTCCTGGCGGACGCTCGCCCGACCAGCTCGCGCGACTCACGTCTGCTCGGGCCAAGCAGGATCCTCACTACCAGGCCCTCACCCGGGAAATTGCGCGTTGCGAAAAACACGTGCCGCGGCTCCCCTCAACGCTGGCGATGCATGCCGCTCCCCGTCCGACGCATCTTTTTATCCGAGGCAACCCCGAAAGGCCTGGCGATCTCGTGCAGCCGGGCGTGCCCGCTTTTTTGCATCCGCTCCGCGTGCGCCACACGCCAACTCGGCTCGATCTGGCGCGGTGGCTCGTCGACGCCGACAATCCGCTCGTCGGGCGCGTGACGGTCAATCGGATTTGGCAGCACTATTTCGGCCAGGGAATCGTGGAGACGCCGGACAATTTCGGCGTGAAGACTCCCGCACCCGTCCATCAGCCGCTGCTCGATTGGCTGGCCACCGAATTTGCGGCCCGCTCGTGGAGCGTCAAGGCGATGCATCGCATGATCGTCTGCTCGGCGACGTACCGGCAAAGTTCGCGGAGACGGCCCGAACTGGAAACGGTCGACCCGACGAATCGTTTGCTGGCCCGGCAACGGCGGCTGCGAGTTGAGGCGGAAGTCATCCGTGATCTCGCGCTTGATGCGGGAGGACTGTTGTCGGAAAAGGTGGGCGGACCCAGCGTCTTTCCGCCCCAAGCCGCCGGAGTTCTCGACGGACGGGCCGTTCCCGCCACCTGGACGACAAGTCCCGGCAATGACCGCCATCGTCGCGGAATGTATACCTGGGTCTGGCGGCTGACGCCGTATCCGACGCTGCGCCTCTTCGACGCGCCCGACGCGGCGACCGCCTGCACACGTCGGGAACGCTCGAACACGCCGGTGCAGGCTCTGACGTTGCTCAACGATCCAACCTTTGTGGAATGTGCCCGCGGCCTGGCCGGAAAGGTCATCGGTGCGAATCAGTCGGACGACGCTCGCCTCGACTGGGCCTTCCGGACTTGCCTCAGCCGCACGCCCAACCCGTCGGAGGCCCATGTGCTACTGCGATTGCTCGACGAGCAGTCTCACGAGCTGGCGGCCGATCAAGACGCGGCCCGCAAGATCGCCGGCGGCGAATTGTCGCACGGAAGCAACCTCGGGCAACGGGCCGCGTGGACAGTCGTCTGTCGGGCCCTGTTGAGTCTCGACGAATTCATGACGCGGGAGTGACCCAGATGCACGACTCGTGCTGCGATACCTTGCAGACGCGGCGACAATTCTTCGGCCGCTCGGCACTCGGCCTTGCGCCCATGGCATTGGCGTCTCTCTTCGCCGACGAGCGATCCGCTCGCGGCGCGGTGAACGCAGGGGCCTGGAAAGATCCGCTCGCTCCCCGGGCGCCGCATTTTCCGCCGCGGGCCAAGCGAGTGATTTTTCTCTACATGCTGGGAGGACCGAGCCAACTCGATCTGTTCGATCCCAAGCCGGTCCTCGCCCAGCGCGACGGAGAGGTCATTCCCGAATCGTTCTTGAAGAAAATCAAGTTCGCGCAGATCCAGGACAAGCGGCCCCGGCTCATGGGAACTCCATGGAAATTCGGCCGGCACGGCGAGTGTGGAGCGGCCGTCTCCGAATTGCTGCCTTACACGGCCCAGGTCGCCGATCAATTATCGATCGTGCGCACGATGCGGGCCGACGACACGAACCACATGTTTGCCGAATTGCAGATCAACACCGGTTGGCGTCAGTTCGGTCGACCGAGCATGGGCTCGTGGATCGGCTACGGTTTGGGGAGCGAGTCGCGGGATTTGCCGGGCTTCCTGGTGTTGCTCTCGGGCATGCCTCCGCGCTCGAAAGGCGCCAACTACGGGAACGGCTTTCTCCCCTCGGCGTATCAAGGCGTGCCGCTGCGGTCGTCGGGCGAGCCGATCCTCAATCTTTCCAATCCGGAAGGGATTACGCCGGCACGGCAACGGCAAACGATCGACGCGGTCAATGCGCTCAACGCCACGCGGCTGGCGGAAACGGGCGACGGTGAGATCGCCGCCCGCATTGCCGCTTATGAAATGGCCTTCCGAATGCAAACCAGCGCTCCCGAGCTGCTGGACCTGTCGGGCGAGACGGCGGCAACTCTACGGATGTACGGAATTGACGACGCCCGTCAGTCCTCGTTTGCCCGGAACTGCCTCTTGGCGCGGCGCTTGATCGAGCGCGGCGTTCGATACGTGCAGCTGTTTCATGGCGACTGGGATCATCATTCGCATTTGGTGTCGGGGCTCTCGAGTCAGTGTCGTTTGACCGACCAGCCCTCGGCCGCGCTCCTCCGCGACCTGGCGGCCCGCGGACTGCTCGATGAAACGCTGGTCATTTGGGGAGGCGAATTCGGTCGCTCGTCGGTGGCGCAAGGAGCCCGGGATGCGACCGTGGGCCGCGACCACAATATCGACGCCTTCACGATGTGGTTGGCCGGCGGGGGAGTGAAACGGGGCCAAACCCTCGGCACCACCGACGACATCGGCTGCTTTGCCGCCGACGAGTCGTACCACCTGTACGATCTTCAGGCGACGATCCTGCACCTCTTGGGATTGGACCACAAACGCCTCACCTACCGCTTCCAGGGCCGCGATTTCCGGCTGACTGACGTTCACGGCAATCTGATCGAGAAGCTGCTCGCCTGAGACGGTCTTGCCGTCGTCGTCCGCAAAGTCACATTGACGCCGGTGCCGGGGAGAGGTAGAAGCCGCTTCCCCACTCTGCAAATCCCGTTTTTTCCCTTCCTTTCCGCGCGTTGTCTTCGCCTTCCGCGAACTCGATTGTCTTTGCGTCACGAGTTGCGGTTGAGCACTTCCAGGCTGTCAAAAATGCAAATCCAGTACCTCCGTCTCGCGGCGGCCGGGTTGGTTGCGCTGGGACTGGTCGGCTGCGTTGGGATCACGCGCCCCATCGTTCCCTGTCCGTTGACGTACTCCGAACAGGAAAAAGAGGTCTTAACGGTCGTGCCCAAAGGAACTCGCCGGGAGGACGCGCTGCGTCGACTGGCGGCCGCGGGAGTGGAGGGGAGCTTCGGCATCAGCCGGCGGGTTTACTATTGCGAGCTGTGGAAACGGCCCAGCGGCGAGCGGTGGCATATCAATGTCGCGCTGTTGTTTGACGACGCCGGAAAGTTCTACAAGACGCAAGTGGCGGAGGCCGAGACCGCCGTCGTGCCCGACGCGAAACCTCAGCCAGGCGATCGCCAAGCGGTGGGCAACTCGAACAATCCGCCCGCGGCATCCACCAGCGCTGCCAATCGTACGAATTGATCGCGTTGACGCAGCGGCCGGATGAGAAACCAGCCTGTTAGTGGACGAGCGCAAACTCGTTGGCGTTGAGATAGGCCCAGAAGATGTCGGCCAGCGCATTGGCGGCCGCCTGTTCGCGGGCCTTTGCGGTCGCGGCGCTCTGGCGGGCCTCGTCGAGGCGGGCCAGAGCGGCATCCAGCTCCGGTCTGGTCGGATTGCGGGCCAAGGCCGATCGGCAGAGCCGGCGGATCTTGGCGGCGTCGGCCGCCTTGTCGTGGGCCACGTCGTAGAGCAGCGTTCCCGGCTCAACGGCGAGTGCCCCGTCGACGATCCGGTCGTTCATCATCGTGAGGGCCTGCGAGACCGAGCCGGGGGGCAGGGAAGCCTCGTCGTTCTCCTCGGTCGCGTAGCTATAGACGAACTGCCGCACCCAGTCCTCGCGGCGGAGGCCGACGTCGTTCCAGTCGGTGCGGGCCGACGACCTCGCCCGCGTGGCCACCAGGAGCGAATCGTAAAGCTGTTCGGCCGACAGAGGCTTAAGGTAGACGCGGGTGAAGAGGGGAGCGGCGCCGTTGGCCGGATCGTCGGCGACGTTTTCCGGCTCGAGGATGCTGGTCCGTTGGTAGGCGTCGGTCGCGCAGATCCAGCCGATGAGTTTTTTCAAATCGTAACCCGACGCGATGAATTCCTGCGCCAGCCGGTTGAGGACTTCCGGATTGTTGGGCCCGTTGTGCGGGCCCATGTCGTCGACGGGCCGCGTGAATCCGTGGCCGAAGAAATGCTGCCAGGTGCGGTTGACCATCGCCAGGGCCAGTTGCCGGTCGTCCCCCTGCGCGATGAGCCGGGCCAGCTCGCGCCGCCGGTTGACGGCCGGGCCGGGATCGATCTTGTGGCCGCCGTAAACGGGGAAGGCGGCCCGCATCTCGCCTTTCAGCGTTTCGTAGTACATCGGTCCGCCGACTGGCCGCGTGACGATCTCCGGCACGCTGGCCTGGCGGGCTTCCATCGTTGTCCCTTCCGTCGCGGCCACGGCCGTCGGCAGGGAAGGGTGCGAGATGACTTCGGTCTGTTGGAAAAAGCTGTTGAGCTCCCAGAAGCGGTCCTGCTTGTCCTTCGTGAACGGATGGTCGTGGCACTGTGTGCACTGCACCTGAATGCCGAGGAACAGCCGGGCGGTGAGCGCCGTCGCCGGCACCGCGTCCTGATTGAGATGGGCCAGCAGGAAGTTCGCCGCCGGATTCTGCTCGGCCGTCCCTTCCGCCGAGACGAGCGCGAACACGATCTCGTTCCAGGGAACGTTGGCGGCAAAGCTGTCGCGGAGGAATTTCTCGAGCTCGTCGCGATGGACGCCCGGCGTGCGGGGTTGCCGCCCGACGAGCAGGTTCGTCCACACGGTTGCCCAATTCCGTGCGTAGCCGGGGTCCTTGAGCAACCGCTTGACGACGGCGGCCCGCTTGTGCGGGGTGTCGCTGTCCAGGAAGGCGTCGACCGCATCCTCGGGCGGGATGTGCCCAACGACGTCGAGATACACGCGCCGAATCCACTCCGCGTCGCTGGCGAGGGGCGACGGCTCGACGCCGGAAACCTTCCACATCTTTTTGAGCCGCGCGTCGACAAAGGCGACGAGCGCGGCCGGATCGTGGTCGGCTTCATCGGAAGTCGTCGGAGTGGCGGCCGCGTCGCCCGGAAGCTGCGGAACGCGGATCGGACTGCGCTCGGGTTCGAGCGGAATGAGCGGAATCAGCGACGCCTTCGGCAGCGGTCCGTTCTTTTTGACGATCGCCAATTGGCGGCGGGGTGACCGCCGGTGAGCGACCACGGTCGCCGCGACAGGCCGGGCTGGAGCGGCCGTCGTCTTCGCGCGTGCGGCGTCGATTCGCTGGCGGCGGTTGTCGGGCAGGGCGACATGCGTCTCTTTGGCGGTGTTCGCACGATGCTCGCTTGCGGCCGCCGACGGTTCTTTCACGGTCGGGTGCGAGCGCCAGGGGGACCAGACGACGGCGAGCAGAGCGACCACGATCGCGGCTCCGCCGGCGAGCAAAGCCAGGACGAACGGGCGACGCGTGCGGCGGACCGGCGTGGCGGGAAGCGTGCTCGACAAAACAACCGGCGGCCGCTGACGCGACGGGCGCGGCAGCGTGTTGAGTTCGGCTTTGACGAAAGGAACGGCGGCCACCTCGGCGGAATGCCCCTGGGCGGCATCCCAATGCAGGTTGCCGTGAAGATCGATGTATTCGAGATAGAACCGCCGGGCCGCCGCATCATTCCGTGCCAGGTCCTCGAGCCGCGTGAGCTGCGCGCTCGTGGCCCGCTCCTCGCAGAGGGCTTCGAGGATCTCGCGTAGCTCGGTAAATTCGTCCGAGGCGAGACTCATGTCTGGGCCTCCGCTGCCATCCGGCGCTTCACGCATTCCAAGAGGGCCCGCCGAATCCGCGACAGGGACTGGTAAACCGAGTTGGCCGGGCGGCCCAGCTTGCGGGCCAGGCTCTTGCCCGTCTCGCTCGGGGCGTAGCGCTGGCGAATGAGTTCGCGGTCGGCCGGCGCCAGCCGCGACAGGCAGGCCAGCAACGCCCGCCGGCGTTCTTCGAGCACTTCGACGTTCTCCCGCGCTTCGAGCGCGATCGACTCGAGAAAGCTGTCGCTGAGCGCGACGGCGCTCCGCCGGCGGCGCTCGCGGTTTTTGAAGACTTCCAACACGGCGATCCGGCAGCACCAGCCGTAAAAATTGGTGCCCGGCCGGAACGTGTGCGATTTCCGCCAGATCACGAGATTCGTTTCCTGCAGAATTTCTTCGGCCTCGACCAGGTTCGGAACCTGCGCCAGGATGAACAGGAACAGCCGCCGCTGCCACTTGGTGAAGAGCTGGACGAACTCATCGGCCGGCGCGATCGGCAATTGCAGGGCCGAATCCGATTGGTCTTCGCACTGCCTCATGCGGGAAACCTAAGAGAAGGATGAAGGCGGAAGGTCAAAGATCCGCCCGTGGCGGGATGAAGGATGAATCAGCGAGTTCGCTTTGCCTGTTTTTTCATCCTTCCGCCTTCATCCTTTCCTGATTAGCTGATCAGTTCCTGGATCGGTGTGCCGCCGTTGACGACTTTCATGGGGCGGCCCAGTTTGGACGTGTAGACGGTGTTGAGCGGGATGCCGAGGGCGTGCGCGACGGTGGCCCAGACGTCGCCGGGGAGGTAGCTCTTGCCGTCGACGGCCACCCCTTCTTTGTCCGTGCCGCCGATCACGCGTCCGGAGTTGAGTCCGCCGCCGGTCATCACCACCGACCAGCTCTGGGCCCAGTGATCGCGGCCGACGTCCTGGTTGATGCGGGGCGTGCGGCCGAATTCGCCCATGCAGACGATCACGGTGTGCTCCAGCATGCCGCGGGAGGAAAGGTCGTTGACCAAGGCCGACAACCCCTGGTCGAGCGAGGGAAGGAGTCGGGTTTTCAGTCCGTCGAAGACGCGCTGATGCAGATCCCAGCCGTCGAGCGTGACTTCGACGAAGGGGACGCCGATCTCGACCAGGCGGCGGGCCATCACGAGGCCGCGGCCGAAATTGTTGCTGCCGTACGCGGTGAGGACCTCGGCCCGCTCTTCCTGGATGCGAAAGGCGGCCATCTGCCGCGACGTCATCAGGTTGACGGCCTTGTTGTAGATGTCCTTGTGGGCCTGCGGCGCGTCACCCCGCTTGGAATTGATGAATCCCGTCTCGACGACGTCGAGCATCCTCATGCGATGTTGGAAGCGTTCGATGTCGATCTTGTCGTTCTGAGCATTGCGAATGCCGCCGCCCGCGTCGACGACGAAGGGGGCGTTGGCCATTCCCAGAAAGCCTGGTCCTTCGCTGGCGCCCCCCACCGAAATGAAGGCGGGAACTTCAAGCCAGGGCCGTTTGGGCCCCAGCTCGCGGCTCACGATCGAACCGAACGACGGGTGGATCACCGTCGGGTTGGGGACGTAGGACGTGTGGAGATAATACCGCCCCCGTCCGTGGTCGGCCTCGCGGGTGCTCATCGAGCGGACGAGCGACAGCTTCGACGCGATTTTGGCGACCTTGGGCATGTGCTCGCAAATCTGGAACGAGCCGGACGTGGCGATCGGCTTGAATTCGCCGCCGTTTTTCGAGCCGGGCTTGAGGTCCCACATATCGATCGTGGGGGGCCCGCCGCCCAGCCAGAGCAGGATGCACGCCTTCTGGTTCTTCCGCACCGTGGCCGCGTTGGCCTGGAGGTGCAGCAGAAAATCGAGCGCGGGCACAGCGGCCGCGGTTGTCAGCGCGTGATTCAAAAAATGCCGGCGCGTCATGCCGGTGGGGACATGGAGGTTCATGGCAGTCGCTCGGGATTTGGTCGCGTGTGTTCAGTGGTTGATAATAAATTCGTTGGAATTCAGCAGGGCCCAAAACAGGTCTTGGAACGCGGCCAGTTTGTCGCGTTCGGATTCGAGCAGGTTCAGAGCGGCCGATTCTTCGTGGCCGCGGGCGTGGCGGGAGAGGGTGGCCAGATAGAGCTGCTGGATCTTCCGCGTCTCGTCGCTTTCCGACTCCAGGACCGAGCAGAGGAAGCTCCCTTTCTCCGCGCTCACCGCCTTCTGGACGAGGGGGCCGTTCATCATCAACAGGGCTTGCGGAATCGTCCCGTTGAACGTGTTGGCTTCGTCGACCTCGTCCGTGCCGAAGGCGATGATGAACTGCTGCAGCCAGGCGTCGCGCTGTTTCTGGGCTTCGGCCCAATTCGTCTCGCCCGCGTTTCCCGCATGGGTCGCCATCAAGAGCGAATCGTAAAGCTGCTCGGCCTCGAGCGGCTTGGGATACATCCGGCTGAAGAGCGGCACGTGGCCGCGGGTCGGATCGTCGACGGCGTTCCTCTTTCCCGCGCGGCTCGTGAGGTTGTAGGCTTCGCTGTCGCAGATCCAGCGGATGAGCCGCCTGACGTCGTAGCCGCTCTTCACGAATTCCTGCGACAGGCGGTCCAACAGTTCGGGGTGCGACGGCGGCTTGTGCGGGCCCATGTCGTCGACCGGCGTCGTGAATCCGCAGCCCATGAAGTGGGCCCAGGTGCGGTTCACCATCGCGCGGGCGATGAGCGGGTTGTCTCCCGTCGTCATCAGGCGGGCCAATTCGCGGCGGCGATTGGTTTCGGCGCCCGGATCGACTTTGGCGTCGTTGAAGATCGGATAGGCGACCTGCATCTCGCCGCTGCGCTTCTCGAAGAACACCGGTCCCGAAAAGTTGCCGGAGACGAGCTCGGCGTAATCGTCGACTCGCCGCCCGCTCGCCGGGTCGAACTTGCGATGATTGATCCGCCGCGTCTGCCGCAGAAAGCTGTTGATCTGCCAGAACTGGTCCTGTTTCCATTCGTTGAACGGATGGTTGTGGCACTGGGTGCATTGCACCTGAACGCCCATGAACAAGCGCGTCGTCTTGGCGGTCGCCTGGACGGCTTCGTCGTTGTTGACCATCTGGGCCAACAGGTAATTCACCGCGCCGTTTTCGTCGGAGCGCCCCTCCGCGGCCACCAGGTCGTGAACGATCTCGTTCCACGGGCGGTTCTGGGCGAACGCCTCGCGGAAGAACCGCTCCATGCCGGTGCGATTGACGAAGCGGACCTTCTTGCGGCCAATCGCCAGGTTCGTCCAGAGGGTCGTCCAGTTGCGGACATAGCCGGGGCTGTCGAGCAGCTTGTCGACGAGAGCCGCCCGTTTGGCCGGGTTTTTCTCCCGATGAAAGCGTTCGATCTCGTTCCAGGCGGGGATATGTCCCACGAGGTCCAGATGGACGCGGCGGAACCACTCTTCGTCGTCCGCGAGGGCCGAGGGCTGCACCTCGTTATCGATCCAGCCTTGGCGGATCTGCTGATCGATGAAGGCCACGACGGGATCGCTGGAACGGGGTCGGGTCGGTTCCTTGATCCTCGGCTCTTTGGTTTTGGACTCTTTTTTCTTGGCGTGAGGCCGGGCTTCGTCGGCCGACGCGGCAGGAGCCGAGAAGGCCAGCAGGGCGCCCACCATCAGGAAAATGAGCGGAAATGCGCCGAAAAAGAACGGACGAAGCCTGCGCCGGAAACCGATTGCTGAGGCTGGTCATGGCCGCGTTCGACATCGCCGCTCCTGCACCACTTTTACCGGCGACGGACGCTCAATGTTCGCCGCAATTTCGGGGGATTCATCCACATTTCGCGCCTGGCCCCGGCTGCGACACTGCTGCACGCACATAAGTTATGATAGGCTTCGCCCTTAGGAAAAGTCGAGCGGTGAACTTCGCGGAGACGCCATGACGCCGGACGGAAGTGAGAGCGATTCGCCTGGCAATGCGGTTGCCGTCGTGCTGGCAGCGGGCAAGAGCACACGGATGAAATCGCTGTTGCCCAAGGTCGTGCACGAAATCTGCGGCCGACCGATGATGGAATACGTCCTGGCCGCCGTCCGGCAGGCCGGCGTCCGGCGGACCATCCTGGTCGTGGGCCACGGGGCCGACATTGTCCGCGGTCTGTTGGCGGGCGAACAAGACATCGAATATGCCGTGCAATCGGAGCAGAAGGGGACCGGCCATGCCGTGATGATGTGCCGGGAACACCTCGCCCACCACACCGGCCCTGTCTTCGTGCTGGCCGGCGATACGCCGCTCTTGCGGAGCGAATCGCTCGAGGGGCTGCTGCAGGACCTTTCCACCAACCGGGCGGCCTGCGTCATCGGGACCGCGGTGACCGAGGCGAACGAAGGGCTGGGCCGGATCGTCCGCGACGCCTCGGGAGAATTCGTGCGGATCGTCGAGCAAAAAGACGCCAGCCCCGAAGAGCGGGCGATCACCGAAATCAACACCGGCTGCTACGCGTTCGACGGGCCGTCGCTGTTGTGGGGCCTCGAGCGGATTCGGCCCAACAACAAGCAGAACGAGTACTATCTGACGGACTGCCCGACCCTGCTCAAACAGGCGGGCAAACGGGTGGTGGCGGCCCGCCGCTTCGATTTTGCAGAGGCGCTCGGCGTCAACACGCGGGTCCAACTGGCCCAAGTCGAGCGGGCGATCCAGCGACGGGCCCAGGAAGCGCTGATGCTGGCCGGGGTGACCATCGTCGCGCCGGAGATGACCTATATCGATCCGCGGTGCCAGGTCGGGGCGGAAACGATCATTTATCCGTTCACCTCGATTACCGGCGCCGCGGTCATCGGCCGCAACTGCCGCATCGGGCCGCACGCCCTCGTTCACGGGCCGGTCGAAGTCGCCGACAACACGATCATCCCGGCTTACGGGGCCGTTTCGCCAGCGACTTGACTTGTCGATCCCAGACGGCAGACTGAAGGGCGCGGGCGTGACGCTCGGGGGATGGTAGAGGAGTAGCTGCGGACGGATGCTGTACGATCATCTCACCATCGTCGGCGGGCGGGCGCATCCGGCGCTGGCCGGCGAAATCGCCGAGTATCTGGGGATCACGCTGGCGGCGGTCGAAATCGTCGATTTTCCCGACGGCGAAATCGGCGTGAAGCTCAACCAGAACATCCGCGGTTGCGACGTGTTCATCATCCAGCCGACCGGTCCGCCGGTGAACCGCAACATCGTCGAGCTGTTGATCCTGATCGACGCCTGCCGCCGGGCGAGCGCGGCGCGGATCACGGCCGTGATGCCGTACTTTGGCTACGCGCGGCAAGATCGCAAGGACTCGGGCCGCGTCCCGATCACGGCCAAGCTCGTCGCCAATCTCATCACGACGGCCGGAGCCGATCGCGTGCTGACGATGGATCTGCACGCGGCCCAGATCCAGGGGTTTTTCGACCTGCCGGTCGATCACCTCTTCGCGGCCCCGATCCTCGACGAGTATTTCGTGGGGCTCAAGCTCGCGGGCAACGACATCGTGGTCGTGAGCCCCGATGAAGGGAGCATCAAGCGGGCCCTGCAGCACCTCGAACGATTGGGGGGCGTTCTGGCCATCGTCGACAAGCGCCGCTCGAGCGCGATGAACACGCAGCAGGCGAACCTGATCGGCGGGCCAATCCGCGGCAAGACGGCCTTATTGTTCGACGACATGATTTCGACGGGGGGCTCGATCGTCGGGGCCGTGAACGTGGTGAAATCGCACGGGGCAGGGGACGTTTACGTCGGCACGACGCACGCGGTGCTGTGCGGACCGGCCTCCAAGCGGTTGAGCGAATCGCCGATTCGCGAGCTCGTCGTCACGAACTCGCTGCCCCTCTCGCCGGAGCAGCGGCTGCCCAACATGAAGATTATCAGCGTCGCGCCGCTGCTGGGCGAAGCGATCCGCCGCATCCATCGCAACGAGTCGGTCAGCTATCTCTTCGACTGATCGCGGCGTCATTCGGACGTGTGGGCTTCCGATCGCAGAGAGTCGGCCCGTTGCTGCAACTGGTCGAGGGGCACGACTGTCTGCGGGAACAGTTGCCAGTTGATGTCGTGCCGATCGGCCACGTGCATGCCGAGGAAATTGTCGCTGACAAAATCGATCGGCACCCACTGGTACCACGGCGGCGGAATGGCGACGAGTTCGGTCCGTGTTTCGAAACCGGGCTTGATCAGCGTGAGCTTCCGCGTGCCATAGTAGGTGAAGGGAATGCCGGTCGGCGTGTAACCGACTTCCTGGCCGTCCAACAGGACGCGGGCACCGGGCGGATCGGAGCGAACGATCAGGCGGCGATAGACGCAGCCGCTGTCCAGGCAGGCCCAAGCGCAAAGAGCCAGCGCGAAACACCGTTTGAGCGAGCGGTACGGGGAGCCGGCGGCGGCGTGGCCGGACTTCTGGTGAGTCGCTGGGAGATCGCCCGTTTTTCGAGTCATCCTGACACTTCGAGCGGTTGCGACGCGGGCCGCTGGCACCCGGGAATCTGCGCGCGCCCGGCGGACGAACGCCCGCCGGCAAGCGGCAAAGGGGCGGGATTCTACGCCGGCCGGCAGGATCTGCCAAGGTGCATTCCGGACGGGATGTGGCGAAGGAACCGGTGCGAAATAAGGACTTTACTTGTTCATTTCCAAAGGGATAAGATAGTTTCGGAGGTCCTGCAAGCGGCGACGAAGGTGAGGCGGAGGTTCGTTCCCAACGGCAGCAAAGCCGGTCCCGCGGACCTCTGACAACGCCGTGGCGCTGCCACTGCGACAATCCGGGGTGCTGTTGCGACGCCCTGCCGCCGGGCGGCGGTCGGCTTGTCGGGCCTGCCGGGAGAGGGGATGCGCTGGGAGCAGCCGATCCGTTACGCGTCCGTCAGCGATATAGGCTTTCGGCGACGCAACAACCAGGACAGTTACGCGATCCGTCTGTGCTCGGACGCGCAGACCTGGCGGGAACACGGCCATTTGCTGCTGGTTGCCGACGGCATGGGGGGGCACGCCGTCGGCGAGCTGGCCAGCAAAATCGCGGCCGACACCGTCTGCCATACGTTTTTCAAGCTCCGCGATCTCGACGTCGTCGACGCGCTCAAACGGTCGCTCGAAACGGCCAATGCCGCCATTAACGAACGCGGCTCGCTCAACCGCGATTTCAACCGCATGGGGACGACCTGTACGGCCCTCGTGCTGTGTTCCCAAGGGGCGGTTTTCGGCCACGTCGGCGACAGCCGGGCTTACCGCATTCGCGGGGAACGCATCGACCAGCTCACGTTCGATCACAGCCTGCATTGGGAACTCGTGCGGCAAGGGCGGATGCGCCGGAGGACGTGTTTCTGCAGGAATCGCGGCACGTCATCACGCGTTCGCTCGGCCCGGAACCGACCGTGCAGATCGACATCGAAGGGCCGTACCCCGTGATGCCGGGCGACGTGTATGTCTTGTGTTCGGACGGGTTAACCGGGCACGTGCAGGACGCGGAAATTGGCATCATCGCCCGCGAATTGCCGCCGCAAGAGGCCTGCCGCCTGCTCGTGAACCTGGCTAATTTGCGGGGCGGATCGGACAACGTGACCGTCGTCGCCGTACACGTGGGAGGCGGCCCCGCCGGAGCCGAACCCGAAGAGGAGCCCCCCGCTCCGTCGCGGGGACTCGGCTGGGGCTGGTTGATCACCGTCTGGCTCTTGGCGTTGTTGTTCGTGGTCGGAGTGACGAGCATCCTCTTCAACAAGTTCCTGGAAGGGGTCTATCTCGTGGCGGCGGCGGCTTTCTCCGCGGTTGGCGCATTTGCATACTGGCTCGAAAAGCGGCCGCGGCGGAAGCCTCCCGCGCCCGACCTCGACGGGACCGAGACGACGATCTGGAAGCCGTACCGCACGGCTTCGGCCCGCTCGAGCGTGGCCTTTCTCAACCATCTGGCCAGCCTGCAGGTCGAGCTGCAGCGGGCAGCGACCGAGGAACACTGGTCGATCGATTGGCCGGCTTACGAAGTGGCCTACGCGGCGGCTCGCGCCTCGCTTGAGGCGCACCAGGTACTCAAAGGCGCTCGGCGAACTGGCGCATGTTCTCGAAATCTTGATGACGGGCCTGATGCAATACCGCAAGCAGCTCCATCGCCAGTCAAAATGGGGCAAACCCCCGAGCCCGCAGGTCGAGAAATCGGGAGGATGAGGGCAGAAGAGAGGGGGCAGGGATCAGGGGACAGGGGTCAGAGAAGACAGCGGCGGATCCCGATCGATTCGAACTGCGCGACTTCTGACATTCGCATTCTCTTCCCTGACCCCTAATCCCTGACCCCTGGCCCCTCGCGGCCACAGGTCTTGCCGGTGGCCTACCGCCTCGGTAGACTTCGCCGCTCGGCGAGGCGTCGCCGCAACAGGGAGGTTGCTGTGCTCTTTACGCGCACCATCCGCCGCACCATGGTCTGCGGTTTGGCGATGGTTCTTTGCATGATGATCGGCTTGTTGCTGAGCGCGGTCTATAGCCATCTCTCGTACCGCAGCATTATCGGCAAGCTGCATTACGCGATTCGCGAATGCCCGCAAAAGCCCGCGCTGGCCGGGTCGCTCGACAACCTGCAATCGCCGCTGTTGATGGCGCCCGCCACCACGTTGGCCGGTCACCGGTACCAGCGGGACGAATTCCGCAGAGTCCTGCATGAGGCGAAGGAAGAGACGGACCGCTTCCTGCACAGTCTCGCGGACCTGAAGCCCAGTGCCGATGTCGACCCCATGGCCCAATCGCTGGCTCAGGAAAAGAGCGTCGAGATCGCCAGCCAACTGGCCAAGCTCGAGCAGGAATCCGAGGCCTTGGCCGACATCCAGAAGCATGCGACCGCACTGGCCCAAATTCGCGATAAAGTCGACGGCCTGCAGATGCTGGCCTACAGAATGCCCGATTTTCAGCGGGGCGTGCGCGAGCTGCTCGACGAGGCGCAGGTTGTCAATCGTCGCGGTTTCTGGCTCGATATCGGTTCCGGCGTGATCGCCGTCATCTTTTTGCTGGGTTTGATCGCCTACGGGTACGTGTGGGTCTTTTCACCCTTGCGGAAGCTGCATCAGGGAGCGCTCCGCGTGGCCCAGGGCGATTTTAACTATCGGCTCAAATTCACCCGCCAGGACGAAATGAAGGAACTCGCCGACGCCTTCAACAGCATGACGAGCCGCTTTCAAGAAATTCGCGGCGACCTCGATCGCCAGGTCTGCGAGCGAATCAAGCAGCTCATCCGCTCGGAACGGCTGGCCGGCATCGGTTTTCTGGCGGCCGGCGTCGCACATGAGATCAACAATCCTCTCTCGGCCATCGCCATGGCGGCCGAATCGCTGGTCGACCGCGAATCGGGACTGGCCGGCACCGATCCCGGCGAGATCGAGATCGCTCGGCAATACCTGCGGATGATCGAACGCGAGGCCTTCCGCTGCCAGCGGATCACGCGAAAACTGCTCGATTTTGCCCGCGGCAACGGCGACACCTGTGCGCACCACGATCTGACCTCGATCGTGAACGACGTCTTGGGGGTGATGCGGCACATGAGCCGCTACGGCGATCGGGCCGTGCGGTTCACGCGGACCTCGCCCTGCCTGTTGGAGATCAACGGTCCCGAAATCCAGCAGGTCGTGATGAACCTCGTCTCCAACGGACTCGAGGCGATGGACGCGGGAGGCACCATGACGATCGACATTGCCGAGCAGACCGACCAGGTGACGCTCATCGTCACCGACGACGGATGCGGCATGACTCCGCAGGTGATTGAAAACCTGTTTGAGCCTTTCTTCACGCAACGCCGCGACGGCCGCGGAACGGGCCTGGGCCTCTCGATCAGCCATCGCATCGTGGGCGATCACGGCGGAACGATCGACGTCGACAGCCCCGGCCCGGGGCGCGGCAGCACGTTTCGCGTCCGTTTGCCCCGCCGGGCGGTCAAGCGCACAGCGGCCGCTTAGTGCTGCGAGCACAGAGGTGACGCGACGAAAGCGTGGTTTTTTGCCGACGCCCAGTGCCGCGTGACCTCGCCCTCTGAATCGAACGGGCTTTCGAGCCGCGGCACGGTACGCATTTCCACGTCCCGGCGCTCTGTCGGTACGCTCTAAAATGTGCTTCAGAATCCAATTGCGACAGTTTTCACAATCTGTTATTACCCCTCGTCCCACAAGTCTGATACCGAATGGATTCGGGGTCGGTGCACCAAGGAGAGGGCTGCTTGAACACATTGCCCGCGAACAAGTTGCGTGTGCTGTTCGTCGACGACGAACCCCCCATCCGGGATGTAATGAAGATCGAGCTGCCCCGCATGGGACACGAGGCGACGATCTGCGAGGACGGCGCCGCAGCCATTGCCGCCGTCGACAAGCACTTTTTCGACGTCGCCATCGTCGATTTGCGGATGCCCGGACTGAGCGGCTGGGACGTGATTGATCACCTGAAAAAGGTGTCGCCCGAGACCGAAGTTATCATCAGCACGGGGCACGGCAGCATGGACGAGGCCATTCAGGCCCTCCGCCGCGGCGCCTACGACTTTCTTCCCAAACCGTGCAAACTGTTCGAGATTGCCAACGTGCTCAAGCGCGTGGGCGAGAAGGTGGCTCTGTCCCGCAAGACGGTCGCCTTGGAACGACGGCTCGAATCGGTTGAAGGGGATTCGAGCCTCATCGGCGAAACACCGTCGATGCGGCGGGTCAAGCAGCTCATCGACAAGATCGCCCCGACCGATTCCACCGTGCTGATCTTGGGCGAGACCGGAACCGGAAAAGAGCTCGTGGCCCGGCGGATCCATGATCTAAGCCTGCGGGCGACCGGCCCGTTTGTCGCGGTCAACTGCGGCGCCCTGCCGGAAAACCTCGTGGAAAGCGAGTTTTTCGGCCACCGGAAGGGGGCTTTCACCGGGGCCGATTCACCCCGTAAGGGGCTGTTCGAGGTGGCGCAGGGGGGCACGCTGTTCCTCGACGAACTGGGCGAACTCGACAAGTCGATGCAGGTCAAGGTGCTCCGTTTCCTCGAATCGGGCGAAGTGCGGCGGGTGGGCGAAAACGAGGCGTTCCACGTCGATGTCCGCATCGTCTGCGCCACCAATCGCGACCTGCAGGAAATGGTGGCCGAAGGGACCTTCCGCGAGGACCTCTTCTTCCGCGTCAACACGTTCGAGATTCATCTCTCGCCGCTGCGTGAGCGCAAAGAGGACATCCCCGGGCTGGCTCGGTTTTTATTGGCCCGTCATCTGAAGCGACCGCAGGCTCCGGCCGACATCCTGTCGCCGGCCGCCCTGGAAGTGCTCATCAGCCATGAGTGGAGCGGCAACGTGCGGGAGTTGGCCAACGCCCTCGAGCACGCCGTGATCCTCTCCGACGGTCATACGATTTTCCCCGAGCATCTGCCGGCAAGCGTCACCGGCCCCACGATCCGCTCAAGCGGCGGCGGGGGTGCCTTCCACAGCAACCAGTCGAAGACGCTGCGGGAAATCGAGATGGACGTGATCCATCACGTGCTCGACAAGCACGCGGGGGACAAGCCGAAAGCCGCCCTGGAACTGGGGATCGCGCTGAAAACGCTCTACAACAAGCTGAACCAGTACCAGGCGAACTCGGCAGCGGGCTAAGGAAGCGCGCCGAAGAATGATGGCAGGAGGCTGACTAAGACTTTTGCCTACCTGCCTCTATTCATCCTTCATTCCGCCGCCGGCGGATCTTCGACCTTCCGCCTTCATCCTTGATTCCTAGTACCTCTCGCACCACGCCGACGACGACGCCGAGCACTTTGACGTTGTCCGAGTAGATCGGCTTCATCGTCGAATTGGCCGGCTCGAGGCGGATGCAATCGCTCTCGCGATAGAAACGCTTGAGCGTTGCCTCGTGCCCGTCGACCAGGGCGACCACGATTTCTCCCTCGTGGCAAGTGTCCTGCTTACGGACGACCACATAGTCCCCGCTGGCGATCTGGTCTTCGACCATCGAATCGCCTTTGACGCGGAGGCAGTAATGGTCCTCCGGGTCGAACAGACGGGCAAAATCGACGCGATCCGACTCTTCGACGGCCAACACGGGGCTTCCGGCCGCGATTTGGCCGGCCAAAGGCAGGCTCGTCCGCAACTGCGGAGATTCCGACAGTTGGATGGCCCGCGACATGTGTGATTCGCGCGTAATCAGCCCCTTCCGTTCGAGGGCCTTCAGGTGGCACATGACGCCGTTGGGGGAGCGGATCCCGAAGTGTGTGCCGATTTCCCGAACGGTCGGCCCGTAGCCACGATTACGGATCTTGTCCTTCAAGAATTCGTAGATCTGTTTCTGGCGGCTGGTGAGGGCGGGTTTAACTTCTGCGACTGCCATCGATTTCTCCTGGGCAATCCCGTGCGTGAAAATCAGTGCGGCACTTACGTCGAATCAGTATCCATCCTAATATACGGCTGTGCATTTCGCAAGCCATGATTAGGTGCATCCGTTCAGATGAACGGTTTGTAACCTATCGGAAAAATACTGCGCATCTCGCGATTTTTCGGGCGGCGACGCCGTGTCTTGCTGGACTTAATCGCCGTTTTTGCCGCGGTTTACACGATCTTGGCCAGAAGTTTCGCGAAAACGTGACCGAAGCGCAAAGAAAACAGCCGAGCGTTTCGCGACGCTCGGCTGCACTGTTCGGAAGAGACTGTTCAGAAGCGAACGAGGGAAAACACGCACTATTCACGTGTCGTGCGGCCGTCCGAGGCAAGCAGATACTTCAACTGGCCGTCGAGCGTGTCGGGCGTGACGTGGGTGTCGACCACCACTCCCTCGGCATTCACGAGCCACAGCGACGGGATGTCGTGCACCCCGTAGAACTGCACGAGCGGATGGTCCCAGTGCCGTTTGGCCGGGTCGGCGTAAAAGATCTGCGTCCAGTTCAGGCCGTTCTTTTCCGCAAAATCGTCCAGCGTCTTGTCGCTCTCATCCAGACAGACGCCGAGCACGTTCAGAGTCGATTTGCCATAGGGCTGAAGCACGCGATTGAGCCGGGGCAGCATCGCCTGAAAGGACTCTGAATCGCTGGCCCAGAAGACGATCAGGACCGGCTTGCCGCGGAGGTCCTCGATGCGGACGAAATTGCCGTCACGGGTTTCCCCGCCAAAAGTAAGGGAATGTCCCTTCAGTTCGAGGCGACGCAGAACGGCCGTCGCCTGGGCCGCCTGAGGGCTCTGTGCAAAATTTTCCCGCAAGAGGGCGAAGCAACTGACGGCTTCGGCATCCATGTGATACGCCTCGCACGTCTGCCCCGCCGCCGACAGGAGCTGCACGGCCCGGGCATCCTTGGGAAAGCGGCTGGCAAACAGGCGGGCCTGGATGGCGAACTCCTGGATCAAACGCGGATCGGTCCGTGAAAGCTGGGCGTTCGTATGGGCCAGGCGAGCCACCGCAAAGGCCGCGTCGGCCGCCGCCACGGAGGAGGGATCGCGGCGGTAGAGGGCCTGCGCGTCATCGTGCAGGGCCCGGGCGTCTTCCTGGCTTCCATTGGTCGCCAGCTTCAGCCGAGCCTCGACGAGGAATTGGACGGCCTTGTTGAACAGCGGCTCGGCCGTCTTGTCTTTGTGCGTTTTTGCGATGACCTCGTGGGCCATCTCGACGATCTTCTGATTCCGACCCTGAAGGCAGGTCGCCTGCTCCTGCGGCGTCGACTCCGGCGGCAGAGGCTTTTCCAATAGGGAAATCATCTCGTTCAAGAGCCATTCCGGGCCTGCATTCTTTGCAGCCGGGTTTTGGGCCGGGGCAGCCGCGTTCTCCGGGCCCGGCTCGGAATTGCCGTCGGCCACGTTCGCAGACGCGTTGGCCGCGGGGCTACCGATCGAGGCGGTGGGTAAATCACCCGTGCCGTGCGCGTTTTGGGCTGTTTTTGCCGTGGAAGAAGGGGCGTTCGAGTCGCCGCAGCCGGCTGCCCAAAAAGTTCCGAAAAGGGCTGCCCCCACCAGGCTCGCGCCCGCGAGCCACTTCAGACGAGCCATCGTGACCATGGTCTCTCCATCCGTTGAGAGATGGGGGACCAGCGTCCCCCTCGAATCTGCGGATCCCTGCGCAAATTCCACGCGCTTCTTTTCCCAGATTCCGTGTGAACTTCTAGGAGATTTGGGGCGTTTTGAGAAGAGGAATCCCGGAGGAACCGGATTTGTCGATCAAAGCTGGCCCGAGAACCGGACGAAGCCTTCCAGCCCGTAGTATTCCGGCAGGCCCAGATCGTTGTAGATGCCGGCCGTCTTTTTCGTCCGTTCTTCGGCCCGCACCCAGAATTCCCGCTCGTCGTGGCCGGGGAAGAGAGCTTTGTCTTTTTGCGATTCGTGTTTGAAGATGGCCAGTTTCTTCCGCAGCATGACCTCGGGACTCAGGGGGACGGCCCGTTCGATTTCGTGCGGCTCGTATTCCTGCCAGGCACCTCGGTAGAGCCAGACTTCGGGAGTATTCCCCTCGGGCTTCAACACTTCGAGGGCCTTGAGGATCGCCTGGGCACAGACACGGTGCGTCCCGTGCGGGTCGGACAGGTCGCCGGCCACATAAATCTGGCCCGGTTTCACGTCCCGCAACAGCTTCGCGATGATCGCCACGTCCTCGTCGCTGATCGGCCGCTTGGAGACTTTGCCGGTGCGGTAGAAGGGGAGTTCGAGGAAATGGAGCTTTTCATCCTTCACGCCGATGGCCGCCGCCGCCGCCGTGGCTTCGGTCTTGCGGATCAGCGTCTTGACGTTCAACACCTCTTCGGTGTCGAAATCGCCCGATTGCTTGGTCGTGATCGCTCGATGCAGCTTTTCGCAGAGCGCTTCGGCCGGCTCGGTATTGAGCGCGAAAATCTTGTGGAATTCGCTCACGTAATCGATGTGCCGTAGCGCGTCGTGGTCGAAGACGGCGATATTGCCGCTCGTCATGTAGGCGATATGGACGTCGTGCCCCTGGTCGTGCAGGGTCCACAGCGTCCCGCCCATGGAGATCACGTCGTCATCGGGATGCGGGCTGAAAACGATGATTTTCTGCCGTTCCTTCCCGCCGGGCCGCGTGCAGATCCCGCCCAAAAGTTCGTTGAAAACGCGTTGCCGGATGGCTTCGGTCGGCCCGCATTCGCGAAGCAGTTCGTGCAGCCGGTGCTCGACGAAATCGCGGGCTTCGAGCTTGAGCAGGGGCTTTTTCACCGTCTGGCTGAGCCAGATAACGGCCCGTTTTTCGAGTGCCGGAGTCCAGCGGACCGGGCCGACGAGCCAGGGCGTCTGGATGGCCGTCAAGTCGGAGGCCGCCGCCAGGTCGAGCGCGAAGGTCACATTGCCGTGCGCCTGCAAAAAGCTGGCGGTCACCTCTTCCGAGATCGGTTCTTCGACGGCCCGGCGGACGATCGGCGCCTTGTGTTCGCCCAGCGCGATAATGACGACTTTGCGGGCCTCGAGGATCGTCCCCACGCCCATCGTGATCGCCTGCATGGGAACGTTTTCGTCACCGAAGAAATCGCTGGCCGCGTCCTGTCGGGTCACTGGGTCAAGCGTGACCATCCGCGTGCGGCTGTCGTGAGGGCTGCCCGGCTCGTTGAAACCGATGTGCCCCGTGCGGCCGATGCCCAGGATCTGCAGGTCGATGCCGCCGGCCTTTTCGATGGCCCGCTCGTAGGCTTCGCAATACGAGTCGACATCTTTAGCGGGGATTGTTCCGTCGGGAATATGGATTTTTTCTTTCGGAATGTTGACGTGGTCGAACAGCGCCTCCCGCATGAAGCGCTGGTAGCTGTGGATCGACTCTTTCTCCATCGGAAAGTATTCGTCGAGGTTGAAGGTCACGACGTTGGAGAAGTCGAGGCCCTCTTCCTTATGCATGCGGGCCAGCTCGCGGTACACGCCGATCGGCGTCGAGCCCGTGGGAAGTCCCAGCACGGTCGGCCGGCCGGCCGAATTTTTCTCGCGGATCAAGCTTTCCACCACGACGGCGACGTGACGGTCAACTTCACGCGCGTTGTTGAAGGCGAGCGTGGGGACCCGGGTGTGGCGAATAAATTGTGCGGCGGGAGTCTGTTCGGCAGCCGTTTTGGCGGCACCGGCAAGCGGATTTCGCGACGCGATCTCAATGGCCATGTTGTAACGTGCGACCCTTTTTGAATAATGTCAGATGCAATTGAGCAAGCACGAAATCCGAAGCGCGAAGAACCAAAACGGGCATCCTGGTATTCGATTGCCTCTTTGTTTGGGTCATTAGGAAATTCGTGCTTCCTTCGTCATTCGGATTTCGTGCTTGACCAATGACCTTGCTACCCGTCCTCTCTCATTAAACCCGTGTTCCCCGAGCAAATTCAATGGCACCTTCCTCCAGCCCGCCGCGTATTCTGGCGATCCATGCCCATCCGGACGACGTCGAGTTTCAATGTGCCGGCACGCTGGCGCTTTTGAAAAACCAAGGCTGTGCCATCACGATCGCCACGATGACGCCCGGCGATTGCGGCAGCGCGGAATATTCCGCCGACGAAATCGCCGAGATCCGGCGGGCCGAGGCCTGGAAATCGGCTGAGCTACTCGGGGCAGAATACGTCTGCCTGGAGTTTCGCGACCTCGCGATTGTCGTCGATAATCCGAGCCGTGGAAAGGTCTGCGAGGCCCTCCGCCGCGCGGCCCGATATCGTGCTCACCGCGCCTCCCGTCGATTACATGACCGACCACGAGATCACGAGCGTGCTCGTCCGCGAGGCGTGCTTTTCGGCCTCGGTGCCGAACTATTCGACCCGGCAATGGAATCCCGCACCGCCGCTCACGACGATCCCGTACCTGTACTATGTCGACGCGGTCGAAGGGATCGACTGGTTCGGCCAGCCGCAGCCCCCCGATTTCATCGTCGACGTCACGCCCGTCTTCGAGCTCAAGCAAAACATGCTCGCCTGCCACGAGAGCCAGCGGAACTGGCTCCGCAAGCAGCATGGCATCGACGAATACCTCGAGCGGGGCGCCCGGTGGTCCGCCGCCCGCGGCCGCGAAATCGGCGTCAAATACGGCGAAGCCTTCCGCCAGCACACGGGCCACCCGTATCCCCACGACGACCGCCTCGGAGAACTGGTCGCAGGGGTCAGGGTTCAGGGGGCAGGGGTCAGGGATTGAGAGGCGGACAGTGGCAAGGGGGCAAGACGTGCGGGACGAGAAATTGGGCACACGCAGTGTGCCAGTTCGTGCTGATCCCTGACCTCTGATCCCTATTTTCCGCCCACTGATCCCTGACCCCTTTCTCCTCCCCTCGACAGGCCGGCTTGTTTGCGGCAAAATTGCGTAGCAGAAACTCGCCCGTTTGGTGGGCTTTTCTTCAGATCGGAGGAGTTTTAACGATGTCGGAGCAGGATCAGGTGCACGTGCAGACCGCCGATGTTCATGCGCCGGCCGTGGCCGCCGTTGCGGTTGCGGCAGTTCCCTTCACCGGGCAGCAGATTGATCAGTTCGACGCCGACGACGGCGACGCCGGCCGCGCCATTGGGAAGATGCTGGCGTTGTTCTTTCTCTACACCGTGGTCGTGATGTCGGGAGTCGGGTACTGGACGTTCAAACGGGCGGCCAGCGTCGAAGCGGCCAAGTCCGCTGCGGCCGAGAAGGCCGAGGCAACCCACGAGGCCCAGGCTCACTGAATCGTTGCCTCGTAGGGTGGGACCAGCTCGCGGAGCGAGCGCCGGCCCACCACGAGCGCGCCCGGCGCTTTTGAATGGTGGGCCTGCACTCGCTCCGCGAGTTGGTCCCACCCTACAGCTGAAACGCCTTGGTCACGAATCGTGCGCGTCCGGCGTTTCATCCATCGCTTTGAGCCGTTGGCGGGCCTGTTCGGCCCAGGGGCCGCGGCGGTCGTATTCGAGATACTTCCGCCAATGGGCGGCCGCTTCGTCGGGCCGTCCGAGTTGCACGAGGACGTCGGCGACGTGCCAGTGCGCGTCGGGATAATCGGCATGCACGGTGAGGGCGATTGAAAACGCCTCGAGTGCCGATTCCAGTTCTCCCTTGGCTGCGTGGATCGAGCCGATTTGCGTCCAGGCCTCGAGATAATCGTGGTCGGCTTCGACGGCCGCGTAATAGCGTTCGAGCGCCCCGTCCGCGTTGCCGGCACGATACAGAGCTTCGGCCAGATGAAAATTGATCTCAGGGCTCCCGGCTCGGCTCATCAGTGCCGCGCGAAACGCTTCGATGGCGGCGGCCGTTTCGTGCTCATCGAGCAGGCGGCAGCCTTCCTCGAACCATTGATCGGCCGACCAATGCAACCTCGACGAGGCGTTCATTTCCCCGTTGCCGGTGAGTCGCCGATCCGAAATGACGCCCGGCTCGCTCGTTTCCTCATCGTCCGGCGGGGCAGGGGGGACGAAATCGAAACAGCGCTGGCGGGTGAAGGGCTCGACCAACCCGTGTGCGTCGCGCACCAGGAGCCGCGAATCCTGAGCGAGCAGGTTGAGCTGGGCCAGCGGACGATCGAGGGCCGGCAGCATCGTCCGCAACTTGATCAGGCTCGATTCCAACTGGGACAGCGGAATCCCGGCGGTCAACAGCTCGCTCAATCGGCGGACGCCGGCCGCCTCGGAGTAATCGAAATACGGGAGCCGATAGACCTTTCGCACGGGCCGGATCAGGCCCAGCCGTTCCCAACGGCGGATTTGCGAGATCGGCACGTTGAGCGACTGGCAGAGCATGGCCGGCGTGTAGAGCGAATGCACCTCGCGGCAGCGGCCGTCGAGACCCACGATCCGCAGCCAGTCCGATTCGCTCACGATGCGGACAGGGATTCCCTCCTTCTGCCACTGCGTGATTTGCTGCAGCTTGATCGACGGATGGCCGTCCGGTTCCAGCGGCCAGCCTTCCTCGCCGACGACCAACATCGTCGTCTGCTTGCTGACGTTGTGGGTCGCTGTTCCGCCGTGTTGTTCCACGACCTCATGCGCCTGCTGATGCGTCATCGAGGCCAGCGTGCCGGTAAACGAGACCCGTTCCCCCTGCAGGCAGGGGGAGCTGGCGACGGAGGGCGCGTCGGTGGGCGGATCGGTGTTGGGCGACATCGAGAGACGGCTTTCGCAGAGGTCGACGGCGAGCATACCCCGCCGCCCGCGGATTGGGTAGCACCGCCCGCGGGCGTCATTTGCGTGAGGACAGCCGCTCGGCGACAATGAGAGCAAGTGATTCGTGCCTGAGCGCCAGGTTGCGCCGTTCCGACGAGCCGCCGGCTTTACGCCGGCGGTTTTCGAGCAGCGCCCGACGCGCCGTTGAAGACCGCCGGCGTAAAGCCGGCGGCTCGTAACCAAACGTGGCGCTGCAGTTTCAGGCGATGTTGAATTCCTCCGGAAGGTGAAAGGCCAAGGAGATACGAATGTCTGCGTTGGAACGGACGGATCCGGAAATCTGGGCAGCGATCGAGTTGGAACGGGGCCGCCAGAAATCGGGGCTCGAGCTGATCGCTTCGGAAAACTACACGAGCGCCGCCGTGCTCGAAGCGGCCGGCACCATCCTCACCAACAAATACGCCGAGGGCTATCCAGGTCGGCGGTATTACGGCGGCTGCGAATTCATCGACAGCGTGGAAGAGCTGGCCCGTCAGCGGGCCCGCGCTCTCTTCGGCAGCGAGCACGCCAACGTCCAACCGCACGCCGGCTCGCAGGCCAACATGTCGGTGTATCTCACCGTGATGAAGCCGGGCGATACGTATCTCGCCATGAACCTGGCGCACGGCGGGCACCTGACGCACGGCAGCCCGGTCAATTTCTCGGGCCAGCTTTACCACGTCGTGGCTTACGGCGTCCGCGAGAGCGACCATCGCATCGATTTCGATCAAGTCGCCAGGCTGGCCCGCGAGCACAAACCAAAATTGATCGTCGCCGGCGCCAGCGCCTATCCCCGCGAGATCGATCACGCGAAGTTCGCCGAGATCGCCCGCTCGGTGGGGGCGCTCTTCATGGTCGACATGGCACATTACGCCGGATTGGTGGCGGCCGGCGTGCACAACAGTCCCGTGCCGGTGGCCGACTTCGTCACGTCGACTTCGCACAAGACGCTCCGCGGGCCGCGATCGGGTTTTGTGCTGTGCAAAGAGCCGCACGCCAAGGCGCTCGATAAATCGATCTTTCCCGGCATGCAGGGGGGTCCGCTCGAGCATATCGTCGCGGCGAAGGCCGTCTGCTTCCGCGAGGCGATGCAGCCGTCGTTCAAGGAGTACGGCCGGCAGATCGTCGCCAACTCGAAGACGCTCGCCGAGACGCTGATGAAGGGGGGGATTCGCCTCGCTTCGGGCGGAACCGACAATCACCTGATGCTGTGCGACGTGACGACGGTGGGACTGACCGGCAAGATCGCCGAAGAGGCCCTCGACCGGGCGGCGATCACCGTCAACAAGAATATGATCCCCTACGATCAGCGGAAGCCGCTCGATCCCAGCGGCATCCGCATCGGCACGGCCGCCCTCACGACCCGAGGCATGAAGGAAAGCGAGATGAAACGCGTGGGCGCGTGGATTCTCGAAGTCCTTCGTGCGCCGGAAGACAAGAGCGTGCTCGATCGCGTCCGCAAAGAGATCGGCGAGTTCACCAAGAACTACCCGGTGCCGGGAATTGCGTAGCGTCGTGCGAACTTGGTGAAAAAAACGCCAAGTTCAACGGAACTTGGCGAAGAGTTCACCAGGTTCGGACGAACTTGGTGATTTTCTCGCCAGGTTCGGCGAAACCTGGCATCGCTCGTTCCACCGCTGTGTTCCGTAAGAACGGCCAACAGCAGCGATTACGCACGAATTCTACGGCACTGCCGAGGCGGCTCAAGAGGGGTGCGCGAGGTTTTTTTCGCGTCAGTTTTTGCCGGAGCTCGAGGTGCGTGCGGCGACGAGACTTTCAAGCGGCACGACGGCGTTCATGCTGCCGGAGCGGAAGCCGTCGAGGTCGAGTGTGACGAACTTGAAGCCGAGCTTCCGCAGTCGCTGAGTGATCAGGTTGTGCGCGGGAGGAGCGATGAGCCGCGGCAGTTCGGCGAGGGGAACTTCGATCCGGGCGAGATCGCCCATCTCGTGACGGACGCGAAACTCGCGGAGGCCGAACTCTTCGCGGAGGAACTTTTCCGCCTCATCGACGCGTTGCACCCGCTCGGGGGTGACGGCCAGTCCATACGCGATGCGGCTGGAAAGGCAGGGCGTGGCCGGCTTGTCCCACACGGGCAAATTCCAGTGCGCCGCCAGTTCCCGCACCTCGGCCTTGGTGAGGCCGGCTTTGATCAGGGGGCTATGCACGGCATGCTCGCGGGCCGCCGTCATTCCCGGGCGGTAATCGCCGCGGTCGTCGAGGTTGGCCCCGTTGACGAGGACGTCGAATTCGAGTCCCAAGTCGCCGATTCCGCCCGACGCGGGCCGATCGAGCAGTTGCTCGAGCCGCGTGTACAGCTCGGTCTTGCAGAAATAGCAGCGGTCAGGGGCGTTCTTGAGGTAATCGGGGTTCTCGAATTCGCGCGTTTCGATCACGCGATGCTGAATGCCGATCTGGTCGGCGAGCTTCGCGGCCGCCTCCCGCTCGCCCGAGGCGAGACTCGCGCTGACAGCGGTCACGGCGACCGCTTTGTCTCCGCAGGCAAGCTGGGCAGCCTTGGCGACGACGGCGCTATCCACGCCGCCGGAATAGGCGACCGCGACGCGACCGTAGCTTTGCAGTATCGCGAGCAGTTGATCGCGTTTCTCGGCAAGCGCGGGGGCGAGTTCGCTCATACTGCAACTATACCCCTGCGCACGAGAACCATCCACACGTTATTTCGCGATGACGGTGCGAAAGCCCACGGACGGCCGTCCGTGGGCTTCGGATTTCCTTTCGAGTAAACTGCAAAGAGCAGGCCGTCCAACGATGAGGACGAAGGGATGAACGTTCGATTACAGCGATGCATCACGATTGCACTCGCACTTTGCGTGGCCGCCGGTCTCTGCAGGGAAGCCGCGGCCGCGACCACCCCCGCGCAGCGAACAGAACTGGCCGCGATTCGCACCGAGCTCCTCCGCGTCCACACGCCGGTCCGGCACGACGCGATCGACGAGGCGGAGAAGAAAACGTCCGATGCCGAGCAGCGTTTGGAAAACTTCCTCAGAGACTCGGGCATCAGCGACAAAGATTCCCACATCACATCGATCCGCAAGCTGATCGCCGCCCGCCGACAGGCGATCGAAAAGGCCCGGGAGCGCGAGGCGAAAAAGAGGGGCCTCTCCGACGGCGAGCACCCGTCGAAAAAAGGGACGTCGAAAGAGATGGGGGGTGACAAGTCGAGCGGCTTCGTGAGCCAGATCGCGCCGATCTTCGCCAAGCACTGCCTCGACTGTCACGGGAAAGAAGCCAAAGGCGGCCTGCGGCTCGACACGTTTGCCGGGATGGAGAAGGGGGGCAAGAACGGCCCGCTGTTGGTGATCGGCGACGCCGCCAACAGCTTGCTCATGGCACGTCTCATTGCTCCGGGCGACGCGCGGATGCCCAAAGGGGGAGAGCCGTTGAGCGAAATGGAGTGCCTGAAGATCGCCGAGTGGATCAACAAGGGAGCCAAGTTCGACGGCGACGACCCCAACAAGCCGCTCACCAAGCTGGCCGCCGCCGCTGACCGTCCTCGGCCCAAGAGTCCGGTTAAAATCGTCGTCGCCCGACCGACAGGAAACGAAACGGTTTCGTTCGTCAAAGACATCGCCCCGTTCATGGTCGAGCGCTGCCTTCGCTGTCACAGCGGCAACGATCCGAAGGGGGGCCTGTCGCTGGAAACATTCGAGTCGCTGCTCGCCGGCGGCAAGACCGGTGCGGAAATCGTTCCCGGCGATCTCGACAAGAGCCGCCTGTGGGCGCTGGTCGGCAAGCAGAAGCCGTTCAAGATGCCGCCGGGCGACGCCTACATCAAACGGTCGCATTGGAATCACCTGCGAACGTGGATTGTCGAAGGGGCCAAGTTCGACGGCAGCGATCCCAAGCAGCCGCTGCGGAGCTTGGTTCCCACCGACGCCGAACGCCGCACCGCCGAGCTGGCCCGCACTTCGCCGCAGGAGCTGCACGAAAGGCGCCGCCAGCGGACGGCGGACATCTGGCGGCGGGCCTTGCCCAAGGAAACCCCGCAAACCGTCGAGAGCGACGCATTTATCGTTTCGGGAAACGTGCCGACGGAGCGGCTCGAACAGGTGGCCCGCTGGGCTGCCGCGGGCGAGCAGGCGGCTCAGGCATTTTTCGATGACCGTGCGGCTCCCGTCTTCAAGGGGGGACTGGCGGTCTTCGTGATGAAGGATCGGTTCTCGTACGAAGAGTTTTGCCAGGTCGTAGAACGGCGCGAGCCTCAGGCGGCCATCCATGGTCATGCCGTCGTGACGCCCGATTTGCGAGATGCTTACGTTGTTGTGCAGGATCGTGCCGACGTTCCCGCCGACAGTCCGTCCGGCACGCGGGCCGATCTCGTCGAGCAAATTGGAGCCGCGTTCTTAATGCGGTCGAGCCCCAAGTTGCCCGACTGGCTCATTCGGGGAAGCGGTCGGGTGCTGGCTTCGGCCAATCCGACGGCGGCCGTCCCCAACTCCCAATGGCCGCAGGTCTACCGCCTGGTGGGCTCCCTGGAAAAGCCGGAAGACCTGCTGACGGACGGGACGTTTTCGCCATCGGCGGCGCGGGAGGTCGGCGCGGCGATCGTGTCGACCATGGTGGAAGGGAACGGGAAGCCGCTGTTTGTCCGCTTCGTCAAAGGGCTGGCGGGCGGTGCCTCCCAGGCGGATGCGCTGCGCGACGTATATGGAACCGATCTCCGCGGAGCGGCGACCACATTCCTGACTCGCGCCGCTCGCTCCGCCGGAAAATCGAACGACTGACCGAAAGCTGGAAGACCGGATGGAAGATGTCATCGTGGTGGGCGGCGGCGTGATCGGCTTGTCGATCGCCGTGGAATTGGCAGGACAGGGGGTCGCCGTCGCCGTTATCGAACAGGGAGACTTCGGCCGCGAGGCTTCCTGGGCCGGAGCGGGGATTCTGCCTCCCGGAAACCTGGACGCGGCCCGCACGCCCGAGGCTCAACTGCGGTCGCTCAGTCACTCGCTGTGGTCCGACTGGGCCGAGTCGCTCGAGGCCGAAACGGGGATCGATCCCGGTTATTCGCGTTGCGGCGGATTGGAATTACGCCTGGGAACCGACAGCGACGAACTGGCGGACGAGATCCGTACCTGGCGAAACGAAGAGGTCCGGGTCGAGGAACTCTCGCCAGACGAGGCCCGGCGGCTCGAACCGCGACTCTCTCCCGAACTGACGGCCGTCTACCGCCTGCCCGAACTGGGCCAAGTGCGAAATCCGCGGCTGCTCAAGGCACTCATCGCGGCCTGTGCGGAGCGGGGCGTTCGCATGTTGCCCGGAACGCCGGTGATCGGTTTCGACGAAAGAGAAGGGGAGATCGCCGCCCTCCGCACGCCGAGCGGCATTTATCTTGCCGGTCGGTACTGCGTGGCGGGGGGTGCCTGGTCGCGGATCATCCTGCAGTCATTGGGGATCCGCATCGCCGTGCAACCCGTGCGCGGCCAAATCGTGTTGGTCTCGCAGGTTCCGCGGCTCTTCTCACACGTGCTGCAGCTTGGCCCCCGCTATCTCGTGCCGCGGGCCGACGGGAAGGTCTTGATCGGGGCGACAGAGGAACATGTCGGCTTCGTGAAATCGAACACGGCCGCGGTGGTGAGTGATTTGCTCGCCTTTGGAGCCAGCCTGGTTCCGACGCTGGGCGCGGCGCGGTTTGAGCGGGCCTGGTCCGGCCTGCGTCCCGGTTCGGCCGATGGTCTCCCCTATCTGGGGCGCGTTGGCGGGTACGAGAACCTGTTCATCGCAGCGGGGCACTTCCGCAGCGGCCTGCAGATGTCGCCGGGGACGGCCCGCCTGCTGCGGCAGTCGCTGTTGGACCAGGAGCCGGACTTGCCGCTGGAACCCTTTTCGTGCGAGCGGACGTGTGGCGCCGTCGGCAAGCTGCCGCAGGGCGAACTGTAACTCACCGCGTTTCCTGAGGAGCCTCCCGTGCGGGCCGTCGTGCAACGCGTTTCTCGCGCGAGTGTGACCGTCGGCGGCGAGGTCGTGGGCCGGATCGAGAGAGGCCTTCTGGTCCTCTTGGGCGTCGCCGAGGGGGACACGCAGGACGACGTGATCTTTCTGGCGGCCAAGATCGCCGGACTGCGAATCTTTCCCGACGACGAGGGGAAGATGAACCGCTCGCTCGTCGACGTGGGCGGCCGGATGCTCGTCGTGAGCCAGTTCACCCTCCTCGGGGACTGCCGCAAGGGGCGGCGGCCGAGTTTCATTCAGGCCGCCCGGCCCGAACGGGCCGTCGAACTCTATCGGGGCTTCGTCGCCGAGGTTCAAGGGCAGGGGATTGCCGTCGAGACGGGCCGGTTCCAGGAGCACATGGACGTCGAGCTGGTCAATGACGGGCCGGTGACGCTCATTCTGGAGAGTGGGCAGCGGAAAGGGAGTGACGAAGCACCAAATCCGAATGACGAAGGAAGCACCAAGCCCGAAGCCCTGAATTAAGGCCGGGGCTGTCGGCAGTTTTTTCGGTCATTTGGACATTCGTGCTTGTTTCGTCATTCGGATTTCGTGCTTCGTAATCCCCTTCTGTGCCCTGCTCTCCCATTGGCAAGACTGGTCTTTCCCCGTCTTTCCCCCATTGACTATACTCCGCCCCCCGTATTGAGGAGCGGGATGGAACCCGGTCTTCAAAGGAGCCAGTCTCGCGATCTAATTTCGCTTTCTTCTTTCAGCCAAGGCAGGAAGCCGCTCATGTGGTACGACCTTCTTACTCTCGTCATTCTGATGTATGCGATGTTTCGGGGCGCGATGAAGGGGATCGTTTGGCAGCTGGCGACGATCGCGGCGCTGCTCATGTGCTTTTTCTTCTCGGGTTCGCTCTCGGCAGCACTCGCGCCGTTCATTCGCGTTGAGCCGCCGCTCAATCAGTGGATCGCGATGTTCATTCTGTATCTCGGCTTCTCGTTCGTGTCGTTCGGCGTTGCCCGGGCACTGCACGAGATGATCGAGTCGATGAGAATCGAAGCTCTCGACCGCCATCTCGGCGCCATTTTGGGCCTGGTGAAGGGAGGCATGTTCAGTCTGTTTTTGACATTCTTCCTCGTCACCCTTTCGCACGCCGCCCGCGAGACGATCATCAACTCGGAAAGCGGATACGTGGCGGCCGTCGTGATCGATCGCTTGGACCCGGTCATCCCCGGGGACCTGCATGCGTTGTTGGAACCGTATATTCGCCGGCTCGACGCGCCGGCAATTGAACGCGAACACCATGACGAGCGACTCGCCCGGGATGGGCGGCTCCACGACGATCGCGACCTCGATCGCCGGGACCTGGCCGATGATGACCGGGACGATGTCGATCAGGATCATCCTCTTCCGGTCGGTGCCAATCGTGATCGTGCTCTTCCTGATGGTCGTGATCGTGACCGTCTCGACCGCGACCGCGTCGACAGAGACCGTGTAGACGGTGACCGCGGGAATCCCGATCGCCCGTTGCAGACCGATCGCCGCGACCGCGACGATCAACGACGCCCCGATGTCGCTCGCGACGGCGACGCGGCATTCGCTCGCGATCGTCGGCCGGTCGGCGACGATCGACAAGAGATCGCGCTGGATCGCGACGGCGACGCGCGCCCGCCAATTAATCGCGACCGTCGTAGCGCGGACGACCCGGCCTTCGATCCCAACGCCGGCGCGGATCGCCCGTCTCGCCGCTACGAACGCCGCCCCATCGACGATCGGTCCGATTTGCGACCGGCTTCGGATTCACGAGACGATTACGCACGGCCGTCCGCCGAGGAGACCGACTGGCTCTCGTCGCTGCCGGCTTTGACCGACGAGCTCAAGCAAATGGCGCTCAAAGCGTGGCGCAAGACGCGGCAGCCGGAGCGCCGCCGGGAACTCACCCGCCGGCTGTCGTCGGGAAGCGTCCCCGACCTCATCCGCAAAACGCTCCAGGAATGGATCGACGGACCGCCGGCGACGGCAGGGGACGTCGACGGTGAGCGAGGCACTCTGGAACGGGCCATCGCGCGGGCCCTCGTCGCGACGAGGGCCGACCGGCCCGCGGCGATCGACGACATGGAAGCACAGCTCAGAGGCATTCCGGACGACGTCGCGCTCAATGTGCTGCGGGACTGGCGAGCCGACCTGTTGGACAAGAATTCCGACCCCGATCCGGGCACGACCGACCGTTCCAGCCTGAACGACCGCATCGTGCGGCAACTCAAGAAATCGGGCATCTCGCTTCGCAGTCTCGACGCCGCCACGAGGGACCGCCTCCGCGGCTCGGAGACACGGTAAGCCCGATCGGTTCCGCTGGCCGGTTTGCCCTACGCTCTGCGGTTGGCCCAGCCGCCGCCGTGCGGACAGGGGAGCCTGTCGGTCGGGATCGTCTGGCTTTCGGAACTGGAAACACGGGAAAGGCCGTCGCCAAGAAAAAGGCCGTTTTTCCCGGAGTTATTCGAGGTCGAACTGAACATAACAGACATTATCGGACGTTGTCGGGGGGGCCTTTGGGCCGCGTGAATCGAGCCTCGGCCGGGCAGCTTGCCAGCCCTGGCCTACCCGCCTGACGATCCGCCTCCCGAACCATTCTGTGGCGGCTTCGGATCACCGTCCGTGTCATCCATACCGGCCAGCTCCTCGTAGACCCCCATGCGGCGGAACTTCTGGTACCGACGTTCCAGGAGCTGCGGAATCGGAATCAGCGACAACCGTTGGACGGCCCGCTGCAGTGACTGCTTGAGGATGGCCGCCATCGCGCGGTGATCGCGATGGGCCCCTCCCAATGGCTCGGGAATCACCTCGTCGACGATCTGCATCTTGAGCAGGTCGCTGCTGGTGAGCTTCAAGGCCCGGGCCGCCTGCTCGGCCCGCTTGCCGTCCTTCCACAGGATGCCCGCGCACCCCTCCGGACTGATTACGGAGTAATACGCGAACTGCAAAATGGCGACGTGGTCGCCCATCCCGATTCCCAGGGCGCCTCCCGAGCCCCCCTCGCCGATCACGACGCAGACCGTCGGCGTGGGGAGTTGTGACAGCTCGCGGAGGTTCATCGCGATGCTGTAGGCCTGGCCGCGCTCTTCCGCCCCGATTCCCGGATAGGCGCCGGGCGTGTCGATCAGGCAGATGATCGGGAGACGATACTTGGCGGCGAGCGTCATCTTCTGCAGAGCCTTGCGATACCCCTCGGGATGGGCGCAGCCGTAATAGCACTTGTCTCGCTCTTTGAGCGTGCGACCCTTGTGCTGGCCGACGACGAGGACCTTCTGGTCTTCCAGTTTCGCAAAACCGGTCACGATGGCCCGGTCGTCGCCGAAGGCCCGGTCGCCGTGCAGCTCGATGAACTCGTCAAAGACCAGTTCGATGTAGTCGAGCGTCTGCGGGCGCTTTTCGTTCCGCGCCAGGTGTTTGACGATGCTCCAGGGATCGAGGTTTTCAAAAGTCTGGCGGCGCTGCTGATTGATCTTTTGGCGCAAATTTCGGATGGCGTCCTTCGTGCTGGGCGAAGGATTCGGCTCTGCCTCGAGCGCCTCGAGCTGGCGTTCCAGTTCTCGAATCTCTTTTTCAAAGGGAAGGTCGTAGTTCATCGTTGTGGACACGCGACTCCTTTCAGCGAGCAAGCGCCGTCGTCACTTTACCGGCGGCAGCTGATCCATCAACGGCAATTCGGGACCGCCCTTCGCAGGCGCGGGTCGCTGAGGGGCGGGGGCCTGTGGCGGACGTCCGGCGGCAACCGGCGCACCTCCCTGCTGATCGAGGAGTTGTTGCAAGAGCTGTTGCTGTTCGGTCAGGCCCGCTTGAACGGGAGCGGGACGTCCTGCAGCCGGAGCAACTGGGGGCTGCGGCGCGGCGGGCCGCATTTGATTTCCAGAAGGCATGGCTCCTGGCGGCTGGCCGGGTGGGGCGGGCGGATAACCGGGTGGCTGCGGCTGCCCTGGAGCGTACTGCTGTTGGGGACGCTGCATCGGTTGCGGCTGCATCGGCATCGGGGGCTGCGGATAACCCGCTTGGGGATAGCCGGCCGGCATGTGTCCACCGCCAGGGTATCCCGGCGCTTGAGGGTACCCGGGCGCCTGCGGATAGCCGCCCGGTTGAGGATAGCCGGGCATCTGCGGATAGCCCGGCGGATAACCCGCAGCCGGATAGCCAGGCGGCATCTGTTGCGGATAGCCATATCCCGGCGGGTACGCGGGCATCTGCGGGGCCGGTCGTGGCGCGGGCATCGGCGGCGCCGGAGCTGCGGGAGCCGCTGCCGCCGGACGTGCGGCCGGGACCTTTTCCTGGGCCTTTTCCTTGGCCTTTTCCTTGGCCGCCTGCCTCGCGAGCTTGGCGGCGAGCGCCTTTTTCTTCTCGGCTTCTTCCGCCGCCTCCTTCTTTTTCTTCTCCGCCTCCTCGCGGGCTAAATCGGGATTCTCTCGCAACAGTTGTTGCTTGAGATGGTCGGCCCGGCTATCGAGTCGGCCCGACTTGTCGAGCGTGTGCTTGTAGCGCTCGTCCTGCTCCATTTTGATTCGGCGGTCGCGGTCGGCGACGTCTTCCTTGTAGGGTTTGATGTTCCGAAACTCAGCCAGGAGTTCGTGCGTGTTCTTGTGCCGGTCCTTGGTTCTTTTCGCGAGCATCTTGAGGACGAACCGGTCCATCTCGGGCGTCACATTATTGTTGATCATTGAGGGGGGCGGGGCCGCCGTGGTGAGATGCTTTTTCAGAAGGTCGTCCGGACTGGTTCCGCGAAAGGGGGGCTCCCCGGTAAGAACCTCGAACAGGGTAATCCCCAAGCTGTAAATATCGGACTGCGGCGACGGCGGAGCCTTGAGAATCGTTTCGGGCGAGATATAGGTGCGTGTTCCCTGGATCACCTTCTCTTTGCCGCCGATCAATTTCGACATCGCGCCGGCGGCCTTCGTCGACAGAGAGAAGTCGATCAACCGCAGCTCCGACGCCTTGTTGAACAGAATGTTGTCGGGCTTGACGTCGCGATGCACCCAGCCCTGATCGTGCATGTAGCCGAGCGCCTGGCAGAGCTGTTCAAACAGCCGCACGACGCGGATCTGGAGCGAAACTCCGTCCGCCCCAAGCTGCATTTTGAGATTCGGCGCCCTGAAATAGTCCATCACGATGTAGGCGCGCTTCTTGGTCATGACCAGTTTTCTGGTCCGAATCAGGTTTGGGTGATCGAAGCGCTCCGCGATCTTGGCCTCGTGCTTGAGGACGGCCCTTTGCTCCGATTCGGCCAGCGCCTCGGGGAGCATCAGCTTCAATGCATAGTGCCTGTCCCCTCCCCCTTTTTCGATCGCCTCCCAAACCTGCGTGGAGCTGCCGGTGGCGATGTGGTTCAGCAGCGTGTACTCGTCGATGACGATCTCTTCAGCCACGGCAAACCTCAGCAAGGCTTCTATCGGCTTGGCGGTTTCCGACGGAATCTAGTCCGCTTACTTGAAGTATAGCGGAGGCGGAGGGTGAATGGGACGCCTCAACGGCCACCGCCGGCGCCGCCGGATCGTCTCGGCAACAGGACACTTTCGTCCCCTGCTCTGTCCATGCTGGCTTTTCGGCGCCAGACGCGGGGCTTCTCGTTCGACGCCTGCCAACTCGCGCCGAAAACGGTCCATCCAAGCGGCCGACTATATGCCGGAAGGCCGGCTGGGGGGCTCGGCGGCCGGCGTCTCGTTGCTTTGCGGCCGGCTGCGTGAGGTGCCCGCCGGCTTGGCGGCCTCTTGCGGTTGTAGCATCGGCGGCGACGGCCGGACAATCGTTCCGTCCGCCAGCTCAGGGGATGCCGACTCGATCACCTCGTCGGAAGGATCGAAGGCGCCGCTGATAAACGACCGGTCGGGACCGACCGCGGCCAACGTCGCAATCGGGACGTCGCGAACGACATTATTTCGCAGGACCTGGACTTTATGATTTCCGTCCGGCGAGTTGGTAATGCAACTGTTGGGGACATCGGCCACAACGTCCCGCGGAACAAACTGAGAGTACACGGTCTGTCCCGCCCGCAAGCGGCCATCGGTATTCGGAACGACCAGGATCGCCGACGCCGCTGACGGGACCAAATCGCGCAGGGCCTCGAACCGCGAAGCCAAGGGCAGAATCGCGTCGATTGTAGCAGGCACCGTGCGGTCTTCGACCTTGATCTCCATCGGCTGGCCGGCCTTCGTGGCATTGCGGTCGACCGGCATCTCGACCGTGAGGGCGGTCATGTCGCCAACGATCGCCAGCGGTTCCCCCATACGGACGATCTGTCCATCCGACACGTCGACGCGCATGACTTCGCAACTGAAGGGAGCACGGATCGCCCCCTGCTCCACCCAATAAACGGCCAAGTCCAACTCGGCCTTGGCGGCCTGCAGGCGGGCGTCAGCCAGCGGCTTTGCATTGCCGCTCGCCTGGTCATCCTCGAGTTTCGCAACCTGGTAAAGGGCCTTGGCCCGGTCGCGGCGCAGTTCCTTTTCCGTCATGTCCATGCGAATGACTTCGGCCGCCGATTCCAGATGTTCGCCCGGCTTGTGCAGGATCGATTTCACCGTCCCGTCAAACGGAGCGGCCAGCCGCACCGTGCGAACGGGATCGAGATGCATCGGCACTTGGTATTTTTCGGGAGCCCGGAGGTGGATTCGCCGGCGATGGATGACGATCTCGGTCGGGGCATTGTTGGAATCGGAGGAGCTCTCGCCCGCCTCGGTGGCGCGGGTCGATTTGGCGGTCCCGCCCCGCTTCGACGACGACCTGGTATCCGCCGAGGGGCCTGCCGTCGCATAGACCAGGATCGCAGCCAGGGCTGCCAAACCGATTGCCGAGAATTGCCGCATTGCCATCTTCACCACCTCGCCTGCTCTCTACACTTCACCCGCCCAATTTGTAAGGTATGAGTCGCTCGGAAGGGTGTCAACGAGGTTGCCGGAGGCGTGGCAAGACCCTATGTTACGTACTGCGCTCGGAGCGAGCGGATCTTTAGCCCCGTTTTATTCAGAGGAGAAGTCGATGTCGGCCGTCGCATCGTTGCCTTACAAAGTCGCCGATCTGTCGTTGGCCGAATGGGGCCGCAAAGAAATCGAGATGGCCGAGAACGAGATGCCCGGCCTGATGGCTTTGCGGAAGCAACAGGGGACGAAGAAGCCGCTGCGGGGAGCGCGGATTGCCGGCTGCCTGCACATGACGATTCAGACGGCCGTCCTCATCGAGACGCTTCGCGAGCTGGGGGCCGAGGTCCGCTGGTCGAGCTGCAACATTTTTTCGACGCAGGACCACGCGGCCGCCGCCATTGCGGCCACGGGGGTGCCTGTGTTCGCATGGAAGGGCATGTCGGAGGAAGAATTCGATTGGTGCATCGAGCAGACGCTCTATTTCTCCGACGGTCAGCCGCTGAACATGATCCTCGACGACGGCGGCGACTTGACGGCCATGGTTCACGAACGGTTCCCTGACTTGCTCAAAGGCATTCGCGGTATCAGCGAAGAGACGACCACCGGGATCCACCGACTCCACCGCCTCTTGGAGCAGAGACGCCTCGCCATCCCGGCGTTCAACGTCAATGACTCGGTCACCAAGAGCAAGTTCGACAATCTTTACGGTTGCCGCGAATCGCTCGGTGACGGCATCAAGCGGGCCACCGACGTGATGGTGGCCGGCAAGATCGTGGTCATCTGCGGCTACGGTGACGTCGGCAAGGGCTGTGCCGACGCGATGCAGGGTCTCGGCGCGCGGGTGATCATTACCGAAATCGACCCGATCTGCGCGCTCCAGGCGGCGATGGAGGGGTTCCAGGTGACCACCATGGAAGAAATCGCGCCGCAGGGGGATATCTTCGTGACGGCGACCGGCTGCTGCGACATCATCCGCCGCGAGCACCTCGACGTGATGAAACACGAATCGATTGTGTGCAACATCGGCCACTTCGACGACGAGATCGAAGTCGCCTACTTGAAGAATCGCAAGGACATCAAGCGCGTCAACGTCAAGCCGCAAGTCGACAAGTTTGTCTATCCCGACGGCAAGGCGATCGTCGTGCTGGCGGAAGGACGGCTCGTCAATCTGGGCTGCGCGACGGGACATCCGTCGTTCGTCATGTCCAACAGCTTCACCAACCAGGTGCTGGCCCAAATCGCGCTCTGGACCGAACACGGGAAGTATCCCGTCGGCATTCACATGCTGCCGAAAAAGCTGGACGAGGAGGTCGCCAGACTGCACCTGCAAAAGTTGGGGGTCAAGCTGACGAAGCTCAATCCGAAGCAGGCGCAGTACATCGGCGTGGCGGTCGACGGCCCGTTCAAGCCGGAGTACTATCGATACTGAAATCTGCCGTTGCGGATCGCTTGCCGGACTCTGGGAGAAACATCGATGACTGACCACTTGAATCGCCGCGAATTCCTGGCGACGGCCGCGGCCACCACAGTGGCTGCCGCCGCCTTTTCGACACAGACCGCTTTCGCGGCGCCCGCTCCACGCCGGGGCGAGCCCCTGTTTCGCATCTCGCTGGCGGAATGGTCCTTGCACCGGCGCTTTTCAAGCACCAGGTCAACAATCTCGACTTTCCCACAATCGCCCGCCGGGAGTACGCGATTGGAGCGTGCGAGTACGTCAACCAGTTCTTCAAAGACAAAGCGCAGGACGCCAAATATCTGGCCGAGCTCAACCAGCGGGCCGCCGGCGAAGGGATCCAGAACGTCCTGATCATGATCGACGACGAAGGTGCCTTGGGCGACCCGGATCCGAAGCGCCGCACGCAGGCGGTCCACAATCATCACAAGTGGGTCGACGCCGCCAAAACGCTCGGCTGCCATTCGATCCGCGTCAACGCCCACAGCAAGGGCTCGTACGACGAGCAGATGAAGCTCGTGGCCGACGGGCTGCGACGGCTCGTCGAATATGGAGCCGCGCACCAGCTCAACGTGATCGTCGAGAATCACGGCAAACTCTCTTCCAATGGGGCCTGGCTCACCGGCGTGATGCGCCTGGTTGATCATCCGCGTTGCGGCACCCTGCCCGACTTCGGCAATTTCTACGAATACGACCGCTATAAAGGCGTGGCCGAAATGATGCCCTACGCCAAAGGGGTGAGCGCCAAAACCCACGATTTCGACGCACACGGCAACTGCGTCGAGACCGATTACCTCCGCATGATGAAGATCGTGGTCGACGCCGGCTATCACGGCCGCGCGGGGATCGAGTATGAAGGCAAGCACATGAGCGAACCGGACGGAATCCGGGCCACGAAACGGCTGCTCGAACGCGTCGCCTCCGAACTCGGCGGGACGACGGCGTGAGCGGGCGGTAATCTGCGAATGGCGGGCGCTGAATCAACGGGGGGCATCCGTAGTATGCCGACGTCTTCGCCCGCCGCCTTGCAGTCCCCTTCGACCGTGTTGCCCGAACAACACGCTCCGACGCCTTCCGGGACGGCTGATCCGGCTACCGAATATCAACGTCGACTCGCCGAACGGACGGCCGCTCTGGAACAGCTCCGCAGTTACGATAGCGGACTGGCCGTCGCCCGGGGTTTGACGTTTCTGGCCGCGGTGGCCGCTGCCCTTTATTGGTACTTGCATCAACAGGCTCCCGTCTGGCCGGCGGCCCTGTTCCTGGCGGTGTTTATCACCTTGGTGCTGCTGCACCAGGCGGTTGCCGATCGATTGGATCGGGCGCGGCTCGCCGTTGAGTACTACAAACAGTGTCTCGATCGCCTGGCGGATCGCTGGTCGGGGCGGGGCACCACCGGCCTGCGGTACGTCGATCGCGCCCACCTCTACGCGGACGACCTCGATCTCTTCGGCCGCGGATCGCTGTTCGAGCTGCTTTGCCAGGCGCGGACGCGTTTGGGCGAGGACGTGCTGGCCCAATGGCTCTGTGCGCCGGCCGATGCCGCCACGATTCGTCGGCGGCAAGAGGCCGTCGAGGAACTGCGGGGCAACGTCGATCTCCGCGAAAAGCTCGCCCTGCTGCGGGCTGAGGTGCACGAGGATCTCGACCAGAATCGTCTCATCGCCTGGTCGCAGGAACCGGCGCGTCTGGTGAGCGGCTGGATCCGACTCGGAGCGGTGATCCTGGCCTTGTTGTCGCTGGCCGCGCTGGCGGCGGCGGCAATGACCGACGTCGGCGCCGCTCCGTTCCTGTTGACCCTGATTATCGATGGCGTGGTCTCCGTCTCCTACGGACGCAAGACGCGGCGACTCGCGCGGACGGCGGATGAAGCGGCCTCAGGACTGGCGATCCTTTCACAAGTTCTGGCGATTCTCGAACGGGAGAGTTTCCGTTCGTCGCTGCTCACGGAAATTGGCCGACGCCTCGAGACCAAGGGGGCCCCCCCTTCGCGGCAAATCGCCCGCCTCCAGCGGCTCATCGATTACATGAACAACAGTCTGCGGAACCAGTTTTTCGTTCCGATCGCCTTCGTGTTGCGACTACCGGTCCACCTGGTCCACGCCATCGAAACGTGGCGGGCCCGGCTGGGACCGCACATTCCCGAGTGGCTCCGCGCGGTGGGCGAGTTCGAGGCGCTGGCGTGCCTATCGGGTTTTGCCTTCGAGCACCCGGATTATCCGTTTCCGAAGATCGTCGAGAACGGAACCTGTTTCGACGGCCGCCAAATCGGACATCCGCTCATTCCGGCCGGCCAGTGCGTCCGCAACGATCTGCGGCTGGACGACGAAACGCGGCTCGTCTTGATCAGCGGGTCGAACATGTCGGGCAAAAGCACGATGTTGCGGACCGTGGGGACGAACCTCGTGTTGGCCCTGGCTGGTGCGCCGATCCGCGCCCAATCGCTCGCGGTCTCGGTCTTCCAGGTCGGGACGGCCATGCGGATTCGCGATTCGCTCCAAAGCGGCGAATCGCTGTTCTACGCCGCCGTCAGCCGCTTGAAAGCCGTGGTTGACCGGCGCAGAGCGGAACTCCCCTGCTCTTTTTGTTCGACGAGATCCTGCAAGGGACGAATTCACACGACCGGCTGGTCGGTTCGGAGGGCGTGCTGCGTGCCCTCGTCGAGCGGGGTGCGGTTGGCCTGACGACCACGCACGATTTGGCGCTGACCCAGATCGTGGAGCGGCTCGGCTCCCGAGGCGTCAACGTCCACTTCGAGGATTCGCTCGTCGACGGAAAGATGTCGTTCGACTACCGGATCCGGCCGGGCGTGGTGCAGAAGAGCAACGCCCTCGAATTGATGCGGCTCATGGGCCTGGACGTGTGAGGGAAGGATGAAGGCGGAAGGTCGACGATCCGCCTTCATCCTTTTAGTTAGCCGGCCGCTCTTGCCTGCGGTTCCTTCGGGGTTTCGCCGTTCCGCGAGGCGAGTAGCGGCAACGTCGACTTCGGCATCTCGCTGTGCGACGGCGTGATTTCGATCCCGTGAGCCATCAGTTCCCGGTTGATCGCCGTGTGCAACTCGTGGATCACGCGATCTCGCTCGGTCAAATTGGGCAGAAAGCACCTCAAAACGAGCCGCAGGCTGCGCTCGCCGAATTCCTCGAAGGAGGCCGAGGGGGCCGGGTCGCGGAGCACGGCCGGATGTTCGTTGGCCGCCTTGAGCAGGATGTCGCGGACCAATTCCGTGTCGGAGCCGTAGGCCAGGCCGACGTTGATCACCACGCGGTTGATCGTGTCGGACAACGTCCAGTTCAAGGTCCGGCCCGTGATGAATTCCTTGTTCGGAACGATGTATTCCTTCCGATCGCTGTCGGTGATCGTCGTCGCGCGGATGCGGATGCGGCTGACGACGCCGGTCACATTTTCAAGCGTGACCATGTCGCCGACCCGGACGGGCCGCTCAAACAGGATAATCAGGCCGGCGATGAAGTTGGCGAAGATCTCCTGAAGTCCGAATGCCAGTCCGAAGGTCAGGGCCGTCGCCAGCCATTGCACTTTCGCCCAACCGATTCCGATCGTGCTGGCGGCCGAGACGAGACCCACGATGATGATCGCGTAGCGGGCCAGCGTGCTGAACGCGAAACGGCCGGCCGCGTCGATGCGGAGCCGCTCCAAGACCGTCATTTCCAGAAGTCCGGGGATGTTGCGGACGGCAATCCACATGAGGGCGATGATAAACGCGGCCACGGCCACGTTGGCGAGTGTGATCGCCTCGACGCGGTCGCCGACGCTCGTCGTCCACAGCACCCAGTGGTTGAGGATGCCCATCGACGGGAAAACGGCGAGCCAAATCCGCCACAGGCCCACGAAGAGCGTGCTCAGGATGCCAACGTTGACGATGGTCCGCGTCTGTTCGCTGAGCGCCGCGAGATCGAGCTTGTCGGGCGGTTCGACGTGGACGGCGGCCGGCGTCGCGGCGTTGCCCGTGACGGTCGACCGCAGTTCCGTCACGCGGCGCTCTTTCACCTGCTGGATTCCCATCACGCGGCGGTGGATCAGAATCCATCGCAGCAAGAGGGCCCGCGCGTAATAGCAGCCCAAGACGGCGGTCATCGTCAGGTAGAGCCGCCAGATGAACTGCCGGGCCGTGTAGTCATAACCCGTGACGACCAGGAGCGACAGAAAGAGCGGTCCGCCCACGCCGACGGTGCGACAGACACCCTGCAGACGATTGACCCAGTCGTCGTGACCGTGCGGGAGCAGCTGCCGCACGAGTTGGGAATGCGGCCGCAACACGCGGTAGTGGAAAACGGCGATCATCGCGAGGCCCGCAGTCGTTAGCACCCTCTCCCAGGCATTTCGTGACGAGTCGGCGTCGGCCGAATGGAGCATTTCGCTGATGAACGTCACGGGGAGGCCGAAGGCCATCAGCCAGCGGGCATCGGTGGCCAGCGACCGCACGACGTCTTGCGACCATCCAAAATGGGCGGCGGCGAGGCCATCGGGACGGCACGACCTGCGAACGAGGTCCAAGGGGAAAAAGAGGAGCGTTGCCGCGATCAGTCCGTCGGCGACGGCGGAGGGAAAATCGATCGAATACGCCGCCGCCCCCAGCCTCCAGCCGACGTACCATCCGATTGCCGCGCCCAGCCCCGACGTAAATAGCGTCAGCAGAAACGCGCGGAACGTGGGCACGAACCGGGTGTAGTTCGAGCGGTGCGCATCGAGGCCCAGCTTGCCGATCTCCAGATGAAACCGCCTGCGTGTGTACAGGAAGACGACGATCAACAGGGTCAACCCGATCGGGCCGAGCGGATTGGACTCGACGTCGGAGGCCAGGACCCCGACGACCTGCTTCCAGTTTTTCCAGCGGAGGAACCAGCGGATCGGCTTGCCGCTGTAAAGCTCGTGCACGCTTAAGGGACGGTTGCTGCGGATCCAGAGGACCCGCTCATCGATGTACTGGGCATATGCGTTGATCAGTTGAATGAGCCGGCGCTGCGTGATGACCAGCTCCAGCAGCGTGTCGTAATAACTGGTCAGGTTGCGGCTGAGCTGGTCGAGAAGCTGCTGCTTGTTGTCGAGAACTTCGCGGGCGGCTTTTTCCAGGTTCTTCCGCGATTGAGGCGTCAGACCGGGAGGCGCTTCGGCCATGAGGGACTGGAAAATCTCGGGATTCGCGACGTTCGAGCGGATCTCGTCGAGTTCGTAGAGCCGGAATTGAACGTCGTCGATCGCCTGGCTTCGATCGTCCACGCTGCGCTGGAAATCGGCCGGGTCGTGCAGCTTGTCCCGTTGTTTACGCAAGAGCTGGCCGATCGTTTCGGTCAATCCGACGGCGGTCGCCTTTTCCCGTGTCTTGCCGAACTGCTCGCTCAGCTTCTCCACGAGATCGGTGGAGAGTTTCAAGTCGTGTTCGGCCGCTTCGATCGGCTTGGTCCGTGATCGCAGCTCCTCGGCGAGTCGAATATTTTCGGCCGCCAGCGTCCGCAGCTGGGGGAGCGCCTCGACCTGTCGCTGCATCTGGCGGGCCTCGTCGACGGCCCGTTCGGCCTCTGCCCGGCGGGCTTTGTCCAACGACTCGGTCAACCGCTTGATCCGCTGTTCCGCGAGCGAGATCTTTTGAGCCAACAAGTCGCGCCTGAGCCGCACGAGTTCGGCCGCATCCTCCGCTTCGTAGAGGGCCAGCTCCGCATGCAAGGCGGGGACCTCTTTGTCGATGCACTGCAAACGTGCCTGCAGCGAGGTTCGCCGGGCCACCGTCACCACGTCGGACTCGTCCTTGGGCGCCGTCGCGCCGAGTTGCTTGCGCAGATCGCGGCCGTCGCTCTGCGCCGCCAGCAGCAATTCCTGGATCTCTTTGCGGCGCTGGGAGCGGCGATTTGGCTCCTTTTCGAGCCTGACTTGATACTTTAACAGCGGATCCAGGGCCGACCGCGCGTCGACCACCTCGTGCTCGAGGGAGGTGACGGCCCGGGTTTCCGGTTGCTTCGGGTAACCCGTGGCCTTCGAGAGCTGGGTGCTTTCCCGCAGGCGCTTCTGTTCCGCCTTGGCATCAATGGCGGCCTGCGGGGCCCTTTCGGCCGTACCCTTCGATTCGCCCATCTGTTTGGCGAAATTGTCGGCGGCTTTCAGCGATTCGGCAGCTTGCTTGTAGAAATCGAGGACCTTCGACCGGGTGGCGTCGTCGAGGTCTTTTGATTCACTCGCCTCTTTTTGGCGAGCGGCAACGAAATCGGCGGTGACGGCATCCGATTTGGCAGTAGCGCGTGGCGTCACCTGCCCCGTTTGGGCGGAAACCGTTTGCGCCGCAAAGCAGAATCCGAGGGCGAGCAAAAACGGTCCGATAGCCGACTGTGCTCGCCGCGCGGGCGGCCGCACTTTCCTCTGGCTTCTCACGTGGCGTTCCTTCGCCTCGTTGCAGTTCACGCGATGGCGCCAACTCGCCCTGTCCGAAAATGCCGGACCGACGAATCAGGCCGAAAGCGAGTCTGCTGGCTGACCCCCTGCTTGGCGGCGGAGTGTAACCGCCCTGCCCAATTGAGGTCAACGCTTTGAGAATTGGAAGCTGCGGCGGGCCTTTTTGCGCCCATACTTCTTGCGTTCGACCATTCGGCCGTCACGCGTGAGAAAGCCGCCTTCGCTTAGGCGGGGATGCAATCCCGGGTCCATCGCCTGCAGGGCACGGGCGATTCCCAACACGATCGCCCCCACCTGCCCCGTTGTCCCACCCCCTTGAGCACGGACCCAGATATCGAATTTACCCAAGGTATCGGTGGCCGCGAGCGGACCTTCCACGAGAGCACGGTTGCGCTCGACGCGGAAATAGTCCTCGAGCGGACGGTCGTTGATCGTGAACTTGCCGCTGCCGCGCTGCATCCGCACCCGTGCCACGGACGTCTTGCGGCGGCCCGTTCCCATGGCGGCGCCGAATCGATCGATCCGTCCACGCACCTTGGGTGCCGCTCGCGGTTCGCCTGGCTCGGCCGCGGGGGCACCGCTGCCCAGCGTCAATTCGGGAGTGGAAGTGGCGGCGTGCGCCCCTCCTGAGTCGCCGACTGTTCGGCAGTCTCGGTCGCGGTGCTAGCGTGTGTTTCCATGAAACTCTTGTCCGTTTGGGCGGGCGATCCCGAAAGGCAAATTGATTGTGTGAATGCTCGAGCCGGAATTCCTACGACGGCAGCAGATGGGGCGGAAGTTGCTCCGGCTGCTGCGATTGGTGCGGATGCTCGGTTCCGGCGTAGACCTTCAATTTTTTCAGCATGTGCTGGCCGAGGATGTTCTTGGGCAGCATGCGGCGGACCGCCTCGGTAATGATCCGCTCCGGATGCCGCGCGAGCATGTCACGGCCGGAAACGAAGCGACGACCGCCGGGGTAGCCGGTGTAGCGCTCGTAAACCTTCTTGGCCATTTTCACCGTGAATTTGGTGTGCTCTTCGTGGGCCAGCGATTTGCCGCTGAATCGCACCTTTTTCGCGTTGAGCACAATCACGAAGTCGCCGCATTCGACGTGGGGCGTGTAGTCGGGTTTGTGCTTGCCCATCAGGACCATCGCCAGATGAGTCGCCAATCGGCCCACAAGCTGTGAATCGGCGTCAACGACATACCATTTCGGCGCGACGTCCTCTTTGCGGACCAGAGTCGTCGTATGCGTCGGATTCTTACTGGACCCCGTGCCCTTCATTCCAAACCCCAATCGTGAATCCAAACAGGTAAACCCGTTATTGAGCACGGGTTATCACAGGCCGGCAGCCTGCGCAGAGAACCGGCCATGCCGGTTTCAACTCCGGGAAATCGAAAGATTAACGACTTCCGCGAAGCGGTTCAACGGTAAGCGGGGGCGAAATCGCCTCCCGATGGCCCAGGTCGCCCGAAACCGCTTATCCAGCGCGTTCCAGCCGGACGTTGCGGTCACGCGGAACCGAGCGCCGGCACTAGAGATAGCTGAAGAGGCTCATCTGCATCGTGCTGGCGGCCGTTTGCAGGGTCGCTTGCATCGACGTCTGTAATTGCGTGAGCTGCGTCAGAGCCGAGGCCATATTGGTGTCCATCTGGCTGGAGAGCGCGGCTTGCGTGTTCGTTTGCTGGGTGGTCAGTTCGGTTTGAATCTGACTGAGCATCTGCTGTCGGGAACCGACATCGGCCTGCACGACGCCGATGTTGGTCAATTCCTGCTGAATTTGAGGCTGAAGTTCAGTCAGTTCGGAATTGTCATTTGTGTTGGAGGGCCGTCTGGAGCTGGATGAGCAGGTTGAACACGCCGTTCGCCTGCGTCGGGTTGACGTCCGTCCCGGCGAGCGGCTGCCCTGTGCTCGACTGCGTGCCGGCAATTCCCAGGGCCGTCGAAATGTCGTTGCTCTCGACCGTGAGCGACCCGGTGCCGGAGGTGTCGCTGATCGAGATGCCGTTACCCACAGAGTTCAAGGACGCCGTCAGCACGCCCGGCTGAACCGCGTTGATGTCATTCATCACGTCCTGCACGGTTGTCGCCCCGGAGAGATTGACGTTCACCGAGGAGCCGTCCCGCAAGTCGATCGTGATTTCGGGCGTTTGTGGGTTTCCGTTCGCGTCGGTCGCGCCGTTCGGCACCCCCTGCCCCAGGTTCAAACTGCTCAAGAGCGTCGAGCCGGTCATCGTGCGGATGCCCAGGTCGGTGGCGGTGGTCCCTCCGTTTTCGCCGATCGAGAAATTGACTCCGCTTAAGCGGGTGGAGATCGCCAGACCATTGCCAGCCGAGTTGATCCCGACGTAGAGATTGGGGTCGGCCGCGGTGAGCGTGTTGAACAGATCCTGAACGGTGTTGTCTTGGGAGATATTGACCGTGGTCTGAGTCGTGCCGTCGCTGATGACCAGCCCGTCGGTCGTGTCGACCCCCGCTCCGCCATTGAGCGCGGACAAAGGCGTCTCCAGCGTGAGCTGCGGGTTCAGATTGCTCCCCGTGATTGATGCCGTTGCCGCGCTGGCGATGCCCAAATCGGCGGCGGTTTTGCCGCCGTCGATATCGGAGACGGCGACCGTTCCCGACGAGGGAGTGATTTGGAGCGAATCTTGCGGCACGCCGGAGACGATGCCGACTGTCAGGGTGCCGGGCGGAAAGGCGTTTTCGATCAGTTGCTGGACGTCGCCGATCGTCTGCGCGTGCGACAGGTCGACCGTTTCGGTCACCGGAGTCCCGTTGTTGACGGTGACCTGAATCGAGCCGGCCGGAACGCCCTGCCCGTCGTTGAGGTCGGACAAGCTGGTCTGGAGCGTGAGTGCCGGGTCGACGTCGGAACCGACGGGCGTGGAGATTGCGCCAAAAGCGGTGATGCCGTCTGTGTTATTGGGAGCGACAAGCCCCACGTCGACGTTCGAGTTGATGCTCGACTGGTCGCCGTTGTAGCGGACGGTTCCGTTGCCCAGGATCTGAAAGGGAGCCGTTTGCGTGTTGCTGCCGCCAAACAGGTATTGTCCCTGAAACGTGGTATTCGCCGTGTTCACGAGCCCCTGAATAATAGTGCTCACCTGGCTGGCAAGTGCCTGGTTCTCAGAGGCGGTACTCGTCGTGCCCAGGCCGCTCAACAGGAGCGAATTGGCCTGGCTCACCGCCGTGGAAACTCCCTGCAAGGCAGAATCGGTGCTCTGTAACAGCGACGCGTCGACCGTGAGGTTGTTCTGATATTGCGTCTGGCTGGCGAGCTGTTGTTGCAAGGGCAAGACGATGGCGGTGGCCGTCGGGTTTTGTCCCGGCGTAGTGAGTTGCTGCCCGGTCTCGACTTGCTGCTCGACGGTGTTGAGTTGATCCTGCAGCGTATTGATGTTGTTGACGATCTGCGAGGCGATCAGCTGGTTGGGGATCGGCCCGGTGGACATGGAGATCACGGACATGGCTCAACCTCGGTCCAATTACATGTTCAGCAGTGTTTGAAAGAGTTGATTGACCGTCGTGACCAGCTTGGCGGAGGCTTGATACGACTGCTGATACTGCAGAATCTGAATCGCCTCCTGGTCAAGGCTGACGCCCGAAACTTGTTGCTGTTGAGCCGTGAGCGATTGGCTGTAATCGTCCAAGCTGGTCGACATGGCCGTTTCCGCCGACGCCTGATTGCCGACGTTCGTGATCATCGAGTTGTAATAACTATTGAGACTTTGTCCGCTGAGGTCGCTCACGGGATTCGAGGCAAACTGCGTCAGTGCCAGGGCGTTGCTGCCGTCCGAGGGGCCTCCTCCCTGGGCGGTCGCGAATAGCTGCGGATTCTCGGCAAGCTCCGGGTTGATGCCGATATTGGTCGAATTGTTGCCCGTGAAGAACGTGTTGACTCCCAGTGCCGCCAGCGTGTTGCTGTTGTCGTTGGCAAACTGGATCTGATAGTTCGAATTGGCATTGATCTGGAGATTGCCCTGGGACGATACGGACGCCGAGATGTTGGCGACGGAATTGAGTTGGCTCGCCAGGCTGTTGAGGGTCGTATCGCTCCCCGTGCCGTTGAGGTTGACGTCGATCGTCGAGGTCGTCGTCTGTCCCGTGACCTCGTTGGTGACGAGGACCTGGAAGGTGCCGTTCTGCGGAGGGTAGGTGAGGCCGGCGGCATTGAGGGCGGCAGTCGGGTCGCTGATCGCGTTTTGCGAAGTGACCGACGTGTATCCGACGGTTCCCTGCCCCGACGCGTAGACGTCGTTGAACGACGAAATCATGCTCGATGTCAGCGTGTCCAGGTTCTGCTCGAACCCGCCCAGCACATTGTCGCGTCCCTGCATCGTCGCGATCAGCTCGCCGGTACCGCTTGAGCTCGCAGTGAGCTGCTGCCCCGAGCCGGAAAACTGCACATTCACGACGCCCATGCCGTCGTCCGTGCTGTTGACGACCTGCAACTGCTGCGTCTGATCGCCCTGCACCAGGTAATTCGAGCCGCTGTAGACGCTGATGCTGCCGTTACTGTTCGTCGTGGCCGTGACAGGAAGGATCTGCGAGAGCTGGTTGAGATCCTGTCCGCGCTCGTCCTGCAACGTTCCCGCCTGGCTGTTCGAGACGCCGCCCGACTGGGCTTGTGTGATCTGGTCGTTCAGTTGGGCGATTTGGGTGATGAGCTGATTCGCCTGCGTGGCAAGCTGCGTGACGCTGACGTTGGCCTGCTGGCGTTGTTCGTCGATCGACGATCGCAAGGAGGTAATGGACGTCGCGAGCTGCGTCCCCGCATCGACGGCCGCCGCGCTCAGCGACGCGGAATTCGGCTGATTCGCGAGCGCGTTGAGCGCGGACGTGAAGTTGCCCATCTGGGACGACAAGCTGTTGTCGCCGAGGGCCTGCAGTTGTTGCTGGAGGGTCGTGTAAACCGTGTTGAGGGTGTTGGAAGCGTTGTAGTTCGAGTTGGCGGAGAGAATTTCGCCCTGCAGAAACTGATTGACCTGCTGGGTCACGCCGACCGCTTCGACGCCGGAACCTAAGATCAGCGGGCCGACGGTGTAGTCGGGCGCCGGCGTGACGTTCAATTGCTCCTGGATGTAGCCGGGCGTATTCGCGTTCGCGATGTTCTGACCGGTCACTTGGATGCCGGCGGAGAACACCTCGAGCGCGTTCGAGGCTATGCCTAGCGCCGCGCTCAATCCCATGGCTTGGAAATCCTTTTCCTGTCGCTGGTGTCGTCAGGCGGACGCGTCGAGGATGGATCCACCGAACGACATCTCGGCGCCGGGCCCTGCAAAATAAACCGGCGCCTTTCTCCCTCCGTTGGCGATCATGTCGATCACGTCGCGAAACAGCCGCAACGATTGCTTGGAAACGATCCACAAGACCCAGCTTTCGCGGCGGTTCGACTCGACGAGGTTTCGCGTCTTCTCGAAAAGCGCCAGCAGGCGGCCCTTCTCGGGTTCCGGAAAGGTTTGCACCAACCGCTCGAGCGAATCCACGGGGCCGACCCTGGAACTGACGCGCTGCAGAATCTGGTTTCGGTGTCGGAGTCTGGCCTGCAAATTCGCCACGACGCGCTGTTCCCGCTCCGTCAGGCGATCGATCTCGGACGCGTTTGCCTTGCGCACGGCTTCACGTTTGGCTCGATAGAGCGTGGCCAATTCCTCCTGGTTCTCAATCACGGCGACCAGGAGTTGTTCGATCTCGTTTGCCAGATCCGGTTCCGCAGGCATTGTGTCTTCCCTGACAAGCCGAAGAGATTCCCGCACTTCATATAATCGGTAAATTCCCCGGCGCTCTTCTGTCCTGTTTTGCCGCTTCCGGCGGAAAACTCTGTGCCGTCTGCGCAGCTTCCCACGGCGGCCTCGTCGGGTCGACGAGCGAACGCCGGACAGCTCTTCCAGACAAACAAGAAAAAGGCGCGAAACGACCGCGCCGACCTCGAGCGTTAAGGCCGTGCGAGCCTCGGCATGTCAGCCGGGCGCCACCGCGAAGCACGCGGCGCTACGGTCGCGCAGGACGCCCCACGATTGTGGTGCGCGACCGGCAAGCACTCGGGGCGAACCGCCGGGAGGGAACACCTCTTAGTGGCGGCCGGCGTGCTGGAGATACCCTTTGTAGAGCGGGTCGGAGATCGCGCTTCCCTTGTTGTGAGCCATGTCTTCCGCGATCTGCTGATCCATCTGGCCCTGAAAGATCTCTTCGGCACGGCCGCCATAGATGTAGGCCGGCTTTCCGTGCATCTTCTGCAGTGATTTGAGCATTTCTTTATAGAAGGTGCCGGCCGCGAAATCCTGAAATGCCGACTGCTGGCTCTGCTTCGTTTCGGACGTTTGATTCAGCGAGCGCGAGCCGGACGCTTCACGTGCGTCGGCGGCAAATCGAGCGCTATTCATCGCGGTCTGAGCAGGCGAGATCGAATTCATGGGAGTCTCCAGTGTCGGAGGAATGAGGCGGGCAAACGAAGCGGACGTGCGACGGAGGCTTTACGAGACATGATTTCGCCGCCGGTCGATCAGTGCTCCTCATACACGGCGTGCAGGTTTCCGGAGTAGTACAGCTCGCGGACGATGCTGATGACGTCGTCGTTCGAGACCTTGAGCGTTTGCAGTCCCTTCAGGAGTTCGTCCAACTGCTGCGGATTGTCCTGCCCTTGTGAATTGATGGCGGCAAAGGGAGCCGGTTCTCCCGTGCCGGTGCCGCCGACTTCGACTTTCAGGTTCTTCTGCGAGATGACCACGGGGCTGATTTGTACGTCGCCGTGGATGACAACAGTTTTCGACTTGGTATTGATCGAGACGCGGGCCTCGGTCTGCGGGCTCATCACGTCGACCTTCAACAGCCACGCGAGGAAAGCGACCGGATCGTCGCGGTACAAGTCCGGCACGAGCACTTCGATGCGGTCCGGACCGAGCGCCGTCGCGGGCTTGGTATGCAGCACGGGATAGACGTCGTTGTTGATTTGCTCGGCAATGTGCCAGGCGACACCGAAGGTGGCATGCGCCGGGTCGACCACCAGCGTCACTTTGTTTCCATGCGTGCGGTCGATAAAACTCGTGCGGAAATCTCGTTCCAGCACGATACCGCCCGGGACGCGTGCCGAGGTGAGGACGTCGGGGTCCTCGATGACGATTGGTCCGGTCGCCAATCCGACGACGGTCAGGTCGCCGACGTTGGGCATGCGGATGGGAGAGATCAGCAAGCGTCCCCCCTTCAGGCTTTTCGCGCCGAAGGTGGAGGTCACGTAGCAATCGAGCCTTTGGCCGCGGCTGGCTCCCTCTTTGGGAATCGTCGCCGAGATGGCGACCATCGCCACGTTGGTGGCGTCGGACAGGTCTTTGGCGCTTTCGATGGGGTTATTCAAATACCGCAAGGTCGAGGCCAAGGCCCGCATGGCCGGCGCGTTCTTGCTGCCGTCGCCCGTGCGATTCAGGCCGACGACCAGGCCGATGCCGATGACGGGCGTCTCTTTCTGGCCGTAGACCGTGCAAATGTTTCCGACTTGCGTGCGTGCGTAGAGATCAGACGATGTCTGACACAGAAGACATGCGACACAGCACACGGCGGTGAGGAGACTCAGTTTCGATCGTATCATGATGACTTCTCCACGACTCGGTCGTCTTAGAACGGCCCGATCCAGTCGTACAAGTGAATAAACCAGGCCCGTTTCGTCGCATCGTGCAGCTTGCCGTGTTGCACCTTGGAGATCTGCAGGTCGGAAATCCGCTCGCTGAGCACGGTGCGATCGGGTGAAAGATTCCTCACGGTGGATTCTCCCCGTAAGCGTGTATTTCCAGAGACCGATGTCGTCCAAGATCGACTGACGCGCCTCGAGCAAAAGTGTCCCGTCGGGACGCACGTCGACGACCATGCCCGCGACGCGGTACGTGACGGATCCGTTTTCTGTGACGGAAGACCCGTTTGGTTGGCGGTTGCACTCCAATTTCACGTTCGGCTGGGGCTGTTCCGTGACGATGACGACGATGCGATCATGGACTTTAATTGGCTGCGGCTCGGCCGCGTCGACAGGTGCGCGGGAGATACCGCGAGAGCACCCAGGCCCAACGCAACGACAAGTCCGTTTTTAAACCGCATCACGAGGAGAACTCCACGACTCGGTCGTCTTAGAACGGCCCGATCCAGTCGTACAAGTGAATAAACCAGGCCCGTTTCGTCGCATCGTGCAGCTTGCCGTGTTGCACCTTGGAGATCTGCAGGTCGGCAATTCGCTCGCTCAAAGCACTGTTATCCGGCGAGATATCCTGAGGGCGGATTTTCCCGGTCAGGGTGTATTCCCACAGGTCCTTATTGTCGGTGATCGACTTCCGTGCCTCGAGGACGAGGACTCCGTTGGGGAGCACGTCGACGATCGTCGCCGCGATGCGGTACGTCATCGCCTCGGTCTCCGTCACCTGGCCGGTCGACTGGAGCTGGCTCTGTAGCTGTCCATTGATTTCGGGCGAGTTTTCGGCGGCGTTGTCGAGGTTCCCCTGGCTGTTGATCCGGATGAACTGTGCCAACTGGGCCGTATACTGCCCGTTGCGTTGCCGGTTGTAGACCGACTTGGCGTTCGTCGACGCGTTCTCTTTCACCGTGACGGTGATGATGTCGTGGACTTTGATCTCATGCGGCTTGGGCTGGTCGATATACGACCAGGCAAAATCACGGATCAACAGGGGCGGTTGCGGAGCATAAAAGTCGGGTGCCGTGGTGATCGGCGGCGGAGCACCCATCACGGGGGGCGCTCCGGCCGGCGGCCCGTCTCCCGGCGGCAGCAGCGGTTCGACGCTGCGCTCGGCGGCTTGTGCCGTCGGCAGGAAATAAGTCAACAAGAGGGCCGTCAAAACCAAATTCCTCATTCTCAGTCCCCCCAAAGAAACTCGAACTAACGTTGCTGAGCAAAGATGGCCTGCGAAGCGGTGCTTGCCGTCGACTGTGGTCGCAGCGCGGCTTGAGGCGGCGCAACTCGGCGAGCGACGCTCTCCCGCGTCGACCCGTAATTACCGAGATTTTCGCCGTCCGTTCCATTCGCTGTCGACTTGGCCGCATCGGCGCTCACGATCTCCGCTTCGTGTACGTCGGTCACGCGCGCCGTCAATTTGTCCTGTCCGTTCAACTTGACGATCGTGATTACGTCGCCCAAGCCGCCGTCACCTTTCGCCTTGAATTGGCCCGTGATGCGAATGCTGCCGCTGCGCCAGATTCCCGTGACGATGTCATTGGCACGGACCAGCGGAACGTTTCGCACGTCGTCCGCTTTGATTGGCTGGTTCCCGTGGAGCGATCGCTTGGCTTCCTTATTGACGATTTCGTCGGGGCGCGTGAGCAACTCGTTCGTGCTGTCGACAGGCAGCCAGGCCAGATCCGATTCGTGGATCACGTCTCCCCTCGAGACCGAGTGGGCCAGGACCGGAACTTGCGGCCGCTCCGCAACGATGCAGTGAACCTGCAGCCGGGCCGGCTGTCCCTGCGCGTCTTGGTAGGCCACCTGGACAATCTGCGGTTCCGTGCTTTTCGGGTTGATGGCGCCGACCTCGAAGCCCTTGCCGGCACTCGTCAGCACCGTGCGGGCATCAGCCGGATCGACCATCACTTCGACAAACATCGACGGCTTCTCCGTGTGCCGATCGTGCATCGACCGGCGGACCGCGTCCGTCATGATTTGTTCGGCCCGCTTGATCTGACCCGGCGCGACCGGTCTGGCCTTCGGCATTTCGTGCGACGTGACTTTGAGAGGAAGCCGCACATCGGCCGAAGCAACGACCACCACCGACGAACCGGAGTAATTTAATTCGTTGGCCGGAACGCCACTCGCTTCCAAGCGGGACCGGATCTCGGCGAAATCGAGACGCATGCGCCTTCCCGGCGCCGGAGCGGGTGCCAGCACGACGTGCTCCAAGCGGGTCATCACGGCCGCGTCGCTCGCACGCACCGTGGCGATGTCTCGCAAAAGGATCGTCGATGTGTTGACGTAGGCGATCGGCTGAAAGCAAATGTCGGCCGCGGAGGCAACTTGCACCATTGCTGCGACGACGACGGCGAAAGACACGGCGCAAACGGCCTGGACACGGGCGACGTTTGCCGCACAGGCGTCCGACAATGCGAATGCTGACGCTCATGACGATCTCGATTGCTCAGAATCGGCGGAGGTTGGTCAAGAGTTGCAGAATCTGGTCGCTGGCTTGGACGACCTGGCTGTTGAGTTCGTAAGTGCGTTGCGTATTGATCAGGTTCACGAGTTCCGTCGTCGCGTCGACGTTTGATGCTTCGAGGTAACCTTGTTGGATCAATCCAAGGGAACCCTGCCCCGGAGTGCCGACCTGCGGCGTGCCGCTCGAACTGCTCTGCGCAAAGAGGTTCTGCCCAAGCTGGATCAACCCCTGCGGGTTGATGAACGCGACGGTCTGGATATTGCCAATGTTGGTCGGGTTCGTGTTGGGCGGCTCGAGCACTGAGACCACGCCGTCGCCGGAAATGGTGATCTGGGTGGCGGTCGGCGGAATTGAGATGTTCGGTTGCAGCGGGCGGCCGAGGTCCGCCGAGGCGATCACGACTTGTCCGTTCGCGTTAACGGAAAAGTTGCCCGCTCGCGTATAGAGAGTTTGGCCCGTCTGGGGATCCTGAACCTGGAAGAAGCCGGGACCGGAGATGGCCATATCGAGCTGACCGTTGGTCTGCGTGAATGTTCCTTGAGTCTGGTCCACCTCGGTTCCGGCGACGCGAGCACCCAGGCCGTATTCCAGGCCGATCGGCGTCGGCAGGCCGCTGGCGTCCTGCGTGCCGGGGAGTTTGTCGTATTGGTAGAAGAGGTCCTCGAAGTTGACTCGCGTGCGTTTGTAGGCCGTCGTGCTGGCGTTCGCGATGTTGTTCGCGATGGTGTCCAGGCTGGCCTGTTGCACCTGCATGCCGCTCGTCGCGGTGTAAAGCGCTCGAATGCTCATCTGAAGCTCGTCTCCGCGTTCTCAAAAAGACAGGTCCGGTTCCTTAGTGCGGCGTTGCCGCCTGCAGCAGCCGGTCCAAAGCGTCGTCCTGAAATTTGATCATGTTGACGTTGGCTTCGACGGCCCGTGACGCCTGAATCATTTGCACCATTTCGCTCAAAGCACTGACCCCGGATCCTTCGAGGTAACCCTGCTTCGCCTGGAGGTCGCCCCCCGCCGGAGCGACGCTGCCTTGAGTCCGGTAGAGGCTGTTTCCGATTTTTTGCAATTGGTTTTCGGACTCCGGTTGGACGAGGGCGATCCGAGCAATCTGCGTCCGTTCGCCGTCGTTGGCAACTGAGGTCAGCATGCCGTCGGTGCCGATTTCCGTGCGCATCGATTCGGGCGGAATCGCAATGGGGGAGCCGGCGTTCGAGAGCACGCGCATCCCCGATCCCTGCGTGACGAGATCGCCGTTGGCCCCGACCGTGAATTGGCCGTTACGCGTGAGGTATTTTTGCTGGCCGTCGCTGACCTGAAAAAAGCCATGGCCGGCCAAAGCGACGTCGTAGGTGGCGCCCGTGTGCGTCAGGGGCCCGTTGCTGAAGTCAGTCGAGATCTGTGCCGCGCCGACGCCGCCGCTGAAGGCGTTCTGGTTGCCGGGCGGTTCCGACGTACCGCCATGCTCGACGTCGTAGGGGCGACTGCTTTGGAAGGTCGCGAGATCGCGTTTGAAACCTGTCGTCGAGGCATTCGCCAGGTTATTGGCGATGACGTCGACCCGCGAGGATTGCGCCTGGATCCCCTGGGCCGAATGATAAAGTCCGTAGAGCATCCCTGCGGCTCAGCCGAAGGCGCCCCCCACCATCGCCTATAATCGGTCCCGAGAAGCCGGAATCTTTAATCTGATCGGAAAACTTTGCGCAGAACCCGGAAGCCGATTAGATTCTGCGGGGTTTGAGAGATTGAGAAAACCACGAAGGACACACAGGAATTTGGAAAACGCATGCGGATCTCGAGATTAACGAGACCTGGCAGCGTTTTTCTTTGTGGACTTTGTGTCCTTCGTGGTCTCACTAAACTCCGCATCCCGCACAGCGAAGCGCGGTGGGTGCGGAGGAGTTACTGCTGCGGGCACTCCGGTGACGCGACGAAAACTTCGTTTTCAGCGACGCTTTTTGCCGCGGGCTGCGACGCTTGAAGGGAACGCGTTTTTAGAAAAAAGCGGGGAACCGCCGGACATATTTGCCGCGATGGTGCGCTCAGGCCCGTGCTTCTTGGATTCCGTAAATAAGCCATCGGTCCTGGGTCAGCCCGTCACGACGTAATGTCGCAACAGGCTGCCGAAACAACCTTTGGTGCCGTCCGTATTGGCAAAGCCGGGAATGTCTGGAGGTCCCCGCCGTGAACTCTCGCGTCGATTAGAAACCCGTCACGAGATGGCGAGACGGTCAAGTTGAAAAGAGAGCAGGTACAACCGAGATGCCTAACCTATCCGCTGGCGTATCGAAGTCAACCGCCGTCGATGATAAAAACGAATGCCAAAGCGAACGAACTTCGAATGGTGTCGGATCGTTACTCGGTGAGTGTTCCCTTTGACGACGGCACTCCGCTCTGTCGCGGATCCGTCGCGATGGCTTGCCGCAAGGCACGAGCGGCCGACTTGAAGACCGCCTCCGCGATGTGGTGACCGTTCGAACCGTGATGCAGCACGAAGTGCAAATTCATCAACGCGTTGGCCGCGACCGCCTGCCAAAACACTTCGACAAGTTGCGAATCAAATTCACCGATCTTCGCTGTCGGAATGACGACATCGTAAACGAACCACGCGCGGCCGCTCAGATCGACGGCCGCCGTCACGAGCGTCTCTTCCATCGGCAGGCTGATGCTGCCATACGCGCAATTCCCCGCTTGTCGCCGAGCGCTTCGGCAAGCGCTTTGCCAAAACAGATCCCGACGTCCTCGACAGTGTGATGCTGGTCGACGTGCAAATCGCCTTTCGCATGCAGCTTCAGGTCGATCAGCGCAGTGCCGCGCCAAGAGCGTCAGCATGTGATCGAAAAAGCCGACGCCCGTTTCGATCGTGTTGGCCCCTGTGCCGTCCAGCGCAATTTCGAGGTGCACATCGGTCTCGGCGGTCTTGCGTTTCACGGAGGCGGCACGGTTCATACCGGCAATTCCTTGAGGGCGGCGATCAAGCCGTCGATTTCCGCGTCGGTGCCGACTGTGATGCGAAGCCCGTCGACCTGATCGGAAGCCTTTGTCCCCGCGTTCGGGAACCGCATATATCGAACGAGGATCTTCCGCTGCTTGAGATTTTCGTAGATTTCGCGGTGCCGCCCTGTTTTACGCGTCGCCCACACAAAATTCGTCTGGCTGTCAACGACGTCGAACCCGCAAGTTCGCAGCGACTGCGTGAGCCGGGCGCGCGTGGTCAGAATACGGGCCACGTTCTGGCGGACCCAATCCTGGTCGTCGATCGCGGCCATCGCGGCAGCCAGCGACAGGGAATTGCAGTTATAGCTGTCTTTCACTTTGCGAAGCCCGCGGATCACGTCCGGATGAGCAATCGCGAATCCGAACCGCACGCCGGCCATGCTGTACGACTTGCTCAACGTCCGCGTCAGAATCACCCGCTCGCCGCCCGCTTCGCGGAGAATGTCGGCCCGGTCCGGCTGATCGGCAAAATCGGTATAGGCACCGTCGAGGACGAGCATGCCCGACGGTGGTATCAGCTTGCGGATCTCGCCAGTCGACCACGCGTTTCCCGAAGGCGAATTCGGATTCGGCACGAAGATCAACTTGCTGCGGGCGATCTGCGGTCCGACGGCCTCGTGGTTCCACGTCCAGTCGGTATTCAAGAGCAGCCGTTCGTGGCGGGCCCCCTGCAAATCGGCCAGCGTCTCATACAGGATGTAGCTGGGATACGGATAGGTGATGAGTTCGCCCGAGTCGACGAAAGCACGGGTGATCAGCGTCAGGCATTCGTCGCTGCCGTTGGCAGGCAGGATCCACTCGGAATCGACGCCGAAAAGGGCCGCTGCCTTTTTTCGGAACGCCGTCGCCAGTGGATCGGGATAGACGTTGAGACGTCCATCGGCCGCTGCCGCGATGGCCGCGCGGACAGCGGGCGACGGCGGATACGGATTTTCGTTCGTGTTGAGCTTGATCCAGCCCGAATCCTGCGGCTGCTCGCCGGGCGTGTAACCCTCGATACGGTCGATGTCGGGACGGAACAGGCTCGGACTCGGCGGACTCAAAGAAGTTCAACTCCTGCAGGACGCGCACCCTGCTCGGCCCTTCAAAGGTCGGCAGGACGCAGCGGCGATTGTCGAAAGGGAACCGATGCGGGTCAACGCCGCCCGGTTTTTAAAAGAGGGGCAGGTTCTTTTCACGCTCTTCAGGGAGAGACAGTCCCGCCTCGGGCTCCGGTTCGGTTTTTTTGCGGTTTGTTTTCGCCGAACGCCGGGCGGGCGTGGCGTTGGCAGCGTCGAGCGTCGCGGTTCCGTCAAAGGGGGCGGTAGTCGGATTGCCGGCCCGATCGAACCCAGTTAGGAGCTCGATTTTCTGCTCGGCCCGTCCCAAGGCCTGGTAGCAGCGCCGCAGTAGGGAGATGCCGCGTTCAAAACGCGCGATCGACTCATCGAGACCGAGCGTCCCCTCTTCCAGGATACGGACAAGATCCTGCAACTCGGCCAGACCGGCTTCGAATGTCGGTTCGTCGGCACACGCATTGGGTCTTTCGGATTCGGCCATTTCGTGTTCTGCTCCGGCCTCAGTCTTCCACTCCGTCGACAATACTCGTCAGCCGCCCTTCGGCGAGCCGCGTTTCAATCCGCTCGCCGACGCGGACGTCGCTCACCCGCCGCACGATCTCTCCCGTGGCAACCCTGTGACTCAGCGAATAACCGCGGCTCAAAACCTTGAGAGGACTGAGAGCGTCGATCGTTCCGCCGAGTGCTTCCAGGCGATGACGAGCCCGTTCGGTTTGTCGACTGATCGCCCGCCGCAGTCGGTCGGAGAGTTCGTCGACGGTCCGTTCGCGATCATGCACGAGTTCCAGCGGCCGCGCCAAGGCCCGCGAAGCGGCCAGTGTGCCAACCAACAGGCCGCGGCGGTGCAAACCGTTCTCGAGAGCCGCCCGCATCCGCCGTCCCAGGTGTTCCAGGTCGGACGCGACTTCCGCGCGATCGGGGACGACGATCTCCCCGGCTTCACTCGGTGTGAGCGCCCGGCGGTCGGCAATCAAGTCGGCGATCGTCACGTCCACTTCGTGCCCCACGGCACTGACCACCGGGATGGGGCACTCATAAATCGCGCGGGCCACAACCTCTTCATTGAACGCCCAGAGATCCTCGAGGCTCCCCCCTCCTCGGCCCGTGATGACTACGTCGACCCCCGGCACACGCGGGACCGCTTTGAGTGCCGCGGCAATCTCACCGGCCGCCGCCTGTCCCTGAACGGCAACGGGCAAAATGATGATGTCGCAGGCCGGCCAACGACGGGTGATGATCTGCAGCATGTCCCGCACGGCGGCGCCGGTGGGGCTGGTGACGAGCGCGATCCGCCGCGGAAACCGCGGCAACGGTCGTTTCCGCTCCGCTCGAAAGAGCCCCTCGGCGGCGAGCTTTTCATAACGCTGGCGAAACGCCAACTCCAATGGGCCGATTCCCTGCGGAGCGAGACTCTCAATCACGAGCTGATAGCTGCCGCGTGCCGCGTAGACTTCGATCGGCCCGACCGCCACGACGTGCAGGCCGTCGTGCAGCTCAAAACGGATGCGAGTCGCCGCACTCCGCCACAAAACGGCGCGGATCTGCGCCGTTTCGTCCTTCAAGGTGAGGTACACGTGCCCCGACGTGGCCCGCGAGAGGTTGGAGATTTCTCCCTCGACGCAGACGTGCGGAAACTCGCACTCAACGAGCGACTTCAGTCGCAGCGTCAGCGCACTGACGGAGAGGATTTCATGCTCGACCATGCGGCTCCGCCTTCGCTCTCATCCCCGGTAAACGGAATGGAGGAACTGAATGGCCCGGCCGGCGTCTCCCGCGCGGTCGTCCCCCTGAGTCCGATCGACCGTGAGCCAGCCTCCGTATCCGGTTTCCTGCAGCAGAGCCAGCATCTCGTCCCAGGGGACGTCGCCGCGTCCGACGGCGACTTCGACGCCCCCTCCTTCCAGATCGCGAACCGCGTCGCGGATCATGACATGCGCGATGAACTGTCGGAGCGCCTGCAGCGATTCCGTCGGCGAGGCCCCCGACATGACCGTCGTGGCCGGGTCGAAGTTGACGCCGATCGGTCCCTCCGTGACTTGTCCTAAAACTTCGCTCAGCCGGGCGGCAGGCTCCCGGCCGGGACCGACGGCGAGTGTCACCCCCACGCGATTCCCGTGACGAGCCAGGTCGTTGAGCACATTGCCCAGCATAGCGAGGCTGGCGGCGTCGGACTCGTCGGGAAGTCCGCCCAGTCGCACGGTGACAGTTCGCCCTTAAGTTCGTAGGCAAACTGCATCGTCTCTTTGAGCGCGTCCAGCCGTGCGTCGAGTCGCTCGGCATCCCACAGCCGCCGGCGGAGGGGAAAATCGAGCGAAGCGATCTGAAGGCCCGTCTCCGACAGGAGATGCAAGAACTGCCGGCGTCCGGTCGCCGACATTTCGGACGGTTTGATTTCGTTTCTCGCGTCCAACTGCACGCCGTTTGCCCCAAGTCGTGACGCGATCGTCAACGCGGGCTTCAAGGGCTGGCCCAGACAGCTCGTCGCCAAGGCAAATCGCGCGGGTCGCATCATGCTTTCAAAAATCTAGAGGTGGCTATGAACTCCAAGTAACGACGGCCAACGGCTTTCTGCGGGTCCCCCAAACAGGCTCGACCCGCAAGCCGGGCTGAGTCTGGGCGCCTCCGCCAATCGCGCCGCCGCGTCGAACGGAGGCATTATAGCCAACGCGACCGTTGTAATCGGCCCCGGTCGAGACGGGATCGAGCCATTTGCGCGTGCCGGTCGATCTTGTGCGATGGTCAGACTCGCCATCGTCTTGCAAGTTTTATGCTTACGACTCTGTTCCTGCTGGCCGGACTCTCGGTTGCCGCTGCCGATACCAGCACGGGCACGACCGGCGAGCCGGTACGCGGCGTATCGACTCTGGTTTCGGCCGAGTCGTCCAAAAAAGCATCCGGAGCCGAGGATCCCTTCGACGGGGCCGTCGAGGTCTTCCACTACGGCTTCGAGCCCGACGAAGACCGCAATTTCGACCGGATGCCGGACGGCTGGATCCGCCGCAAAGGGAAAGAGTTTCCCGCCTACGTCGACGCGGCCATCGACCGCGAACACGGACATGGGGGAAAAGGCCAAAGTCTGCAGTTCAAAGCGAACGGCGGCCGGGTCATCCTGTACTCCAAGCCGGTCGTCATCGACCCCTACCACTCGTACATCTTCCGCGGTTACATCCGCACGCAGCTTTTGGAAAACGACGCCGCCCTGATATCGGTGTCGCTCCTCAACCACAAACGCCAACGCGTGCAGCGATTTCTGACGCGGCCCGTCACGGGGACCTTCAAAGACTGGTGCCAGGTGACCATCGGTCCCATTGTCCCGCACGACGACGTCCACTTCGTCGTCGTCGGCTGCCATCTCGTGCACGGCAGCCGCATGGACGTCCGCGGCAGCGCCTGGTTCGACGACCTGTGGATGGGGGAGTTGCCCCTCTTCGGGCTCGAAAGCAATTTCCAGACGCATTTCCGCGAGCGCGACTCGCGGGCCGTGATCACGTCGCAGGTCGACGGGCTCGATCCAAAACACGCCTACCGGCTCGATTTGCAGGTTCTCGACGCCGAAGGACATCCGGTCGCCTCGACTTCGTTCAATCCGCATCCGGCCCACGTCGCAACGGCGACCGGCGACCGATCCTCGACCCCCTCGGCAGACGAGCGGCCCACCAAGGAAAAGCCGATCGATTGGACTCTCAATCCGCAACCTCCCGGCTTTTACGCCGTCGAAGCCGTCTTGAGCCGCGACTCAAAACCGATCCTCACCAAACACACGTCTTTTGCCGTGATGGACTCCCTCTCCGAAGTGGCCGACCAGGGGGAATTCGGCTGGACGATCAAACGGGCCGAGGACATGACCGCCCTCCGCGAGTTGGCGGAAATCGCCTCGCAGTCGGGCATCAACTGGCTCAAATACCCGCTGTGGAATTCCGTCTCGGAGGGAGGCTCGAATGCGCCTCCGCAAATCTCAACCTTTTTCGACGACCTCACCCAGCGGAAGATCACGCCGGTCGGCCTGTTGAACGATCCGCCGCACGAGCTGCGGAGCCAGTTCGCCCGCGATTGGACCGGCATCAGCGAGATCTTCACCGTCCGCACCGAGTTCTGGCGCGAGTCGATCGAAAAAGTCATCGCCCGCTACTCGTCGCACGTGCGTTATTGGCAGCTCGGGCAGGAGGACGACGAAAGCTTCGTCGGCATGTCGGGTCGCAACCTGGCCGAGACAATCGCGCGGGTGAAAACCGAATTCGACCGCATTGGCCGCGACGCGCGGATTGGCGTTCACTGGAACTGGGAAACTCCCCTGCCCCGCCGCGGGGACGTACGGGGCATCTTTCTCTCCATGTCGAGCCGCCAACGGCTGGCCGAAAATCAACTCGTCCGCAAGCTCAAGTCGGCGACAGGAGACGTGCCCGAACGTTGGGTGCTGATCAAGCCCCTCCCCAAGACCGGTTATGCTCCCATCGAGCGCGGCAGCGACCTCGTAAAGACGATGGTCGAAGCCAAGATGGGGGGCGCCGACAAAATCTTTGCGGACGACGTCTTCGATGAGGAGACGGGCCTCTTGAGCCGCGGCGGAGCACCGTCGCTGCTCTTCCTTCCCTGGCGAACCACGGCGATGGCCCTGCAGGGGGCCGACTTTATCGGCTCGTTCCTGCTTCCCGAAGGGAGCCGCAATTACGCCTTTGCCCGCAAGGGCGAGGTCGCCATCATCATTTGGAACAACGAAACGGTCGACGAAGACCTGTTCCTCGGGGAGGAATCGGTCGTGACCGACGTCTTGGGACGTCGCATTCGTATTCCCCTGCCGGCCCCGGGCGAACGGGCCAAGCTCCGCGTCGGCCCCAGCCCCCTGCTCGTCCGCCACTTCCCGGAACCGATCGCCCGCTGGATGGCCGCCGTCTCCTTTGAAAAAGGCCGGCTCCCCAGCAAGACCGGCAAACAGCGCGAGGTGATCCACGGCATCAACACGTTCCGCCAAGGGGTCAACGGCCAACTACGGATCGTCGTGCCCAAAGAATGGAAGGTCGAGCCGGCCGAAACGCGGTTCGCCCTGGCCGCCGGCGAGAAATTCGATATCCCGATCACGCTCGAACTTCCGTCGAACACCAGCCAGGGAAGCCAGCGGCTGGTGCTCGATTTCGCCATGTCCCCCTACGCCTTCCGCGTTTACCGCGACTACGAAGTCGGCTTGGGCGACGTCGTCCTCTCGGTGGTCGACTCGAAACTCGACAGCGGCGACCTGCAGGTCAAGCAGCTCATCGACAACTACACCAAGCCCGAGGAAAAGCTCAACTTCGAGTGCAACCTCTACATCCCCCTGCGGAAACGCATGCAGCGCGTCGTCACCAAGCTGAGCCACGGCCGCGACACACAATCCTATGTCATCCCCGACGCCGAATCGCTCCGCGGCCAGGAGCTGCAAATTCGGGCCGAGCAGATCGGCGGCCAGCGCGTCCTCAACCTGAAGTTCAGAGTGGGCGAGAACTGGGACGTGAAAAAGAACGAGCGGGCCGCCGGACCTCGCCCTGCGCCTCCCCTCCGCCGCCGGTGCCACGGGCGAAACGCCCCCTCCCACGGTTCCCGGCACACCTCCGGAGCGACCGGCGCGGCGGGGCGACTCGCTTTGAACGCGGGAAACACAGCGTCGGCGCGATTTTTCTGGTTTTTCTGCGGCTAAAAAAAGGGCCCGCTCACCACAGAAAAATCGTTCCTCACCACAGAAAAATCATTTCGAAGAATTTCGCCCGTTTTGATATTCGGGACTCGCGCAGAGGCCCGTATAATGAAGCCATCGAGCCCGCGGGAAGCGAGGGGCAAGCCGGAGGTGTGCTTCCCACGGATCGGGCGAAGAGCCGCTCGACCTTTGTGCTCAGTGGGCCATGACGACCCGCGTGCGGCCGTTGTCATCGCGGCCCGCGAGTGCTCGAACACGTTTTCAATTTCTGCGACGCGGTTTCCTGCTGCGCCCGTTTCGTTCTCCGCCCACACTTCGGCTACAATCCAGCATCGCGATCGCCCGAACCGCCGATCCAAAATCGCCTCAACCGTTCCATGCTCCACTTCCGCACCTGGTTACTCGTGACAGCCTGCTTCGTATCGGCGGTTTCCGCAAAGGCGCCTGCTGACGACCGCGTTCCGCCTTTCGTGCCGGCCTCGCCGGCCGACGCCGCGATCATCAACCGCGTTTTCGCGAACTGGAAGGCCCGGCAAGAGCGGACGAAGTCGTTCCACGTCGAGTGGACCACGCACCTCGTGTGGAAGCTCCGTTCGCGGTCGCCCGATCAGACTCTGCGGCGCGCCTTGTGGGTTGACGGCGACGATCGTTTTCGCATGGAACGTTCGCTGGTCGGATCGGGAAAAAACAGCTGGGATCACATCGTTCGCGGGCAAAGCACCTGGAACGGCACAACCAATATGATTCTGGAGTGGCTCCGCGAACCGACCGACGCTCCGCAGGGAGCCGTGCGGCACGACAAATCGCCACGGACACTCGACGATCTTGAGTGTAAGGCCCTGCTCGTCGCATTTCGTCCATTGCATGGGTCGATCGGTTCGCAGGCCTCGCAATTTCGGATCGTGACGCAACATGCCATCGTCGATGGCGTGCACTGCGTCAAGCTCGAGCGGTTGCGGCCCGGAGACGCTGCCGTCGAGCACTGCTGGGTCGATTCGGCCCGTGACGATCTTCCGCTGCTTTGGGAAAGCACGCTGCACGGATCGCTCTGGTGGAGAGTCGCGATTCAATATCGGCGATCCGTAGAGTCCGTGTGGCTGCCAAAGCATTGGACGTGCCACTACCAATCTCTGCCTCTGGCTCTCGAGTGCGAAGTGACGAAATTGGCCGTGAATGAGCGCTTGCCGGAGCAGATCTTCCGGATCGATTTTCCGGCGGGGACGCTGGTCTTTGACGAGACAACCGGCCGGCAATACCTGATTTCAGCCGACGGCTCGCGGACGCCTGCTCGCCCCTTCGAGTCCGTCCAGTCGCCCCGCCTTCGACGCGTTTTGGAGAAGCCGAGCGATTCGCTGTTCGATCCGCTGCCGCTCAAGGAGGCCGTTGATTTCCTGAGCCAGCATTTTCAGATTCCCGTTTCGATCGACGAACGAGCCTTCCGAGACGCCGGCATCAGCCCGAACCTCGAGGTCCAATGCGACGTCGCAGGGTTCACCGTGATGGAGGCAATTCGCTGGTTGACGGCACAATGTCCAAAGCCGATCGCACTGGTGGAACAGAATGGAAAGCTCGTACTCAAACCACTCATCGGTACCAGCGCGACGTCTCCCGGCACGCCGCCGCGTCTCCCACTAAAAAATGCTCCCTGAAGACACCCTCCCCACCATGAGCACACCCTATCCGCGGGCGAGTATGGGCGACCTCTTGCTCCGCGCGTTCCGACTGCGGTGCCCGCGCTGCGGAGAGGGCAAGTTGTTTGCCGGCTGGTTCGAGATGCACGCCCGGTGCTCGAATTGCCAGCTCAAGTACGAACGGGCGCCCGGTTATTTCCTGGGATCGATTTACATCAATTACGGCTTCACGGCCGTGACGCTCACCATCAGCTATTTTCTGTTGCACATGGTGGCGGGTTTCACGAATCGGCAACTCGCCGCGCCGCTCGTCGGGTTTTGCATCGTGTTTGCGTCGATCTTCTTTCGCTTCGCGCGGGCGCTGTGGCTGGCCCTCGACTGTTTCTTCGACCCGACCAGCTTTGATATGCAGCCGAAGTAGCGGGCAACGAAAGGTCGGTAGATGACCCTTCGGCATCGAGTTGCAAAGACGCGGAAGACCGTCGGCGTAAAGCCGACGGCTCGTCAGATCACCGTGTTGCCACAACTCGTAACGTCACGTGTCGGTGTATACGATGTAACTCGAGTCGAAGAGCTCGATACGCCCCTACGAGCCGTCGGCTTTACGCCGACGGTCTTTGCGAGTGGACGATGGAAATCAGCGACCGTCCCTTCGCGCTCTTGATCACATGGACCTGTTACAGAACGTGGCTTCCGGGCGATACGCGCGGTCACGTTTCCAACGTCCTGCTGCCCACGTCGCGTTATGAAACGAGCGCGCAAAGCCCCGGCACGCCCTATCCCGAAGGCGACCCGCGCACACGGAAGCGGGCCGCCGCGTTGCAGAAATACCCGACGAGTCGACTTTCTGCGCCTGAGGCTCTGTGCATCGCCAAAAGCCTTTTGGAAACTTCAATTGCCAAAGGCTGGTTCATCCCGCGCGCGGCGATTATGTTCAATCACGTGCACGTCGTGATTTGCAAATGCCCTTCCGACGGACCTTTGGTCCGTCGCCTCCTGAAGGGCCGGGCCCATGCCGATCTCAGCCGGTTGACCACCGAGCCCCACAGTTGGTGGACCAAAGGCGGAAGCGATCGTTACCTGAACGACGAACCATCCATTATCGGGGCCATTCGCTACGTCGCCAATCAGCCCAACCCGCTGGCGGAGATCGTTGACGGACGCCTTCTCAGCCGCGAAGAAATGGACGCGGAAGACCGTCGGCGTAAAGCCGACGGCTCGTAGGGGTCTTTCGAGGTCGCCGAAACGTCAGTTGCGCTCGCCCTCGGGCGGCGTTTCGTTCGCCTGCTCGAGGTCTCGCAGCTCTGCTTCCTGCATGCGCTTCGCCTGGCGGGAGAGGCGGTAGAAGGCGATGCCGAAGCCGGTCGAGATCATCATCGGCATGCTCATCATGAAGAGCACGCTGTACATATAGGCCCGCGGCTGGCGCGAGGCCGATTCGCTCGCCAGTTTGCACATCGGGCAGGCAGAGACCGGGGGCGCCGTCGCCAAAAACAAGAGCGCGGCTCCGAAGATTGCGGCCAACCAGGTTGAACGTCTCACGTCAAGTCCCCTGCCCTAGGGTCCAGTGATACAGCACAAAGTAGATGATAACGCCCGTGGCCGATACGTAAAGCCAGATCGGAAAGGTCCACTTCCCCAGCCGGCGATGACTTTGCCAGCGCTTCCGCCAGGCAAGATACATCATCCGCAGGGCGAGCACGGGCACAAAGGCGGCGAGGACCGTGTGCGTCAACAACATCGTCAAATAGGCCTGCCGCAGCACACCCGTTCCCGGAAAACCCCGCGATCCGCTCCCCGTGTAGTGCAACAGCGCCTGGTGATAAATGAGGTAACAGGCGAGAAAGGCGACGGAGACGAAGAACGTGGAGATCATGACGCAGGCATGCGCCTGCCACTTTCCCCGCCGAATCAGCCACATCCCCACCACGAGCAGCACACAGGCTGACCCATTCAGGGTGGCGTTCACGTGCGGCAACAGATGCACCCAGCCGGGAACGTTCAATGCGAAGTCCCCCTGAAGAGGGAAGGATGAAGGTCGAAGATCCGCCCGTGGCGGGATGAAGGATGAATCAGAGACGCACCCTGCGGGTGCCGGGTTTTATTCATCCTTCATCCTTCATCCCGCCACGGGCGGATCTTCGAGCCTTCACTTCTTCTTGGCGGCCAGATAAGGCTTCAGATCGTGCCTGAGGCGGGCCATGTCGACTGGATCAAGCGCGTTATATTTCTGCACCACGACCCCCTTCTCGTTCACCCTGAGGATGTTGGTCGAGTGCATCACCTCGAAGCCCGGCTCGCGGTCCTTGCCCGTGTATTCCTGGACCGGCATCAGGAAGCTGTTGTTGATGAGTTGATACGTCTTCCGCTTGTCTCCGGTGAGATAGAGCCATTGGTGCGGATCGGCCTGGTAGGCCGTCGCATACCGCGACAGCACGTCCTTCGTGTCGTAATCGGGATCGACCGTCAGCGTGACCAACCGCACGTCGGTCCCTTTGAGGAGCGTCTGCAGCTCGCTCATCTGGGCCGAGACGCGGGGACACGGGCCGGCACAGCGGGTGAAGATGAACGCAATCAGCCACGGATGCCCGAGCAGGTCGGCCTTCGTCACCTTGCGGCCGCTCCGCTCGGTGAAGGTGAAATCTTCGATTCCCTTCGGGTTCCACGGGGGCAAGACCGGCGTGCCGATGTTCCCCGAGGTGCCATTCTCGCCGCCCGGTTGGGCGCTCGCCGCCTTATCGGACAGGACCAGCACCGGCGGCTTATCGGCCTCCGGCGAGGCGGTTTGTTGTTTGTGGCGGACGAGGATCAGAACCGCCCCCGCGATAATGACCAGGCACCACATCACGGAGCCGGCGAGAAACCAGCTGCGGCGAAACGGCCGGCCGGCCGGGGCCGGAACGGCTGGGATTGGGGAATCGGTTGTCAGCTTGTTCGACATGGAAAAACGGTCCGACAAAACGTCGTCAATTGCCGTTAAAAAGATCCGAACGAGCCGCCGGGTTCACCCCGGCGGACTTTCAACTGCGCGTCGAGCGCCGATCGAAGACCGCCGGCGTAAAGCCGGCGGCTCGTCAGAACGGCGCGAGATCGTCCTCGATTTTTCGGTTGCATCTAACGCGCATTCCGCACACTGCGGCGGCCGGTGAGCCAGACCGCGACCGCGAAGCAAATCGCTGTGAAACAACACGTGACGACCACGCATGTCGTCACGCTGGGGAACCCCGGCGTGGCTGCCGGCTCCGCTTGACCCGGCCCGTAGGCATGAGCGAAGAGGAACCGCTGCAGGCCGATCACTCCGTACGTGAGCGGATTGAGCCGCATCACCCACGAGAGCCAGCCCGAGGCGGGAACCGGGAAAAACGAACCGGACAAGAGCCACATCGGCATCAAGATCACGCTCATCAGCGCATGATAGCCCTGCGTCGAATCGAGGGGCCACGCCATCACGTAGCCCACCGACGTGAGCGCGAAGGCTTCCAGCGTCAAAAATCCAAAGACGGCCACCGCATCGACGGGCGTTAGCGCGAGGCCCATGTGCGGGGCCAATCCGATAAACCGCAGGGCCGGCCCGATCAACAGAAAAATCACCGCCTGCGCCACGGCCAGCACCGTGCCGCCGCAGACTTTGCCCAACACGAGCGAGGCGCGGGGAATGGGCGAGACCAAGACCGCCTGCAAAAACCCCTCGCGGCGGTCTTCGATGATCGAAATCGTGGAGAAGATGGCCGTGAAGAGCAGGATCAGGACGGCCACGCCTGGAAGGAAATACTCCTGGTAGCTCATCCCCGCGGGCGCCCACGCGGGCGGTTTGAACGTGCCGCCCAAGCCGGCGCCGAAGAGCACCCAAAAGATGAGCGGCTGACCGAAGGCGCCCACGATCCGCGTCCGCTGCCGCACGAACCGCAGCAGCTCGCGGACGCACAACGACCACGCGGGGAGCCAGAAGCCCGGCTCGACGGCCGGGCCGGCCGCGCGTTTTGTCGTGAGATCGGCAACGGGGGCGGCGGTCGCGGTCATTCGGCCTCCTCGTCCCAGAAGCGGTGTCCCGTGCGTTCGATGAACACGTCCTCGAGCGTCGGTTTGCCCAGCGAAATCGTGGCGACGTCGTTCGGGAAGGCCTCGACCAGGTCGCGGACGAACTCGTGCCCCCGGCACGGGCGATACGGAGCGATCCCCCCATCTTCTGCGGCGTCACGCCGAACCGCTCGCGAATCCGCTCGGCCAGCACTTCGGGCGAGTCGCAGTGGACCGTCACATATTCACCGCCCAAGGTCGCCCGCAGCGCCTGCGGCGTGTCGAGCGCGACTAAACGGCCGTGGTCGAGGATCCCCAGGCGGTCGCAGCGTTCGGCCTCTTCCATCAGGTGCGTGGTCACGAGCACCGTCACTCCCTCTTCCTCTTTCAGCCCCCGCAAATACCGCCACAAGTCGTGCCGCGCGCCGGGGTCGAGTCCCGTGCTCGGCTCGTCGAGAAACAGGGCCTGCGGGCGATGCAACAGCCCTTTGGCGATCTCGACTCGCCGCTTGAGTCCGCCGGAGAGCGTCTCGGCAATATCGGAGAGCCTCTCCTTCAATCCTAGCTTGCCGGTCAATAAGTCAATCCGCTCGGCCAATGTGCGACCCGAAAGGCCGTACAGGTGCCCCTGGTGCTTGAGATTCTCCCACACCGTGAGCTTGGGATCGATGCTGGGGGACTGAAAGGTGACGCCGATCTGCCGGCGGATGTCGTTGGGGCGCCTGGCCAAATCGAGGCCCAACACGGCGGCACTCCCCGACTGGATCGGCAAGAGCGTGCTTAAGATGCGAAAGAGGGTCGTCTTACCGCCGCCGTTTGGGCCCAACAGGCCGAAGATCGCCCCTGTCTCGACCGCGAAATCGACGCCGTCAAGCGCAGGCGCTCGCCGTAGCGGTGGGAGAGGCCGTGGACTTCAATCGCGGGAAACATGGGTCAAATTTAAGGATGAAGGAGGAGGAAGGAGGAAGGATGAATAAAGGCAAATGCATTGTCTCTTATCTCTTATTCCTCCTTCATCCTTCCTCCTTCATCCTTCCAGTTATGGTGTCACTTCCCGAGGATGTTCTTCCGCCTGCTTGAGGGTCACGCCGGGTGCTTCCTGCGTTATCTTTTCCGACAGTTGGGGGACGTCGGTGGTGTAGTAATGGACGCCGATGTCGGGCAACAGGGCCAGCGGCAGGCCGAGAGCCAGGATGGCCGTCGGAGTCAGCAGCAGGAATTTCCACTTTCCCTCGAACTTGAGGTGCATGAAGTTCCGCATCACGAACATGGCCTTGCAGGCGGCCACGGCCAGCACCATCGAGGCCAGCAAGGGATTGATCCCGTGGAAGCGGTGGACGGGGAAATGGACAAAATCGCAGAGGCACCGAGATCCCGGTCAGGACGCACAGCGCGAGAAACACGCCGAAATACCAGACGTGATGGCCGGACGTGTGCTCGCCGTGATGATGAGCGTCGGTCATGGGAGAAGCCTTAAAGGATGAAGGCGGAAGGTCGAAGATCCGCCGGTGGCGGGATGAAGGATGAATCAAGGCAAAGGCCTGGATTTCTTATTCCTCCTTCCTCCTTCCTTCAGATGATGTAAATCAACGGGAACAGGAAGATCCAGACCAGGTCGACGAAGTGCCAGTAGAGGCCCGAGTTCTCGACATAGTCCACCCAGCGTTCGTCAAATTTGCCGGCGACGAAGGGGAGCTCGACGATCCACAGTGGAATCGCGAACAGGATCAGCCCCACGATCACGTGGATCGCGTGAAAGCCCGTCATCAGGAAATAGGTCGACGCAAAAATGTTGCCGTATTTGATCGGGTAGTGCAGCTCGACCGGCGCCATGATCGAGGCGTATTCGGGATTCTTTTTCAGCTTCTCGACCCGCTTGGCGACCGTCTCCAGGCTCACGGTCTGGGCCTGGATGTCGGACTTGAGCGACTGGTACTGCTTGTCGACCGCTTTCAAGGCGGCGATCTGCTTCTTGTCCGCCTCCGAGGCGTCCTTGACCTTGTTATCGATCACCAGCCGCTGGTCGGCCAGATCGGCCGGATTCGGGCACGTAGCGGGCAAAGTCACCCGTCAGTGTCTTGTCGAAATCGTGCAGGAGCTTGGTCATCGACTGCGAGTCGTCTTCGGCGATGTGCCCGGGGAGGATGTCATGCTGCCACTTGCCGAAGTATTCGTAGCCTTTAATTCCCAAAAACAGACAGGCGAGGCAGAACGTTCCCGTCAGGTAGCGGCGAGCCCGCGGGATATTTCGCTGCGAGACCGACTCGTGCGCGACGACGACGAGGTAGCTCGACGCCAACAGCACGAACGTGTTGAGACCGCCGGCCCAGATGCGGATGTGCGTCACGGCCGGGTCCGACGGCCAGCCGTCCGAGCCGAGCCGCAGCACGATGTACGTGCCGATCAGGGCCGTGAAAAACATGATCTCGGTGCCCAAGAAGAGCCACATGCCCAACTTCGAGTTGGGAATGGGGAGCCCCATCTTGAGAGGAGGCGAAGCGGCCGGCGCGTGTGCGTGCGATGACATGGAGGACGGTCTCAACTCTAAACGGACTTATCTCGACTGTGTTATTTGAGCGGACTTATCTCAACTACGTTATCTCAAGAGGCGAACATGGTCCCACGTGAGGACCGAGAGCAGTACGGGCAGATAAACGAGCGAGCAATACAAGAGTCCCCGGGCGCTGACCCGCGACTCTTGGAAACAAAACCGCAAGGCGGCCGCCAGGTACCCCAGCCCCAACAGAAGGGCGGCAATCCGGTACGACCCGCCGGCCAAGGCCACCTGCCCCGGCATGAAGCTGATGGGAATCAACACGGCCGCGTAGACCGAGGCCGACAGGCCCGTCAGTCCCCGCCGCGGAGTTCCGCCCGGCAGCATCCGCAGTCCGGCCGCGCTGTAGTCGTCCCGGTAGAGCCAGGCGATCGCCAGAAAATGCGGGAACTGCCACAGGAACAGGACCGCAAACAGCGAAAACGCCTCCCAACCGAGGGCGCTCCCGAGGCGGTCCAACCCAGCACGGGGGGCAACGCACCGGGAATGGCTCCGACGGCCGTGCTCAGGGCCGTGTGCCTCTTGAGCGGCGTATAAGCGGCGACATACAGGGCGAGCGTCAAAAACGCCAGGCCGGCCGTCGTCCAATTGACTTCCGCGATCAACAAGGTCAGGCCGGCAGTGGCGCAGACGAGGCCGAAGGCGACGACCTCCAACGGCTGCAGCCGACCGGTCGGCAACGGACGGTTCGCCGTGCGGGCCATGAGAGCGTCGGTGTGCCGTTCGATCAACTGGTTGAACGCTCCGCTGGCGGTGGCCACGAGGCCAATGCCGACGAGCGCACTGGCGAGGCTGGCAAACGTCCACGTTCCGCCGCTGCCCAGCGTAAAGCCCACCGTCACGGTGAGCAGGACCATGGCCGCGATCCGCGGCTTGGCCAGCTCGAGATAGTCGGCGATCCGCACCGAGAGGCCGGCCCGGTCCGCGGGGACCGCTTCGACGGAAACATAAGCGGACGACGAGCGGACCGTGGTCATGACGCCCCCTTCCGCAAGGCCGGGGTGCCACTGGCGGCAGCTCGGGGCCGCCAGTGCCGATGCCGGCGTGCTCGCGAACCGAAACACTGGCGGGCCAAAGCCCCCGCCAGTGCCACCCAGCGACCGCCGAAGCGGTTGCGATTCGCAACACGCGAAGGAGCAGGATCACCGACGTCATGAAGAGGAGCATGCCGACAACCGTGTGCGACGTGCGGACGGCCGTCTGCATCAGCGACCGCTGCACGGCCACGTAACCGATCCAGGGAAGGCCGAATTTCGTGGCCCAGGCGGCACCCCCCAGCGCGACCTGGCACAAGGCGACCGCGGCCATCAACCAGGCCGGACGCCGGAGCCACGAGCACTTCGTGCGGTGGGCCACGACGAGCGTCGCCGCCACGCACAACAGGACCACGACCGCCATGCCGACGTGCTCGTAAAGCGCGCGGCCCAGATGGCGGACCAGCCCGCCCAGCGAATACTGCACGAGAATCAGGAGCGGCGTGAGGATCGAGAGCACCTTCACGCTCAGCGGGACCGTTCCCGCCGGAACGCGGGGCGGTTCGCTCCACGAACGGCTGAGCACGAGGGCCGTCGACGCCATGAAGGCAAACACGGCCGCGGCGAACGCGCCGTGGAACAGGGCGATGAGCCGCGCGTCGGCGAGCACCCGGCCTCCTCCCAGCATTCCCTGCACGATCACGGCGAGCAGGACGCCGAGAGCACAAAAGCGAACCCAGCGCCGCGGTTCCAAGAACCAGACCGCGGCGGCAAACACGATGCTGACGCAGCCGATGGTGATACCCGCCAGGCGGTGGCCGTGCTCCACGAACTTGTCGCCGGCCGATTGCAGCCACGGGTACGACAGCATCCCCTGCCCGTCCGACGTGGGCCAGTCGCGAAAGGCCATCCCCGCGTCGAGCGTGGTGACAAGCGCACCGACCACGATCGGCAAGAGGGCCGTCGCGGCCGTGGCGACGGCCAGCCAGAACAACGCGCGTCGATAGCGCTCGGAACGCATCAATGTCCACCTGAGCTCAACGGTCCGCCGGGACCGTGCGTGCTGTCGGGAGCGTCCGGATCTTCCTGCTCGTCCTTTCCGGGCGGATCGGTCTGAGGCCAGAAATCGCTCTCGGGATGCGCGGGCGAGGAGTATTCATACGGGCCGCGGTAGACGACCGGTTGCACGTCGAAATTGCCATGCGGCGGCGGCGTCGGGGCGTACCACTCGAGCGAGTTGGCTTCCCACGGGTTCCGTCCGCACTTCGGGCCCCAGAAGATGCTGTAGACGAAGTTGCCCAACAAGAGGAACTGGGCGAACCCCATCAGGATGGCCGAGCACGTCATGAACTGGTTCATGGGCAGCAGGTGCTCGAGATACGGATGCAAATACGGGTCGGCATAGCGGCGGGGCATGCCGGCGATCCCCAACAGGTGCATGGGGAAGAACGTGCCGTTAAAGCCGATGAAGGTTAAGAGGAAGTGCAGCTTGCCGACTGTTTCGTTCATCATCCGGCCGAACATCTTGGGGAACCAGTACGTGATCCCGCCGAAGACCGCGAACAAAGTCGAGCCGAAGAGGATGTAGTGAAAATGGGCCACGATGAAATAGGTGTCGTGGAAGTAGATGTCGACGGGGACGGCCGCCATGAACATGCCGCTCAAGCCGCCGACGATGAACATCGACAAAAAGCCGACACAGTTGAGGAACACGGTGTTGAATCGCGGGCGGCCTCCCCAGAGGGTGCCGATCCAGTTGAACGTTTTGATCGCCGAGGGCAAGGCGATCATCATCGTCGAGACCATGAACGTCATGCCCAAGGCGGGGTTCATGCCGCTCGTGAACATGTGGTGGCCCCAGACGATGAAGCCCAGACCGGCGATCGCCGCGATCGAATAGACCATCGGCTTGTAGCCGAAGAGCGGCTTGCGGCTCATGGTGGCCAGCATGTCGGAGACCATGCCCATCGCGGGGAGCAGCATGATGTACACGGCCGGATGCGAATAGAACCAGAACAGGTGCTGCCACAACAGGGGCTGTCCGCCGCCGATGGTGGCCGCATGGTTGTTGACGATGAGTCCCGAGGGGAGGAAGAAGCACGTTCCCAGCTCGCGGTCGGCAAGCTGCATGAAGCCGGCGGCCGTCAGCACGGGGAGAGCGAAGGCCTGCAGGATGGCGGTGATGAACATGGCCCAGATGGTCATCGGCATGCGGAAGAGGGTCATGCCGGGGGCCCGCATATTGATGATGGTCGTCATGTAGTTGACCGAGCCCATCATCGACGAGACGCCGACGAAGGTCAGTCCCAAGAGCCACAACGTCTGAGCGGTGCCCGAGCCGGGGGCCGCCTGCTTGAGATCGGACAGCACGGGGTAAACGGTCCAGCCGGCCGCCGGTCCGCCGCCGTGGACGAAAAAGCTCGACATGAAGAAAGCGATCGCCGGCCACATGAACCAGTAGGACAGCATGTTCAAGAGCGGAAAGGCCATGTCGTCGGCCCCGATCATCAGCGGAATGCAGAAGTTGCCGAAAGCCCCCGCCAGGATCGGGATAATCACCAAAAAGATCATCACGGTGGCGTGCATCGTGAAGAGCATCGTGTAGAACTCGGGGGAGATCTGTCCCCCCTGGTCGGCGAAGAGCAGCCGCCCGATGATCGGCATGTTCGACCAGGGAAAGGCCAACTGCCAGCGCACGCCCAGCGCCAGCGCCCCACCGACCATCAGCATGAACAGGGTCGTGAAGAGGAACTGGATGCCGATCACCTTGTGGTCGGTCGAAAAGATATACTTCCGCGCGAAGCTCAGCTCATGGTGAGCGGCGTGCTCGTGCGCATGGCCGACGGCCCCGAGGGCTGGATTCAAAGTTGCCACGAAATCACCTCAAGCTTCGGTCACTTTTTTTCGGCATTGACGGCGACCGCGTGGTTCGTCACGCCGTCGTCGAATTGTTCGCGTTCGAGCTGTTTCAAAAAGGCCTCGTAATCGTCCTTCGGCTGCGCGATGACGCGGGCCTTCATCTTGTAATGCCCCCACCCGCACAGCTCGGCACAGACCCATTCGTAGGGCCCGGGCTGCAGGACCTCGAACATGATGGGGATCACGAGGCCGGGGACCGCGTCCTGCTTGACGCGGAGGATGGGGACGAAAAAGGCGTGCTGCACGTCGGCGGAGCGGAGATGGATCACGATGGTGCGCCCCGTGGGGACGTGCAGCTCGTTCACCGCGTAGAGGTCGCCCGGCTCGGGCTTTTTGAGCCAGTTGTCGACGTCGGCGAGGCTCTTGAATTTCCGGTTTCGCGCCGGATAACGCAGCCGCCATTCGAACTGGCGGGCCGTCACCTCGGCGATCGGGTTCAACCGCGATTCCATCGGGTAGTTTTCTTTCACCCGGTAGGCCGCCCACGTATCGAGCTGGTAGAGCGCGATAAACAGCAGCACGCCCGCGGGCACGATCGTCCAGATCACTTCGAGGCTGTGGCTGCCGTGCGTGAAGAGCGCCCGGCCGGGAGCTTCCGTGTCGCGGGCGCCCCGCCACAGGGCGTAGCCCAAGGCCACCTCGGTCGCGATAAACACGATCGCGACGATGATCAGGATCATGTAGAACAGGTCGTCGATCTGCTTGCCGATCGGCGACTGCGCCGGGCCGGGGAACCACCAGTGCATGCTGGGGGCGATCACGCTCGAGGCGACCGCGATGATCGGCCAGAGAATAAAGACAAAGACCCAAAACTTCTTCACGTCAGTTCCCCTCCGCACCGCCCGAGGTCCTTGAGACGTGGGCGGTCTCGGCTGCGGCGATCTTGTTCTGCTGCGGCGGCTCGGGAGTCTCCGCCCCCTTCTGGAACGGGAGGCTCATGGCGTAGTTGACGAGATCCCAAATCTCCTCGTCCTTGAGCGCGGCACCGAAGGGGGGCATCGGCGTCCCCTTGATCCCCGAGTAAATCCGCCGGTAGATGTCGAGCGGCCGCCGTCCCCCCCGGTAAATTCCCGAGGTCAGGTCGCGCGGCTTGATCGGATGGTCCCACACGTCGAACAGGCCCGGCTTGGAAAATTTCTTGGTCGAGCCGGGAATGAGCTGGTAATCCTCGGTCTGCGGACCGTTCCCCTTCCCGGCGGCACCGTGGCATTGCGAGCACTTGGCGGTATCGGAGACGAACAGCTTGCGGCCGCGCTCGCGCGATTGGGGACTGTCGGGCGTCCGCGGTTTCTTGGGGACGACGAGCGCGTCGGGCTGCTCGGCCGCGTTCCACGAGGTCACGAGGTCGTCCGATTTGTCGCTCGAAATCCGCGGCAGGTCGTCGTGGATGAACTTGGCAAGGGCGGCATCGATCTGGTCCTGCGCTTCGCCCCCTTTGCGGCGCTGGGCGATCGCGTCGGACGAGTATTGCTCGGCCTCGAATTCGACGTCGACTTTCTGCTCGAACTCGCCCCGCATCGAGAGCCAGCGGATGTACTCGATGATCGAGCCGACCTCGTCGTCCTTGAAGAGCAAAAACGACGGCATGTAAGTGCCGGGAATTCCCAGCTTCACGGTCCGGATCAAATCGTCGCGGCGGGCCTTGTCCATGTTCCGCGTCGAGGTGAACTTGAAGCAGGCCCAGGCGGTAATCGCGGGGCTTGATGTCGAAATAGTCGGCCGTCGGGCCGTTGCCGTCGCCGCTCACGCCGTGGCAGTGCTCGCAGTTTTGCATGTAGAGCTTGTGGCCATGCTGCAGCACGGGGCCCAGAATCGCGAACTTGTCCCCCTTCTGCGGAGGCGTGAGCGCCCCGGCCGCCTCGGGCGGGAGGACGCGGAGCCGCAACTGCGACGTTTTGGGGTCGTACTTCGCGACCTGGAAATTGATCGGCTGCTCTTTCCCCTTGATCTCCGCCACGAGATCGACATTAGCGCCCGAGGTGAAGACCACCGCGGCTCCGTCGAGCTGCTCGGGCTTGTAGGGGACGACCGCGTGCGGCTTGGCGCTCAACTGGACGGCAAACGCGCCCGTCATGTGCTGCGGCGCCGCATCGACGACGCCGTCGAACTCGCCAAAGTCGACCGGCAGCTTCTGCCACACGACGAGGTGATTCGGATCGCCGAAGCTGTGGTGCAGCTCTCCCTCCACCGCCACGCGGGCCACGGGCGTGAGTTTCTCCGTCCGCTTGCTCAAGACGAACTTGGCGGAGGGAGCCTCGCCGCAGCCAGCCAACACCGCGGCGCTCAGGGCCGCGAGGCTGAAAAACCAACGCGCATTCACGGGCACAAACCTCCGCTAACCGGCAAAACTGCTGGCGTCGTACTTGATGTCGACTTTCGTCGTCTCGCCCGGCTTGATGGTGACCTTGAGGCCGCGGCTCAGGTAGTGGCCCACCGCCCCCTCGTGCCAGACGCGGAACGAGTGCTCGCCTGCCGGAACGTTCTTGATCTCGAATTTACCGTCGGGACCGCTGAGCGCCGCGTAGGGGTGGTCGAGCGGAAAGTGCCAGCCGCGCATCCAGGCATGAATGTCGCACTTCACCTCGCAGGGTTCTGGCTCGGGCTTGGGGTACTTAAATTCTTTCCCCTCTTTTGGAATCGTGCTGTTGAACGGGGTGGACCGCTGAGGGTAAGTATGCGTGTTGTGCTGCAGCGGATAGTCGTCGTTGAGGATCTTCACGGTCTGGCCCACCCGCATCAAGAGGACGTGCGGGACGAAGTGGCAACCCTTATTGTCGAAGTCGGCGATGTCGGACGGAGGCGGAGGAACCACCGCGCCCGGCGGGGCCTTTGCCAGAAAGACAACGACGTTCGCCACGCCGCCGCTAGAATCGACAACCAGTTTCTGGTCGGAAATCGTTTGCTTGGCACAGACGGCGTCCTTGACGTTCTGCCCCTGCCGAACCAGGGGAGGCAAAGTCGGAGGCGTGCCCACGAAGGTCACCGTTCCGGTGAGCGTCCCGAACCCGCCCGTGGCAGCGGGCTGCGCACCGCCGGCAGGTGCGGTCGATTGAGCGTTTGCCGCGGCTCCGCCGCCGCCGGCCTTCTCGCGTTTGACGACCACGTGTGTCGGGCTCGACGCGCCGGAATCGACCCCTTCGCTGCCGCCGCACCCGCTAAAAGACATGACAAAACACGAGCCCGCGGCAAGCGCCGCCGCGAACCCGAATCGTCGGACGTTCATTCCCCTCTCCTCGTTGTTGCTGAGGCCGAGACCTCCGCTTTCGGCGGAGTCGGATTCTCCACGACGGCCTTCCCTTCCTGTTCCATCAGTCGGTGATAGTTCATCAATGCATCGCGCAGGGCAATCGTCTGGACACCCGCGTCGCCGCCAAACAGCTCCTCGAAGTTCTTCGCGTCTTTGGGGAGCGGCTGCGGCATTGATGTGTACGGTGTGATCCAGGCCGGCTTGTACAACCAGACCATCAGCCAGTCGGGTCGCAGCCGGTCGGCGACGTATTCGAGGTTCGGACCGCGAATGTCCTTGGTCGGATCGACCGCCTTGAATTCGCGTCCGCCGACCGAATGGCATTTGACGCACAAAGGCGCGTTGAGCACTTTCCACGACTCGGCCAGATAGCTCGTCTTCTTCGGCGCCAAAAACCGCTTCAGTTGCTCGTTCTTCTTGGTCAGATACTCCGGTTCCCGCTGCGGGATCTGCTGATACGGGAACTGCTCGTCGTCGACGGCCGCGAAATAGTTCGCCAGCGTCTGCGCCTCCTCCGCGCTCATGTTGAACCGCGGCATCCGCAGGACGGTCGTGTGCCTCAGGCGGTACGGATCGCGCAGGAACTGATAGAGCCAGGGCGTCTGGACCTTGAGCCCCTCCTTGTACAGAGGCGGCGGGGACATCTGCCACGCCATCGAGCGCGGCTGGCCCTGCTTGATGAGGGACTCGACCAGCCACTCGGCAAACGTGCCGCCGCGGGGCGGCGTGCTGTACCCATCTTTCGCTGTGGCACCCGGGACAAGCCGCGAGGCGGTGACCAGCATACGCGCCTGCGGCAAGATCTTCTTGCCGCCGACGTCCAAGGTCGACCACAGGTCATACGTGAATTCGCGTTCGTCCGGAGCCGCGTCGGCTTCGGGCCGGCTGTAAATCAGGCCGTGGAAGCCGATCACGGGCAATTCTTTCACGCCCTGATCCGTCTTCACCTTCTGCGTGCGGCCCGTTTCGCCTTGTTCAGGCGGCTTGAGCTTGAGCAACAGCTCGACCCCGGCCGGATGGTCGGACGGCGTGATGGCAGTCGCGGCCAACTCCTTGGGATCGACGGCGTATTCGACCTTCGGCAGCTGCAGCATATGGCAGCCCGTGCAGTTGTAGCGGTCGATCATCCGCTCGCCTTCGATCCGCGCCTTGGCCGCACCTTCAGGATGGTAGATGTATTCCTTCGCGGGCGGATCGGCGACCAGACCCAGGACGAACGTGGAGATCGCCTCGATCTCCTCCTCGTTGAAGGGGAACTTGGGCATCCGCAGCCGCTCGTCGTAACCCTTGGTGCTGATCTTCTTATAGTCGTAACTCCGCGGGTCGCGAAGCTTTTGCCACAAAAATCCGGCCCGCCCATGATGCGTGAGGTCGTTGTAGAAGTAGGCCGCCCGCATCTCGCTCTTTTGCTCGTTGCCCTTGAACTCGCCGGTGGTCGTTCCGCCGGCCCGCGCGGCCTTCATCGCCTCGACCACGCGCTCGTGCATGGTCATGCCGTTGGCCTCTTTGTGCTCCTTCAGGTATTCATCGATGTGTTCGGGAGCGAGGCGACTGGTGTCCTTGCGGCCCCAGTCTTGCAGCGTCGTGCCGATCGGCCTGGCCGTGTCGAAGTTCGGGATGTCGTGGCAGCCATAACACCCGTAGCGTGAGATTGTGCGGCGGCCGATGTAGTTCAGCTTCATCGCCCGCCATTGCTCGTCGTTGATCGGCTGGGACTTATCGTGAGCCACAAGCTCGATCTCGTCTCCCTTGATGTCGGAGGGGATGCCGGGATACCGGTGACGAATCTTGGGGTCGACGCCGGCGTCCATGATCCCGGCGACTTGATCGGACCTCAACGCCTTCAACAAATAAAGCTTGACCAGCGCATCGAGCGCCTTCTCATCGAATTTCGGGGTCACGAAATTCTCCGGACCTCCCTGCAGCAGGAAGGCGGCGATGTCGGCCGCCGGATCAATCTGTTGGCCCTTTTCCTCGTACGTCTCGAGGAACAGATTGGGCATCTTTGAGCGTTTGTGATATCGCTGGGGATCGCGGATCCAACTGTAAACCCAGCGGAAATTGTCGTGGCCGTCTTTGCCGGAGCGAATCTTGGAATGCACGCGGCTCAGCTCGGGGCCGAACGTCGCATGTGAATCGGGAAACGCCTGGTGGCTGTGGCAGGCGAGACAGCCTCGCTTGGAGAACAGGTCCTTGCCCCGCTTGGCGTTGGGTTTGTAACTGGGCGCCGGCTCTAGGTAATCGAATGGTTCCGATTTTGCCGTGAGGTAATGCGCGATGCCGAGCAATTCTTCCGGCTGGAAGCGCTCGGCTGTCGAGTCATCGAGTTCTTTCACCGTATGGAAGAACCTCGGCATTCGCGTCGTCGGGCGGAACCGCTGCGGATTCTCGACCCAGTAGCTCACGAATTGCGGCGAGAGTTTCGACTTGACGTGCCGCAGCGAGGGACCGACTTTTCGCATCGTGCCGGCGATTTGCATCGGATCGTTGGCGATCTTCGCCGCTTCGGCCTCGGTCGAGGGCTCGAGCCGCAGGTCGGGACCGATCGGCCGTGTGCCGTCGAATCCCTGAATCTCGTGGCAGCCGAAGCAGCCATATTCCTTGATCAGGTTATAGCCCTTGTAGAGCTTCGGAGCGCTGGCACCATACTTGGGATGGACACCCAATTCAACGACCGAGTGATGGCATTTGATGCAGGTCGACTCGCGCAGCCGTTCCGGCTGCATGGGATATTCCCAGAAGTGGTTCGAGTCGTAGTGCAGCTTTTGGTGCCAGACTTCGTACTCGTGCGGATCGTTGGGCGTGTGCGAGGCGTCTTTGAACGACGTGGCCGACCCCTGCCCGTCGTGACAGATCGTGCAGCCGAACTTGCCCAAAGGATGCGGGCTGGCCGACGTGAGGTACAACTCGGGCCGGGGATGCGTCGCGTACGGATGCGGGAACTTGTTCTGCAGCACCCATTCGGAGACGTTCGTCGTTCCCGGATGTCCGAAGGGAAAACTGGGGACGTTGCCCGCCTCCACACGGTCGATCGCGGCGTGGCACGTGCGGCAGCGGTCGAAACGGGCCGTGCGGGCCATGCCGAGCTGGATCGTCAATTGGGGAGCCAGTCCTGCGTGATCTTGAGCGGCGAATTGAAGCCGTCGATCACGGGCCATTCCATGATCTGCTTCTTAAAAGCCGAGAATCCTTGCGGATCGAGCTTGGCCAGAGCTTTGTCGCGGAGCTCGATGTCGGAGTTCAGTTTAGTGAGGGCGACGTTCGCGTCGTCCTCGGCCTTCGTCAGATCCTTGACCTTGGCCTGGATTTCGTCGTGCTTCGTTTGTTTCTTCTCTAAATCGAGCTCGGCTGCGTCGACGACTCCCTTTTTGGCGTTGAAATCGGACTGCAGCGCGTCGAGTCTCTGCTTGTCGAGGTTGTCGCGGACGCCCAGATCAAAGTCGGCCCGGGCCTTGTCGCGGTAGGAGCGGACAATGCGGACACGGCGTCCCGCCAGATCGGCGATCCGCTCGGATTCCGCCAGCTCCTTCGTCAGCTTTTTGATCTCCGGCTCAATTGACTGCAACTGCTGGGCCGCCGCTTTCTGTTCCTCCTCGAGTTCGGCTTTCGACTTCTCGTACTGCGGGCTCTTCTCGAGCGATTTGATCGCCACTTGCTGTTTCTTGGCCTGGATCTCATCGAACGTGCGCTCGTACCCGTGCCATTCCCGCGCTGATCGGCGCCGATCATCCAAAGCGTCACCGCCAACAGCGCGATCGAGGTGATCGCGAAAACGACGTGCACCTTTTTGACGTCGCGTAAATACGATTCCGTAGCCGGCATCGGGTCAGGCTCCGCCGGGGCAGGCACCCCGGGCTCTCGCGTCAGATATTAAAAAACCATTCCGGAATGGCGACGATGTACTTCAGGTTGAAGGCCCAGCGGAGGACCATCTTGATCGGCAACGCCGCCATCCACAGCATCAGGTTGGCGAACACCATGTAGCGGATGAAACCCATCCGATTGAAGAACTTCGAGAAGAAGGGCACCCGCGACATAACGGGTGGCAAGAGGAAGAAGTAGCCCAAGACCACCGCAAACCCCAGCCATTCCCGGTAGAAGATGTATCCGATCTGATGGAGTGTGTTGGATCCCGCCGGCGCGACCGGCAGCGACAAGTGCAACCAGTTGAGCCAGAACATTTCCGACAGGTTGACGTTGTTGAGCACTTCAACCTTGTGAACGTCCCAAAACTCGTAGATGCCGAAGATGTTCCAGTTCGGTCCGCGGAGGAACGTCCCCAGGATGATCATGGCGATCCACAGCGGCAGGAAGCCGAATCATGAAGACGAGCACCGCGAAGGCCCGCTCTTTGAACGAGTAGTAGCCGTTCCCCCTCTTGTTGAAGTCGATGTAGGGAATGGCCATCAGGCCCACGATGATCAGGCTGGGAAAGACGACGCCGGCCAGCCACGGATCGTAGTAGACCAGCATTTCCTGCAGACCCAGGAAGTACCACGGGGCTTTCGAGGGGTTGGGCGTGTGCACGGAGGAGGCCGGCTCTTCCAAGGGCGCCTGCAGGGCGATGCCCCACGCGACCAGAATCGCCGTGAGCACGACCATGCAGATCAGCTCGGTGTAGACGAGGTCGGGCCAGACGAGCACTTTCTCGTTGTTCTCGCTCTCCAAGAGCGGGCGGCCCTGGTCGATCCGGTCGTCATTCTCGACGGCCCGCTTGAAGTAGAGCCAGGTGAAGAAGCCCACGATGAAGAGCATCGAGACGATCGGCACGTTGTCGGGCTTGCCGACGATCTGCCGGAAGTTGTAGTCGGTCAAGCTCAGCGCCATGAAGAGCAGGACGATGTTCAACAGTACCCAGGCGACCGTCGGCCGGACGAGCCAGCGTCGAATGAGGACCGCCACGGAGAAGCCCAGAATCGAGACGGAGAAATACTTCACGGGGCTGGCCACGACCGAGTCGACGCTCAATTTGAACCATTCAGGCAGCCGGATCATGAAGCTTTGCGGGTCGCTGTTGGCGACCAGGTGCACGATGCTGACCAGAAACAACAGCGTCGCGTACAAGGCCCAGGGAGCGGCGCTCGGCACGTCTTGCGGCGCGTTCAGGATTCCCGCCAGACTCGTGCGGAAATGCGAGCCTTTGCGGAAAACGTACACCGCCCAGGAAAAGTTCATCGCGGCCAGGATCAAATAGATCCAACCGAGGCCGTGAATCACGTCGAGCGTCAAATCCGGATGAGGTTCAAGCATCCTCGTTCCGTCTCCAAACCTCTGTCAGTCAATCGAAGCGGTCTGCCAATTCGGGCGGCCGATCGTCAGAGCGGCTGGCTAATGCCCCCGTCCTTGCGCACGCGCCAGAAATGGATCGCAATCAAGCCGGCGGCGGCCAGCGGAATCGCCACGCAGTGCAGGATATAAAATCGGTTGAGCGTCGCTTCGCCTACGAAGCGGCCGCCCAGAAGCAAAAAGCGCGCATCGCTGCCGCTGGTGATCAGATCGAAGCCGCCGATATTGAGAAGTTGGGCACCCGGTCCCTCGTGTCCTAAAAAGGGCGTGGCACGGGCCATGTTCGAACCGACGGTGATGGCCCAGATCGCCAGCTGGTCCCAAGGCAACAGATACCCGGTAAACGACAGCAACAAGGTCAGCACCAGGAGCAACACGCCGACAACCCAGTTGAATTCCCGCGGCGGTTTGTAACTTCCGGTGAGAAAAACGCGGTACATGTGCAGCCAGACGGTGATCACCATCGCGTGGGCGCCCCAGCGGTGGATTTCCCGCATGATGCCCAGCGTCGTCACGTCGCGGAGTGCCAGAATGTCGTTAAACGCCCACTCGAGCGTGGGACGGTAGTAGAACATCAACAAGACGCCGGTAATCGTCTCTACCAGGAACAGGAAGAAGGTGATCCCTCCCATGCACCAGGTGTAGGAGAGGGCGATCCCCTGCTGCTTGATCGAGACCGGGTGCAAATGCAGGAAGAAGTTCGTCAGCATGACGACCACGCGGTTCCGCCGGTCGTACGGAGCCGGGTGGCGAAAGATACTCTTCCAGATTTGCGAATCGCGGATGTAATCGCCGACAGCCATCGGTCTACAGCCAACCTTGCAAAAAAGAGTTCCTCAACGTCCGTTCCCGGTCCGCCGGGAAGGCCTTTCCGATCGCATGATGGGTTCAACTACGCTTCGAGTTGCATCCACTGCCGGCTGTTTGCGCCAGATCACTTTAAGCCTGGGCCACATTAAGCCCAGGTCACACTAAGCCACAGGCACGAAGCTCGCCGGATCGTTCCACTGCCCCATTTCTTCCTGAAATTTCCGGCTCTTGTCGACTTCCAGTGCGCCATCCTCGGCAACGCGAATCGCCATGCGTTCCAGCGGCCGCGGTGCCGGCCCCTCGAAGTTGACTCCCGTGATGTAATAGCCGGAACCGTGGCAGGGACATTTGAACTTGCGCTCTCCCTCGAGCCAGTTGGGAGTGCAACCCAGATGTGTGCAGACGGTCAGAAGTGCATAAATAATGTCTTTGCCTTTGTATTCGTTGTGGACCACCCACACGCCGTATTGAGCAGTCCATTTCGTGGAAACGGCCGCCGGCGGATAGTCCGAGGCAGGCCCAACTTTGAATTTGCTCGGCGGTTCGACCAGGACGTTGGGCATCATGAAGCGGGCCGTATAGAGCCCCGCCAATCCGGAAGCCGCCGTGAACGAAGTCCAGGCGGCCCGGAAGGCTGTTCCGAAGAAAATCGCCCAAAAGGCAATCATTCCGCCCGACATCGTTGCCAAAAAGCCACGCCGTGCCGCGTCGACAGGCTCGGGTTTCTTGGCCGCCGGTGCGGGCTTTTGCGGGATCACCGGGGCTGCTGCAGCCGGCTTGGCGGTCGCCGCTGCTGTCGCCGCCGCGGCTGGCGCGTCGACCGGTCGGCCTTCGCGGGCCGCCTTGAGCATTTCCTGGACGGAGGGCCGATTTCCGGCCGGTTTTGCCGCCGCCGGGGCTGCTTTGGCCGCAGCGGCCTTTGCCGCAACCGGCTTTTCGCCCGCCGCCGGCGCGGCACCCTCCTGCGTTTGGGCGCGGGCCGCAGCCAGGATGTCTTTTGTCGATTTCGCGGCGGCGGCCGCCGGTGCTGCTCCACCAGACTGAGCTCGAGCCGCGGCGAGAATGTCCTTCGTTGACTTCGGGGCACCTCCGGCAGGAGCTGCCGCCGGTTTGGAAGCCGCTCCCGCCGCGGCTTCCCCCGTCGCCTGGGAACGGGCGGCCGCCAAAATGTCCTTTGTCGACTTGGGAGCGGCTGCCGGTTTTGGATTGGCAGGCGGAGCGGCCTTCGCCTCTGCCGCGGGGGGCTCGGACGGTTGAGCCGCAGGCGCTTCAGCCGGCAGCTCTGAAGGACTGGCTGCTTTGGCAGATTGAGCCCGAGCGGCCTTCAGAATCTCCTCAGTCGAGAGCTTTTTCGCCATCTTACCTTCCAGGATCTCCAGCGGCAGACGGCGCGGAGGGCCTCCTGCGATTCAAAGTGCGCGAAGATGCCCGGCCGGCAGCGCGTGCCGCTTCGGGGATTCTGTCAGCCGACGTTCAGACTGTCCACCGAGAACGACAACCCACAAACAGATTTCCCGAAAGCAAGAACTCGCGGCAAATCGCTTTCCCAGGCCTGAGAACTCAAGCGGCGAGTTGCGCATTACCACAGGATTGACCACGCTTACTTAAATCACCTTGCCGCCCGCCCCGTTTCCATCCGCGAGCAAGCCGCAGAGGCTCGTTCCGCAAATCTACGAGATCTGAGCAAGTCCGCACGCTATGCTGCTCGCAGGAGCATTTCCCGTCCCTGACCAGAACCTTTGAGCTGCCAGCTTCCAAACTCGTCAGGCATTCGGAGACGCCATGGAACAGGGTCACGACTGGCTCGTGTTCGTTCTGATCTTTGTCGGCGTGCTGTATGTGGGCGGGCCGCTGGGCACCTACCTCAAACTGCGGCAGTCCGTGGATCCCAATCCGATTCGGCTCGACACGACCCGCACTCCCCTTCCCGTCGCGGTTGGCAATTATTTCGATAAGGTGGAAGGCGCACTGCGTTCGATCGGGTTTGAGCCGGTGCATGATCTCGCTTTGCCAGGTCACATGGCGAACGTGGCAGCCAACCTGCGGCTCTTCGTGAATCGAGAGAATCAGGACTCGGCTTCGTGCACGGCGGTTTACCTCAAAGCCGGATCGACCTGGAAAATGAAGGTTCAATACGTCCAGTTTGTGACGTTTTTCCGCGACGAGACGGTCTACCTGACCACGAACTCCGGCGTCCTGTCGAGCTTCCCGGCGCACCCCTCGTGCACAACAACCGATTTCCCGACGTGCGAAACCCGATGCGTCTTTACGAAATCCATCAGGGCATTATTCGCGACGAATCGCAGATGCAAAAAAAGACGGTGCCGCTTCTCGATCAGTTTCAGGGCGACGGCGCCGCCTACCAACGCTGGTCGCTCAAACGCGAAATGGAAGACGCCACGAATGCCGGCTGCTTTTTTCTGGACGAGGCAAGACACGTGTATCGTCCTACGCTGCTCGGGGCCTTTAGCATGACTTGGAAATTGCTCTGGCCGTGGAAACTCATCCAAGTCATGCAGCGCAAACGCAATGCGGCGAGGATTCTCGCGGAACTCGAACGGAGGGGCGGCTAGTCTGTGATCTCGGCCCATCTGAATCCGCAGATCTCGCCGTTGGACACTGCGGTGAATGCACGGTTAGAATCGCTGAATCGTACGGCCAAAGGCCGGCGGACGAACGGCGTTTCTCGCTCGATTTGATCGGCCCGCTTGATGAAAGAGCAGCGAATTTGCCGAGGTCTCGTTGCCATCACCGTTTTGTGCGGCGCGACGGCCTCGCTCTTTGCTGCCGATCCGGTCAAAGATCCGCTGAACCTGGCCGAATATGACCAGGTGATCGACGCGGGCGATCGGGACCATTGGGCCTATCGCCCCGTCACGCGACCCAAGGTTCCTCCGGTAAAAAACGCGAGCTGGTCCGCCAACCCGATTGACTGCTTTATCCTCGCGCGGCTCGAGTCCGAGGGTTGGAAACCGAATCCGCCCGCGGAGCCGCGCCCGCTGTTGCGGCGCGTGTGTCTCGACGTCGTCGGACTGCCGCCGAGTCTGGCCGAGCAGGAACAGTTCCTCGCGGACCGCTCGTCGGACGCCTGGGACCGGCTGGTCGACCGGCTGCTTGCCGATCCCGGTTATGGCGAGCGCTGGGGCCGCCACTGGCTCGATCTGGTGCGGTATGCGGAGACAAATGGCTACGAGCGCGACGCCGCCAAGCCTGAAGTCTGGCGGTATCGCGATTGGGTGATTGACTCGCTCAATGCCGACAAGCCTTACGACCGCTTTGTGCTGGAGCAGATCGCCGGCGACGAGCTGCCCGACGCCAACGCCGAGACGATCATCGCCACGGGATTCAATCGGCTCGGACCGTGGGACGACGAGCCGGCCGACCCGGAACAGGACCGCTTCGACCAGTTGGACGACATCGTCCGCACGACGTCTCAGACGTTTCTGGGGCTCACGCTCGGCTGCGCCCGCTGTCACAACCACAAGTTCGACGCGCTGACGATGCACGACTATTACCGCATGGTCGCCATCTTCAGTCCGCTCAAACGGCCGCAGAAGGGTCGGGCGGAACTCGTGCAGCCCGCGGCCTGCCGTCCGCAGCAGGCGAAGACGCGTGTGCCGCGGGGATACTTTCTCTACGAGTCGTCGCCGAAACCGCCGGTCACGCATTTGTTATTGCGTGGCCGTGCCTCGTCTCCGGGACCGGAGGTCGTCGGAGGCGTTCCCGCCGTTCTCGTCTCGCGGCAGCCGGTCTTCGAAAAGCCGGACCGACGCACGAGCCGGCGGCGGATCAGCTTTGCCCGCTGGCTCGTTGACGAGCGGAACCCGCTCACCGCACGGGTGATCGTCAACCGCGTCTGGCAGCACCATTTCGGCCAGGGAATCGTCCGCACGCCGAGCGACTTCGGCGTGATGGGTTCGCCGCCAACGCATCCGGAATTGCTCGATTGGTTGGCCGACTGGTTTCTCCACGACGCGCACGGGTCGCTGAAACAACTCCATCGACTCATTCTGACGAGCAATACCTATCGGATGAGTAAACAGGTGCGGCCCGAATACGCGGCGCAGGACCCCGAAAACGAACGCTTCTCGCGCTTCCCGTATCAACGCCTCGAGGTCGAGGCGATCCGCGATTCGATGCTCAGTGCGAGCGGCCAGCTCCGCCGCGTCCTGCACGGGCCGAGCGTCCATCTGGCCATTCCGCAGCAGGCTCTCGCGGGGAGCAGCGATCCGGCGACGATCTGGCCGGCCTTTCATGAGCGTGAGGCGGCCCGGCGGACCGTGTATGCATTCGTCAAACGGTCGCTCGTCGTGCCGGTGCTGGAAGTTCTCGACCTGTGCGATACGACGCGCAGCACCGAGAGACGCGCCACGACCAGCGTCCCCACGCAGGCCTTGACCCTGCTCAACGGAGATGAAACGAACCGGCAGGCCCGCCACCTGGCCGACCGATTGCGGCGCGATGTGGGTGACGAGCCGTCGCGCCAGGTCGAGCGAGCAATGCAACTGACACTGGGGCGTCCGCCGTCCGCCGAAGAATCTCGCGAGTTTCAGGCGTATTTGATCCACGAAGCGGGCGAGATCACCGCCGAGAGACGGTCTGCGACGAGACCCATGCCGCCCGACCGCGCGCGTTTCGAGGCGCTCGTCCGACTGTGCCGTGCCCTGTTTAATCTCAACGAATTTGTGTATCCGGATTGATAATGCATCCGATCCGTCGTTTCATCTCGAATTCGACTCCCTGCGGCCGCACGCGGCGGGAGTTCTTGTGGGAAGTCGGGGGCGGTTTCGCCGGCCTCGCGCTGGTCGATTTGCTCTCGCGCGACGGGTTCTTCGGCAATCGGGCGGCGGGAAGCGAGCGGAAAACGCCGGCCCCGTCGGTGCTCGGCGCCAAATCGCCCCATTTCGCCGGCAAGGCGAAGCACTGCATTTTTCTCTTCATGAACGGCGCGCCGAGCCAGATCGACACGTTCGATCCCAAGCCGGCGCTCACGAAATACGACGGCACGCCCTACAGCGGGCCACTGAAGGTCGGCTCCAACGGGCGGGCGATCGGCTATCTCATGCGCTCGCCGTTCGAGTTCCGCCGCCACGGAAAGAGCGGCCTCCCCATCAGCAGCCTCTTTCCACACACGGCGCAGCACGCCGACGATTTGTGCGTCCTGCGGGCGATGTACACCGACACGGCGGCACACGCCTCGGGCTGCCTGCAAATGAACACGGGGAGCGTGCTCATTGGCAAGCCGAGCCTCGGAGCCTGGCTCAGCTACGGGCTGGGCGCGATTAACGAGAACCTGCCCAATTTCGTGGTGATGACCGATCCGCGTGGCGGACCGATCAGCGGTGCGTCGAACTGGTCCTCGGGATACATGCCCGCCTCGTACCAGGGGACGTTGTTTCGCAGCGGTGCGTCCCCCCTGCTCGACCTCGTGACGCCGCCCGGAATGAGCGACCGCTCGCAACGCGAGTCGATCGAACTGGTGAACCGCCTCAATCGTCGCCACCTGATCGATCATCCGGGCCAAGCGGACTTGGCGGCCCGCATTCTGTCGTACGAGCTCGCCTATCGCATGCAGACGTCGGCGGCTGAGGTCGTCGACTTCGACCTTGAGACTCCGCAAATCCGCGAGCGCTACGGCCTGCTCGACAAACGGACCCGCGATTTCGGCCGCAAGTGCCTCATCGCCCGGCGACTGATCGAGCGCGGCGTGCGGTTCGTGCAGCTCTATTCGGGGGGCGGTCACATCGAAGACACCTGGGACGGCCACACCGATTGCATCACGAATCACAAGCTGCACGCAGGCGAGACCGACCAGCCAATCGCCGCCCTTATCGGCGACCTCAAAGAGCGCGGATTGTGGGACGAGACGCTCTTGGTCTGGGGCGGCGAATTCGGACGCACGCCGACCAGCGAAGGCGTCGGCAAGCCGGGCCGCGATCACAACTGGCATGGCTTTACCATGTGGCTGGCCGGCGGTCCGGTCAAAGGGGGCCAGGCGATCGGGGCGACCGACGAGCTCGGTTTTGGCGGTGTCGAGGATCAAACGCATGTCTCGGACCTGCACGCCACGATCCTGCACTTGATGGGCCTCGATTACTCGCGGCTCACTTATTTCTACAACGGCCTCGATCAGTCGCTGATTCCCACCGACCGCAAGGCCCGGCTGATCGAGAAGGCCTTCGCGTGAAGCGATCGCGAAAGAGTGCGCTTGACTACGTAGCCCGTTCTTGTTGTCTTTGTGCGAGTCACAAGAGCTTTCCGAGACGGGACACAACGGAGTACGGCATGCGCGGTTCCAAACGGCTCGTGATCGTCGGTTCGACGCTGTTGATTCTGACTGTTGCCGCGGGGTTCGCCTCCGGCTGGTTCGTGCCGACGGAGACCGCCGTCACTGAGCTGGCACCCGGGATTTTCTTTCGCAAGACGGCGACCGAGCCGAAATTCATCGGCTGCAACCAGGGCTGGGTCATCTTCAAAGACTTCGTGCTGGTGATCGACGCCAACTTTCCGAACCAGGCCGAAGAGGTGATCCGCCTCATTCACAAGACGACCGACAAACCGATCCGTTACGTCTTCGACACGCACTATCACGGCGATCACGCCGATGGGAACCAGATGTTCGCCGCCATCGGCGCGACGCCGATCGCATCAGAAGACAGCCGCTCGCAGTTCGACACGAAGGGGCTCGCGGGCTTCGAGAAATCGAAACAGACCAACCCGGCCGTCTACGGAGGGCTCAACTACCAGAAGCCGATCCTTTACTTTCCGCGAAAGCTCGTGATCGACGACGGCACGCAGCGCGTCGAGCTGCTCCATTTCGGCCACGCGCACACGCCGGGCGACGCCGTGGCGTGGCTCCCCAAGCAGGGCCTGCTGTTCACGGGGGACGCATGTGTCAACGGCGCGTTCAACTACTTGGGAGACGGTAACTCGGCGAGCTGGATCCGCGTCCTCACCGAGATGCAAAAGCTCCCGGTCCAGCGGGTTTGCCCCGGCCACGGCGAAATGGGGGGCGCGGACGTCATCGAAAAACAGAAGCGGTATTTCGTCGAACTCCGCGAAGCGGTCCAGCGCTTGGTCGACAAGGGACGCACCCTCGACCAGATCAGGCAGCAGATCGCAGTCCCCTCCTTCAAGGAATGGACCGGCGTCAACGTCAAGACGCGGGCGGAGAATATCGACTTCGTCTTCAGCGAGCTGACCGGCAGCGGAAAGCCCAAATGACTCGGTCCGAAAGAGTCAATTTGACCGCCGCGTCATCAAGCATGACCAGGCGAGAAAGCCCTCCGGCGGATCGGTGACTTCGAAGCGGAACTCGCGAATGAACTGAATCTCGAAGAGACTTTCGAGATCGATGCGGATTTCGTGCTCGTGGACCCGCGGCGGACCCGGGCCCTCCTCGTTGGCGTTGCCGGCGAGCAGCAGATACCGCGTGCCCGGCCGCGAGAGTCGCCGCAGCGACTTGAGAAAACCGGCGATGTCGAGGCGGCGCACGGAGTGATAGCAGCCGCGATCGAAAATGAAGTCGAACGGTTCCAGCTCGAGTTCGAGCCGGCACAAATCGGCCTCGAGAAAGTTGACCTTCACACCGGCCGCGGCCGCCTTCTTCCGTGCTTGCTCGAGCGCAGTCGGCGCACAATCCAGGCCCGTCACGTCGAAGCCGCGCGAGGCCAGATAAATCGAGTTGGTCCCCGTGCCGCAGCCCAGTTCCACCGCCCGATAAGGAGCGATTTTTTCCGCGTCAAGGACGCGAATCAGCTCCTGCGACACAAGGCCGGAGTCCCACGGCGTTTCGCCCGCGACATAGCGCTGATTCCAGTCGGACGGCGACAGAGTGCGGCATGGCCTGTGCACCTGCTTTTCTTTAGATGATACCGTGCAGCGGTCCGCCGGGAGCACCGAGCCGATCGACCTGTTTTGACACCTCGGGATCTTCGACGAGCGGCGGAGCGTGGTGCGGCTTGCTGCGGGCGTCGATGATGAGCGAACCGCGGCAGCCCCAGTGCTTCTGATGGATCTGCTCGCCGATTCCGTGCACGTCGGCGGCCGGATTCGACCGCGTGAACGTGACCCACAAAAAATTGCGGAGCGACTGGCTCGTGAAATCGCTGTCGTCCACGATGACGACCAGCGGAAACGCGTTGAGCGGATGAGCAACATCGATTGCCGCGCAAAACCGCTCGATCGCGGGCTCCTTTTCATTACTCGTGGCGGAAAACGGCGGTCCGGCGATGGCCAGCACTCCGGGCAGGCAGACGCGCGGCTCGCGGAAGCCGTCCGGCAGGTGCAAATCCGTCGGGAGCACGATCGGCAGCTCGCGACGCACCGGGCCGGCGGCGGCAATCACCAGTTTCGAACCGGCATTGAGCGCGCTGCCTGAATAATCGAGCGTGTCGATCGTCGTCTGCGTCTGGAAATGCAGGTCGCTCTGCCAATCGACGCGACGCAACAGGTGGGCGAAGAAACGGGGGATATCGTGGACGTCGAGTTCGGGATCGTCTTCCTGGGCGACAATGAACAAATACTTCGCCAGCGACAGCTGGCCCTGGCCGAGGATGGCGTTGGCGTTGGTGAGCAGTTCCTGCGGCTTGCGTTGACTGGCGTAGGGGACGTACCGTTCGCTGCCGATCGCCAGTAACAGCGGGTGGACGCCGGCCGCGTCGACGGCATGCACGGCGTGCACGCCGGGAATCACCGTCGGAATGATCGGCCCGGTGATCTCGTGGATGATCTCGCCGAACGAGGTGTCTTCCTGCGGCGGGCGACCGACGGTGGTGAACGGCCAGATGGCGTCGTCCCGATGAAACACGCCCTCGACGTCGAGCACGGGAAAGTCGTGCTGGAGGCTGTAATAGCCCAGATGATCGCCGAAGGGTCCTTCGGGCGCAGTTTTTCCGGATCGACGGTCCCGCTGATGCAGAAGTCGGCCTCCCCATAAACCGGCAATTCGCCGAGTACGGGAACCATCCCGATGCGGCGGCCGGCCAGCGCCCCGGCGAAGGAGAGTTCAGAAATTCCCTCCGGCAGAGGCATAACGGCGGCAAGCATCATCGCCGGTGTGCCCCCGACAAACACGTTCACGCGCAGTCGCTCTCCCCGGCGAATCGCCGCCGCGTGGTGCAATCCGATCGAGCGGTGAATCTGGTAATGCAGGCCGACTTCCTGGTTCGGCAGATAGTTTCCTCCCGACAACTGGATCCGGTACATCCCCAGGTTCGAGCGGGCAAAGCCGGGGCGGTCGGGATCTTCGGTGTAAACCTCCGGCAAGGTCACAAACGGCCCGCCGTCGCGGGGCCAGCTTGTCACCTGCGGCAGTTGATCGATCGTCGTCGTATGCTTAAGAACCGGCCCCGAATTGACCATCTTCGGCTGCATTCGCCAAAACGTCGCCGGAACCTTGCGATAGCGCCACGCCCGTTTCAGGGCGAGAGTCGGATCAATCTTGAGTTCGACAAGTCGGCGGACATGAGCCAAAGTGTCGCGGAACAGGAATCGCGTGCGCGGTTTCGTTCCGAAGAGATTGCTGACCATCGGAAACCGGCAGCCGCGGACGCGCGCATAAAAGATGGCCGGCCCCCCGCTCTGATAGACGCGCCTCTGGATTTCCGCCGCTTCGAGATGGGGATCGACCTCGTATTCGATGCGAACCAACTGTCCGCTCCGTTCCAGGTCGCGGACGCATTCGGCGAGGTTTCGGTAGCCCATCTCTGGGTGTCCACTTGGAGATTTGGATGCGGGCCGCGAGAATAGCGTTGCGGATTTTAGCGGGTTCCCCTCGCGGTGACCGCTTCCCGGCAGATTCAACTTTCAAAATCCTCAGCAGGATGCTTTACTGAAAACATGAACGCAAGACGCAAGAGGCCGCGCGTGGAGACGGCCGAGCCGGAGGACCGCCTTCTTCGCGAGATTCTGGGTTACCTCAACTTTTCCGGGGGAAAACCGGATGCGGCGTTCCAACGGAACTGGAATGCGCTGTATCTCCGGCCAGAATATCTCGAATCGGACACGGCTCTTCCCGATTATTTGGGCCGTGAACTCGTTCGGCTGCAGCCAGGCGTCCCGGCGCTTGCCGATTCGAGCCAGGCGGCGGCTGTCCTCTCGCTGGTCTTCCAGGAGACGCTTCCGGCGTATCGCCGGCATCACGCCGATCTCCTGTTTCACTTGAGTGCGGCCGATTTCCGGCAGCCGTTCTTTCTCGTGCGGATGATCGAGGCCGTTCTGGAACAGGGAGCCCCCTGGACCGAACGGGATCGGATCGTTTCGGGAGCTCTCGAGCGGCTCAATGATTTCGTCGGTTATCGCCCCCTGGCCGTGCTCGAGAACGGGCGGCAGATGGAGCCGTATCCGCACGAGCGGTTTCGCCCGGTCCCGGTTTACCTCCGCGATGCCGGCACCGCGAACGGACCGTATCACGAGCTGATCGAGCGGACCATCGCCTTTCTGCGCGAAACGCCGGCCGAGATCCTCCGCGAGTCGCATTTTGATCTCGATCAGCTCGAAGAACTCGCGGTCGACGTGCGGGCGCACGACCACACGCATCCCGTCACCAAGCGGACGAACTACACGTTCGGCGAATGGGATCCGCATCGCATCGACACGAAGGGGCGCTACACGCGGTTCGTCGTCCGCAAGATCGTCCTCGACTCACTCTTAAGCTGGATGGCCGATCAAAAGAAACTCAATGCCGAAGAGCGACTTTACGATGCGTCGGCTGTCCTCACCGGCACGATGCTCATGGCGTCGGCGATCAGCGGCTCGGGGCCGCAGACGTTCGATTCGAATGTGAACCTGGTCACGCTGTTGCCGCGAGTGGCCCGGCAGCGGGACGCGTTTTACGAACGGCTGATGGTATCGGCCAAAGGGACCCGCCGCACGCGGTTGAGAAAAGAAGCCAAGCTGACGCAGCAGCCGTTCGGACATATCCGGCAGCACCTGAATATCGCACTGGCGCGGTACGGCGCCCGGCAAGTTCAGGACCGGCACGTTTCGCGGCTCTACGCGCAGCTCGGCTACCCCGAGGCGGCCCGCGAGCAAAGCGCCCAGGTGCCGGCCGCCTCCGCCCGCTTCGAGACGGAAATCGAATGGCGTCTCGTTTCGGCCGAGCGCGGACTGCAGCGCGGCGAAGTGCCCGAGGTCAAACAGCTCCTGGCGGAAATCGAGGACCATCTGGACCGCGGCATCGGCTGCGGGGCGCTGGCGGATCCCTGGAATATCCTCGGATTTCAAGGGATGTTCCCGCTCTTCTCCTCGCGCGAAGACGTCGTGCCCGATCAACGGATCGCCGACCTGATCGAGATCGTCGAGAACCTGTTCGGCGTCTATTCACTCGCCTTGGGCGAAGCGGCCGCCGTCTCGGATCCGGAGACGTGTAACGCGCTCTCCTCGGCCTTTGAGCGGCGGGCCGAGTGGTGGGACAAATTCGGGGCCTCGACGGTCGAGGATTTGCCGAAAGTCTTCGGCCGCGAAAGCTGGCAATCGGCCGTCCGCGTGGCGTCGACGCTCCGCGCCTGGCGTGAGGCGGGCGAAGCGGCGGGCGACATTTCGTTCTGGCGGTCCCACGTCGAGCAATTCGAATCGATCAAGTCGTACGCGTTGGTGGTCGACGTCCTGCTCCGCCGTCGCGACTACGTGGCCGCGATGGGTCTCTTGATTCAGTGGCTCAGTAGCGCGGACAGCGTCGGGCTCGAGTCGGAAGGCTATTCCTTCCACGCCCTGCTGATCCGGTGGATCCAGGGGATTTTGGGCTGCGCAGGAAGCAGGCACGGGGATCAGCGATGCCTGGCCGGCCATCCGGCGACTGTTCGATTTCCTCGAGGCGAATGCCGGTTCGTACTGGTCGGTCCCGACGCTGGCCGAAGCGCATGGGGGCGCGATGAAGAGCCGATCGAGCGATTCGTCCGAAGAGGCGGAGGCGGAAGAGGCCGGAGCACTGGACGACGAAGGAGCGTCGGATGACGAGGAGTCGCTGTTCGAGGCTGCCTATGAAGGGGTCGTCTACCGCGACAGCACGCGGGACGGCCGCGAGGGAGACACGCTCGAGAGCGGTCCCAACCGCGACACAGCCGAGGTCGACGCACTCACGCGGTTCTTCGATCCGCGGTTACGGTTCATCAACACGCTGGCCCACGCCTGGTTGATGGCGGCACTGCGTTTTGCCGCGGCTCCGCAGGACAGCACGGCAACCCGCGGGAATGCGCCGGCGAGCAGTCCGTCGCGCGACGAGGTGATCTCGGGATGGCGGCGGAAGGCCCGGTCGCTGTCACGCGAACTCTCGAAACTGGCGGAAGAACTCTCCAACTACGAGATCGAGCTCCCCTCGGGCGACCACGACGAAAACGTCGAATACGATTACCAGCGGCACGCGCAATTGTACCTGATGCACACGGTCGTTTTGACGCAGGTCCGCCTGCGGATGGCCGAGCGATTGCTGAGCGCGTGCCTCCCTCCCGTTCGCTCCCGCCCCGAACACGCGGAGGCCGAGGCGCGACTGATTCAAGTCTTTCGGGCCGTCTTGCTCCGCGACGCGGGCAGTATCCGCCGCCTGCTTCCCCAGCTCCGCAAGCAGCTCGCGACGAAGCCGCTGTTGTATGTCGCGCTCGATGCCGGCGGAAAGCCGGGCCCGTTCCGGCAGGCCAAGCTGCTGCAGGCGACGCTGCGGTTTTTATTGTCTCAGTTGCCGCGGGCCGGCTGCCTGCGGGAGACCTGGCAGTTGCTGCAGACCGCCTACGAGATGGAGCGCGGCTCCCGGCCGTCCGGCATGGTGGTGAGCGAATTCGATCAACTGTTTCGCACGGCGCTCAAAAGCACGCTCGAATGCATTGTCCGCTCGGCCAGCCGCTGGCGGATCGACGCGACCGAGGGGACGCCCGTCGTAGGGAACGTCTCCCGTAGTCGTCGCGATGGGGCCGGCACGCCGTCCGCCGTCGATGGATCGGCCCCTCCCGATCAGCGGCGTCCCTGGAATTCAAGGCTCGGTGCCGGCCGGACCGTTTCCGGGAAAACGTCCCGCGCGGCGGCCTGGTATGCCGATTCTCTGCTCGCCGCCGGCACGTTTCGCACGGCACAGCGGGCTTCGTGGCGGAATAACCAGATCGTGACGATGGCCAGCGACGTCGTGCAGCGGTACATGAAGCTCTGGTTGACGCACAGCCGCTCGATGCGGCTCTCGAGCGTCGAAGAGATGTCCGAGGCGTCGGTCTGGAAGCACGTGCGGACGTTTATCGAATCGTACGGAGCCGACTTGTTCCATGCGAAGCTGCTGACGCTCGGCAATGTTCGCACGATTCTCGATGCGGGAATCGAGGGGTTTCTCGATTATCTCGACGACTCGAGCGACGAATTGCACCCGATCAAGCTCTTGGAGGACCTCTACGCCGGCGCGATCGATTCCGAACGGGCGATGACCTACCTCGAGATGATTTACGAGAGCGTCGTCGACAAGTTCGATCGCTATGTCGAATACAACACGACGACGACACATTCCGACTACGGAGAAAAATTTTACTGCCTGCTCGATTTCCTGCGGGCCGAGTCGGCCTACGAGCGCGACGCCTGGAATCTGAGCCCGATCGGCGTCTGCCACGAACTCTTTTCCGAGTGCGGACGGCACGCGGCCGCCCGCGCCTGGGAAGAGGATTTTCGAGCCCGCTCGGCCTCGGTGGCGCATAAGCACCTGATCCGCCTGCGGTCGTTGGAGAAGAAATACGGCATGCGGCTGCCGTCGATCTCCGACCGGCTGTCTGAGCAATTCGTGAAGCCGCTCGCCGTCAACCGGATGCGGGCCCTGTTGCCGAGCGTGCTCCGCGACGCGCGGGTGGGCCGCACGACGTCTCCCGCCTTCGCAGCGTTGAGGGCGGAGATCGACGAATACCTCAACACCACCAACGGCTCGGGAATCGACGTGCCGGCGTGGCTCCGCACGCTCGAGCGCGAAATCGACCGCCTGCTCGACGACGGTTCCCTGGTCTTCGAAGCGGTCGAGACCGGCCGCCTGCAACCGGCTGCCACCCTGAGCTGGATCCGCATGCAGATGGAACTGCAGAAGTGGGAATGAAAACCGCGCGGTGAGCGTCCGGCCTTGCAGCGGCCTTTTGAGACGCGCGTTCCGCTCTCGGGAATCGTTCCGATCCTTTGGCGCCCTGCTGGGCGCCGACCGCCAGCCGGGAGTGGCGGTACTTCACAGCTTTCCGGCCGCGTTGTCGCGGTTGTCGAAAAAGTGTGAAATTTCGGCGTCTTTGAAACTGGCGGCCCCGTGGGATTGTATCTCTCTTTGTGGAACTCGCTCTTGATCTGGGATCTTCCGATCTAAGGCCGATGGCTTGGAGTTTGTGCCCGGTCAGGGGAGGGTGGGAGTGGTTCCCATCCTCCCCTTTAGATTTGCCGCGTCGTGTCGCGCGCTTGGGCGGAGGAAGGTCGACCGGTCCACCCTGCCCTCCCGAGTGATTTCAAAGGTCACCGCGCCGACCTCCTGGGTCGACAAGATGTCGGGATCCGGTCCGTAGGCGGCGCGAAGCGACTTGAAGTCGACGCGCCGATCGGCACTCACCACGACGCAAGACGGCGTCGCCCAGCGTGCCAGAGCCGCGGGATTCGCCTTGCGGCTGCCGTGATGCGGTGCCAAGAGCACATCGACGTGGCGCGGCGGCTGCTCCAAAAGCGCCCGCTGTCCGTAGCCGTCCAGGTCGCCGGTCAACAGGATGCGGCGGCCCGCGAATTCGATCAACAACACGACGCTGTTCGCGTTGTCGTCAAAGTGCGGAGGACCGAATTGCGGGTGCAGGACCGAGATCGCGACGTCGTCGCCCAAACGCAAACCGTCCCCTTGCCGGACCAGTTTGATCGGCACGCCGCACTCGGCACTGGCGTCGCACAGGGCCTTGACCGCCGGCTGCCGAAAATCGAGAAACTGCTGCGAGATGAGCAGCCGGCCCACGGGAACGGATTCCATCAATCCGGCCGCCCCGTTGAAATGATCGACGTCGGCGTGCGAAATGAGAATCGCGTCGAGACCGGCGTAGCGCCGCTCCCACAAAGTCGATTGCACGGCGCGCTGCGCGATGCGTCCGTCCTGCATCGTGCCGGCGTCGTAGAGCAACGTGCGGCCCGAGGGAGTTTCGACAAGAATCGCGCCTCCGTGTCCGACCGACAAAAACGTGCACCGCAGAAGTTCCGGTGCCGGCGAGCGCAAACCCCACACCAGGCCGACGATGGCCCACGCCGCCAAGAGGGACCAGCGCCGCGCGCCCCAACCGCACATTGGTCGCAAGAAGGCCACGCTCAATAACACAGCGTAGTATCCGACGAGCCACCACTCGGGCGGTCCCGGCACGTACGCGTGCGAGAACCGCACGTGTGCCGCCGCCTCGACGAGAGCCACGAACATCGTCAAAACAAAGTCGAACGGGACCGCGAAAAACGCGAAGCCCAGGGTGCGGCGAGACCAACCGCGCCGTGAATGTAGCCGGTCCAAAGCAACAGGGTTGAGCACGGTGCCAGCACAACGTTCACGAGCACGCTGACCGGGGAAACCATGTGAAATCGGGCAGCAATCAGCGGCATCGTGAACAGAGCTGCCGCGGTCGAAATCAAGAATCCGTCCCGGAGCAGGATCCAGGCCAAACGCGTCCCCTTGCCGACCGCGGTCGGTTTCGTCTGAGTCAGAACGGCCGCGACGCTTCGAGTCCGATTCCTCTCGGCGATTTGTCTTCCCGCCCACATCACGGCGAGCACACCCAGAAATGACAACTGGGCCCCGACGTCGAATAAATCGGTCGGGTTCCACATGAGAATCGCGACGGCCGCGAGTGCCAGACCGTTGGAAAGCGCGGGCCGGCGAAAGAGCAAGCGGCTCGCTCCGAACAAGCACACGAGGAGTGTCGCACGAATGACCGGCGGCCGGCAGTCGGTGAGCAGCGTGTAGCCCACCACGCCGGCCATCGTCATCAGTGACGCCACGCGGACCGATAAGCCGCCCAGCCGGCAGACTCCCCAAATCAAAAGCGCGAGAATGGCGACGTGCGTCCCGGAAATGGCCAGGACATGCAGCGTGCCGCTGTTGGTGAACGCCTGGCGGATTTCGTCGTCCATTCGCAGGCGGCTTCCAAAGAGCAGAGCGGCGGCCACCGGCGCATTGCGAGGCGAAAGATCGCGGTTGAACAGAACTTCGCCTTCGCCACGCAGGCGGGCCGCCCAGCGCCAAAACGACCGTTCGCTTCCCTTCTGGATGCGGCGCACGGCGTCCGGGTGGTCGGCGGTGATCAGGCAGCCGATCCCCTGCCGCCGCAGGAATTCGGCCGCGTCGAAGGCACCGGGATTGCGCGCGGCGCCGGACGCATGAGCCAGCCACAGACTTCGACCTCGTCCCCCACGTCCGCATGCAGAAGTTGGCCGCTGACGCGGAGTGCCGCCCGGCCCGAGACCGGAACAGGCGTGCTGCCGGAAATCAGCTCCTGACAGCGCAGCGTCACGGCACTCGTCTCGTGACGCATCCAGGCGGAGCGGGCGGCTTGGCCGGAAGGCGAAATGATTTCCGGCTGGTCGGCGAGCGTCGCCCGGAGTTTGACCAGGCGCGGCTCCTCTCCGGCGAAGAGCGACAAATCATCGGGGAGCGCAACCGACCAGAATAAGTGGTGCCGGGCCGCCCCCAGGCAGGCGATCCACACGAGCAGCAAGGCGGCGGCCAATCGCGACGGACCGCAGGCTCGTGCCGCAAATCCCCAGCCGCCAGCCAGAATGAAGCCGCAGAGGATCCACACGCCCAGCGGTTGCGGAACGAGACGGTCTCCGATGATTCCGGCCGCCACGGCTGCGGCGACGGGGACCATCGCGTGTCGGATCGGCGCCGAGCCACAGGATGCAGGCATGTGCCGCTCGATCGCGTTGAAAATGTGAGACGTGCCGCGCCCCCGTTAGCGTATCGTGAAGCCGACGGCAATGCTTCCGCGATAAGATTTGCCCCCTCCCCGGCGGTCGATTATCCTGGAGAGTCGCCGATTGAGTGGAAAGATTGGCAGCCGTGAGACAGAGTCCAGAGCGGATTCGAGGGCGATTTTGAGCCAGATACCGGTCCTTGGCCCCCGCGACGCGATCGTCGCGCTCGAGCAGCTGGGTGCGGCATTTGCCCCCTACGACGAGGCGGGGGGCCGCTCCGTCCAGTTCAGCGGATCGTCGGTCGACGACCGTTCGCTGGAATTGATCCGCCATGTGCCGGGAGTGAAGCGGGTCGACTTGCGCGGCACTTCGATCAGCGACGCTGGGTTGGAACATCTCAAGGAGATGATCGACCTCGAACAGATTTGGCTTTCCGGAACGCGGATTACGGGCGCCGGACTGGCCCGCTTTACGAGACTGGTGAACCTCAAGTCGCTCCTGGCGAGCCAGACCCGTGTCGACAACGGCGGACTGGCCCACGTCCGCGGGCTCACGGGCCTCGTATCGCTGGGCCTGTCGTCGACGCGGGTCACCGATGCCGGCATGGTCCACCTCAAGGAAATGACGAGGCTGCAGGTTCTCGACCTGCGAGCGACGCGGATCACCGACGCGGGGCTCCACCACATCCAGGGACTCAGCCGGCTGACCGATCTCTACCTGGCCCGGACCAAGGTCACCGATGAGGGGATGGACGCCGTCAGCCGGCTCTTGCGACTTTCCAACCTCTCGCTGGCAAAGACGACCATCACGGACGAAGGGCTGGCCAAGCTGGAGTCGTTGACGGGTCTCAAGCAGCTGGGCCTGGCCAACGCGCCCGTTACCGACGCGGGACTGGAATCGATCGCCAAGATGTCGGCGATGGAACGCTTGACGCTCGTCAGCACGAAAATCACCGACGAAGGCCTCACCCAATTAAGCGGCCTGGGAAAACTCCGCGTGCTCTTTCTCTCCGGCACGCGACTCACGAGCAAGGGGATGTTGGCCCTCGAGGAATCCTCGAACCTGGAAAACCTCGGATTGGCCTTCACCGCGGTGGGCGACTCGGGGCTCGACCACCTCAAGTTGCTGAAGCGGCTCACTCGGCTTTCTCTCGAGAGCACGCGGGTCACCGACGCGGGACTGGCGCACCTGGCGGGGCTCAAGAACTTGCAGGTGCTCTTTCTGAGCGGGACCAACGTGGGGGATGAGGGCATCGCCCACTTGCGGGGGCTGGCCCAATTGAAAAACTTGAGCCTGGCCTACACCCGCATCACGGACGCCGGCTGCGAGCACCTGGCCCAACTCAAGAAGCTGGAGATCCTCTCGATCTCGAGCACGCCCGTCACGAACGATGGCATCGGTCTGCTTGGCGACCTGCGCAAGTTGCGCGCCCTGTCGCTCGTCGGCACCCGGGTGACGGAGGGAGGCTTGGGCAAGCTCAAACGGGCGATCCCGCGCTGCGCCGTCAAGACGGATTCCGGCACTGTCGACGTCGTCGACTCGGAACTCAAAGCGCGTGCGGAACTGGAGCGGACCGGCGCACGGGTCCGCCTCGACGAACGGGGCGAGGTATTGGCGGTCAGCCTCGCGAAGGGGGCCATCTTCACCGACAAGGAAGTGGAAAACCTGCGGTGGATGATCGACTTGAGGCAACTGAGCTTGAACGGTTCGAACGTCAGCGATTCCGGCCTGGCGCATTTGAGCGGGCTCACCAAGATTGAAGTCCTCGATCTGTGCAATACGAAAATTACCGACGCCTGGCGCGACGCGATGCCCGAGCTTCCGCGATTGGGCTGGCTCGATTTGCGCGGCGCGAAGATCACGGACGCCGGCTTCAAACGGCTGCTCAATCTCCCCAGCCTGAAGAGCCTGTTTTTGAGCGGGCCGAAAATCACCAACGCGGGCCTCGAGCAGATCGGCAAGATCCTCACGCTGGAAAATCTCAGCCTGCCGCTGTGCCGTGGAATTTCCAACGCGGGCCTCACGTTCCTGCGACCGTTGTACCGGCTGAAGCGGCTCGATCTGCGAGGGACCAGCGTTCTGGAAGACGGCGTCAACGCACTGCAGCGGATGTTGCCCAACTGCACCATCCTCCGCGATTGACGGCGTCGTTACGAGGGAGGCCTCACCTGCGTTTGCCAGGTCGCCGCGAGTAGCCAAGGGAATCACGCTTGCAGGCAGAGCCCGTTTCAGATGACCCGGCGGCGTCCCCGCGCAAAAACGACGCTCCACCTCCAACCAGTTTGCCGCAGGCGGCACCGCTGCCCGCTCCCGCGCCGCAGCCGGCCGAGGGCCGCGCCTCGCTCGTGCTGTACTCGGTCACGATTTTTTTAAGCGCCTTTCTGCTGTTCCAGATCCAGCCGTTGATCGGCAAGTTCATTCTTCCCTGGTTCGGCGGCACGCCCGGCGTGTGGACGACGTGCATGCTGGTGTTTCAAGTCCTCTTGTTCGGCGGCTATGCCTACGCGCACGTGACGATCAGCCGGCTTCCGCCGCGCGCAGGGAGTTTTGCACATCCTGCTGTTGGTGGCGGCGTGCCTGGCGCTGCCGATTATCCCCAGTCTCGTCTGGAAGCCGCAGGGAGAGGTCGAGCCAATCTCGCGGATCGTGCTTCTCTTGGGGGCGACGGTCGGGCTTCCGTTTTTTGTCCTGTCGGCCACGGGCCCGCTGCTTCAAGGGTGGTTCAGCCGGATGCACCCGGGCCGTTCTCCGTATCGCCTGTACGCGCTCTCGAACGTGGGATCGCTGTTGGCACTCGTCTCCTTTCCGGCCGTCTTCGATTGGAGTCTGGCGACGAAGGCACTGGCGTACCTGTGGTCGGCGAGCTTTGCCGTGTTTGCCCTGCTGTGCGCCGTCTGTGCCGTGAACGTCGCCCGGCGTGCCCGGCTGGCGACGGCCCAGATCCCCGGCGCCGTCGACGAAAACCTGTCAGAGAGCGCCCCGCCCGCTTTCGGGACGAAACTTCTCTGGTTCGGGCTGGCGATGGTTCCGTCGGTGCTGCTATTGGCGACGACGAACCAGGTCTGCCTCGACGTGGCGAGCGTCCCCTTTCTGTGGGTGCTCCCTTTGACGCTCTACCTGTTGTCGTTCATTCTGTGCTTCGACAGCGACTGGTGGTACTCGCGGAAAATCATGATGCCGGCGGCCGTGTTGGCACTCGTCGCCCTCTATCCCGTGCTCCGCACCGGGGCGACGGCCTCCTTTGCCGTTCAGCTCCTGGCCTACTTCATCGCCTTTTTTTTGTGTGCGATGGTCTGTCATGGCGAGCTCGTGCGGCGCAAGCCGGACGCGCGGCATCTGACCGCATTTTACCTGGTGATCGCGGCGGCCGGCGCGGCCGGAGGAATCTTCGTCGGCATCATTGCCCCCCTGGTCTTCAACAATTACTACGAGTTGCATCTGGGACTTTTCGCCGCCGCGGCGCTGATGCTGGTCGTCGTCGGCACCGACAAACAGAGCTGGTTCTATCGCGGGCGTCCGCGGCTTGTCTGGCTCGTTCTGCTCGTGGCTTTGAGCGGCTACGGCGTGGCCCTGGTGGACGAAGCCCGGCAGAAAGACGTCTCTCTCGTCGAGATCAAGCGGACGTTCTACGGCGTGCTCCGCGTCACGCGAGACGGGGAAGAATACGACAAGCAGGACGAGCCGGTCCTGCGGCTCATGAATGGCCGCATCTCGCACGGCTTTCAATTCACAAATCCCGAGCTGCACGCCGTGGCGACCACGTATTACAGCCCCGATTCGGGAGTCGGATTGCTCCTCCGCGACCGGCCCGCCAATCAGGTCCGGCGCGTGGGCCTCGTCGGATTGGGCACGGGGACTCTCGCCACGTACGCCCGCCCGGGCGACCATTTTCAGTTCTATGACATCAATCCGGCCGTCGAGCGGATTGCCCGCCACTATTTCCACTACCTTTCCGAGTGCCGCGGATCGGTGGAGGTCTTCAAAGGTGACGCGCGGCTCACCCTGGATCGGCAGCCGCCGCAGAATTTCGACGTTCTCGCCCTCGATGCCTTTTCGGGCGACGCCATTCCGATGCACCTCCTGACGGTCGAGGCCTTTGCCATTTACCTTCGCCACCTGGCACCGCACGGAGTGATCGCCGTGCACATTTCAAATCGGCACTTCGATCTGAAGCCGGTGGTCGACGCGATTGCCGAGCACGATCACCTTTCGGCGGTCACCATCCAGGCCGATGACACGTCTTTCGGCGGTTACAGCAGCACCTGGGTGCTCGTCACCCCCGATCCGGATCGGCTGAAGGACGACGTCATCACCAAAGCGGCCGACGACGATGACGATGACGGCAATCGCGTCCTCTGGACCGACGACCATGCCTCCCTCGCGCAGGTTTTGTGGCACAAGACCTTCGCAACGCTCTGGTCCAATCTCCGCGACTTGACGTCGAAGGTGCACGACGAAATCTTCGGCGCAAAAGAAAACGAGACGTCCGAGTAACGAACGTCTCGTCGAAAAGCGTCGCAAATTGATGACAGATTGTCGCGATTGTGCGACACACCTGTCTGACGGTCGGCAGTCGTTATTTCGTGAACTGCAGACCGACGTCGTTCGGATCCGTGTTCTTCAAGCGGAAACGGAAACCGTTGTCGCTCATTGTCACGGTCCCGTCCATCTTCTGGCCGTCCTGATCACGTGTCAAAACCAGATCGTCGCCTTGTTGCGCGTACGTTCCCGTAAAGTTGGTCGTCTGGCCCCCTTCCGTGAACGTCCACGTAAAGTGCTTATCCGGCTGCAGAGTTGTCTTGATCGTCACGCCCGGAGCGGGCGAAGCGGTCCAGGTTCCCGTGATCACCGGCGCCGGCCCCTTGGATGGTGCCGCGGGCTGGCCTTGCGGCGGAGCCGGCGCCTTGCGGCGGGCCGGGCGGCATCTTCTGCGTCGAGGTCATGCCTTGAGGCTGACTGCCCGTGCCCGGTAAGGCATTGGGTTTCACGCCCGGCGCGTTGTTGAGGCCGTTCAGGATGTTCTTAGCAAGAACGTCCTTCGGCTCAAGCGCCACCACCTTCTTCAACTGACGATCGGCCGCCGGATAGTGTCCGAGTGTCAAATACTCGTAAGCCAGCAGGAACCGCGTCGATGCCTGCTCCGGGTGCTCGGTGATGTAGTGCTCGAGTTTGCGGAGCTGCTGCGTGTACGTGTCCGGTGACGGGTAGAACGATTGCACCACCGCCCAGTTCCAACCCGGCCCGCGATCGAGCACCGTATGCGCGACAGCCGCCGCCTTTTGATAGTCGCCCAGGGCGAAGAAAACGAGGGCGTGGAACTGATGGACGTCTTCGTTCGCGGGCTGGTCGATGGCGGCGTGTTCAATATTCCTCAAAGCCTCTGGATAGTTGCCGGCATAAAACGCCGCACGGGCTTCCGCGAAAAACTGATTGTCCGGCGCTCCCTCCGGATTTTGCTGAGCGTTCTGCGGACCGTTCTGCTGAATCGGCACGCCGTAATCGTACCCACCGTAGTCATTGGCGTTGGTGTAATACGGATTCGAATACGCGCCATAACCGAGCGTGGAATACCAGAAGGGCCAGCCGCCGTACCAGAGCGGACCGCCAAAGCCCCAGTACCCCAACCCGATTCCCCAACCATAGCCCCAACCGCGTCCTCCCCACCGGCCATAGTTGTTCCAATTGCCGCGCCACGCGCCGGAACCAGGATTGTTCGGCGTAAAGCGTGATGCGCCGGCAGTCGAGCCGCTAAAACCGCGATAACCCGAACCACCGGAGAACGAGCCGCCGGGGCTGAATCCTCCGAAGCTCCGGCCGCCTCCGCCCATACCTCGACCGCCCCCCCCGCCGCCGCGTCCGCCGCCGCCACCGCCACGTGCCTCCGCCTGCGAAGGCATCATCATGGCGGCACAACCCAATGCAATTGCTGTGAAGAGTAAACCCTTCGATCGATGAAACATATTCGTCGTCCCCTTTGAGTCTTCTACCGTCGCGTAGCCGCCCTGCTTGTCGCCTCGGCGGTCCTAAACGCGGGTCTGGTCTGCTTCGACCAGGTGAATGACCCCGACACGCCACAGATCCATATTACGGCTCCCGCCCTGCGTTTGCGATCTTCCGTTGATTTATCGGTTGCCAATCTCCGCCGTAACTCAGCAACTGGATTGCACAACACAAAAAAGACAACGGGCGAACCAAACGCTCCGTCGCAGCCGTTTGCAGCTACGACAACAATCAGGAAACCGGGTATCATGGGTTGGATTACCCGCTTCGAGTAAAAAAACGTTTCGCCGCTACTTTGAGCAAATTCCGAGCCGAAAGCCTTCCCCGTGAATTCCCCACCCAAAATCGCTGCCGTCGTCACGGTTTACCACAAGTATTCCCATGCCCAACATATTGTCGATCGGTATCTTTACGGATACGGCTGGAGCGGTCGGCACCACAGGCCGCCGATCGAGTTGGTCTCGCTTTACGTCGACCAGCGGCCCGCGGGTGACTTGAGCGCGTCCCGTTTGAAAGAGTTTCCCGCTGTCCGGAATGCGCGCACGATTGCCGACGCGCTCACGCTGGGAACGGGAAAGCTCGCGGTCGACGGCGTCCTGCTGGTGGGCGAACACGGCGATTATCCGCGCAACGAAAAGGGGCAGACGCTTTATCCGCGCCACGAGTTCTTCACGCAGATCGTCGACGTCTTCAAAAAGAGCGGCCACAGCGTTCCCGTCTTCAACGACAAGCACCTGTCGTGGAACTGGGACTGGGCGCAGGAGATGGTCGAGACGGCCCGGCGACTGAACTTTCCCCTCATGGCCGGCTCGTCGCTTCCCGTGACGCGGAGGCTCCCCGAAGTCGACTTCCCCTTCGGCGGCGAAGCCTCTGAGGTGCTGGCGATTGGTTACGGCAACGTCGACAGCTACGACTTCCACGTCCTCGAAACGATCCAGTGCATGGTCGAGCGCCGTCGAGGAGGAGAGACCGGCGTGGCCGCCGTGCAGGCGATTCGCGGCGATGACGTTTGGCGGCGGATGCAGGCCGGCTCGTGGAAAGCGGGCGGCTGGGACCCGGCCCTCTTCGACGCGTGCGTCTGCCGCAGCATCCACCTCGCGTCGGCCCGCCCCGGCTACAGCGACGTCTTTCCCACCCCGGGCGACGTCCGCAAGCTGGTGAAGAAGCCCGTCGCCTACCGCCTCGAATACACCGACGGCCTCAAAGCCACGATGCTGCTGCTCAACGGGCTCGTCACGGACATGACGTTCGCGGCCCGCATGCAGGGGGGCGACTGCCTCTCGACCCTCATGTATCTGCCGCACCGCGAGGTGTGCAATTTCTTCAGCCCGCTCGTCAATCAGACCGAAACGCTGTTTCTCACCGGCAAGTCGCCCCGCCCGATCGACCGGACGCTGTTGACCACCGGCCTCACCGCGGCCGGCGTCGAATCGCTCTGGCGAGGCCAGAAACGGATCGAGACGCCCCACCTCGCCATTCGCTATCACGCCGATCATGAATCGGCTTATTGGAGAACGTGATGCTCACACGGCGCGAATTCCTCGGCACATCCAGCGCGGCCCTGGCCCTGGCGGGCTTGCCGCAGAACGTGCCCGCCGCCGAATCAACCGGCAAGCGGAAACGCCTGGCCCTGATCTCGACGCTCTGGATCTACCAGTCGCACACCCAGCACATCGGCGACCGGTTCCTCGTCGGCTACCCGCACCAGGGAAAGTGGCACCGGCCCGAGATGGACATCGTCGCGGCGTACGTCGATCAAAAGCCGGCCGGCGACCTGAGCGGTGAGCGAGCCCGTTCGTGCGGCTTCAAGGTCTATCCGACCATCACCGAAGCCCTGTGCCAAGGGGGCGACAAGCTGGCCGTCGACGCCGTCCTCATGATCGGCGAGCACGGCAACTATCCGAGGAACAAAAAGGGCCAGATCCTCTACCCGCGCTATGAATTCTTCAAACAGTGCGTCCGCGTCTTCGAGCGCTCGGGACGCGCGGTCCCCGTCTACAACGACAAGCACCTCTCGTACAGCTTCGCCAAGGCGAAGAAGATGGTCGCCGACTCGAAGCGGCTCGGCTTCCCGATGCTCGCCGGCTCGTCGCTCCCCGTCACGTGGCGACTGCCTGAGCTGGAATTGCCCCTCGAATGCGAGATCGAAGACGCCCTGATGGTAGGCGTCGGCAGCTCCGACCCGATGGATTACCACGCGCTCGAGGCCATGCAGTGCATGGTCGAGCGGCGCCGCGGCGGCGAGACGGGGACCAAGTCGGTCCAGTTGATCGAAGGCGACGCCGTCTGGAAAGCGGGCGAAGAGGGCCGCTGGTCGAAGGCCCTGCTCTCGGCCGCCCTCTCCCGCTCCGACCTCCTTCTGGGCAAAACGCTCGAAGACGCCCGGCCGCAGGACCTCGTCGGCAGCGGCGTGTTGCCTCACATCGTCCCGCAGCCGGCCGCGTACCTCATCGAGCGCCGCGACGGGACGCGGACCACGCTGCTCATGCTCAACGGCGCCGTCGGCGATTACACGTTCGCCTGCCGCCTCAAAGGGAACGACGGAAATTCTCTCGACGCAGTTCTTCCTCACGCCGACGCCGAACGTCACGTACTCCGCCTGCCTCGGCTCGAAAATCGAAGAGATGTTCGCCACGGGCAAAGCCCCCTACCCCGTCCAGCGCACGCTGACGGTCTGCGGCATTCTCGACAGTTGCCTCGACTCCAAAGTCCAGAACCACCAGCGCCTGACCACGCCGCATTTGGACGTGACGTACCGCGCCCCAGTCGAATCGCAATTCTGCCGCTTGTAGGTCACCTCGGCCGCGGCCGACCGTGCGGGACACTTTTTGTGAATCGGCACGGCTCTTCGAAAAAGCATCAGAAATCACACCGGACCACACGCCCATTCCTGCAGCCAACGAGGCTGCGACCGAAGTGTCCTGCCCGGCAGACAGGACCAACTACGAACCAGCGGCGCCTGAGATGCGGCACTTAGGGAGTGCCTGGCCGAGTTGTCGTCTACCGTTTGGTGTGATCTTCGTTTCGGACAGGTTGAGCGTCCGCAGTTGGGTCAGCTTTTTGAGCGCGCCCAAGGCCGAGTCGTCGATCGGCGAGCGGCGGAGATTTAAAACCTCCAGGGCCGGCAGGTTTGCCAGGGCTTCGAGGTCGGCCGCGTGAAGCTGCCCGCACTCGACCAGTTCGAGTCGCCGCAGTTGGCGGAGGCCACCCAACTGCGGCAGTCCGGCGCCCGTGATCTGCGCGCCGCTGACGCTCAGGCTCGTCAATTCGGTCAGTCCGGCAAGCGATTCGAGCGAGCGGTCCGTCACGTCGACGTGATCGAATTCGAGCGACTGCAAGTGCTTGAAGCCGCGCAGATCCTCGAACCCAGTGGGCGGAAGCTGGCCGAAGACGAGATGCCTCAAATGCGGGAGATCGGACAGGCGGCGGAGCATGAGTCCGGCAAGGGGCGTCGACCACTCACGAGATCGATTGGGCGAATTGAAGACGAGCCTGGTGATCTCAACCGGCCCGCTCAGCTCTTCGGTGTGGCGGACTCGCGTTTTGGGCCGAGCGGCCGTGAACAAGTCGCAGTCGCCGATGCGATATCCCAAGAGCCACCCCGCCCAGTTCCCGTCGGGAGTTCCGCGGACGGGAGGCAGCGGCACCATTCCCGTCACCGGCCGGTCCTTGAAGACATGCGCAGCCGAGATCTGGCACTGCGGGAGAGCCTCTTGCAACCGCAACAGCCCCGCGTCGGTCGTCTGCGTGTTGTTGAGGAAGAGATCGGGGGGATGCGGCGTTTCATGCCATCGGATCTGCGCCTCGGCCAGGTGAACGAGGCTGCTGAGCGACTTGAGCTTCGCAATCTGGACGAGACCCTCGTCGGTGATGGCCGTGTCGCACAGATCGAGCCGATTGAGCCGCTGCATGCCGGCAAGCGACGCCAGTCCCGCGTCGGTGACCCGCGTGCCGCACAGGATCAGCCGCTCGAGCGTGGTCAATTTGGACAGTCGTCGCAGCACGTCGTCGGTCACGCGCCGCGACGAGAACTCGAGATAGGCCAGGTCTTTCAAGGAGGCCAATCGCTCGAGGTCTTCGCGCGTGAACTCGATCCGATTGACGCCGGGGAAATACGGCCCGTGCAGCGAGGCGCGGGCTGTCTGGTCATGCAGGTGGATGCGGACCAGGCGAAAGTCGGCGGACGGAAGCAACCGCTCGTCGCGAATCATCTGGTCGGCCTTGTTCGTCCAGACGGCTCCGCCGTTGGACAGGACCCACAGCGCGACGTCGCGATCGGCCGCGTTGGCTTCGATCTGACCCCAACGAGAAGCCCCCGGACCGACGGCGGCCAGGTCGATCTCGCCCGCGAAGCGGGACGTGTCGGTTTCGATCGCGTCCCAGATCGGCGCGCTCAGGTAGTGCCGCGGGACGAGGGGCCGCAGGTCTTTTACCAATTCGGCGGCGCAACGCGCCGAATCCTTGTGTTTCGACTGGGAGGCCCGCAATAAGGCCGGGAATGATTTCTCCCGCAGGTTGAAGAGTTCGGCCGTCGCGGCCGAGTGCTCCTTCGCGTCCGGACTCTCCAGGCGGACGATGTCCGCGCGGACTTTCCTGCTCGTCGCCTCGGAAAACCGCGGCGCAAGCTCGATCGTGCGAATGTCCTCGACCGGGATGTCGAGTTTCCCATAGGCGGTCGTGATGGCGATCGTCCGGCTCGCGATCTTGATCTTTTGAGACCGGCCTTCGGCGAATTGAAACAGCACCTCGACGCCGTTGGCCCGACCCTGCTCGTCCGGAGGCTTTTCGGCCGATTTCTCAGAGGGGACGAGACGGCCGCGCCCAGGTTGATCCGCGGCGTCGATCCGCAGCGGACCAACAAGAAATGCAGCCATGGCGCAGCGCAACCAATGGGCCGAATCGAAATTCGCTGGCGGAACCGGGACAATGCAATCGCATGCGACGCCTCCTTCGGACGACTAACCGCAAAGGCCGCGGCCCCGAAGGACGATTCTACCGTGATTGCAAATGGGGATCCCGCTAAAATTTTCCCCGCCCTGATTTGGTTTCAACGAGGGCGCCGGGCCCGGTGCAATCGCTTTTTGATGACGCCGGCAGTGATGAGACGAACTCTATCCTCGCACGCTGGTTTGAGAGTCGAGGGCTAGCACTGGCTTCGCGAGCTTGTCCCACCCGACACTCTCGAACGTTCCCGAACAACTCATTCGACATGATCGAGCGTTACATCCACCTCGTGGTCTTGCGGTTTCCACAGGTCGTTCTCCAGTGCCGGTTTGATTTCGACGGCGCGCGCGACCGTGTTGGCACCGAGATAGGCCGCCGACAACTGGTAAGCCCCCGGCGGTGCCACGAAGAAACTGTGCGCCGCACGCGACAGGTTCGGTTGAAGCACGCCGGACGCGCCGGTCAATCGGACGTCGGCACCCGGCAAGGGAATGCCCTCGGATGTGAAAACGTTGACTTTCAGCACGCCTTTCGACAGCTCAGCTTGAGGAATGTGCTCCTTGTTGATGGTGAGCGTCTTCACCTCGCCGTCGCGCAAGCGAATCGCGGCCAGCGACACCGGGACGATCGTGCTGAGCCGGATCGGCAACATCGTCAAGGAATAGGCCCCTGCCGGAATTCCGCTCAATTCGAATCGCCCGTCGTCTTTGAGCGGCAACCGGGCCGACCAGCGAACGTCCGAAGTGGCCATTTCGATCCAGCCGTTGCCCAACAGTCTGCACAGATCCCGGTCGATCGTTCCACGGAGGGACGCCGTCCCATGTGGCCACTCGAGCGTCACGGCCGGATTGAGATCCTCCGCCGAAATATCGATCATGCGGTTGACGCGGAGCATTCCTTCCCCGGAGGCCGAGACGTCGTACTTTCCCAGGCCCACATCGTCGAAGACAAACTCCGTTCCGAGTGGGTGCGGAAAGTTCGGCCTTGCCACAAAATGGCGTCGGAACAGGCTGGGATTGTAATCGTGCAAGTAGACGCCCGGGTTCTCGTCCGGCCGGTGGATGATGCCGGCCACATTCACCGTCAGTCGTGCGACGCGGTGATCGATTCGTCCGAAGTTTTGAGCCGCCGCATGGATTTCGAGCGCCCGTACGCGAATCCAGTTTTCCGCATTCCGGCTCTTCCCGCCTGCGAGAAAGTACAAGTTGCGCTTGCCCGCCGGAATGCCCGAGAACACAAACGAGCCCCGCGAATTCGTGACTGTCGTGGCCGCGAAGCCGTCGTTATTGAAGTCCACGTCTTGAAGCCTGAGCTTCGTGGCGGCCAACGGCGCTCCATTGACGAAGAGTTGTCCTGAAACCTTCGACGGTCCGCCGAAGTCGACGGTCCGCTTTTTGCCATGAGTGGGCAGCACGCATTGGCAAATCACGCCGGGCGATTGCGAGCCTCGCCCCCGCGAAATCTGCGTCAGGACCTCGGGCAGACGCCTGACTTCGTAGTAGCCGTTCTCATCGGTCACAGCCGTCGCAATTCGCCCTCGTCCGAGATCTCCCTTGAACGTCGGGCCAAGTTTCTCGAACGAGAGCGAGACACCGGCCAGCGGTTGGCCCTGGTCATTGCGCACGTGTCCCGTTACGGTTGCTCCGCGCTTCAGCACAATCGCCAGCGGCGATTGGCCTGCCAAGGTCAGCTTGACATTTTCGGCGGCGGCGGAGGCGTATTCAGGATGGTCGATGCGGAACGTGTCGGTCCCGGGCGTCAGGCCATCGAATTGAAAGCGGCCGTTCACCGTTTTGACCCCAATCCCTACGGGAATTGGATCAGACGGGGCTGGCAGATGTCCGTCGGCCCGGGCCAAGGAGGTCACGACCGCACCGTCAACGGGCCGTCCCTCGTCGTCAACCACGGTCCCCATCAGCCGGGCGCCCTTCGATAACGTCAGGCGGATTCCCCCTTTTGGCAAGTGGCGCGTGTCGATCGGATCGCTGCGGGTCGCGGCAAAACCGTCGGCTTTCGCCTCGACGACGTAGACTCCCGGACCGGGAAGACGCCTGTCGAATTCACCTTGAGGATTCTGGATTCTGCCCCACGGGCGCCTCATCGGCGGGCCGTTCGTTTCCGAGAGGCTCGTCCATTTGAGGGCGCGGATTTGAAAATCGCCGATCGGTCGGGGGTCCTTGTCACTTTCCGCCACCACCCGGCCGCTCAGCATGATCGGGCCAAGAAGCTGGATGGCGACTTGAAGGTCGTCCGCCGGTACAGCAATCGGGTCGGTCTCCTTCGTTTCGATCTCGGGAGATGCGAACCGCAAGCGGTATCGGCCGGGGGGAACAGCACCCAGATGAAACGTGTCGTTCCGCGTGGTGCCCCTCTGGTGATACCGGTAATCGTCGACCGAGTCGGCGTACACGCGGATCGGTTGCCTCGGCCGCCCGCCGCTAAACCGTAAATGTCCCTGCAGGGCGCACCCCGAACCGGGCGACGGAAAATTGGCTCGAAGCGTCAGTAAAGCGTGTTGATTGGCCAGGTCGACGCCGCCGATGAGACGCGTCGGCGATCCCCGGCCTGCTGCCGGCGCGGTAACGATCGAGACGTTGTACGCTCCTGGGCCGACATGCGGCAGCTCGAAGGCCCCGTCCTTTTGGACGATCGTGCCGGCTGGTCGATCGGGACCGGACCACCAGCTCGGCAGGGCAACGACCCGCAAGCCTGCCGCTGGTTTTCCGTCCCAACACATGACGATTCCTTTTACCGCCACTCCCCGTTCCAGTACGAGCTTGCGTTCGACCACGTGTTTTGCGGATTCGAGTTTGACGGCCAGTCTGGCCATGGCGAAGCCGTCGTGCATTGCCGCAAAGACGTATTCGGCCGGCTTCAAGCCGCCGATCGCCGTCCAGCCCTGGAGGTCCGTCTCTTTTTGTTCGAAGTTGGCCGGAGCGTCCGTGGCAAATCGGACTCCGGGGATGGGGTGGCCCGCTCCATCCAGCGTCTGTATCCGCAATTGACAGGCCGTCTTGAGCGTGAAATCTCGCACGACCGTCTTGCGAGCATTCAGGACGACGCGCGGGCAGTCGTTGGGATCGGTGAAACCGATGCACCGCTGGCTGGCGATTAACAGCCGGTGCGGGCCGGGTTTCGACCGCCGATCGAAGACGTAACTGCCGTCGTTGGCCGTTCGGGTTTGCTGGACCTGGCCGGCAGGGATGTGGATCAACTGGAGGCGCGCGTCCGCGACCGGCTTCCCGTTTTCGTCCGTGATCCGCCCGCGAAGCGGCTCGCCGTCCTGCGCTCGTTGCTCTTTTCCGGCTTTGACTGACGCCACGTCGATGCCGGAGGCTGTTCGACTCCGGCCAGCCATGGGGACGAGCGCCACGCCAATGAGGGCGACGGCCAGAAATCCCGAAAGTCCCAGCCGAGGCGATGAGGGAAGCGGCCCGATCGCCATTCGGTAGAGCCGACTCAAAAGCGCACTGCGGGATTCCAGGATCCCGATCAGGGGGACATTCGATTCGACCGCCTGCAACGACCGGGATGCAACGGCCAGCAAGGTATTGCCGTAGCGCTCCGTTGGATCGCCGGCTGTGATCAATACGGCATCATCGACCGCTTCCTCTCGCAGTCGACGCAGCCTGGCATTGGCGAACCAGACCGCCGGGTTATAGAAGTAGACGATCTGCAAAACCGTTTGCAACAAGTTCAACTGCAGGTCGCACCGCTTCCAATGCAACAATTCATGGACGAAGACCAGCTCGAACTGCTCCTCGTCGAGCGAACCGACCAGCCGCCGGGGAATGAGGATCGTCGGGCGCCAGAAACCGCAGATCGCCGGGCAGCCGACTTCGTCCGAAATCTTCAAGCGGATCCGGGAGGCGGATAAATCCAAAAGCGAGCAGGCGACTTGCAAGGGGCCATCGAGTTGAGGAGGCGCGTTGGCCGCTCGACGCACAAGCTGCCACACCTTCGCCGCGCGGCGAACAACCACGGCGCCTAAGATTAGGCAGCCGACGCACCAGGCGACCAGCAGCCAACCGCTTCCGGTCAGCGTTGCCAGTTTTGCTCCAGACGCGACCGGAAGCGGAATTTTCTGCGAATTCCGTAGTGGTGTCTGCGATCGTTGCGCGGGAAGCGTTGGGGAAACGAACGCGACGGCCGCGTCGTCGTTCCGAGCTTCTGGCGGCTGCTGAGCGAGATCTGGCAAGGTCATCGGCCCCGCTGGGAGGGTCTCGCCGGCCGGTGCAGTGGGAGTCTGTGCGACAACGGCCGGTTCTTTGACGACCCAGTAGGCGACGCTTGCCGGCGTGCGGAGCGTGACAGGCAGCATCAACTTCAGAATCACCAGCGCCCACAACCAGTAGCGGACGACGGCTCGCACGCGTGGTCGCAGACACAGTTCGACGAGATAAAGGACCGCCACCAGCACCACGGTCTGGATGAACATCGCCGCTGCGAAATCCCAATGAAGAGCGCCGCCGCGATTGACCCAGTTGACGACTGAGTTCAGCACGTCCCTCATGTCCAGTCTCCCGCGGCTCGCGTTGAGGCCGTATCAGGATTGGGCTCGACGTTTGATCAATTTGCGCAGCTCGGCGATCTCGTCGCGGGTCAGATCCTCATCCTCGACGAGAAACTGAATCAGCGGCGTGAGAGCCCCGTCGAAAGCGCGGCCGATCACGCGCCGCAGTTCACTCCGCTGGGCCTCGACGCGACTGATTTGAGCCGAGAACAGCGTCAGGTTGCGGACGGCGGTCGTGGCCAAGAGCCCCTTGGCGACCATCCGGTCCATGGTCGTCTTGACGGTGCTGTAGGCCCAATCGTGCGACGACGCCAGCGCCTCCTGTACGGTCCCCGCCGCGCAGGGCTCGTTCTGCCACACGACCTTCATGATGGCCCACTCGACGCCCGTCAGCCCGTTGGGCGTCTCGTGCCGGCCGGCCGACACTCGTGCTTTCGCCATTCCCCACCCCCCAGGTGAGTTACATAGGTCGAGTGTACACTACATTTGTCGTGTGTGTCAAGATCGGCTGTTTCGATCATGTCGCAAGGACGAACGCCCAGAAGTGCCAAGAGCGATGGTTGATTGGGCAAATGGAGCGAACTTTGCCGACGCCGACGGCCGCCGCTTGGCCTCCGAATGGCAGAGGCGATTCGGGCAGCGATTTTTCTGTGGTCGATGCCCCTTTTTTACCACCGCAGAAAAACCAGAAAAATGCCCCGAAGCGGGTCAGTTGGTTTGGGGGGCAGTCTCGGGCTCGTTGCTGACTGAGCCGTTGGCAGCCGGAACGTCGCGGATTACGAGCGAATAGAGGGCCGGCACGACGAACAGCGTTGTCACCAGGCCAGCCAAGAGGCCGCCGATGACGGCCCGGCCGAGCGGGGCGTTGGCCTCGCTTCCCCGCTCGAGGGCCAGCGCCATGGGGATGAGGGCGAAGAAGGTCGCGAGAGCCGTCATCACGACGGGCCGCACGCGGATCGACGCCGCTTTTTTCATCGCGTCCGTCGGGTTTAAATGCTCGGCGTCGCGAATGTTCTGGGCGAAGTCGGTGAGCAGAACCGTGTTGGAAACGACGATCCCCACCATGAAGATCACCCCAAGCAGCGACTGCACATCGAGCGGCGTCCCCGTGACGAATAAAACCAGCACGACCCCCGTCACGCCGATGGGGACGGCCGACATGATCACGAGCGGCGTCAGGTACGAGCGGAACAGGGCGACCATCAGGAAATAAATCAGTACGGCCGCGCTCACGAGCCCCAGGCCCAGGCTGGAGAACATCTCTTTCATCCGCGAGTACTCGCCACTGATCGAGAGTTTGCTTCCTTCCATCAGCTGTTTGTCTTTGGCGTCGGGATCGTACGGGGTCCAGACGCCCGATTCGCCCGGGCGGACCTCGCCGAACTGGGCGACGATGGCGTTGACGTCGTCTCCAACGTGTCCCAGGTCGCGGCCATGGACGCCCAGCGTGAGGTCGATCGTCGGGGCCAGATTGATGTGCGTCACCTCGGCGGGGACCACGGCCCGGCGGAGGGAGGCGATGTTTCTCAGAGGGACCGTCAATTTTTGCACGGGGCTCGTGATCGGCACGTCGAGGAGCGAGGCGACCGTTTTGATGTCGGCCTCGGGATATTGGACGCCGACGTAATACTGGTTGTGACTGACCGGGTCGATCCAGAAGTTCTTCTTGTTGAACTGGACGCTCGAGTTGAGGGCGGCCACGACGTTTTTCATCACTTCGGTCTCGTCAAGCCCCAGGTCGGCGGCCTTTTGACGGTCGACGTCAATGATGTATTCGGGGTAATCGAGCCGCTGCAGAATGCGGCAATCGACGACGCCCGGCACGCGCTCGACCTTTTTCTGGATGTTCTGAGCGACCTTGTGGGCCTTTTCGGGCGAGTTCGACTCGATCCGGATATTGATCGGCGTCGGTTTCCCCTCGTTCATGGCGTCGGCGATCATGCCCCCCGCGTCGAATGCGAATTCCAACCCGGTGAATCGCGTGTCTTTGGCGAACGCGGTCCGCAGCAAGTGAACGTATTCCTGGGCCGAGCGGCTGCGATTTTCGGTCAGTTGGACGTTGATCTCGGTATCCATCGGTCCGGAATTGACGGTGTAGGCGGCCGACCAGTCGGGGGTGACGCCGATATTGCTGATGATCGTCTGGACGTTTTTTTTGCCGAGCTTTTCGCGGATTAATTGCTCGACCTGAGCGATCCGCTGCTCGGTCACCTCGATGCGGGTGCCGCTGGCCCCGCGGACCGTCATCTGAAAGGCGCCCGCGTCGACCTCAGGGAAGAAGTCTCGCCGCAACTCGAGACCGAGGGCCGCGACGACGGCCACCAGCGAGCCGACGGCGATCACGATCGTACGCACACGATGCTGCATGACCCAGGCCAACGCGTCGACGTAAAGCCGGATGCCCGAATCGAGCATCTTTTGCCACAGCGCAAACCAGCTTCCCAGCATGCCGCCGGCCGGTGCGGGATTGTCTCCATTGTCTCGCCCGGCATGACCTTCTGAACTTCCCTCCGGCTTCGATCGCAGCCACGCCGCACAGCGGGTTGGCACAAATGTCATCGAGAGGAGAAAAGCCGCGATCATGGTGAAGCCGACGGCCATCGCCATGGGCAGAAACAGGAACTGTCCCAATCCGGACATCAAAGCGAGGGGCGAAAGGACCAGCAGGGTGCACAGGCTGGCGACGAGTTCCGGCAGGGCCACTTCGCTGGCCCCCTTGAGGGCGGCCTGTTGCGGTTCGGCACCCTCGCTCAAGTGCCGATACGTGTTCTCGAGGCAGACGATGGCGGCGTCGACCAAGGGGCCGATGGCCAGGGCCATTCCGGCCAGCGTCATGACGTTGATCGTGTTTCCGGTCACCTTGAGTCCGATCACCGCAGCGGTGACGGCGATCGGGATCATCAAGACGGCGATCGCCGTCATGCGCCACTCGCCCAGGAAAAGAAAAATCACCAGCGAGCAGAGGATGGCCCCGAGGATCCCCTCCTGGGCGAGGCTGGAAATCGATTGCCGCACGTAGACCGACTGATCCATCACGACGTTCATCTTGATGCCGGGCGCGAGATGCGGTGTTCCATGTCGGGGACCGACTTTTTCAAGTCGTCGACGACCGACAAGGTGCTCGAGCCCAGTTCGCGATAGACGGGGATGTAGACCTGCCGCCGCCCGTTGACCCGTACGATGTTGGTCTGGATGAAGGCCGTATCTTCAGGCTTGGCCACGTCGCGCAAGAAAGTGGCGTCGGCCCCCGGGTGCACCCTCAAGGGGATGTCGCCCATCTTCTGGACGAGCCGATACATGGAGTTCGAGTCGATGGCGTAATCAATCGTGCCCAGCTTGGCGTCGCCCGTCGGCAAAAACACGTTGAACTCGTCGAGCGCATTCATCACGTCGACGGGCGAGAGACGACGGGCCTGCAACTTTTCGCGGTCGAGATAGGCCAGCACGGCCCGGATTTTTCCTCCGTACACAACCGGAGCGTTGGCACCCGGCGACGACATGATGAAATTCCGGACTTCGTAACGCCCGACGTCGTACGTGATGGCCTGGTCATATTTCCCCTCGCTGTCGAGCGCGACCAGGCAGGCCGGCGTCGTGCTGGTCGGATCAAAAGGAAGAACGACGGGAGGCAGCGTCCCGGGGGGCAAATTGGGGATCGCTCCCGAGGCGAGCGAATTCACCTGCGTGAGCGCCCCGTTCGGGTCGACCCCTTGCCGGTAGTAATTGCGGACAATGCTCGCCCCGACGATCGAACGCGATTCCTGGCGGGACATGCCGGCCGACTGGCCCGTCCACCGCTCCATGCGATTCGTGATGTCCTTTTCCGTCCCCTCGGCCGGCATTCCGGCATAGAACGTCAGCACCTGAACGGCCGGCGAATTAAAAACCGGCAAGATATCGATGGGGATCGACCGGAAGCTGAAGTACCCCAAGAACAGGATCGCGAGCATCATCACCGTCACGGCTCGCGGATTTTTGAGGGAGGCGCGAATCAGGCCAGTCATCGGCGACGAACCTCCGGCTAAGCTCGCATGGTCTCCGCACGTTCCTTGCGGGAGAGGCGCAGCCGCCCGCCTGCACTCTGCAAATCACGCGCCGCAACGGCCGATCAAAAGTACAGCGGCGACTTCAAATTCGCCAGCACGTGTAGACGTCGGTCCGATAGGGAAGAGAGATTTTGCTCTCGGCTCGATTCCCCGCATCGCGCCCCACCAGTTCGCGCACCTGATTGAGGACCGCTTCGCGTTCGGTATCCGGCAGCGCGGCAATGAAGCTGATGGAACCGACGCGGTCCTCGAGGGCTTCCCGCGACATCGTCTGGACGTGCGGGAACTCGGTCTTTTGCAACGGTGAAAAGAGACGCCCCGTGTCGAAAGCTGCTCGCCAGGCGAACGATTTGTATCGCGGGGTCGATCCTTCGTGCGCCTCGATGATTCGCGTCAGTGCGCGCGCCCATTGGCTCGATTCGTCACGCGCGTTCCAGATCAGGCCCAGCCCGCCGCCGGCTTTGAGGACGCGGTGAATCTCGGCAACCGCTTCCTCGGCCCGGAACCAGTGGAAGGCCTGCGCCGCCACCACTGCGTCGACCGAGCCCTCCGCCAGCGGAATCACCTCGGCCGTTCCGTCGACCGCCTGCACCGCCGGCAGCAGTTCGCCCAGCTTGCGACGCATGGCTTCGACCGGTTCGACGGCGACAACCTCAGCTCCGCTCGCCTGAAGCGCCTTGGTGAATTTGCCCGTGCCCGCCCCCAACTCGACGACACGCGTCCCAGGCCCGATTTTCAACACGCGGAGCAGGTGCTCGACGGCCGCCGCCGGGTAATCGGGCCGGCCCCGCTCATAGGCGTCGGCGGCCCGCTGGAAACCGATTGAGGCTTGTTCGTGGATTCGACCGCGCGGCGGCATTGATTCGACCCAATCGCGTGCAGCAACGTGCGGCTCCGATGGGGAGCCGCTCCGAGCGAATTATACCGGCCAGCTCAGAGGCCGTTTTTTTGCGTATGCCGCGCGATGGTGCGAGACTTTCCCAGCACGCGGCGAATGAGCAGTCGGTCACTTGTTTCGACCGGCCGGCCGAGGTAGGCCGTTAGAAACCGCAGCCGATCGCTTGCACTGACGCGCGAGGCCGAATAATTGAGCTGGCCCAGGTCCTTGACAATCCAGCGGCCCGACAAGTGCCGTTGCCAGCGGACGCGGCCCAGGTCGAGAACGTGAATCGGAATTGGCGTCGTTACCTTCGCACCGACCGGGACCATCAGGTGCGTCAGATAAAAATCCTGGTGATGGAGACCCGCATGGTGCATGGTGCGGGCCACGTCAGCGACACCGGCGATAATCTGTCGCAGCGTTTGCAACTGGCCGTTGCGCAAGGCCCCGTGGTGCTCGGCCATCCACTCGGTCAATTTACGGCACCCCTCGATTGCGGCGGTCAGCAAAAACGAGCGCCCCGCGATTCGCCGAGCGCGGCCGGAACCATGGTCGCGATGCCGGCCTGGTGAAACCGCAGAACGGCATCCCATTCATTTCGTGCGCCGTGAAGGGGTCGCTGCAGACGGAGCCACGGCTTGATGATTTCCCACAACGGAGGCCGCTCGTGTCGTTTCAGGAAAAAGGACCGCGGGTGGCCCGATTCGTCGGACAGATCGATCCGCGTGGTCGTCCTCTCGCGCAGCACGTTTTTGGCGACCTGGCCGCCGGAAAAACTCATCAGCGCATCGAACGTCGTCAGGCCGTTCCGGCGCAACAGCGGCGCGAACTCGCGATTGACGGTGAGGCGTCCGCCGTCCCAGACGTCAAACGCGAAACTTTTCACGCAGCACCTCTTCGAACAGCTCGACTGTATGCTGCGCGTTCCGCTCGACCGTCATGTGCCGCGCCGTCTCCCAACAGCAATCGGACATGCGGGCCCGCTCGGCCGAGGAGAGCGAAAAATGCGCGTCCAACCGCTCGGCAATCTCGCCGATGGCGTGCACGTTGGAGACGAGGTAGCCCGTCTTGCCATCCTCGATCAGGTCGGCCCCGCCGGCCGTCTCCGTCGTGAGCGCGGGCGTTCCGCAGGCCAGCGATTCGAGGTTGACGTTCGGAAACGGTTCGTAGGTCGTCGGCATCAGCGACAGGTCGGCGGCCCCGTAAAAACGATGGATGTCGGTGCGGTGCCCCACGAACAGGACCGATTTTCCCACGCCCAGCGCGTCCGCCATCCGTTGGAAGCGAAAAATTGCTCCCTTGCCGACGACGGCCAACCGTGCCACGCGGGCGATGCGGCTGATCTGAAACGCGCGGAGGATCGATCGCAGCCCCTTGCCGCGGAAATCCATCGACGCAAACACGAGCAACGGCCGATTTGGCTCGACGCCGAGTTCCTCGCGGAGCGCAAGCCGGTCGGCCCGCACGCCCGGGTGAAACACCGTCGTGTCGACGCCGTTATAAATCGTGCGGATTTTTTCTTCGGGAATCCGGTAGTAGTCGAGGACGAGCTGGCGATCGAGCCGCGACTGCGTGACGATCCGCCGCACATTCGACGAGTGAAAGATCGTCCGCTCGAGGCCGATCAGCGTGCGGTGCCGCGGATTACATCGCTGCAGCGTGCGGTAGGCCCGGTTGCGGTAATAGACGTTGAGCCAGTGCGACTGCAGCCGGTCGGTGATGCGGACGGCGTCGAGACCGAAGGCACGGCCCAGCCCGTAGACCACGTCGAAGCGCCCGTCGCGTGCCGCCCGTCCCGTGTTTTCCGCGAAGGAACGGTTTTTGGTCCACGAGGTGAGCCGGTTGATCGTAACCGGGACAAAACTCACCTCCCGGGAGAGTTCCGGGTCGATCGATTCGCCGATAAAGGTGACGTCATGTCCGAAGGCCGTGAGACGGCGGGACAGGTTGACGCAATACCGTTCGGCTCCGCCGACTTTCAGCGAGTAACGCCGCTTCACCAGGGCAATCCGCATCGAGATCCTCGTCTCCGCTTTCAACGTCGGGCAAGCTGCCAGCTTGTCATTCGTTTTTTTCAAATTCATTAAAAGGCAAATGGCAAGCTGGCAGCTTGCCCTACGCGGCGGTCAGGCGACGGCCGTGGCGCACGAGCTGCGAAATCACGGCGTCGTAGGCCCGCTCGATCGATAATTCGCGCATGCAACGATGATGGATCAGGGGACACTGGCGGAGCTGACACGGGCCGCAATCGACTTTGATCTGCAAATGGACGGCGTGCGGGTCGTCGGTTTCGCTCCAGGCTTGATGGGTCGGGCCGAAGAGGGTGACCACGGGAACCGCGAAAGGCCGGGCAAAATGCCGCGGGCCCGAGTCGGTCGTCACCAGCAATTCGGCCGAGCGGACGGCCGCCTTGGTGAGGCCGATGCTCGTGGGAAAATCGGCGAAGCTCACGACCCGTTCCCGCGCCGCTTGCCGCACGATCCGCCGCGCTTCGTCCCGTTCGGCCGGTCCACACAGCACGAGCACCGTGCGGCCCAGATTGTCGACGATCCGTCGGGCCAATTCGGCGAAGTTTTCGGTGGGCCAGTGCTTCGACGAGCCGAACGCGCCTCCCGGATTGAGACAGACCACGCCGTCGCGGGCGAAGCCCGGACCAGATTGTTGCCAGAACCGGGCGAGTTCCTGTTCGTCGTGCGGCAGGACGGCCGCTGCGGTCTGGCGGTCGGAGATGTCGCATCCGAGATGGCCGGCGAGGCGGAGGTATTCGTCGAGGACAGGATTCGGCACCGTCCGCGATTTGGGGATCAGGGCATCCGTCAGCAGAATTCCGCGCCTCTCGGGCAAAGCCGACGCGGCGTTTGGCAGCCGATCGCCAGGCAATCCACGCCGTGCGAAGCGAGTTGGTGAACAGGACCGCCAGGTCGAAGCGTTCTTGTTTCAGCCGGCGGATCAATCGTCCCCCCTGCCCTTCGCGGTCCTGCGGGTCAAGCACGATCGAGCGGTCGACGAGATCGAGACCCGCAAGGACTTCGGAGACGTATGGGCGGTGGAGGGAGACCATTTCGGCTTGAGCGAACCTCTTTCGCAGTGCTCGCAAGGCGGGCGTCGCCATCACCGCGTCGCCGATCCAGTTCGGAAGAAAAAGGGCGATTTTCATCCCAACTTCCGATCAGGCTGCCTTCGATCCTCGAAGGTGTTCCAAGACGAGCGTCGTCGAAACGCCGGGGACTTTCCCCAGGGCTTTCACCTGCCCGCCGTAAGACTCGACCAGCTCCCGCCCGACGATTTCGTGCGTCGCATACGTGCCGCCTTTCACCAATAGGTCGGGCTTCAACCGCGCGAGCACGGCGTGCGGCGTCGCCTCGCCGAAAATCGTGACGTAATCGACCGCTTCCAAGGCGGCGAGCATGGCGGCCCGTTCCTGCTCGCCGAAGATGGGCCGATCGGGCGCCTTGCCGAGCTGCCGCACGCTGGCATCGCTGTTGATCGCCACGATGAGGCAGTCCCCTTCCCGCGCGGCCTGCTGCAAATAGGTGACATGGCCCACGTGCAACAGGTCGAAGCAGCCGTTCGTGAGGACAATCCGCTTGCCCAGACGGCGGCGGGCGGCGACGTGCCGTTCCAAAACGTCGAGCGTGCAAAGTTTGTCGCTCGTCGAACGCTCGCCGCCGAACAGATCGGCCAGAATTTGCTGCCGTGTGATGGGGACGACGCCGATCTGTTCGACTTCGAGCCCGCCGGCCACGTTCGCCAACCGGGCCAGATCGAGGGGCTGAATTCCCGCGGCGGCGCCCAGGCCGATCATCGCCAGTACCATGTCGCCCGCGCCGGTGATGTCGTACACCTCGCGCTTGCGGGTGGGGAGATGCTCGGCCGAGCCGTCCGCTTGGGCGACGACGATGCCGTCGCTGTCGAGCGTGATGAAGGCATGGTCGAGCGACAGCTCGACGCACAACCGCTTGCCGGCGGCCATCGCGTCGTCGATCGTCGTGATCGCGCGGCCGGTGGCCCGCTTCGTCTCGAGGCGGTTGGGCGTGACGGCCGTCGCGCCGATGAAGTTGCGGCAATCTCCCGACGAGGAAGGATCGACGATGACCGGGATTCCCGCCGGGCGGGCCGCTTCGATCAGGCGGCGGCAAATCTCCGGCGTGCAGACACCTTTTCCGTATTCGGAAATCAGGACGGCCTGATAGTCGCCCAGCGTTTCCAGGATTCCTTCGGTCAGCGCCCGTGCCTGTGCGGCAGCCAGGGGCATGCGCACTTCGCGGTCGACGCGGAGAATTTGATGCGGATGCCGCTGCTGCGCCCGGCCGATGAAGCGCTCTTTCACCGTCGTGGGCCGCTCGGGATCGACCAGCAGGCAGCCGCAATCGACGCCGGCCCGTTCGAGTTCGGCCCGCAATTCGACGCCGTCAATGTCCTTGCCGATGACGCCGGCAAGCGTCACGTCGGCCTCGAGGCCCCGGAGCATGTTGGCCACGTTGGCCGCTCCGCCCAGTCGTGCCTCGCGGCGCTCCTCCCGCAACAGGATGACGGGGGCTTCCTGGCTGACGCGCTCGGCGTCGCCCCAGGTGTAGCGGTCGAGGATCAGGTCGCCCAGCACGAGCACCCGCGGCCGGCCCAGTTTTTGAAGCAGGTTGATCAGGTGGTACGACATAGGTCCCAGGTCTCAGTTCCACAGTCCACGGCCGATACGGTCCGTCGCATTGGGACGGTCGACCTTTCCATCACGCTCGAACGTTTGAGCCGCCGCGCCGGGCGGAAAGCGCAATCTCCCCCTGAGAGGGGGCGAGATGATGGTCTGCGGGACAGAATCGGTCAATGCCGATTCGCACGCAGCATTGGTTCGAGCTCTTCGACGAAGTCGTTGACGTCTTTGAACTCGCGGTAAACCGAGGCAAAGCGGACGAAGGCGACCTGGTCAATCGTCCGCAGCCGGTCGAAGACCTTTTCCCCGATATAGCGGGAGGGAACCTCGCGGTCGAAGTTCTGGTAGACGTCCGCCTCTGCGTCGCAAACGATGGCCTCGATTTGACTTTCGCTCACGGGCCGTTTGTAACAGGCCTTCTCCAGGCCCGCACGGATCTTCTCCCGGTCGAACGGGACACGGGTGCCGTCCTTCTTGATCACTTTGAGGGGCGATTCCTCAATCTTTTCGTAAGTGGTAAATCGCCGTTCGCAAATCAGGCACTCCCGCCGCCGCCGGATGACAAAATCCTGGCTCGTGCGCGAGTCGATGACTTTCGTCTCCCCGTTGCGACAGAACGGGCACATCATGTGAGGAACAGGCCTCTCAAAACGACCTTGACCCGGACGGCGGCGGACCATGCGCACAGCCCGTCCTGGGCGGCATAAAGCGTAACTCACGGCAACCGGCTTGACAAGCCGGAACCGGCATAAGCGGTCCAGGCGATTCGTTCCGGCCGGCAGATCCCGTCGGAGAAACCGCTGCGATCGGTTTTTGTCGGTTGAAACCTTCCAGGCGAATTTCATACATTGAGGCCTCGAAAAATCGGCATAATGCCGACAACCGCCAGACCGCTAGGGAGTCGTGACGTGACGATCGACAAGAGTTTGAGGGGAAAAGGGCGCCTGGCACGGGCTCGCAACGTGCTGAAGCGCGAAGAGCGGATGGCTGTGCTGCAAGCCGACGACCGCTGGACCGCCGGACGCAGCCCGCTGGGGCTGCCAAAAGTCCGCATCGTGGTCACCGCCCTCGGCAAAAAGAAGAAAAAGAAGGCCAAGGAAGAGGCCGATACTACTGCTGCCGCGGAGGCGACCCCGGCTGCGGCGGGAGGAAAGGCGGGTGCTTCGGCCGGAAAAGCCGGAGGCGCCGCCAAACCCGCAGCGGCGGCAAAATCGTCTGGCGGCAAAAAGTAGGGACAGCAGCGTCAGGGCTCCGCGGCAGTCGGTTCGATCCGACTTACGCGAGGGAATTCAGGGCCCGCTCTCGAGCAGGCCCCCCGAAGCACGTCTCTGTCCCGCTGCCGCGAGATGGACCCTCGTCGCGGCAGGACAGTGGCCCCCTGCTGCGAGCCCTCTGCGATGCGCATCACAAGACAAGTGCGCGCCCGCGTCGGTGCAATCCCGCGTGCGCTGGCCCGCCGTGAAGCAAGACGCTTCCTCTCGGCCGCCAAAAACTGCCGTGCCGCCCAGAGCCAGGTGCTCCTCGAACTCCTGGCGCTCAACGCCGGCTCCCGGTTTGCCCGGGACCACCGCCTGGACGGGGTACGGAACGCCACCCAGTTCCGCCGCCGCGTGCCGGTGGCCGATTACGAATACTTCCGTCCCTATGTCGAAGAGGTGAAAGCCGGGCGGCACGACGCGCTGTTGGGCGCGAAAAACCGCCTGCTCATGTTCTCGCTCACGAGCGGTACGACCGCCCAGGCCAAATACATCCCGATCACCGAACGGTTCCTGTCCGACTATCGCAGCGGCTGGCAAGTGTGGGGCATCCAGGCGATCGACGCGCACCCCGGCATCAACAGCCGCAACATCCTGCAGCTCAGCAGCGATTACGACCTGTTCCGCACGCCCGGCGGCACGCCGTGCGGCAATATCAGCGGTCTGGTCGCCGCCTGCCAGAAGAAAATCGTCCGCACGATGTACACCGTTCCCGGAGTCGTCGCCAAGATCCGCGACTCCGACGCGAAGCTCTACACGGCGATGCGCCTGGCGGTCGCCGATCGCGACATCGGCATGGTGATGACGGCCAATCCCAGCACGCTGATTCAGCTCGCGAAACTCGCCGACGCGCGGAAGGACGATCTGATCCGCGACATCGCCGACGGGACCCTGTCGGAAGCGGCCAACGTGCCGGGCGAAGTCCGCCAGGCTCTCGGGCGGCGAATTTCGCGGAAAGACACGGCACGGGCCGACGAACTCGAAGCGATCGTCGAGCGGAGCGGCCGTCTCGTCCCTCGCGACTTCTGGCCCGGAATGCAACTGTTGGCGATCTGGACGGGCGGCAGCGTCGGCGCGTACCTGCCGGCCCTTCGCGACGATTACGGCCAAATCCCGATTCGCGACCACGGCCTGTCGGCGAGCGAAGGCCGCATGTCGATTCCCGTCGCCGACGGGACGGCGGCCGGAATTCTCGACGTGTCGACCCACTTCTTTGAATTCATTCCCGAAAGCGAATACGGACGTCCCGATCCGACCGTTCTCGAAGCACACGAGCTCGAGGAGGGGAAGAATTACTACATTCTGCTCACCACCTCGTCGGGACTGACGCGCTACAACATCTGCGACGTGGTCCGCTGCACCGGCTTCTATCATTCGACGCCGTTGGTCGAGTTCCTGCACAAGGGAGCGCACATCGCCAACCTGACCGGCGAGAAGATCTCCGAATCGCAGGTCGTGGCCGCCGTCCGCGGCGCGACCGACAAGATGCGGCTCTGCCTGTCGCATTTCACGGTGAGCCCCGTCTGGGGCGATCCGCCGAAGTACCACTTGCACATCGAGCAGGCCGACATCCCGGCGCCACACCTCGGCGATTCGCTGGCCTTGCAGGTCGACAACCAACTCAAGTCGATCAACTGCGAGTACCGCGACAAACGGGCCTCGGGCCGGCTCGCACCGATCGAGTTTGTCCCCCTGCCGGCCGGAACGTGGTCGGGCTTCGCGCAGCGCCGCCGCCAGAAGTCGGGGGGCAGCCTCGAACAGTACAAGCACCCCTGCCTCGTTCCCGACCTGGAATTCAGCTCACAACTCCTGCTGGAAGTGGCGGCGCCGCATGCGGTCGACGCAGGCGATAGCGATCCGGCCATTCTGCAGATGCCCGCCGCCAACGCACCGGCACGGGAAGCGGTGCACCGGGCCGCCGGCTGATTGTCGGCCGTCTGCTGGCAGCGGTTTCAAAATAGGTTCACGCGAGGTAGTGGGGAGGGCGAGGCTCCGGCTGAGCCGAGCTTTTCGGCACGCAGTGTCGAAGCGGCTCGGCGGGAGCTTCGCCCTCCCCTTTTTGATTCCGCGACTCGCCAGCCAGGCGAACGCGTTGCCCGCTATTGGTTGGGCCGTTGGGCACTATTGGCGTGGCTGGGCTCGGCCTCTTCGGGATATTTGAGGCCGGAGCTGCCCCGCAACACGCCGCTGACGCCGATCAGCTCGGGATGCCGTGCGACCTTATCGCTGAAGACGCGCAAGTCGCGGAGGATTGGCTCGAGGTTCCGCAGCAGCAAGGCCGCCGATTGGGCCGAGCGGTCGAGGTTCACATAGAGATCCGGGTCGGTCGCCAGCTTGCGGATCGAACCGTCCCCCGAGTTGAGGACCTTCGAAAACTGGGCGAGCTGATCGGTCAGCAAATCCATATTGGCGAGCGTGTTTTCGAGATGGGTGGCCAGCGTGACGCCCCGCTTGGAGAGGGGGCCGGTCAGGTCGCTCAGGTTCGTCAGGTTTTCGTCCATCTTCTGGACCGCTCCGCGGACGACCACCAGCGTTTTCTGCGTTTCAGACGTGAGGGTCGGCAAAGCCGCCAGCGTGCGGTGCAGGTTCTCCTGCGTCCGCGGATCGGCGACCAGCCGGCTCGTCGCCTCGAGCGTCTCGTCCATGACTTTCATCGTGTGGGTGACTTGTGTCAGGGCATCGGCCGCCCGCGCCACGACGTCGTGCAGGTTTCCCTGATTCGTTTCGATGATCTGGTTGAGATTGTGGCCGACCGACTGCCATTCCCGGCTGGTCTTCTCGAACGAATCGATCACGTTCGAGACGTTCTGTTCCATGCGTCCGACCATGTTGAGAGGGTCGATGGCCGACTCTCCTTCCACGGTGTCGCCGTCTTTGAGAAATTTCGCGCTGTGGCCGGGGGAGAATTCAATCGCCGAATCGCCCAGAAGCGAACTGACGAGCCGCACGTGCCCATCGGGCCAGAGCCGCACGCCGTCTTTGATTTCGGTGTGCACGACCAGCCCGCCCCTCTTGTCGTCGAACTGCACGTTCGTCACCGACCCGATCAGCACGCCGTTGCGGCGGACGGGCGTGCCAATGGAAATCCCGACGGCCGAGCGGAAGCGGATCGCAACCTTGTATTTCGGCCGCAGGCGGTTCTGCAGATTGCCGAACTCGAAGACCATCACGATCATCGCCACGGTCGCGGCGATCACGAAGAGGCCGACGCGAAACTGTAATTGGCGTTCAGACATGGGAGATCGGGGTGAGGGCCGAGGGGCGAGGGGCGAGCGATAGCCAAAGGCACGCAAGGCGTGCCTGGAAATTCTCTCGCCACTTACGACTCAGCACTCACCACTCCTTTCAGTGTGACAATTCCTCGATTCGTTCTCCGGCTTTGCCGTACACGAACTGATCAACGCGCGGATCGCTGGAGGACATGGCCTCTTGGGCCGTCCCTTCAAAGAGGATTTGCGATTCGCCGGTCGCCACCTGCGCGAGGGCGCGAGCATCATGACCCGGTCGGCGACCCGCTCGACGGTCCGCATGTCGTGCGTAACGACGATACTCGTCACGTTGCCCCGGTCGTGGGTGCGGAGAATGAGCTCGTTGATGACGTCGCTCATCACCGGGTCGAGTCCGGTCGTGGGCTCGTCGTAGAACATCACCTCGGGCTCCATCGCCAGGGCGCGGGCCAGCGCGACCCGTTTTTTCATGCCTCCCGAAAGATCGGCCGGCTTGCGCTCACAGACGCCCGGCTGCAGGCCCACCTCCTTGAGGCGATCCTGGACGATCGCCCGGATCCGCTGTTCCGACAGATCGGTGTTCTGGCGCAGGCCGAAGGCCACGTTGTCGTAGACGGGCATGCTGTCGAACAGCGCGGCCCCCTGGAACAGGAAGCCGAATCGCAGCCGTTCCTTCGCCAGCTCCGATTCCCGCCGGTCACGCACGGCGCGTCCCCGCCACAAGACGCGGCCGCGGGACGCTTCGAGCAGGGCCATCATCAGTTTGAGCGTGACGCTCTTGCCGCAGCCGCTCTCGCCGATAATCACCAGCGTCTCCCCCTCGCGCACCGAGAGGGAAATATCGCGGAGGACGACTTGCTGTCCGAACCACTGCGACACGCCGGCCATTTCAATCACGATCGGCGCCGGAGGGGAAGCGAAATCGGATTCGTCTTGGGGCGAGTCGCTGCTCACAACACTCCCCCCGTCGACGGCCACAACACGTAATAAAACGAGTTGAGAAAGATGCCCAGGACAAAGTCGAGGGCCAGGATGGCTCCGAACGACAACACGAAAGCCTGCGTCGCCGCCAGTCCCACGCCTTGGGCCCCCGCCCCGCAGCGAAAGCCGCGATGGCAGGAGAGGACGGCAATCGCTGCTCCGAAAAAGACGCTCTTAAAGAGCCCGCAGAAGACGTCGTACGCCGAGACGAACATCTGCGAGTGCAGCCAGTAGTGGAAATCGTTGATCCCGTAGAGCTTCGTCGCCATGATCCAGCCGCTCAAGATGCCGGTCGAATCGCCGAGAGCGGTCAGCAGGGGGATTAACAGGCAGCAGGCCAGGAACCGCGGCACGACGAGGTATTGGATCGGGTCGGCCCCCAGGGCGCGGAGTGCGTCGATCTGTTCGGTGACGCGCATCGTCCCCAACTCGGCCGCGATCGCGCTGCCGACGCGGCCGGCCAGCATCGTCGCGGCCAAAACGGGGCCCAGTTCCTGCACGAGTGAGACGTTAATCACGGCCCCGAGCTGCGTTTCGAGGTGCATCATCCGCAATTGATCGTAGGTCTGGGCCGCCAGCACCATCCCGATGAAGGCGCCTGTCACGATCACGACCGGAACGCTCAGGACGCCGATTTGATAAAACGATTGCAGCAGCACGAAACGCCGCGGCAGCCGTGCCATCATGCTGCGCGTCATGCGGGCGCCGAAAAGGCCCAGGTCGCCCGAAGTGCTGACCGCAGTGAGGACTAGCCGACCCAACGTGTGGATCGGCGTCTCCCTTAAATGGCCCGGCAGACGAACGGTCGAGGAAGAACTCGCCATCGTGAAGCACGCCCCCCGTTTCCAATCGCAGCACGGACCCCCGGCTGCGGGGCGGAACCTTACTTCATTTGCCGATTTAGGGCGAGGGGATCTTTGCCCGTGCCGGGAGAGAGGGGGGCCGGCGTCCCTCGGAACCCTCGTTTTTTGCGGATCGCTCCATTCCGGTCGGAAGCCGTGTTAGACTGGTTGAGGAAGGTAAAAACCACAGTCTAGACAGCAAGCATCGACCGTGCTTGCGAGACCGTATTCCGCTTGTTCAGACTTTGTTAGGGGGACGTTCGGTGGTGCGCAGAGCTTCCTGTTTATGCTTGGCCCTGATGGTTCTTTCGACGGTCCGGCTCGCCCAGGCCGATGATGAGAAAACAAAGCGGCCCGACACCGAACTGAAGGCCATCGCCAAAATCAAAGAGGCGGGCGGCCAGGTTATGGAGTTGGCCCAGAACGATCCCCGCTTGGAGGTCTCCCTGCACCTCACGGGGGGCAAGGTCACCGATGAAACGCTCAAGCCGCTCGTCGACATGAAGGACTTGGTCCACCTCAATCTTCGCGGCACCGACGTGACCGACGCCGGCATGGCGACCGTCGGCAAGCTGACCTCGCTCATTCGGCTGCACCTGGAGCGGACCAAGATCACCGACGCCGGACTGGCCCAGCTCAAGGGCCTGACCAATCTTGAATACCTCAACGTGTACGACACGGCCGTTACCGACTCCGGCCTCGCCCAGCTCGACGGTTTGAAGAAGCTCAAAAAACTGTACGTGACGGGGACCAAAGTCTCCCAGATGGGGATCAACAAGATCAAAGGGGCCGTCAAAGGGCTCGAGGTCACCCCTGACTATGAACTCGAGGCCCGGCGGGCGCACCTCGAATACCGCCGCGCCGTTGACGATGCGAAAGCGGCAGTCGCCGAGACGCAAAAGGCCGCCGAGGAATTGACCAAAAAGATCGCCACCGCCAAGAAGGCGGCGGAGGCGCCCCTGGCCGCCGAGGCGTCCGCGAAGGCCGAGCTGGACGCCGCCATGAAGCAGCTCGAAGCGATCACCAAAGAAGTGGCGCTGAAGAAGAAGGCGGCAGACGCCGTCGCCAAGAAGGCCACCGGCGCCAAGAAGGCGATCGCAGCGGCCCAGCGAAAGGCCGACGACGCGGCCAAAGCCGCCGTTGCCGCCGTGGCCCATCTCGAAGACGTCGATCTCAACAAGCAGGCGATCAAGGTGGCCAAGCTGGCTGAGGCGGCCAAGAAAGCGGCCGCCGACGCGCAGAAGCAGGCGGAAATGCTCGCTGCCAAGGCCGAGCAGGCCAAGAAGGCCGCTGCCAAAGCTGTGAAAAAGGCCGAAGAGGTCGCTCGCCAGGCGATCGAAGTCGCCAAAAAGGCCAGCGACGCCAACACGGCCGACGCGCAAGTTCAGAAGTCGAAATAGTTCAGAAGTCGAAATAGTTCACAAGTCGGAAGAGTGCAGAAATCGAAATCAGGGCAGCCGCTCGGCCTACCGCGCGAGCACGCTCTTGTCTGAGACGAACTGCTCGGCCGTTTCCTGGCTGATTTTGCCCGCCTGAAACAGTCGCCGCACCGACTCGTCGAGCGGGATCATCCCCTCCGCCCGGCTGGTGAGGATATTGCGGTCGATGCTTTCGTCCTTGCCCATACGGATCGCGCTGGCGATGGGCGAATTGTTGAACAGGATCTCGAGCGCCAACTCGCGTTTGACCCCCGTTGAGCTGGGCAATAAGTGCTGGCACACGACGGCCCGCAGCCCCATCGCGAGCTGGGCACGGATTTCTCCCTGAACCTGTTGCGGAAACAAATCCGCAAAACGGGAAATGGCCCCTTTCGCGTCGCGCGTGTGGAGCGTGGCAAACACAAGATGCCCCGTCTCCGCCGCGCTCAGGGCCATCTGGGCCGTGTCGCGGTCGCGGATCTCGCCGACCAGAATCACGTCGGGATCTTGCCGCAATCCGTATTTCAAACCGTCGGCGAAGTTCGCCACATCGCGGCCGACTTCGCGCTGCGTGACGATCGAATTCCCGCGGCTCGAGAAGTTGTACTCGATCGGCTCTTCGACGGTGATGATGCGGTAATTCCCCTCCGAGAGGAGCAGATTGATGAGCATCGCCAGCGTAGTCGTTTTCCCCGCCCCCGAAATGCCCGTAATCAGCGCGAGGCCATTGCGAAAGCTCGTCAGACGCACCGCCAGGTCCGCGGGGAAATTGGCCCAGCCCAGGTCGGGGATCGCCGACGGGATGATTCGGAAGCAAGCTCCCGGAGAATGGCCGCTCATGAAGTAATTCGCCCGAAACCGCTGCGAGCGCCCCTTCAAATTGATCTCGAGCGCGAAATCGGCGTTGCGGTCGCGGGCAAACTGCTCCCGGGAGACTTCGGGACAAAGGTCGAGGAGACCGGCCCGGACGCAAGCCTCGTTGAGCACGTTGCCGGGAAGCTCCTGCAGCCGACCGTTGAGCCGCACCGTCGGCCGATGCCCGGCGATGACGTGCAGGTCCGACGCCCCCTGATCAGCCGCCTGAAACAGCGCGGTGCACAGTGTTTTCGCTTCGGGTCCATTACACTCCAAGGCGTCGGCGTCCATGGATTATCCTTTTCCTGAAAGATACGGGTTCCCCCTCGGGGCGCCTCGAAACCGGCCTATGATCTGGAGCAGCCACGACGGGGAGCTATAATAATGGACGTTCCAGTTTTGTGCCTCCTGTGACGCCGGCCGTTCGATTTTTGGCCTCGTTTTGGGTTCGTGTGTCTTCGCTTTGAAATAAGGCCTGTTTGGCAGCATGCAGTCCAAACGAAAACCTGGTCCTTCTGTCGAACCAATCCCCGCGGACCCTCTTGCGGCCTTTGCGGCCCGCCCCGCATCGCAGGCCTGGGAGCGGCTGACTTTCCCGGACGCTTCGCAGAATCCTGTCTGGGCCTGGTTCAAGCCGGCGACCGCACCAAACGGAGTAATGCTCCGCGTCCCCGATGAGATCTATCGGGACCGTCCGGACCTCGCAGCCCAGTGGACCGTGCGGAAACTCTTGCAGGTGGCGTCACTCGAGCCGGCGTCGGTTTCGGCCTGGGTGTTCAACGGCATTTCCTTTCCGGCCATGAACGGCGCGAGCCCCTATTTGGATGCCCCCCTCCCCGCTCCGGTGGCGGGGGCCAATCCGGGCATCGTGGTGTATGTCCTGGCGCCGCCGATGGTCCCCATGATGGGAGCGGCCCCCCTCCCGCTCGCCGTGGTTCCACCGGGGGTCAACGGCGGTCACCCGTTCGGACCCGCCCCAATTTTCCTCGGCGGGGTCCCCGCGGGATTACCGGTGGTTTCCGCCCATCTACCGTCGAAGCCAGCAGGACCCCCACTGCCTCTCGACGCGGCGACGGCCGATATCTTCGAGCGAATCGAAGCCGACTGGAACTCGAGCAACGAGATCGAGAAAGACCTGTCGCGTTTGCGGAAGCAACTCGTCGACATCCTGGGGCGGCTCAAAGCACTCAACCGCGACCTGACGCCTCCCGAGCGGGTCCATTCCAACAACCAGGACAAGAAAGACTGGCAAGACGCCCGCCGCTTGCTGCGCGACGCGACGAACCGCGCGTGGAAATACCTCAAGGCGCACGACATCGGCGACACGAGCAACGCCGGCAAACGCGTCTGGTTTGAAGAGATCTATCGGAAGTTCGTCGCCCCGCGCCAGCAGTTCGATGGGCTGATGGCCGCGGCCCGCGCGTTCGAATCGCACCGCAAAACGATCACGCAACTCCATTGCGACATGAGCAACGCCTATTCGTTCGCGTCGATTGACGGCGAACGCAAGGCGCTGCAGGTCATCGCTCGGATTCAGACGAAGGTCCGCGAGGCGTCGAACCGCAAGAACTTCCTCGGCGTGATTCTCGACTCGTAATCGTCCCGCGCACGTAGGGCAAGCTGCCAGCTTGCCACTTCAATTCTTCAAGCGCCGACGCAAGTCAACTTCACCGCGCCGCCGTCTGCAACGGCCCCAAGTCAAAGCACGCGGCCTCTTCTCCGTTGCGGACAAACAGCCGGCTGCCGCTCAAGGCCGGGTGGTTCCACGTCTTGCCGTCGATCGCGTGGAACTTGGCGATTTCATGCCCTCCTCCCGGCGAGACTTCCACCAGGGCCAAATCGCCCCCTTCCGAGACGACCAACAGGACGTTGTCCAGAAGCAGGACTTGGCCGTACTCGTAGTGCCCTGATTTCCAGCGAATCCGGCCCTTCTTCAGGTCGAGACACGCCAGAATTCCCTCGTCGAGACCGTACACATATCCGTCGCGCTGCACGCCCGAATTGAATTTCAGTTTGAACTTATTGGGAGCCGTCCACCGCGTGGTTACTGTCCAGTCCGAGCCGGATTTCTTGACGTCGAACAGCATGCTTCCCGTGCCGTAGCCGCTGCTCAAAAAGACCGAGCCGTCATCCAGGACGATCGGTTGGGCGATGTTGTTCTGGAACTGGTTGGTCCATTGCTGCGAGCGCCACAGTTCCTTGCCGGTCGCCGCGTCGTAGCCGCCCGCTCCGACGGCGTCGAAAATCACGATCTGCCGCACGCCGCCGATCGTCGCCAGAAGAGGCGAGGCGTAAGCCGCCTGGTAATCGCCGGCCGCCCAGACCTGCTTGCCGGTGACCCGGTCGTAAGCAATCAGAGCGTGGCCGCTCGACTGCGTGCCGTCCGGTTTGGTCCGCGGTCCGCCGGGATTCACCACGACCACGTTGTCGTACACAAGGGGCGAGCCCGACATGCCGAATTGCAACGCCGACACGCCCGCGTCTTTAATCGCATTGTGCGACCATAAAACGGCTCCGCTGTGCGGATCGAGGCTGTTCAGCAGGCCCGTCGCGCCGAACGTGTAAACGCGCGAATCGGCGATCGTAGGCGTCGCCCGCGGACCGATGCCGGCCATCGCCTGGGCGTACCGCTGATTCCGATCGAGATGGTCCCAGACCTGCTTTCCCGTGCTGACGTCGTAGCACACGACGGCCTCGTCCGTGCCGCGCTGTTCCTGCGTGAACGCCAAGCCGCCGGCGACGGCAAACGCGGACCAGGCGGCGCCGATCGGGTGTCTCCAGACTTGTCGCGGCGGCGTTTGCTCCCAGTCGGTGCGGATGCGGACGCCGCTGGCGATCCCGTCGCGGTGCGGACCTTCAAACTGGGCCCAATCGCCCGGTTTGACGGGAAAGTCGGCAACTTGCGTTACCTTCGCCGCAATTTCGGAAGTCGGCGCGACCTTCTGGCTCTTCCAGTAATCGACCGCCTTCTGCTCGGCCGACTCCTGCCAGCGCGATTCGAAATGCGGGACCATGTCGCCGCTGAATTCTTTGAACCGATAATACGTGAAAAAGCCGGCAACCGCCGCGGCCCCCACACCGACGACGCCAATCGTACCTTCCAGGCGAACCCTGAGAGGAAGACCCACCACAACAGCAGCAGGAACGCGCAAGGCGGCACGATGTACCACGTCATCATGACTTGCCAAGTGGCGTCCCCCGCATTGCGAAACCAGGCGAGTGACTCAAGCGTCGTCCCAATCACGAGGATCGCGACAGGAATCCCGAATCGCACCCACGTCGGGAACCGCCGCCGTGTGCCGGCCGGAACTGGCGCCGAGCCGGAGACCGGCGCGGGCCGCGGATCGACAACGACAGGGCCCGGTGGCGTCGGCTTACCTGGCTGGCTCGGCTCCGTCAGCATCCGCGATCACTCCTCGTTGACGTCTCTGCGTTTTTGATCGGCCCACTGGCCGTCCCTGCAAAGTCTTACCAGCTTGCCCGGACAGATCGATGGATCAAGCAGGCGGACCGTTTATCCTCGCGTCCGAAGCCGGCTCAGGGCAGGAACCGTTCGCGTTCGGCGGCACTGGGCAAGCGGCAGGTCTCTTTCCTGCCGAATATCGCATAACGGTTGGCGGCAATCCAGGAATATCCCAAGTCGCGGATGGGGCGGGGAATCACCCACAGCAGGGCCGCCGCGAATTTCCAGAATATCCCCAGCCGGCCCAGGACCCGCAGCACGGCCGTCGACTTGCGATACGTGCCGGACGCGTCGACAAGCACCACGGTCTTTAAATCGACGACGTCGGCCTCGGCCAACCGGTCGCGAGCCGTTTCACCTTGCAGCGGTGCGAGCCGGAACACGCCTTGTCGATCGCGGCGAATGACAAAGTCCACGAACCGGTTGCACAGCCCGCAGACGCCGTCGAAAAAGATCACGGGATGCCCGGCCTCCGTCGCGCTAACGGAGACCGAAGCATGGTTGGCGGCTTCCGCTGCGGTCGAGCGGGGAGAACTGACGGACGCTTCCGCTTTGGTCATGGCTCACTCCCTGCTCGGTTCGCCCCGATGGGCCGTCCCATTTGAAATCGACCCTTTATTCATCATAACCGGCCATTGCAACATGAATTAACGGTGATTGCCCCGTCGGCCCGATTTCCGGAGGTGGTTGCCGGACCACACCCTCGATGGGAGAAGTTTTGCAGCCCGCCAATGGAACTGGTAGGCTAGAGAATGGGAAGAATAGATAAACTGTGTCGCTAGTGTGCGCTGGATCGGTCCTTAACTCGTGGGCCGTCATACGTTGGGGCGTCTCTTGAACTTAAAGGGCGAACGACCCTGGTACTTCGCCATCACGGCGTCGGCCGGCATTCATCTCGGCTTCATCCTGGTTGCCGCCTGGATCGCATTGGGCGTCCGGGCGACGGTGCGGCCGACCGATTTGGAAGCGAGCTGGGTCGAGGCGGAGACCGCTGAATCGCCCCTGCCCGTCTCGAGCACCGTCCTGGAACTCACTTCGCGACCGGACGGCGACGACAAGCCGGTAGGGGGCCGCAACGGCGGACCGCTCGACGCCGTCGCACCGATCGCCGACGCGGTCAATCGGCCCTCCCAAGTCTCGGTGCACCTCCCCGAGGCGTCTGCGTCTCTCACGAGCAAGTGGCTGGCCGAGGCGCGTTCCACCAAGGGTTTGACCGATCTCGTGGGACCGGTGGTTTACGGAGCGAACGGCCGCGTGCAAGGATCGGTCGGAACGGGCGAAGCGGGAAACGGCACCGGCAGTGGGTTCAAGGCGACCTTTTTTGGAATCCATGCCGAGGCGCGGCGGATCGTGTATCTGGTCGACGCCTCCAACAGTATGAACCGGCCCTACGATGGAGAGGCCAAGACCCGCTTTCGGCAGGTCAAATTCGAGTTGGCGAAGTCGATTCTGACTCTCAAGGCCGAACAGCAGTTTTTCATCATCTTTTTTAATGAGCACGCCAACCCGATGCCGGCCGAAGGAATGGAGAATGCTTATCCGTCAAAACCAGCAAAAATACCTGACTTGGATGGCGAGCGTGCCGGCCAACGGTTTGACCGATCCCCGGCCGTCCCTCTCCCTGGCCTTCAGTCTCAATCCGGACGTGGTCTATTTGTTGACCGACGGATTGTTCCCTCGGGACGTGCAAAGCGATTTGAGCCAATTGCGGCAGCAAACCGTCCACCTCAACACGATCGCCTTCGGAGACCAGAAAGCGGAGAAATCGCTGAAGCCCCTGGCCTTGAGAAATCACGGACAGTTCGCCTTCGTGCCGTAGGGTCTGTGAAACGGCCCGGCACTCTCGGAACTACAGAGAAACCCCAGAATTCGGCCTTCCGCCTTCCGCCCATATCCTGCATGCAATAGAGTGTGCCGCGCTATTTCTTTGCCGCGATGATGGGTTTCGCGACCGACCCCGCGTGATAAATTCAAGTTCGTTTCGCCTGTCTGGTATGAACGCACAAACTGTCGAAAGCGTCCGGGGTTCGGACCGCCGCACCGTGAGCGTCTCGGATCAATCGAATATGCACTTGATCTCGCGACCCTCTCCATCTCCAACTCGGGACGCCCTCTCGTCGCGCAGTTTCCTGGGACTTTTGCTGACGCAGTTCCTGGGAGTCTTCAATGACAACATGTTTCGCTGGTTTGCCGTTCCGCTCGGCAAAGAGGTGATCGATCCGGCCCTGGCGTTGTCGCTGGGGGCCGTCTGCTTCTTTCTCCCCTATCCGCTGCTCGCCACACCGGCGGGATACCTGGCCGACCACTTCAGCAAGCGGTCGGTCATCGTCTGGTGCAAGGTGGCCGAAGTGGTCCTGATGCTGCTGGGCCTGTTCGCCATCCTGACCGGAAGCATCACCTTTCTGTTCGTGGTCGTCGGGCTGATGGGTGCACAGAGCGCACTCTTTTCGCCGTCGCGGTACGGAGCGATCGCCGAGATCGTCCATCCCGAAAAGCTGGCCAAAGGGAACGGCTTGATGGGGATGGTGATGATCATTTCGTCCGCCCTGGGATGCGTGGCCGGCAACAGCCTCTACTTCTTCAAGCACACCGCATGGACATATTGGGTGCTTGGGCCGTCGTCCCCGCCGCGATCGCCTTCGTCACGGTGGCCCTGCTCGGACTGGGGGCCAGCCTGATGATCGGGCGCTGCGTGCCCGCCGACCCGACGCGGCGCTATCCCCACAACGCGATTGCCGACACCGTGCACAGTTTGCGGTTGGTGACCGGTAGCCGCGCCCTGCTCCGCACGGCCTTGGGAATCGCCTTCTTCTGGTTCCTGGCTTCGCTCGCCAATATCAACATCGATTCGTTCGGCACGATCGATCTGAACCTGACGCAGGACAAGGTCGGCCTGCTCCTGGCGATGCTCGTCGTCGGCGTGGGGCTCGGCAGTGTTCTGGCCGGTTTGTGGTCGGGATCGGGCGTGGAATTGGGCATCGTTCCCCTGGGTGCCGCCGGCATTTGCGCGAGCGCGTTTCTGCTCTACACGACGGGTGATTCGGTCAATCCGGCGGTGGCCGACGCGACACAGCACGCCTACAGCTGGTCGTGCGTGTGGCTGTTCTTCCTGGGAGTTTCCGCGGGTCTGTTCGATATTCCCCTGGAGGCGTACCTGCAGCTCCGCAGCGATACTCGCGTCCGCGGCTCGATTCTTGCCGCCAACAATTTCATTTCGTACACGTGCATGCTGGGGGCGGCCGGCCTCTTCTGGTTGATGCAGACGCAGTTCCATTGGAGCGCCAGCACGATCTTTCTGGCGGCCGGTTTGGGAACGGTCCCCGTCGCGATCTATGTCGTCTGCCTCATTCCGCAGGCGACCGTCCGCTGCGTGGTGTGGATCATCAGCAAGCTGATGTATCGCCTGCGGGTCCGCGGGCTCGAGAACTTGCCGCAGACCGGCGGAGCGCTGTTGGTCGCCAACCACGTCTCATGGCTCGACGGGGTGCTGCTGCTCTTGGTATCGACGCGCCCGATCCGCATGTTGGCTTATTCCGACTATGTCTCCGGTTGGTGGATCAACTGGCTGGCCACGATGTGGAACGTGATTCCCATCCGGAACACCGACGGTCCCAAGGCGCTCGTGCAATCGCTGAGATCGGCAAAAGAGGCGTTGATTGAAGGCGATCTCGTCTGCATTTTCGCCGAGGGGGGCATCACGCGGAACGGCCAATTGCAGCCGTTCCAGCGCGGATTGCTGCGGATCGTCGACGGGACCGGCTGCCCCGTGATTCCCGTTTATCTCGACGAGTTGTGGGGCAGTATGTTCAGTTTCAGCGGCGGTCGATTCTTCTGGAAATGGCCTCGACGCTGGCCGTATCCGGTCTCGATCAGTTTCGGCCAGCCTCTCTCCGACCCGGACAACGTCGATCAGGTCCGGCAGGCCGTCCAATGTCTGGGAGTCGAATCGATGGAGGCGCGCAAGGACCGACTGCTGGTGCCGCAGCGAAACGCGGTGCGCCAGCTCAAGAAGACTCGTTTCCGCTGGAAAATCGCCGATTCCGGCGGCCAGAAAATGACGGGAGGCAAGACGCTCGCCGCCACGCTCATCCTCAGGCGGTTGATCAAGAATCTGATCGGGCCGGATGAGCGGATGGTGGGCATTCTGCTCCCGCCTTCCTGCGGCGGCGTGCTGGCCAACCTGGCCGTCTCCTTCCTGCGGCGTGTCTCGGTCAACCTGAATTACACGCTCACGAGTGCCGACGCGAATTACTGCATCCGCGAAGCGGGTATCAAGCACGTGCTCACGAGCCGGCGGTTCCTCGAAAAGCGGCCTTTCGACCTCAACTGCGAGGTCGTGCTACCTCGAAGACCTGATGAAACAGGTCACCCGGGGAATGAAGCTTGCCGCCGCGATCGAGGCGTATGCAGTGCCGGCCTTCCTGCTCGATCGCATCCTGGGTTTGACAAAGATCGAGCCCGAGGATCTGATCACGGTCATTTTCACTTCAGGTTCGACGGGCGAACCCAAGGGCGTGATGCAGACACACTCGAACATCGCGACCAACATCGCCGCGGCCAACCAGTTGCTGCGTTTCCGCAGTGACGACGTCCTGATGGGCATCCTCCCCTTCTTTCATTCGTTCGGCTACACGTTCCCGTTGTGGCTGATCGCGTCGGGCGAGCCGAGCGCCATCTATCACGTCAACCCGGTCGAGGCCAAGGTCGTCGGCAAGCTCTGCGAAGAGTACGGCGTGACCGTGATCGCCGCGACGCCGACGTTCATCAAGCGGTACTTGAAGCGCTGCACCAAGGAGCAATTCCGCACGGTCAACCTGGTCATCACCGGCGCCGAGAAACTGCCGCAGGACCTGGCCCACGAGTTCGAGGAAAAATTCGGCGTCTTCCCCACAGAGGGATATGGCACGACCGAACTCTCGCCCCTGGGCGCCGCCAACATCCCGAAGAGCCGCTCCCCCGCCGGCAACAGCGACGGCGAGCGCAAGGGCACGATCGGCCGGGCCATGCCGGGCACCTGCGCCAAAGTCGTCGATGCCGAGACGAAGGCCGACCTGGGCACGAATCAAGAGGGCCTGCTCTGGATCAAAGGTCCCAACGTGATGGCCGGCTACCTCAATCAGCCGGCGAAAACGGCCGAGGTGATTCACGACGGCTGGTACAACACGGGCGACATGGCCAAGATCGACGACGACGGCTTCATCCACATCACGGGCCGCGTGAGCCGTTTCTCGAAGATCGCCGGCGAGATGGTGCCGCACATCCGTATCGAGGAAATCCTGACGCGGATCGTCGAGGATCCCAACGACGAAGAAGGCGAAGTCCGCATCGCCGTCACGGCCGTTCCCGACTCCGACAAAGGGGAACGCCTGATCGTGCTCCACAAACCACTCGCCAAAGCGACCGACGAGATCCTGCAGGAACTCTCCAAGGCCGACATCCCGAACCTGTGGCTCCCCTCCGCGGACAGTTTTATCGAAGTGCCGGAAATCCCGGTGCTCGGCACCGGCAAGCTGGACTTGCGCGCTTTGAAGCAGCTCGCACTAGAAAAGACGTCCAACAACCCTCAATAGTCGGCTCCCCGCGCATCCGATCGTCGTCGGCAAAACAGTTCCGCGCCTCGTGACAAACGGCGATCCGCCCAAAGGTGCCACGAGTCAAAGTCGTTGACAGCTTCCCGGCGAACGTGCTATCGTTAGCCCGCGCCTCACAAGGCGTTAACTCCTGGGGGATTAGCTCAGTTGGGAGAGCGTCTGGCTGGCAGCCAGAAGGTCAGGGGTTCAAGTCCCCTATCCTCCACTTTGGCAATCATTGCCACCGAGTGACGACCGTTGCCTAAACCCCTGCTTCCACAGGGGGTTTTGCATTTCTTAGGGTCCGTCGTCGTGCCATGCTTTGCCACGGATTGCCTCCCAGCGACGCCCGAAATGCAGCGCCCGTGCAGCGCCGCAGTCGGCAGGTTGGCGACGGCCTTCGCCTGATCCTCTATCCCAATGTGCGCGTACTTCATCGTCATGTGGATGTCGGAATGACGCGCCAGCTTTTGCGCCTCCGGCAGCGTCGCCCCGCTACGCAGCAGTTCCGTGATGTGCGTGTGCCGGCCCGCCGCGTGGAAATCCGCGATCCCGTCGGCGTTGACGTAAGGAATCCCGACGCGCTCCAAATCCTTCTTGACCATCAACCAAGTTTTTCGTCGATCGAGCTTCGGAAACAGCTTATCCGACGGCTCTAGCCCCTTGATCCATTCCCGCACCAGCTCGACGGCTTCGGGATGCAGCGGCAAGACGTCCTTTTTTCGGTGCTTGGAATTGGCCGCCTCGACCGTGAGCGTCGGCGGGTCGCCAGCGAGATCGAAGCTACGCGGCGTCAGGCTGCCCAATTCCCGACGCCGGAGACCCGTCATAAAGGACAAAGTGTAAATCCTCGCCCGCTGTTCGCCGTTGAATCGCTGGATGCGGATACCACTTTCCCGAGCCGATTTCAGTAGCGACGCGAATTCCTTGCCCGTCAATGCGCGGCGTTTATGCCGCACGTCGACGTCCGCGTTCAACCGCTCGACGCCGGCCAGCGGATTGGCGATCAACCGCTTCGTCGCCACGCACCAATTGCAGAAGGCATCGGCCGCCTGCAGGTAATGGTTGTACGTTCGCGGACCGATCTTCTCCGTTTTCCGGAGCGACCGCATGAATTTGACCACGGCCTCCGCATCGATGTCGGCCAACGTCTTAAAGCCGCAACCCTCGACGATCTTCCGCAGCCTGGAGGTCGTGTGCAGCACATATTGCGCGGTCTGTTCGGAGAGGCTTTCGCGAAACGCTTTCATCAAATCATCGAGCGATGACTGCTTGCATTCGGCGAGCCGCTCCCGCTCAGGATCGATCAAGCCGGTCCGCCGCATCCGAGCGTCCGCTTCGAGCTTAGCGGCCAATTGCTCGCTCAGCCCCTTATCGGTGAAGCCCTGCGTCGTGCGGCGTTTGCCCGCGTGATCGACGTACTGGATCGAGTAAGGCTCGTTTTTCTTCCGCTTGTCCCGCTTGTAAATCGTCGCCATCAGCGATTACCTCCGAGCTAGATTTTGCGCAATTACTCAGAAGGGCAACCCCGATCAATCCAATTTTTTACGTCCTCCATCCGCCAGCGCACTCCGCCGCCGATCTGGATCGGCTGCGGGACTTGCCCGGCGCTTTGCAGGCGCCAGACCGTGCGCTTCGACACCTGGAGCAATTTGGCGAATTGCTCGACGGTCAGAAACTCAGGCAGTTGGACGGCGCCGTTGATCCCTTCAAGCGTCGACATTCTCCACCTCTTGCGTTTTCGACTCTTCTCTCAACATCCTGATAAACGTCGGCAACGCGATGCCGCGCGGTCGCACCTTGCGGCGCGGCCGGTCAGTTCTTCAAGCACGCGGATGAATTCCTCCAGGTCGAGGCCCGCGGCCGTCACGGTCACCGACCGTCCCGCTCCGAGAACCGCCGTCACGCGCTTTATCGTCGTTGAGGCCGACTTTTCCCCGGACGTACGCGTCGCCTTCATCGCGCCGCACAGGCTATCGCGCGTCAGCTTGCCATCGGCTAGTTGCCGCGCGTGCTCGGCCTGCTTTTCGGTATCTTCGATCCGGGCCAATCGGCTCGCCGCGCTACACGCGATGCGCGCCTCTTCCACCAGCTTCTGAATCCACTCCGGCAATTTCAGAAGCGCGAGCGAGTTCGAGACTCGCGTTTCCGAGAACCCGAGTTCAGCGGCGGCTTGCCGGCCAGTTATTTTCTTGGCTTCCATCGCCCGCGCGATGCCTTTGGCCCACTCCATCGGCGTCAAATCCTCGTGACAGTTCTCAATCAACTGCTGCAGGACGGCGTCACCTTCGCTCAGGTCCGCTTCGATGATCCTGGCCGGAATCGTTCGACAGCCGGCCCGTCTGGACGCCAGCAACCTGCGCCCGCCAAAGACGACTTTGAACCGGTTTCCGACGCGGCGCAGGACGATCGGTTGCAAGAGGCCATGCCGTTTGATTTGGCTCGTTAACTCCTCCAAGGACTCTTCTCGGAAGCATTCCCGAACCTGCGGCTCCGAATCGATCAGATCGATAGCTGTCTCTTGAATTGGCTCGCCGTTCACGAGATTCTCCTTTTGAAAAAACGGCTCAACAATGGGATGACTTCGTTTCCGAGGGTCCGGCGGGGCTGGTTGCGCGCCTTTCCACCACCCTTTTCGTTTGAGGCGACCGAGCTCGATGTCGAGCAGCCTTTGGCCGCGGTCCAACATGAGCGCGGCTTCCTGAAAATCGCCTCGCTGTCGCAACTGCGCCGCCGTGTCGTGCAACGCCCCGATTAACGCCCACCTCTTGCGGTCTCGTGAGAACGACCATAATTCAAAGGCGAGAAACGCCAGAACAAGGAACAGGAAGCCATAAAGGCTCGCCGAAATCACTTCCTCGTCGCCGCTGCGAATAATCGCTCGCGTGAGGGGGTCGATCTCATTGCCATCACGATAGGTCCGACCGTCCGGCGACAACTGCGCTGACGGGAATTCCAAGGCGACTGAACTCCCATTCCCGGCCATGCCGCCAAAGCATCCCCAAAATAATCGCCGCAAGAAGACCGAACCCGAGCCAAGAGGTGAGCGGCATATTCCGTTTCATAACCGCATTCCTTTCGTTGAGGGAAAACTTCAGGGCGAAGGCGCGACAACCGCCTATCGCTCCCGTCCCAAATCCTGCTCGCGGCCTTGCGGCGCGCGCCGCGTAGTCGTCGAGCGTCGATTGATAGCCGCGCACCGTTCCGACATCCTGGGTCACCATCGCTTGGGTCGGACTAGCGATCGTCCCCGGCTCTTCATGCGTCGCGGTGACTCCGTTCCACGGATTGAGAACGGCGTTCTTGCGCGTCCTTCAATCCCTGTCGCCACAATCCCCAAAACAAACTTGAGCTACTGGGCCGCGAGTTGGGCTGTTGCCTTTCTTCCGACATCGATCGCTCCTCTTAAAAATCGTCTCTTCGACCTTGGTACAAGTCCGACAAATACCGTTGCTCGATCGCCGCGTCGCGAATGCGACGAACGCGGTTGATGTTCACTTGCGATTCGATCGCTCGTTGGATCAGAAGCGAGGGCAAGCCGAGCATGACGAAGACGCCCACGGCTTCCGAGAGCGGGCAAAGCAGCGCCCCGACCAGCAAACACAATAGGGGCTCGACGCAGTTCTTCGCCGTGACCGGTTTCTTTATGAAGGGCAGCTTCATCGCCAGCCACGGATAGCCCGCGTAACGCGAATGCTCGACCCAGCCCTTTCGGACCAACCGCGACGTCTCCAGACGTTGCGCGATCACCGCGAGCAGCCAGGCGTAGAAAAAGTAAATCATCGCCGGATCGCGCGTTTCGCCCGCATAGAGCAGAATCATCACGAAGGCGGCGAGCGCATTCAGTCCAAACGCCTCGACGCCGAACCCGTAGCGCATGAACGGGGTCACGGTAGTCGCGAGCCCGCCGACGAGGAGGTTCAAAATCATCGCGCCTCCTCGCATATTGAAGTGGTCGACCTGCTTTTGATCGTTTCGCATCGCTAATCCTTTCTCCTGTCCGCCGTCACTTCTGGCTGAAAGCGACGCGCAACCAGTTCTGGCCGTTCCAAAAGGGTTCGCCGTTGCGGATCACGATCGCGTCCACCATCCAGCCGCATTGCGGTCCGCCCGTCCGCAATCCGTTCATGAACACGTTGGGCTCAAGAATGTTGGCGTACTGCTCGCTGAACGAGCCGGTAAACTGCGAACGTCCCATCAGCTCGTCCAAGAGATCGGTTTGGGGCGCCATCGAACCGCCGATGAACGTCTGGAGCGATTTCCCGACGAGCGAACTCGCGTACTCCGCGGTTTTGGCGTCGCCCAAGGCGCAGAAACATTTGGTCCCGTAATTGGTGAGCAGCGAATCGGCGAGATGTTCGCCGGTCCGGCCTCCTTTGATCGCGGCGTAAAAGCCATGCAGCGATTGCGTCAGCGCGATCTGGCAGCCCAGGTGCGACCGCGCCTCAGCCAAATACTTGGCGTCCGCCGAGAACACGTGATTTTGGAATTCGTCGATCCACTGAACGATGATGCGATCGTCCGGCTTCGCCTGGCGACGCAGGACGTGCCGCTGCACCCCCAGTCGCCACGCGGCGTTGACGAACTGGCCCGACGCGCCGTATCGGGTCGGCATGTCGACCAGGATCGAGACGCCTTGGTCGAGCATCGAAGGGGAGGCGTTGGTATCGCTGCACACCATTCGGCAAACGATTCCGGACGCCATAGCGTGCAAAATGCCCTGAACCTGAACCGTAATGCTGCTCTTAGTGCGATCGTTGAGCGCCGGCATCTCGGCGAGCCAATAATCCATGCAGCGTTCAAAGTCCGCTTGTTCAATCGGCGTTTTCGTCGCATCGAATGCGGCGGCCAGAGTTTGAGAATGAAAGGCCGCCTTCCATTCCTGGCTCTTGAGCTGATCGGGCGACGTGGCGGCGCCGCTAATGAATCGCTGCAGGTCTCTGGCCGTTACCGTGTTGGTCGCCAGCCTCACGGGCAGCACGGCCATTTCGAGCATTCGCTCGCTCTGGTCGCGAAAGAATTGAGCGTTGTCCTCACCTCCTCCGCTCGCCTCTCCGCGCCGCAGCGTTTCACCGCACGTCATCAAGATGCTCGCGATTTCGCGGTCATCCGCGCCGGCTTTCAATTCCTCCGCCAGCAGGTTGTAACGCAGGTCCGACTCGGGCGAGAAAATTCGCAACTCGTCCGATCGCTTCGCTTCGGCGAATCGTTTCTCCCACCACTGCCGGTCCTCCGGCTTTGAGGCGACAATGTGCAAAACGATTTGCCTGTCGCAGAGCAAGGCTCTCGCCAGTCGCAAAGCGACCGCCGAGCTTTTTCCGCTTCCTGACGCGCCCTGCACGCACACCGACCGCACCAGGTCGCGTTTCGAGAACGCGCACTCGGCGCTCCACGGCAAGAGCGGCTTGTCGAGCCCGCTCGCCAGGGATTTCGATCGCGTCCATTTGCTCGCGCCTCCCAGGACGACCAATCCCAGAATGAGCGCGGCCATTACGCCGACGATTCCGTCATTCTTCATCGCTTGTCCTCCACTGACTCATGAACTCGGTTGACCGGTAAGAGCGCCCGGCCTGCCGCAGGCAAGCCGGGCGCGCCCTGATGCGACTCAGTTGCAACGGGCTTTCCCTGCCCGCCAGGCGGCGACTGCGGATGAGATGCCGACGACGGCAGCGCCGAGATCGTCGACCAGGCCGAACGGCCCGAGAAAGGCTTCGGGCAGAATGTCGATCGGACTAATGACGTAGATCGCGCAAAACACGGCGAAGAGCCAGCCGACGATTTGCACCAACAAGTCGCGAAGCGGGCTATGCGGCATGTTGACCAGAATCATCATGGCCCCAGCCAGGATCGTTCCGCAGACGGCGAGGGCCGTCAGCATCCCAAAGAAACTCATACGACACCCCATTTCCACGTAATTGAAAGGCCTTCGATTCGAGCGACGGCGTGACAACCGAACGTCGGTCTTCTCGTTCACGTCCGCCTTCGGGCGGAATCATTCGCGACGATTCAACGCTCATCAATGCGTGTTCCACCGAACGAAACACCCGCGCGGGCGCGTCGCTTATGAGGGCATGAATGAGCGAAGAACCAGAGTCACGGCTCGATTGAGCCAAGCTCTACCGCTGCTTTTGAACGGCTAGACCAGCGCGCTATCGCTCGCCGCGCAATACCCGTCGCTCGCGTGAAAGAGCGAACGTCAATTTAAGAGTTGCGGACCAAAGCCGAGGTCGATCAGCAGAGCGCAGCGTGCGAATCCAAGCGTCAATTCCCAGTTCCGTCAATCCGCGCGTTGACTTGCTTCGCCTGTCGAAAACGAAAAGCTCGGCTTCTCCCGCGATTTCGAACTCCGATGCGAAGAATCTCTGCGCACTTTTGCAAATGCGGTGCAGGGACGAGACGGCGTACGGCAAGTGTCTTGGAAGCGCTCCCTCATCCATTCGCCGCTCCCACAATGCGGAGACCTCTCGCAACGATTTCGCGCCGCGTTGGTACTCGACGCCCATCGCGTAAAACACCTGCAGCATGCGAATATCGCGAAGGCGATCTTTCGAACCGATGAACCTGATTGTTTTTTTGTCCCCATCGAAGGAAGCGCCCGCAGGTGGATTCAGTTGCACCGTTCGTCCTCTCCTTATCCGGTCCGCATCCAAGGCCGCTCGCAGTGGATTGCGTGGATCAAATGCCGCTGTAGAGGCTTGCAAATTCTTCTCGAATGCTTGCAAGGAATTCAAAAATCGCGGTTTCACAGAAACGAATTCGCATGCCAAACGGGGTAAGGCAAACAGTGAGCCAATCGCGCCGAGGGGAAACAAAAATTTGTAAGTCGCTATCGCAGCCGGTATTGCGATCAACGCGACGGCAGTCATTGAGGACGTCGCCAAAATAGACGCCGCATCCTGCAACCGCAGCGGAATCCGCTCAACTTTCCGAAGTCGCGCAAAGCGCTGTCTCTAGACCTCTCACCAGCCGAATCGATTTGCGCCCTGCCGCGACGGCGACCGCGTTCTTCCGGGCTCGCTCACCGCTCGGTCCTCTTCGAGGGACGGCTTTAAGCCCCACTTCCGCCCGCATGGCGCGGCGCTCCCGCCGGTCGCTTAAGCGACGCCTTCGGCGCAGCCGGTTCTTGATGAGTGAGGGGGGATTCCCCCCGGCCCGTCAAGGATCGGGGCCGCGCTGCCTTTGCGGCCTCCTCCCGACCTTCCTCCGCTTCGCTCTCGTGCAGGCCGGTGCCCTCCGCCCGGCAGTCCTTGACTGTCCTCCCCCCGCTTTTGGGGGCTTTCAAGCCCGTTGCGCCCAAAAGCATGTGCGCTTTTTCGCAACGGGACTTTTTCACTTCAGACATACGGAGGAATTTTGCAATGGCTACCGCTTCCACGTCCACCGCTCCCCGCGTGGACATCTACGCCCGCGTGACCAATCGCATCGTCGAGCAGCTTGAGCAAGGGATTCGCCCTTGGCTTCAGCCATGGAATGCGGAACATGCCGCCGGACGCATCACGCGACCTTTGCGGCACAACGGGCAGCCTTACAAGGGAATCAACATCCTTCAGCTTTGGGCCTCCGCTGAAATCGCCGGTTACGCTTGCCCAATTTGGATGACGTTCCAGCAGGCGAAGGAACTCGGCGGACACGTGAAGAAAGGGGAGCACGGCTCGCCCGTCGTTTACGCCAGCACTTTCAAGAAAACCGACAAGACCGAAGACGGTCAGGAGACCGAGGAGGAGATTCCGTTCCTCAAGGAATACACGGTTTTCAACGTCGAGCAGTGCGAGGGGCTGCCGCAAAATTTCTACGCCTTAGCAGAACCGCCCAAGGAGACGATCGAACGCATCGAGCATGCCGAGCGGTTCTTCGCGGGCACGGGGGCAAAGATCGAATACGGCGGGAACCGAGCGTTTTACGCTATCACGACCGACTCGATTCGGATGCCCCCCTTCGAGACCTTCCGCGATTCGGAAAGCCACGCGGCAACTGTCGCCCACGAGTTGACGCACTGGTCGCGGCACCCGTCCAGACTCGACCGCGATTTTGGTCGCAAACGCTTCGGCGATGAAGGCTATGCGATGGAGGAACTTGTCGCCGAACTCGGCTCCGCGTTTCTTTGTGCTGATTTGCAAATCACTCCGGAGATTCGCGAGGACCACGCCAGCTACATCCACAATTGGCTGAAAGTCCTGAAGGACGACAAGCGGGCTGTCTTCAGCGCCGCGTCGCACGCCAGCAAGGCGGTTGATTTCTTGCACGGCTTGCAGCCGCAGCCGATCGCGTGATCGCAATTTCTAAGGCCCGGCCGCTTCCCCGCGGTCGGGCTTTTTTCTTCTCTTCACGTCCAGCTTGCCACGGAATCAAATCATGGACCCGACCGCCTGCTATCTCGACATGTATGCCGCGATGAACCGCAAAGACTTCGAGGCCGCCCGCGAATTGGCCTTGGCCCTGAAGGAATGGCTCGACCGAGGCGGATTCTATCCGCCCAATTACACCGCGATCGAAGTGAAAGGCTATCTGGCCAGCGTCCTTCGCCGCACGGCCAACGTCGAACCGTAAAAATACGCCGCGCCGGCTCACGCCGGCGTTTTGTTTTTGTACCGCATCAAACTGTCACGAAAATGTCATATTTCCGCCGTTGCGCCCGCTCGTCATCCGTGCAAATGTTTCTTAACCCTTTGCGTTCACAATGAATACGCAACCAGTCACGGAGGACATATGGTAAGTGGAGATGGCCAGCCGTCGGAGTGGCCAGGACAGCCACCGGAATTGCAGGCAATGTGCAGCCAGTTAGCTAAAAGTATTAATCGTATTTATGCCAACCTTCCGGCGGAACAGCGAGGACGCGGCGCCGGTTTCATCGTTCGTGGTGACGGCGCCCCTTTGGGCGGCGGCGAGATACGTTTCTGTCTGCCGGACGAATACCTGCTTGGAAAACTGGAGGGCGCGGCGTTGGCGCTCGGAGTGCCTATGCAAGTCGAGCCAAGCACCCGCTGGCCAGGCCAGCATACCGGCAACGTGAAAATAAATATCGGTTACAGCCGCGATTACACCGTATTGCAGGCTGCAATGGGATTGGCCAGAGCCATCAATGCGATTACGCCTGCTGAGGAACAGAAAATCGACATACCGGGCGAGCCTACTAAATCCCATTCTCGCATAAGTCCGGCTGGCAGGACTTCCCGTGATGGCACTCGACAGCCAGGCGGTTGACCGACCGCATCACTTGACCTTCACCTCTTCGATGACGATCGCGTCTTTCGCGGCTTGAATGACAGCCCCTCCGTCCGGCTCCTGAATCCACGGGCACCCGATGCCGGCCACATCCGGCGCACGGTCTTCTTTTTCACAGTCTCTGCCGTCACGCAATCGTCCAACTTTTTCGCGGTTCCGCAGCATCGGCGAAACGCTGTCTGGATAGAAGCCCACCTCGGCGTCGGCATGAAGTGCAGTGTCCCTGTCCGGCAGCCAATGTTACTCGGTCGTTAACGATTCATTCGGTGAACGACCGTCATCTTACAGCTGCGCCAGATACGCCCTGAAAGCCACGATCTCCTCGGGAAGCTGTGTTCCCTCTCGCGCCCATGCTGTCAAGGCTGCAAGAACGAGTGCGGGCGCGCCGGCGTATCCTGACGCCTGAGCGATACGATTTAACACCTGCTTGCCTTCGCAGACTTTCCAAAAAGAATCTTCCGTGCGTTTGCGTGCGTAAATCGCCACGCTGATATTCAGGATTTCCTGAAACCGTCGAGCATTTTCCGTGTCGAATCCGGTCAGTGTGACGATGCTGTGAATAGCGGCGTTGCGGTCGGTCTCGATCTCGAGCCAAGTAAGGTTTTTTGCGCGCTCTTTCGCAGGAAGAGGCATGTCGGGCAAAGTCTTGGCGTTTGGAGTAGCCATCGCGTGTTGAAACATCCAATTGCCAGCGCGCGCATCCGATGCATTTTGGATTACTTCCGTCGCCACGAGAGTCGCTTGACCATTCTGTGCAAACAGAACATCCAAGCTTGCGGGATGAAGAAAGAAATTCTCGACCTCATGAACCTGTAAGGCGTAAATGCCGTTGTCGTTTAAAAGCGCCGTGACCGCCGCATCGGTTCGAAAGTCGCGATCAACAATGCCGCCGATACGGATCCCTGCTTCGGCTTGAGTCGCCAAGGCCTTGATTACTTCAACGCGTCGTATCACCTCGCTACACGAGCCGCATTCCATAAAACGAACATTCTGTGGCAGTCCCGCCAATTTGCGAAAACGCTCCCGTTCGCCGACGCTCTCCTCACCTTCGACAAAAACAAACACAAGCTGCGAGATTGAGAAGGCGGGAGTACCAACGGCACGAGACAATGCCGATAGAACGGGACGCGTATCGAGACGAGCAAGGCTATTAACCTTGCGGGTCGGTTCGTCGCGCTCAAGGATAAACGTGGCCTGCTGACCGGCTGCTTCGACAGCTTCCAACGAATGTGTCGCAAGCCAGATCTGTCCAGTCTCAACTGTGCCCGTCAGATAATTAACCCAGGAGCGAATCAAGTCAGCATTAAGATGCAGTTCTGGTTCGTCGAGCAGAAAGAGGCCTTTCCGCAATCCGAAACGGTCAACTTGACCGATAAGAAAAGCGATCTCACGCTCACCGCCGCTGAGTTGATCAAACGAGAGTTCCAAACCAGTCGTGTCAAAAAGCAGAGTCCGCTTTTTGGAATCGATACCGGCAAAAACGACGTGCGGAAGCACTTTGTGGAGTGCATCCTTGTAGCCTGCAAAATGATCTGTGAACGCGGGCTCGGCGGTGCCGCTCTGGCGAGCTTGGCGGATTTCCTTTATCAGTCGTGTGCCTGCCTGATTCTCCTGCGCCAGGAAGTATTTCAGCCACTCATCATAGAGTGTAGTCGTTGTCTTAAACGAGCGGCCACGCGTGTATTCGGAAGTGCCCCAGTCGATCTCATAGGCTTGCGCGACTTGATTTACGTCAATATTCTTTTTCGGATACGCGCGGTCAGCGTCGAGCGAGACGAAATGTACATCCTTAGAGCTCTTAAGCTGATCGATGACTTGACTTGCAAAACGCTGGCTTTCTGCCGTATCCGCGATGCCACCAGCTCGAATTGTGATAGCGGGATTAGTGCCGGGAAGCTTTGTGCTCTGGATCGTCAACGTTCGATCCCATTCGGGGAACCCTACTTGCCCTACTAGGCCCTGCTCGATTGCGTCGCTTACCCCTACTGCAAGATAAAACTGCAGGGAGAAATCATGGATATCGTTGAACGGATCACCGCGCGGGATCTCGATCCCCTGAGATAGACCGAGCCTGTGCGCAGGCCGCGATCAACTCCAGCAAATGGCTTTTGCCCGTTCCGTTGGCACCGACGACACAGACAAGTCCCGCGCGATCATCGAGCTGTAGCTCAATGTTCTCAAAATGTCTCCACTGGCCAATTGTGATGTTCCTTATTCTCATCTATTCTCCGTAGAGTACAAATCATCAGTCCACAGAATCGCATGTTGCCTTTGAAGTACCGAGCACGCTGGTTAATACGTTTTCCTGACGTTCGCCAAGTCGCCCGGCCCGTAGGTCGTCACCGCCGACGGCACTGGACACATGTATCGATTCTCGCTAGAACCGTCAACTGATGGCATCCGTTATCGTTAGGGCCGGCCCGCCGGCCGGGACGGCCAGCGACGATAGCCATCTCGTACGGGGTGACGACGGAAACGTGTCATCCTCGGCGATGCAGTCCGAGCACTCGTACTTAATGCTGTCCGCTGCTACCGCACTCTACAAAGAGGTCGAAGTTGACCGGCCAGATCGTCGCCGATCCTGCTGCTACGAGCCGATGGACAACTAAGCCATGTTTGTTTTCGGAAACAGTGCCAAAACTATCACACTTATTAGCACACACCGTCGCGCTGCAACACATTATCTATGTATAACAATGACATAAGTTTCCAGCACTCGGTCTCATAACCTGAAGGCCGCAGGTTCAAATCCTGCCCCCGCAACCACCTGAGTCAAGTAAATTCAAAGACTTATCGAAATCCGCGCTGCTCGCGGAAAGTCAAAACGGCCTAGCACACTCCTAGCACATAATGGCCAATACCGCGAAAACGTGGTATTCTAAGGCAGAAATAGTGCAACAAACGTTCTGTCTCGCATGCCCAGCCATGAGGTTTTAGGCGGTCTCGTTCATCTCTATCGCCGCGGCAACAGCCGCTTCTGGCAATGCTCGGCCTCATTCGCCGGCAAGCAGTATCGCTCCACCACCCGAGAGACCAGTCTCGCGCTGGCCAAGCAAATCGCTGAGGACTGGCTGCTAACTTTGCGTGGCAAGGAACGCGCCGGCCTGCTCACAAGCGAAAAGTCTTTTCAACAAGCCGCCGAACAGTTTCTCAAAGAGTACGAAATCATCACGGAAGGCCAGCGAAGCCCCCGCTGGGTGGAAGGTCACGGGATTCGATTACGCCTCCATCTTGTGCCATTTTTCGACGAATTAGGACTGTCGGAAGTGACGCCAGGAAAGGTGCAGGAGTATCGGATGCACCGGATGACGTCGCGGATCGATAAAAAGACCGGAAAGCCGTTGCGACCCGCTCGCAGCACGCTGCACGACGAAATCGTGACCTTGAGACAGGTGCTCAAGACGGCGATCCGGCACGGCTGGCTCAGCCATCTCCCCGACCTTTCGCCGCCCTACAGAACGCAAGGAAAGATCGTACACCGCCCGTGGTTCAGCCCAGCCGAGTACAAACAGCTTTATCAAGCTACTCGCGAATACGCCCGTGAGCCCTTTCACGATCATTACAAGTGGAACGCCGAGCAGGTCCATGACTACGTGCTTTTCATGGCCAACACCGGCCTGAGGCCCGACGAGGCGAAGAATCTACTGCACCGTGACGTCGCGATCGTCGAGGACGATGCGACAGGAGAGAAGATTCTGGAGATCGAGGTTCGCGGCAAACGCGGCGTCGGTTACTGCAAGAGCATGCCAAGCGCCGTGCGGCCGTATGAGCGATTACTTGCGCGTCCATTGCCGGGGCTTCCGCAAGGCAAGCGCGCTCGCTTGCGGAGAGGCGAGAACGCCGACGATCCCGTAAACCAAGAAGTCAGATACCCCCAACCCAATGACGCAGTGTTTCCGGGAAATCACATCAAGCTCTTCAACGGCGTGCTCAGGCCGCGCCAACCTCAAGAAAGACCGCGACGGCAATCGTCGCACCGCGTACAGCCTACGGCACACGTACATTTGCATGCGCCTCATGGAGGGCGCCGACATTTACCAGATAGCGAAGAATTGCCGCACCAGCGTCGAGATGATCGAGAAGTTTTACGCTGCCCACATTAAGAACACGCTTGATGCCGCAGCCATCAATGTCCGCCGTCCCGAGCGCAAAGGCAAGAAGCCAAAGCCAAAACATCGAAGTGATGACGACGACCAGATTTGATTTCAGTTCGGTTTCAATGGGGACGCAGGTCACCCAATTTCCTTGAGAGCCGTTCAGCGGCTCGCCAACCAGGGGGCTTGGCCCCCTATGGACACGCCGAAGGGCAAACAGGTCCTAATTTATTCGTGCCGTTCACTTCACCTCAACCTCTTCGATGACAGTCGCTCCTTTCGGAGCCTCCATCGCCGCCGGTTCGTCCGCCTCCTGAATCCACGACACGCGGCGTCGAGTGATACCCTCGAAGAGCCGCAGGTGCGGTCGAGCTTCGACGTTGAGATTGCGGCCGACAATTCGCACCTGCGTTCCGGCGAATTTCAGCGTGATTCCGTCGGACGGATCGAACTCCGCCCGATCGAGCATGTTGTAACTGAACGCCGTGATATGACCGTCGCGATGACGGATTTCGAGCATGATCGCCGTGTCACGGATGCCCCTCAGCCAGCCGAAACCCGGTACGTCGATCGTGTCGTCTTCATCGCCCGGAGACGGATCATTTCCATTTCGGCCTTTGGCGTACTTATCGAAAAGATCATCGATCATAGCCCACGCCATCCCTCTCTTTTTCGGGTTTCTGGACTGACGTTGCCTGACGCGCCGGCGTGATAATGCGCCGTTGCCGTTCTCCGTCCACCAACTCGGTCGCCGATAGACGCTCATCGGATTGGCTGATCGCATCGAGCAACGCTTTCTTGTTGTCGGTGTAAACGACGATGCGCTGCCTGGCTCTCGATGCTGAAACGTAAAACTGTTCGCGCGAGCTCGCAGGGAAAGACTGGCTCGACTGGCCCACAAAGACCCGATCGACCGTCTTGCCCTGGCTGGCGTGCGACGTGACCACATAACCATAAGCCAGATGGCCGAAGTTTTTGTCGACGGTCCACCCGTTGGCGAGCAAGATGTCGCCACGCTTGTCGAAACCTTTGACTCGGAACAGCGCGCCATTGTCGAGGCGATGTTTCCGGTCGGCCGTCTGGCCGTTCCGCGTAATCCGCACCATGTCGCCGGGAGCCAAAGCCAGCGTCGTCGCATGAAACATCTGGAATCGGGCCGCCTGATCAAGCGGCAGCGGCGCCCCGCTCTACCGTCAGCTTCTGGCCCCGGTTGAACCCCTTGGCGTTTTGATGGAAAACCAACACATCTCCGGGGAGGTAATTCACCGAATCAGTGCGCTCCGCCTCGGTAAGACCGCCGTTTTCCAACACGCGGAAGGTTCGCTCATCGGCTTTGAGCTTCCCCTTTTTTCGCATGGCGTCGCGGATCGCCGTGGTAATTCGGTTCCCTTCGGCATGCGTCGGAGAGACCACCAGGGCGGTCTTCCCTTCGGCCAACGTCTGCGCGTAATCGGACGCGAGTCGCCGGTCACGCTCGCCGTCGGGAATTTCACGGACCCAGTTCAGGCCGTCCAGGCGATTGAAGCCTTCGGCGACGCGACCTTCGCTCAACGCTTTGATCGCCTCCTTGTAATCGCCAGCCTGGCGTTTGATTTCTTTGACCTCGACCGGCAAAAGGCCCGCATCCTCTTCGAGGAGGCGCAGAGCGGCTCCACGTTCCACCGAACCATGCTGGCGACGGTCGCCCGTAAGTAGCACGCGAGCATCGAGCTTCTCGGCCAGGGCGAAGACTTGGGCCATCGTCTTCATGCCGAGCTGCCCCGCCTCGTCGATCCAGATCAACTGGCCGGCAATTCGCTGCTGCAACTTTTCGTCGACCAGGAGCCTCGCGACCGTGTCGGCGTCCTTGAAGCCGGCGTCCCTTAGCGTATTCCGGCTGGCATCCGACGACGGAGCGAAGGCGAAAACCTTCGTCCCGACTTCTTCAATCGCCTCGACGGCTTCCTGCATCAGCGTCGTCTTGCCTACGCCAGCCGCTCCGCGCACGACGATGGTCCGGTCGTGAGACTCGACGATGTGACGGACGGCCTTTTTCTGTTCATCGTTGAGCCAGTCGCGTTTGAGCTTGCGGCCTTTGCCGACGAGCGGCTTGCATTTCCCTCGTCCATCCTTTGCAAACTCAATCACGCGGCGTTCTTCCTGAAGCACGTCCCGCGTCGTCGCCATGCGCCTTCCGCTTCGGTCGCGGATGATTAGCTCGCTTTGCGCCGCCCGATCCAAAACCTGCTCGACCGTCGCCTGTCCCACCGCCTGCTTGAGCGCGATCGCCAGGAGTTCCCGCTCCGGCATCACCGATCGCCGTTCAAAGCCGGCGCCGATCGCATATTCCATTGCGCGTCGCGAAGCATTCCCGTTCCGCGGTTCCGCATCGCCGCCCAGTTTCTCCGCGAGCGACGCCAACGCATCGCGTTCCTGCCGCGATAGCCGCCCGCGCCACGTCTCCTGCAATTCCGGCAACGTCAGGTCCTTCTGCTTTCGTTCTCGCGTTCTGACCACAAGTTCCGACTTCGCTTCGGGGTCGTCGATTCCCAACTCGCGGGCTTTTTCGTCAACCTGCGCCTTTCGACGGGAGAACTTGTCGATCAGCCCGCGGTCGACGCCGCCCAGCTCCCAGCCCTTCCGTTTGCGTTCGATCGGCAGCCCCAACTCCGCCAGTCGATGGGAGAAGCGGGCATGAAAGACCGCCTCGAAATACGGAGCGTCACGCTTCAGGTCGCGGAACTGCCCCGCTTTCCAGGCTTCTTCTTTCTTGTCGAACGTCGTATTGAAGGCGAAACAGTGGGCGTGCAAATGCGGATCAGGAACGCCGTTCACCGGCCTGGACGTGAAATGTACATACTCGCCCCAGACCATGTTTCCGGTGACGCGGTTCTCGTTCTTGCCGCCCTTGCGGACCCGAGTCGACATCTCCGATTCGATGTCTCGCATCGTTTCGTCAACCGAATCACGGAACGCATTCAGAATCCGATCGTCGCGCGTCACGGCGTAGAGCAGCGATACGCTCTTGGGCACGTGAAAGTTGAAATCGTAGCCAATGGTCCTGTCGGCCTTCTGGCGCGGCGTCAGTTTTTCGCCGCTTGTCGGATGCAGGTTGTCACACAGCGCATCCCATTCCTCTTGCCGCACGTTGCCTTCCAGGCCGAGCATGCGGGCCGCCTTGCCCCGCCAACGTCCCGTGAGCTCCTGCCCCTCGGAATAGTAATCGGCCGTGCTGTAATAACTCTTCGCGCCGCCCGCTTGCGCGTTCTGCGTGATCCGCAACATACCTCAGTGTACGCCCCAAATCGTTAACCATTCGTTAACTATTCGCAGCAAACTTAGGGTGACAGCGGGTGGCAGCGTTTTTCATCGCGTGTCAATCGGTTTGTTTCGGATCGGTGCGTCAACCTTCAGTCTCCTTCGCTTTCAAAAGCTTGAGTCCGTCCGCCCCCGCGGGCCTATTCATGGCACGCTAAAGCCGTCGCCGGCCCGCTCAAGCTGCCAAGGCCGCTTTCCTAAAGGAAGCCTTCGGCCTTTCGCTTGCCCGGCTCGCTTCGCTCCCGGCTTTCCGGCTTTCGTTTACGTGCCATCGGCCGCGATGAGCGCGGTCGGAAACTCAACGAAACGAAGGAGAAAACCAATGACTGACGCATCCGCCAAAACCAACGACGCCGCCGGCTCGAAAAGCCCCAGCCACGTCGCCTACCACGTCCGCGACCGCGAAGGCGGCAAAGGATTCTGGACTCGGATCGGTTCAGCCTGGGCGCATCAAGACGGCAAGGGCTTCAACGTCCAACTCGACGTAGCGCCGCTCGACGGCCGCATCACGCTTCGCGTGGCTTCGGAGAAAAAGGAGTAACCGCGATCAACCGGGCGGGGCTTCGGCTCCGCCCCTTTACCTGAAAGGATTCACCATGACGCTTACCAACCGAGAACGCGCCGATCGTTGCGAGAAAGCAATCGCTGCATACTCCGACGACGACACGCGCACGAACCTTGTCGATTTCCTGGCGGACGCCATGCACTGGTACCACCTGAGCGGAGACGACTTTCGCGATGCGCTGGAGACGGCGGAGATGCACTTCGACGCCGAGACGACGCCCGATGACATCGCCGAGGACTTTGCCCGCAACAATTCAACCGAAAGGAGTCCGTTATGACGGCATTCAATATCGAACTAATGACCGATCAGCCTGACCTCGTCTTCGTGGAAGTCGCTCGCCGGTTCAATGTCGTGATCGAGCGTACCGAGACCGGCTTGGCCCTCCGCGTTTATCCACGCACCGGCGGCGAATTGTGGGACGCACCCTTTGACACTTTCGAGATCGACGAATCCGCAATCGTCGCTCTTGAGCGGGAATTGGAGGCGTAGCCATGAAAACCTACATCGTCACCGTGAAAGTCCAAACCATCGAGCTTTACGAAGTCGAGGCCGAGACGTCCGACGAAGCGATGGAGCTTTGGCAAGATGGCAAGTTCCTATATCAGGACCTGAGCCGACTGGAATCCGAAGCTGTGAGGGCCAAAGAGAAAGGAGCACGCCCATGAGCGCCGCATTCGCTTCGATCAATCCCTTCTATGCAGCCAGAAATCGGCGGTCCGAGCCAACGCCGAAACGCGAGCAAGAACCGCCCGTTTACGCAAAGCTGCCGCGAGCTCCCAGAAACGCCAGCCCGGTCCCTCACCTGACCAGCCTGTATCACTTCAGCCGGGCGGGCGAATACGGCGATCGTTCGTATCCGGGCAATTGCGGCGGCAATCTCATCAAGGATTTGCTGAAGTATTTCCGCCCACTCACTGTGCTGGACCCAATGACGGGAAGCGGCACCTGCCGCGACGTGTGCCATGAGCTCGGCATCCTTTGCTGGTCGAGCGATCTTCGCGAAGGAGCCGACGCCTGCGACGTTTCGCAATTCCCTCGCGACACGTTCGGCTTCTGCTGGATTCATCCGCCCTATTGGCGGCAAAAGCTTTACACGGACGACCCGCGAGACCTGTCACGCACGCCCACGCTTGAAGCGTTTCTCGTTCGCTATCAGCGGCTCGTGAGCAACTGCGCTGGCGCCCTCGCCCCCGGCGGCAAGCTCGCTGTGCTCATGGGTGATTACAACGACCGCGAGGCGGGCTTCGTCCCCCTCGTCTACCACACCAAGCGGATCGCCTTCGAGTGCGGCCTTAGGCAGCACTCGACCGACATCATCCGTTTCAGCCACGGAGCCAGCAGCGGCAAAAAGGTCTACCGCTCGTCCTTCATCCCGGGCCTGCACGATGTGTGCATGATTTTTGAGAAGAAAGGCTGACGAACGGTCAATGGTTTCCAGGCCGATCGGCCTCAACCGTCAGCCTCAAACCGACGGCTTTGGTGACGGCGACCAGCGTCGAAAGACGAGGATTGCCGCGGGGAGAGAGGGCTCGATACAGGCTCTCCCGTTCGATGCCTGCGGCTTTGGCGACTTTGGCGACGCCACCTCTGGCTTCGGCCACGCGGCGCAATGCCGTCAGCAAGGCCTTCGGTTCGTCCGCGTCTTCCAAAGCCGCCTTGAGGTACTCGATCGCAAACGTCGGGTTTTCACGCAGTCGGCGAACTATTGCTTCGTCGTGGGAAATGCTGGATTTTGATGTCATTGTTTCCGCGTCCTCCGTTGATAATCCTTCCAGTAGCCAACCGCCCGCTTGATGTCGGCCGACTGCTTTCGCTTGTCGCCTCCGCAGAGCAGCAGTACGCAGGTTCGGCCAGCCATCGCGTAATACACGCGATAGCCCGGCCCCCAGTCGATGCGTAGCTCGCAGACGCCTTCCTGAAGCGGCTTGCAGTCACCGAAATTCCCGGCGGCAAGGCGGTCGATCCGCACGGCGATTTTGGCCGCCGCTCGCTCGTCCCCAAGCGCCGCGAACCAATCCCCAAAGACGTCTCTGCCCGATTCGGTAACGTACCGCAGAACTTCCATGCGACCTTATTGTAACTTATAAGTTACATGCCGGCAAGCGAATTCCGCATCCTTCCCGCCGTCCCTCCGAGGCCCGTCTCCACGACTGCGCCTTCCCCGCCATCGTCGAGCTCAGCGATGCCCGAAAGAATCAGCGGAAAGAACCGCTGATGCATCCTATCTCAGCGGGCACGAATTGCCCGGCTCGCAACGCGAAATGCTCGCCGAAATGAAGAGCAAGGCGACCAACCCTGCCGCCTTGCTGTCTTACCGAGAATGAGCCGCTGCAATGAATTTAATCTGTCACACGTCTTCCCTAAGCGGAGCTTAGGACGTGTTTTCACCGTGAAAACGGCGGCCAGTCAGCGGTTGCATCGTGCAACGTTGTTCTTGCAGCCAGGCCGAAATTGCCAGCGGCTCATCGCCATTTGAGCCATCAACGCGCCAGGGGCAGTACGCGTGCAGGCACCGCCCTCGACGGCTTGCCTGCAATCGCATTTGGACGGGCCACGCAATGCCAAAACGCGCTCGCAGCCTGACTTCCAGCCCCCAGCCGCGTTGCGCGCTTCCAAACCTGTCTCGGCGGCATTTGGCCGGCGATTGTAAGAGCGGTAGAATGCTGGGCTACACATAGTTGCCGGCACTCCGCTGCCCGCGTCCTTCTCGACCGGGCTCCATCTCGCGGCGCACGCCGACTGCGCTCGTTGACTTCACCCATTACGGGTGATATCCGGGGTGCAGAGAAATTGCCCCAGGAATGAGCGCTGAAGTCGAGCATGAACGAACCGACGATCATTTCCCTAATGCACGACCGAGAGTCGCCTTCGAGAGCAAGCAGGATTTAGTGATGGCCAATCCGTTCTTTGAGCACCCGATCCTAAACTCTCCGTACGATTCCCCGCAGCGTCATTGGGAGCTCGACCCGCAGGGACAACCGACCCAACGGATAATTGAAAACCGGCGCCGTGCCGAATTCGTCACGCCTATTCCTAAGCCCAAAAAACGCAAAGGAACCCAAAGCCTCCCCAGTTTCATTTTCGACGAGGGGAAAGGGCTTTCGACCCGGGAACAACAATATGATCCGACTTCGATCATCAATCAGGTGCGAAGCCAGGTAAACAGTTGGCGTTCATGGCCAAAGCCCAGCGAGTGGCAGGTCACAGCCGAAACGGCCCGATTGCTTCAACACTGGCGGCACCACAAGTTCGCGGGCATCCGACCGTTCTTCTGCCAGGTCGAAGCCGTGGAAACCGCCATTTGGTTGATGGAGGTCGCGCCCCAGTCCAAAGGCGGCAAGCAAATCCTCGAACACTTGGCCGCTGCCAACAAGGACGCTAATCCCGAGCTTCTTCGTCTCGCGCTGAAGCTCGCCACCGGCGCAGGCAAAACCACCGTGATGGCGATGCTGATCGCCTGGCAAACGATCAACGCTGTGCGCCGCCCTGGCAGCAAAACCTTCACCCGAGGATTTCTCGTCGTCGCGCCGGGGCTCACGATTAAAGACCGCCTGCGCGTTCTCCAGCCCAACGACCCGGACAGCTACTACGCGGACCGGGAACTCGTTCCCAGCGACATGCTCGACGACGTGAACCGCGCGAAAATCGTTATCACCAACTTCCACGCGTTCAAACTGCGCGAACGTATCGAGCTCTCGGCCGGGGGCCGCTCTCTATTGCAAGGCCGCGGGGATGAGCTGAACACTCTCGAAACCGAGGGGCAAATGCTCCAGCGCGTAATGCCCGACCTCATGGGCATGAAGAACATCCTTGTGCTGAACGACGAGGCCCACCACTGCTACCGCGAAAAGCCGAAAGAAGAAGACGACGAAGACCTGAAGGGAGAAGACAGGAAGGAAGCGCAGAAGAACAACGAGGCCGCCCGACTCTGGATCTCCGGCCTGGAAGCCGTGAACCGCAAACTTGGCCTCTCCCGCGTCATCGATCTGTCGGCCACCCCATTCTTTCTCCGAGGCTCAGGCTACGCCGAGGGCACGCTGTTTCCGTGGACGATGAGCGATTTCTCCCTCATGGACGCCATCGAGTGCGGCATCGTGAAATTGCCGCGCGTTCCCGTAGCCGAAAACATCCCAGGCGATGAGATGCCGGTTTACCGCAACCTCTGGGAAAACATCCGCAGCGACATGCCGAAGAAAGGCCGCGGCAAAGGTGAGCAACTTGACCCGCTCAAACTTCCCACGCGGCTCCAAACGGCCCTGCAGGCGCTTTACGGCCACTACGAGAAGACCTTCAAGCTTTGGCAAGAAAAAGGCATCCGCGTTCCACCGTGCTTCATCATTGTCTGCCAAAACACTTCGATCTCAAAACTCGTTTACGACTTTATTTCCGGCTTCCATCGACAGAATGAGGACGGCACCACGACGCTGGAAAACGGGCGCCTCGCACTCTTCCGCAACTTCGACGAGACGACCGGCAATCCGCTACCGCGGCCTAATACGCTCCTCATCGACAGCGAACAGCTTGAGGCCGGCGACGCGCTGGACGCTGATTTCCGCCAAATGGCTTCCGATGAAATCGACCGATTCCGCCGCGAGATCATCGAGCGCACCGGAGATCAACGGAAGGCCGAAGGCATCACCGACCAGGACTTGCTGCGCGAGGTGATGAACACGGTCGGTAAATATGGACAATTGGGCGGCTCCATTCGCTGCGTCGTATCCGTTTCGATGCTCACGGAAGGTTGGGATGCGAATACCGTGACGCACGTCCTTGGCATTCGCGCTTTCGGCACGCAGTTACTTTGCGAGCAAGTCATTGGGCGCGCCCTGCGCCGCCAGTCCTACGAACTGAACGAGGATGGCGAAGACAAGGGCCTCTTCAACGTCGAATACGCCGACGTCTTCGGGATTCCCTTCGACTTCACGGCCAAGCCGGTTATCGCCCCGCCGCAGCCGCCCCGCGAGACCGTTCAAGTTAAAGCCGTGCGGCCAGATCGCGACGCTCTCGAAATTCGTTTTCCTCGGGTAGAAGGCTATCGCGTGGAGTTGCCCGAGGAACGACTCACCGCCGAATTTAATGACGATTCGGTTTTGGTTCTCACGCCCGATCTCGTCGGTCCATCAGTTACGCGCAACGAGGGCATCATCGGCGAATCAGCTGACATGAACCTGGAGCACTTGGCCGATATGCGGCCCTCCACATTACTCTTCCACCTCACGCATCGCCTGCTTTACACCAAATTCCGCGATCCCGGAGAAGAGCCAAAGCTTCATCTCTTCGGCCAGCTCAAACGCATTGCCAAACAGTGGCTCGACAAACCGTGCCTCGTTTGCAAAGGCGGCACCTATCCCGCGCAGCTCATTTATCAAGAGCTGGCTGATATGGCGTGCAACCGCATTAACGACGGGATTACGCGCAGCTTTCTCGGCGATAGGCCGATTAAGGCGTTGCTCGACGCCTACAACCCCATCGGCTCAACCGCGCACGTGCGTTTTAACACCTCCAAACCTGACCGTTGGGAAACCAAAGCCGACCGCTGCCACATCAACTGGGTCGTGCTCGACAGCGATTGGGAAGCCGAATTCTGCCGCGTGGCGGAGTCGCACCCGAAAGTTCGGGCGTACGTCAAAAATCACAATCTCGGTCTGGAGGTGCCATACCGCTACGGATCGGAGCCGCGCACTTATCTGCCCGATTTCATCGTGCTCGTGGAGGACGGTCATGGCGATGACGACCTCCTGCATCTCGTCGTCGAGATCAAAGGCTACCGTCGTGAGGACGCCAAAGAGAAGAAGTCGACGATGGATACCTACTGGGTGCCCGGCGTGAATCACCTCGGCACTCACGGTCGCTGGGCCTTTGCTGAGTTCACCGAGGTTTATCAGATCGAGGCCGACTTCAGGGCTAAGGTTGAAACGGAATTCAACAAAATGATCAACGCCGTCACTCTTGAGCCGGCGGTTTAAGGAAAGCAGCAATGGCCAAAAAATCAACCACCAAAACCGTCGAAACGCTCCAACATAAGGCGGACAAGCGTAAGAACATTCCGACCGCGGAATTTCAGTCCGTCGTAAAGCAGGAACAGCAAAGCCCGCTTCGCATCGCCTATGACCGGCGCAACCGAGACCTCGACCCGCAGCTCGTGTGGCGCGGTAAGGATGAGCAGGACTGGAGCGACCTCATCGTCCATGCTCCACCGATCTACATCCAGGAAAAGGTACAGCCGAAAGTCTTGATTGACGAGTTGCTGAGGCAGACGCAGAACGAGGAAAAACGCGGAAAGCTGTTCCAACGAGATTTGTTCGCCGACTTCAACGGTATCCCCGAGAACGCGGACAAGACCGAGTTCTACGAGCACGACCAAAACTGGTCGAACCGCATGATTCTGGGCGATTCCCTCCAGGTCATGGCTAGCTTGGCCGAACGGGAGGGGTTGCGGGGCGCCGTCCAATGCATTTATCTCGACCCACCCTACGGCATCAAGTTTAACAGCAACTTTCAATGGAGCACGACAAGTCGAGACGTGAAGGATGGCAAGGTTGATCAGATAACGCGCGAGCCGGAACAAGTCAAAGCCTTCCGCGACACCTGGCGCGACGGCATACATAGCTATCTGACCTACCTGCGCGATCGCCTAACCGTTGCCCGAGATCTTCTTGCTGACTCAGGTTCAATCTTCGTGCAGATTGGCGACGAAAACGTTCATCGCTTGCGCAGTGATGGACGAAGTGTTCGGTGAAGAGAATTTTGTCTCGCTCATCGCGTTTACAAAGGGGGCCACAGGGCTTGGCGTCTCTGATCGGCTACCGGCGCGACTTGATTACATCGTCTGGTATTCGCGGAAGCCGGAGAATCACAAATTTCGACAGCTTTACACTCTTCGCGTCGACGGAGTTGATCCGAATTTTAACTGGCTTCGATTGCCCGATGGCCAATTCAGGCGGCTTACGCCAAAAGAAAGAACGGGGGAGCAGGCGTTGCCGTCGGGCGCCCGATTGTTTGGCGACGTGTCACTCACGAAGCCCGGTCCCGGCCGAAAGTTCGAGATAAAATTCAAGGGCCAAGTGTTCGATTCTGGGAAACGGTGGTGGGGAATGACGCCAGAATCGCTTGAACGCGCGTTAAAGACAGGGCGAGTCGATCAATTTGGAAATGCGCTCCGGCAACTCCGCTTCCAAGACGAATCCTCCGCCGTCGCAATTGGAAATTTGTGGGAAGGCTTTCTCGGACAAAATGATCCCGTCTATGTAGTGCAGACGAACGTCGAAATCGTCAAGCGATGTATCCTAATGGCGACTGATCCGGGCGACCTGGTGGTTGACCCGACCTGCGGTTCGGGAACAACGGCACACGTTGCCGAGCAATGGGGTCGCCGATGGATCACGATCGACACATCTCGCGTGGCCTTGGCCTTGGCCCGCGCGCGCATCATGGGTGCTCGGTACCCGTATTATTTATTGGCCGATTCACGCGAAGGCCAGATCAAGGAAGCGGAAGTCGCCGGCAGCGCGCCGACTTCCCAGCCGGCGCGGCAACATACGCCACGGATTCGTCTACGAACGCGTACCGCACATCACCCTGAAATCTATTGCCAATAACGCTGAGGTCGATGTCATCTTTGAGAAGTGGCAGGCGAAGCTGGAACCCGTTCGCGCGTCGCTAAACAAGTCGCTCAAGAAGTCTTGGGAGGAATGGGAGATTTCACGCGAAGCCGATCCTAAGTGGCCAGACGCTTCAAAAACCATGCACGCCGACTGGTGGAAGGCTCGAATCGCCTGCCAGAAGGAGATCGAAACATCCATCACCGCCAAAGCCGAATTTGAATACCTTTACGACAAACCATTCCCGGACAACACCAAAGTCCGCGTGGCCGGTCCCTTCACTGTCGAGAGCCTTTCGCCCCACCGCGTGCTAGGGGTGGACGAGAACGATGAGTTGATCGATCCCGTCAAGAAATACGTCGCTGAGGACGGCGGCAACCAGACCTTCGCTCAAATGATTCTCGATAATCTCAAGACCGCCGGCGTGCAGCAGGCTCACAAGGAAGACAAGATCAGCTTCACAGCGCTTGCCCCCTGGCCGGGCGAACTCATTTGCGCCGAGGGCCGTTACCTGGAGGGTAACGCCGAGAAAAGGGCCGCAATCTTCATCGGCCCGGAGTTCGGCACGGTTCAGCGGCTGGATTTGGTCACCGCCGCGCGCGAGGCGGGCGATGCCGGCTTCGACGTGCTGATCGCCTGCGCCTTTAACTACGAAGCCCACACGACGGAGTTTGCCAAACTCGGCCGCATCCCCGTTTTGAAGGCCCGCATGAACGCGGATTTGCATATGTCTGAAGACCTCAAGAACACCGGCAAGGGCAACCTGTTCGTTATTTTCGGCGAGCCGGACATCACCCTACTTCCTGAGAAGGACGGTCGCCACCGCGTGAAGGTGAACGGCGTCGACGTGTTTCATCCGAATACTGGCGAAGTTCGCAGCGACGGCGCCGAAGGCATCGCGTGCTGGTTCATCGACACTGATTACAACGAAGAAAGCTTCTTCGTCCGCCACGCGTATTTCCTCGGCGCAAACGATCCGTACAGCGCTTTGAAGACTACGCTCAAGGCCGAGATCAATGAAGATGCGTGGGCGACGCTGAACAGTGATACGTCGCGGCCGTTCGACAAGCCGCAGTCAGGCCGAATCGCCGTAAAGGTGATAAATCACCTTGGCGACGAGGTCATGAAGGTATTTAAAGTGTGAGACGTAGTGACTCGCTCCAAGCGTCGATGTCCCCAAATCTGAAACCATCAGCCTAATGACCGCCATCGCTCTCAAGCAGGATCACAGAGGATTTTTCTCCAAGGTCATCGCCGACCTGCTCAGTTGCGGCTGGATCATCGAAACTGCGCCCGAGAATGGCAAACTCCCACTTAACAGTTTATTGCTGATCCTGAAAACCGACACTGTTCAAACTCGGTTGCGCATTCTTGCGTATGATGTTGGCGAATCGCACCGCAACCTCGATTATGAAAGACGCGTGCAAATAACGAAAACCTACAGAAGTAAAAGCGAACGCAAACGTCTTAAACGCGTCCCTGGTTTTTTGGATGTCGTGATCGGAGTAGATCTCCCGTCAGGCACGTACGTGGGGATAGACCCCACGCGACTTCGGATGGGCGGCGATAAGGCTAATGCGTCAAGCTTCTTCGACATCGATGGCCTCTCCATTGGCCCCGATGACCTCCGGATCAGCCCGCATCCCGTCCAAAGCCCTTTGTTCCGGTCCAAATTTGAATTACACGCGTTCTTTCGGCGCAACCGCCTCTCAGAATACCTCTTTAACTATCGCGCGATTCATTCTGGCCTCTATGCATTCGGCGGCGCGTTCAACGCACCCTTGAAATCCACTGACGTCGCCTGGCCCATAACTGTTGATGATGCCCACTTAGTCGGTGAAGCATTTGTCCTATCGAGACGCGCCGTCAGCCGAAAGCCGCGAGTTAGCCGTGCCCTCGTCAAGGCGGCCGAAAACGAAGATTTGTCAGGGCTAACGAAAAGGCATATCACTCCTGAAGAACTGAAAAGGATCATGAGCGTATGTGACGAAATCGGTAGACTGGGTGAGTTAGCGGTGCTCAATCATGAGCGCCAGCGCCTTCGGAAGCTCGGGCATACCCGGCCGGCCGACGACGTCGAGCGAGTTAGCCTTAAATCGATGACTTATGGCTACGACATCGTCTCCTTTGAAGATGACGGCATCACCGAGAGATACCTTGAAGTCAAAGCGACTGTGGGACGCGCTTTCGTCGTAAACGTCTCTCGAGGGGAGTGGCGTGCCGCGAAGAAACATGGTGACAATTACTATCTCGTGCGCGTAATCTCCGCTAGAGACAAGCCAAAGATATTTTATGTGCGGAATCCGTTTAAGCTGGTCGAAGAGGGCGCTATGTTACGGACGCCTTTCGGCTGGAGAATAGATCTCCGGCAGGTTGCCAAGAAGGGGTAGCCTGATGGAGTTTCGCATTGCCGACACCTTCACCGACAGCCTTGCGGCCCTGACGAACGACGAGCAAAAAGCGGTCAAGACGACCGCCTTCGACTTGCAGATCAACCCGGCCAACCCCGGAATGAGCTTTCACAAATTAGACAAAGCGAGGGACAAAAACTTCTGGTCGGTGCGCGTGAATGCCGACATTCGGCTAATCGTCCACAAAACGGCGGGCAGCCTCTTGCTCTGTTACGTGGACCATCATGACAAAGCCTACGACTGGGCAGAGCGCCGCAAGTTGCAAACGCATCCCAAAACTGGCGCCGCGCAATTGGTCGAAATTCGCGAGACGGTACAGCAGATTCTCATTCCGACATATGTGGAGGTGGAAACTCCGAAGCCAGCCGTCGCCAAGACGCCCCTTTTCGCGTACTTGAGCGACGATGTTCTCATGGGTTACGGCGTACCCGCTGAGTGGATCAACGACGTTCGATCCGCCACCGAAGACAGCTTATTCGCTCTTACCGAACATTTACCCGCCGAGGCTGCTGAGGCGCTGCTTGAACTCGCCACCGGAGGAAAACCACGGGTGTCGCAGCCGGCCGCGCCGGCGTCTAGTCCGTTCGATCATCCCGACGCGCAGCGCCGCTTCCGGGTGATGCGTGATGTCGAGGAATTGGAACGCGCTCTGGAGTTCCCGTGGGAGAAGTGGACCGTCTTTTTGCACCCCGAGCAACGCCAATTCGTGGAACGCGACTACGCCGGACCGGCGTGCGTCTCCGGTTCGGCAGGCACCGGAAAGACCATCGTCGCATTGCATCGAGCGGTCTATCTGGCACGCACGAATCCCGACACTCGCGTTCTCTTGACGACGTTTTCGGACGCTCTGGCCCATGCGCTTAAAACCAAGCTGAACCGCCTGCTCAGCAACGAACCGCGCCTCGGCGAACGCATTGACGTCTACGCCATCAACTCTCTCGGGTTACGGCTTTACAAGTCGCACGTTGGCCGGGCGACGCTGGCGTCTCGCGACGATACGCGAGAATTGCTGCAAGACGCATCGAAAGCGATCGGAGGCCATAAGTTCAGCCTTCATTTTCTGGTCACGGAATGGGACCAGGTCGTCGACGATTGGCAGTTGGACAGCTGGGAGGCTTACCGCGATGTCGCCCGTCTCGGCAGGAAGACGCGGCTTCCCGAGGAGCAACGGACCGTCTTATGGTCCATCTTCGAGCGCGTTCGCGAAGGGTTGAAATCGCGTAACTTGATCACCAGCGCCGGATTGTTCACGCGCTTGGCGGCAGAGCTCGCGAAGAGCAAGAACCCGCCATTCGACTTCGCCGTCGTCGACGAGGCGCAGGACGTGAGCATTTCCAACCTGCGTTTTTTCGCCGCGCTCGGCGCGGATCGTCCCAACGCGCTATTCTTCGCCGGCGACCTTGGCCAACGGATATTCCAGCAACCCTTCTCCTGGAAATCTCTCGGCGTCGACATCCGCGGTCGGTCTCGAACTCTTAGAGTCAACTACCGCACGTCACACCAAATCCGAATGCAGGCCGATCGGCTGCTTGGGCCGGAAGTGACCGACGTGGACGGCAACACCGAAAATCGCAGCGACACCGTTTCCGTGTTTAATGGTCCTCCGCCCACGATCCTCACGCTCAAGAGCGAAGAAGAAGAAAGAAACGCGGTCGCGAGTTGGCTCACCGAAAAGGCCAAAACCGGCCTATTGGCTCACGAGTTCGGATTGTTCGTTCGATCCGAGGCGGAACTTGACCGCGCCGTCGCTGCCGCGAAACAGGCCGGAATGCCATTCCGAATCCTCGACGAACACGTCGAGACTGCCAGCGGTCAAATTTCGATTTGCACCATGCACCTCGCTAAGGGATTGGAATTCCGCGCAGTAGCGGTCATGGCTTGCGATGACGAGATCGTTCCATTGCAGAGGCGCATCCAGACGGTAGGCGACGACGCCGATTTGCGGGAAGTTTATGACACGGAACGCCAACTGCTTTACGTCGCGTGCACTCGCGCAAGAGATCACCTGCTCGTCACGAGCGTGGAGCCCGCGTCGGAGTTCTTAGAAGATCTACGGTCTTGAATTCGGGGTTGACGGGTGCGACGCAACGGTCAAGCGACGAGCGTGAGCTTCAAGGGATTTCGTTCCGCGTCCGCCGCAGCCTCGAGGGCGAAAAGGTCAAACCGAAACAGGGGGACGCGACACGAGACGTTGCTGTGCCGGGAGCTTTGGAAATTTGGGCTGCGCTATCGAAAGAACGTTTCCAAACTTCCCGGAGTCCCTGATATCGTGTTCCATCGGACCAAGATCGCGATCTTCTGCGACGGCGATTTCTGGCATGGCCGCAACTGGAGGCGGTTGAAGATCCAGTTGGCCGGTCGGCACAACGCGCCCTATTGGATTTCCAAAATTGAGGCGAACCGAAAACGCGACCGCATTGTGAATGGCCGCCTGAAACGTGCGGGTTGGGCCGTTTTTCGGCTGTGGGAGACCAACATCCTCCGTGACCCAGCGAAGGCGGCGAGAACCGTAATCGCATTCATCATGGCCATGCAAGAGAAGTCGGCACAAATGCCGACTGGGCACTCGAAGCGCTGCTAACACTGACCAAACGTAGTCCTTGCGCGACAGGCTGCGGGCGTCAAGCTCTCAGACCAGAAAGGACGGCCAACCTTGATTTCGTCCAGCGGTTGAGGTCGCGCGAAAGTCGTGCTGACACCCATGCGGCCTCGATCCCCTCGACCGGGGCGCATAAGCGATGTCGGTCCATAAAGAGCACAGATCATCACATAGGGCGTCGCGACGAAACTGGTCCGCGAGCAAAGCGAAAGGAATCGCGATTCCACGAGATGGTCGCGTTACAAGATCAAGCAATTTGTCCCATAAAGCCAGATTAGGGCTGCTTCGCTTCTCTTTCCAATTCTCTCCGCTCGCACATTGAACATAGTACAACGGCCGTCCAGCCCAACCATCCGCGAAAGGCACATGACATACAACGTCTAAGCCCCCATCTTTCGCATTGTTGGTGGTCCAACGATTGACTGCTCCCTCGGAACTCCGCTCGCCAAGATGTGTGGCGAGAGCCTCAACCTTCTCTTGGATTGAGGCCGCAGACGCCTTCGACCAGCCGGTCGAGTGCGTCTTCCAGCCGATTGCGCCTAGCGATTCAGTTGTTAAACGCTCGAACAGGAGCCCCTGTTCGGTAAAGTCTGTTCCGAATTTTTCGGTGAACGCGGCACGATACGATACTTGTAAAGACAAGAGGAGGCAAAACGAATAGGCCGGCGTGTCTTGCCAACTCATGGATCGCTTCACGTGACGCCCGTTGACGACAAAAGGACAGACTTTTCCAAGACACCTGGCCCTTCGGCTTAGCTCCGTAAAACCATCATCAACAAGCTCTTTGGCAAAGTCCTGCTCCTTATACATGTTTTCTTCAAGGAGCATGTCGACGACATCTGAGTGACTTATCTGGTCTTGGTCGAATGTCACGCAACCCTCAATCCATTCCGCAAGACAGTCAAGACGCACGTTGTGCACGTGCACCGAAATGCTGAAGCCTTTTGAAGGAAGGACGAACATTATTTACCTTCGTCGAACAACTCGGCTTTCACGGTAGGGAACACGTTCAAGAGCTGTAAGGTATCAGTTCCGAGCCTTTTGACGGCGACCTGTAGACGCTTCGAAGACTTATGTTGGTGAGCCGCCTTCAGCGCCTCCTCGACTTCGTCGGCTGCGCGCTCGATGTGGTCGGCAACCTCCGATTCCGAAACACCGGCCATTCGACGCGCGACAGAGAATGAGGGCGACTCATTGCGCTCCAAGTATTGGACCGCGGCTTTGCTCTCCAAAACCTTGCCAAAATCATCAACTTGTCGCGAATCTGCAATGATCGGATCGATTTTGCCCGTTCCAAAAAGCCATTTGGCGAAATTCGCGAGTTGCTCCAGGTGATCTCGCGGGACGGGCTTTTTAGCGGACTTTGGGTCCGCTTCGATGTCGATCTGCAAGTATTTTTGTACTCCGTTCGTACGAAGAGAGAGATACAAGACACTAAACCGCTCTTCAACTTTCGCCACGTCGATGCGGTCCGTCGCCTCCTCCATCTGAAGAAGAAGACGATAGGAGATGTAGTTTTGCCGCACCGTTGGTGCCTTGCTGCCAATTCGTTTTCGCACTTGCTCGTAAGTAAGCTTTTCGTCCTCAATCAATTGAGCGATAAACTCGGCCTTTTCCGCGGGATGCCATTCCTTTATCCCAGTAACGTGGCGGAAACCGAGAAACGACCTGACGCTTTGTCGATTCGGTTGGAGGATGTACGGGATGTCCTTGAGTCTCGCAAAAGCCGATTGCGGATACGGTTTTACGAGTTCTTGCCATTTCGTCGAGGTTTCCTCACCTTTTCGCGTCTGATCAATTAATTTTAGGGCGGCGAGCCGCCGATTGCCTTCGACGACGACCAACGCGTTTTTTGTCTTCTGCACTGTCTCTCGGACGGCTATCAAGGCCTCGTGTGGCCAGAAGCCGCTTTCGAGAAAGGACACAGCGAGTTCTTCGAGCGACCAATCCCGCATAAGGCGGAGGACATCGTCCTGAGACAGACCTTTGTCGACTTCGTGACGTCCAAGGCGCGGGTTAGTCGCGTCGAGAAGAAGTTCATCTAACTTGGCCGTTTCGATTGTGGGCGTCGTGCTCATTTCACTTCTTTCCGACGTTGGCGAAGACTCGGCGACTCGTGATTGCTTGGCTCAATTGTGGTCGCGATCGTTCTTGAGTGGTTGTGAGCAACGAAGTTACGATCCGTTCGACGACATCTGCATTTATTGCATTTCCGAGCGCCTTGAAAGCCGCCGTACTGGACTTGGGCAGGTGCTTCAATTGGCTAAGGCACTGAAGGCGAGCACATTCTCGCGGAGTCATGTATCGTTTTTGCCAAGCGATAATTGGCACCTGCGTAGTGGTCATTGCAACAAGCGAGGGCGAACTTGTTGGACGCTTGACTCGAACGCCCAAGGCGCGAAATTGAACCACATACTTCCAGATATCCCGAATCCCGCCTTTGCAGTTCCATTCAAGCTTTTGAAGACTCGGTGGGAACGCCAAGATTTCCGGAAGCCACTCGTCAATCCAATCGCGGTTCTCCTTGTAAAGTTCACGATTCTGCCGAATGAACTGGATTTTCCAGTCAGGAAAAGTCGGTTTTTTCGTCCGAGCGTGAGACGGAAGATGGTTCATGCGGTTGCGAGCTGGAAACTCATTCAACCTGACGCCGTGGCTGCCACGATAGCGGCCCAGATTCTTAAGACGCGCAGCGTATGGAGTCTTCTCCGCGTAAGGGTACGTGGCTCCGAATTCCATCGACCAAATCGGGAACGTCGGCAGATCGCGATGTTTTGGAAAACGATCGATGAATTTCTGCCACACTTCTAGGCATTGAATCACTGACGCGGAGAGGGGGCGCGTGTCCGAAGGGTGGTCCTCCAGGGCATCGATGATCGACATTTTTGGATCGGGTGACTCGTCTGGCCAAGTAAAACCACTGAGTCCGTTGCGGCAACCAACGATGTAGATGCGTTCACGAATTTGCGGGATACCGAACTGGTGAGGCGAGAAACGGTGCTCGCTGATCTCGTATCCGGCTCGCTTGAGACGATTGCTCATTCGTTTCCAAGTCTCGCCTGCGGAATGCCGAGCAAGGTTGGGGACGTTTTCCAAAATAAGGTAAGAAGGATTCCGAGCTCGCAAAATGCGCATCACGTGATCAAAAAGATCGCCGTATCGCGGACAATCAAGGCCCTCTTGGTTTCCTGCCTTCGAGAATGGTTGGCAGGGGAAACCGGCGCACAAAATGTCATGAGGCGGAACATCTGAGACGTCGACTTTGCGAATGTCCCCGTGGGCAGTCAGTCCGAAGTTCTTGGCGTACAGATCGCCGAGACGCGCATCGAGTTCGCTAGCAAAAACACACGTGTGCCCGAGTCGGCGGAGGGCGACGTGGAAGCCACCCAACCCTGCGAATAAGTCGATAAATCTCATCGTTCCCCCGTCCTTGACATCCTTGTCGCCACTCGAAACCGGAGGATTCCGAACTGACAGAACTCCTTTTCCGACAAGACGATAGCAAAAACAAAATGCCGACAACAGCCCGTTTCTCGGGTGCGCCGAACACAAGCACTGTACGACAGCGACGTTACAGCGAGGCGAATCAACACGCAAGCAGGGAGTGAGGTGCGATTTCTAACGGCTGCCAACCGGGGCCGCTAGCGCGACACAATTGAGGCGTGAGTGCCAGCTGGGATCCACTTTGCCGGTTCTCGGCACCTATTCATCCGGCCACTCGCATTCTTCGCCTTCGAGGAGATTTTCAACCTTGTCCCGATCGCGCGTTTCCAAAATCTCCTCTTCGGTTCCATCGGGGAGGACTTTGTAGACCGTGTACATGTTTTTGCCGCTGTTTCGCGATTCGTCGTCAACCCATTCCTCAACCCGGTAGCTCATTGGGTTTGTCCCTCTTCCTGCGATCATTTTACAAGCTTTCGTCGCAGCTTCCATTTTGCCAAAGCGGATCGTGATCATCCCTGTGACGTCGCAAGACCGACGATCGCCTTACGGATCGGGTTCGATAGCCTGTCCCACGCCGCGATCACGGATTGCAGATCAGGGTCGAGCGACGACAGGAACTGACATTCAGGACCGCCAGAATGCAGCGCCCGTGCAGCGCCGCCCGAATCGCGATCGGCGGAAGTCGAAGCGGAGTCGGCCGTTGCGTCGGAATCGGCGGGGGGTTCAAGTCCCCTATCC
>CAWHWU010000010.1:0-143591 GCA_963833105.1 uncultured Planctomycetaceae bacterium
CCGATTCGCTCGAAGAGCCGCAGCATGTGACATTGCAACACCCACAACCGCAAAAAAGGGGGCCGCAAGTGTTACATTGCTTCGGGCCGCTACCGACTCCGGTCAGGTTGCACGACCCATTCGAAATATTTTTGTTGCATTTTATGCTGCCCCCGGTAACCTCGCGGAGAGCCCGATCGGAAAGGATCACCGACGTCGTCGCCACGACCTCCGACAGCGCGAATCCTGTTGCAAGTCCGAAAAGACCGACCAAAATGAAAATCTGTCGCTTTAGCATGTGATTCATCCCTTCGCTTTGAGTGTTAACTGACGACTTGGACTGCACGATGCCTTATGTCTTCAAGCCCGGAAACGAGTCATCGAGACGGATTGACTTCCCGACGCCTGTAAGCGTCAACCTCGCCGCATTACCCAGTGCCGGCGCATCAAAATGTCCTCGGTCTACTGCGGGTGTCCAGCCGTCTGGCGGAATGAACTGGCATCCTAGGGGTCGGATCCCCTGTGCCACGGCATCAGTTCTTTGGCAGACAACACGGAAATCGGGCACTTTAGGTAAGTTACGACGCTGTTGTGATGCGCCGGTCCTGCCGTATAACCTCCCGAATTAGAGAGCGAGTAAATACCAGAGCGTCATGCTCGCTTAAATGCGAGTTGTCAGGGCATGTGAGGTCGCGCATGTCGGAGACGTCTGTGAAATGAATACAAATCGCGCCGGTGATTGCGGCCAAGCGGTCCCAATGCTCCTTCTTGCTGTCAATTTGCTGTTCCTGCAGCCAGCGGTCGCCGGTTGAGGGCAGCCTAAGGAAGACAACCTCCCCCCCGCGCCTTTAACTGCTCGACGATGGCACGTAGTGTTGATGCATTCGGCCGGAGATCATCGAATGGCGGGCGAACATGACCCGCATCCTCGCCCCCGTGTGTTGGTGTTCGCTTCGGAGCCCTGCGAAATCCCAGTTAACCTGTCGCGAGAAAGTTTCGGATGTCTGCTGAAGTGTTGCTGCCTCATGTGTGCCGAAGTATGGTCGCAGGAGGGACCGAATGGCAACCCGGTTATTGCAAACAGCGAGATGACCGTCTAGCCATGCTTTGAAAACAGTCTCACGGTATTGAGGAACTGAGGAAGGGCGGTAAGCGATGAAATCCTCGTGGCCGGCATTAAGAGGTTCAAGGAGCATCGGCGTATACAGTTCACATACGACAAGCCCTTTGAAATCAGGATTCGTCGCGAGATCCGTCAAAACTCCAAGTGGGCTAGCGGAGCCGGGTATTCCCAGCTGAATCGCAGAGTATCCCGGCAGAGTGTCTTCGACGCTAGCCAGCGAAATGTCGGCCAATATTCGCGATGTGCCCAGAAAAACGATGACTTTTCCATCATCTCGATACACGCGATGACGCCAAAAATGCCAGAGTTCCTTGGTATCGATGACCGTGGGCGGAAACCCACAGCCTCGCCAGTAGACGTCGAGCCCCCCCAGGAAACCGGTAGAAGCGATCGTCGCGACAAGCCAGACCCGCAGCCAGCGTAGTGCGTGGCCCTGTTCGACAGGGGTCGACGACAACTTTTGCGCCGGTGAAGTCGGAGACATGCCATCGCGTCTCAAAACGAAACAATCGGATGACGACTCTTACAACACGTCGTGTTGTGGGCTCCTGATAGATCTAGGCGTGCGAATGGCCCGGTCGTTTCAGTTGCCGTCAGGAAACGGCAGAGATGGATGGAAGTTGCTGAAGCGTACAGAGGTCTTTTCCCAATGTCAAGAACCGAAATGGAAAAAACTGGCATGTTAAAATAAACTTCTGTGCTCCGCTGCTCCGTCGTGCATGTTGAGTTCCCGAGACCGAGAAATGTTAATATTGGAAGTAGAGGAAGCTCTCTGACTCGCCCGAGCTGAGAGTAATGGCCACCAACATCAACGCCAGGCCCACCGATACCGTCCACCACGGGATGCGCACCACGGCGGTTTCGGGTGTGACCGACAATCCGCGCTACCCGGCGAGTGTTGTGATGCGTTCCAGCAGGTTGCGGTATTGTCGGGATGATTCCTGATCGTTTTGGATTCGCTGCTGATGAAACTCGTCCCAATAAGATGACTGGTGAATGGCCCGCACGTCGAGCATGGCCTGCGCGTGGGCCTTGGTCCAACGCATCCCGCTGCGTTCCATGCGATCCTTGACCAGGTGGCGACAGGCGCCCTCGATCACTCCGGTAGCGATGGGGCAGCCGGCGGCGAGGTACTCGTCGTACCGCATCCGGTGAACATGCGTGGTGAAGTAGCCGCAGACCGTGTCGATTTCCTGGCGTGGGTCGCCGCCGAGCCGACGCAGCGTCGCCATCCGGCGCAGGCCGCTGATGACGCCTTGGACATCTCCCTTCAGAATCCGCAGCAACCGTTGGCGGACGAAAGATTCCTGATTCTTCCTGTGGGAATGGAATGCTTTCGCCGCTCGCCAGATGTAACCCGCCACATGGATAATGTCGAGGATGTCGATCCGAGTCCCCTTGGGGACGCCATCCAAGCAGACATCGGCCGTGTCCCACAGGCTCGGTTGGCCGTCCATCAGGCAGACCAGTCGTTGCCCGGGACGCCGGCGCTGCTCCACGTCGCAGGCGGCCCAACTGAGGGCGATGATCGACCCCGATATCGGCTGCTTGGCATCCAACTCCTCGAACAACTGCGGAAAACGGGCGATGATCCGCTTGTGACGCGGCTCGGGGCGCGCGTTGTCGGATGGCGCCGGTTCCTCGCGCACGTCCCGAAACAGGGCGGCCACGATCTGCTCCGGGGTGCGAACATGCCGATCCACCGAATACACGCCTGCCAGCGTCGCCATCCGGCGATTCCCCGGCCGGGTGGGACGCTCCTCGAAGCAGCGCAGCGCTCGCGTCGGCTTGAACCATCGGCACTCCTTTGCCGTCGGATGTCACCACCAACAATTCGCCCTCTTTCGCGGCGGGCGGAACGGCCAAAGAGTTCAGGAACTCCTCCGCTTGAGCCCCCATTCGCTGATTCGCCCGCTCCAACGTGTCCACCGACAGTCGCTGTCGAAAGACCCGCTCGAAGGCCTCTGCTGCCGGTTCGAAAGCCTGTTCAATGCAGAACAACTGCGTGAACTCTTCCAGCAAGTGCGACCAGCCCCGGGAGGCAGGCTCATTCGGGTGTCGATCGGACGAAAGACAATCGGCGAATTCGGGTGCGTCCGTTCCCGATACACAAACGCGAAGAATTTATGCTGGCCGAAGATCGTCCGCAGTGGCCGTGCGACCGGCTCGCTGCTGCGGTGCAGTGTCTGTCCCTTGTCGGTCGTCACCGTCTCCCCCAGGTTGCCGCCCCCTTGCAACGCGAGAAATTCGTCAATCACGACGCGCCCCATCTCCAACAGCTTATCGAACGCAGCCCGTTCGAAACTCGTGCAACGTCGCGCCCTGCACCGCGGCCCGCTCCGCCATTACCGCCAAATCCCGCGTCATCTCGACCAACGAACCGCTCTTGCCCGATTGACCTTCGCCTGCAATGCTCATTCCGGCCTCCTTGCCGAGTTTTCCTGTGGACGACAAGACACCCACAGCATCGCAGGGAGGCCATTTTCATGCATCCACAACTGCTGCACGAGGCGGATCACCGGTTGCACCCGGCGGTTTCCAGTGACGTGTTGCGGCAGAGCCAATGCGCGATGAAAAGAAATTCGACGACAAACAGCCCGATTAACACATCCGCGTCCGAAAGCCGAAATGCGGACGTCGTTTGTGCATTGCCGCACATAGCCCCGAGAAGCCACATTGATTGTTCCAGGCCGGCCGAGCGGTAGAAGACGAAAGCGATCAGGCAAAGTACGATCGTAACTGCCCATAGGATCAGCTTTCCGATCGACCAACTCCAAAGCCTCAATCTTCGCAGCCGCGTTCGTTGCAGGAATGTCTCGCCGATCAGATAGGTCCCGTGCAGGAAGCCGAAAATGAGGAAGGTCCAAGTGGCCCCATGCCACAAGCCGATGAGGAGCATGACGATCATCACATTGATGGCCGCTCGGCGATAACCTTTGTATACCCCACCTAAAGGAGTGAACACGTAATCACGCAACCACGCGACCAACGTGATATGCCAACGCTGCCAGACATCGCGGAAGCCGATCGATGCGAACGGCGCTCGGAAATTGGGGGGCAGCACAAAGCCCAGGCAGTAGCCGATCCCCATTGCGCAGGTTGAGTAACCGGCGAAATCGCAATAGTCCTGGCCCGCGAAGGCCAGCGTGCCGGTCCAAGCGCTGAGGGCATCGGGACGGGCGGAAAGGTCATACACCTGCCTGACGACGGGGGCCAAGAGATGATCGGCCAGCGTGACTTTCAGGAACAAACCCAAAGTGAAGAGCGACAGGCCCCATCCGAATTCCGGACCGGTGGCTCGACGGATCTGGGTGCATTGAGGCAAGAACTGCCCCGCCCTCAATATCGGTCCGGCCAAAAGAACCGGAAAGAAGGCGACGAACAGGGCGAAATCGACAAACGAGGTCGCCGGCTTGATGTCTCTTCGATAGACGTCGATCGTGTAAGAGAGCGATTGGAAGGTGAAGAATGATAAGCCGATTGGAAGGAGGATCTGGAAGGTCGGCGGATTATAGGGCAGCCGGAGCTTTGTCGCCGTAATCTGCGAAAGAGACAGGAATTGATTGCCGTACTTGAACGCGGCCAAGAGGCCGATGTTGAGGACAACCACAGTCCAGAGCACGAACTTGCGGCGGCCCGCCCGATCATCCCAGGTGGCCAAGAGTTTGCCGGCGATCCAATTGACGGCCGTTGCGTACACGAGCAGCGTGACAAACCACGGCTCCCAGGCTGCATAGAAGAGATAACTGGCGATGAGCAGATTGAGTTTGCGAACAATCCGCGGCAGAGGCAGCGAATGAACAATTACAACCGCGAAGAAAAATAGGACGAATGTGAAGGAATTGAAAGGCATGAGAGATTGCCGACGGTCCGTTCGACATCAAGACAATGAGCGCGAATCCTTGGTCGACTGTTGAATTATGCGCGCTTGGCGTGTTGAATGCCAATTGCATCCCACGCGCGCCGTTCCTGACGAGCCGGCGGGTTTATCCCGCCGGTCCGCTGCCGGATGCTGAGCGCGCCCACCCGGCGACTCATGAGACCACATCGCCACAAAGTACTGCCCCTTTGAACCGTTTATCTGGCATGCACAATGAAACCCGTCGTTCGTGAAGTCGTTGTCGCGGGAATGGGTGCCGTGACGCCGTATGGAATCGGTCGCGAAGCGCTGTGGGCCGGCGTCTCCCAGGGACAAAGCGGCGTGAGTGCGATTGAATCTCTTGGCGAGCTCGATGCGGAACACTATCCCGTGCGTTATGGCGGGGAGGTCAAGCGGTTTAACGTCGACGAACAGTTGAAACAGCATTGCGAAGTTCGCGACGAAAAGAGCGTGCAAATGGGCCTCGTGGCCGCGCAGCAGGCCTTGCGCGAGGCGCAGCTTCTCGATGATTCGGATCGCGTCGGGACCGCGGGGCGTGGTCTCGCCGTAATCGCAGGGAGCGGACACGGGCCTGTTAACGAGGTGGCCATCTGCTACCGCGCCTTGTTTCAACAGGGGCCTCGGGCCGTCCGCCCGACCAGTGTGCCCAAGTGCATGTACAATTCGCTGTCGAGCAACGTCTCCATCTATTTCGGAGCCACGGGAAAAAACGAAGTCATTGCGGCCGCTTGCGCTTCCGGAACGGCGGCCATCGGGCAGGCACTCATCCTGATCCGGCACGGGTATGCCGACATCGTGCTGTGCGGCGGAGCCGAGGCGCCTTTTACCCTCCCAACTTTTACCGGATGGACCAAACTGCGTGTCCTGGCGCGACACGCCGATCCGACGAAGGCCTCGCGGCCCTTCGATGCGAAGCGAAATGGGATGGTACTCGGCGAAGGGGCGGCGATGGTGGTGCTCGAATCGCAGGAGAGTGCTGAGCGGCGGGGCGTGCGGCCCCTCCGCGGGTGCTCGGTTACGGCACGTCGAGCGATGCCCACCATATCACGGCTCCCAGCCAGGCGGGACAAGTGGCCGCCATGCGGAATTGTCTGGCCGATGCGGGATTCGCGGCGGAGCAGGTGGATTATCTGAATTTGCATGGAACGGCGACCAAGGCCAATGACGAAACCGAAGCGGCGGCGGTTGTGGAGGTTTTCGGCCCGCGCGCGCGCGGATGCCGGCCAGTTCGACCAAATCGATGTTGGGACATGCTCTCGGGGCAAGCGGGGCGATCGAATTTGTGATTTGCATCGCGGCGATGCAGAACCAGTTCGTGCCTCCGACCATCAATTGCGATGAGCCCGATCCAAACATCGGGATCGACTATGTGCCGCACGTCGGCCGGTCGCATCCCGTTCGTGCCGCCATGTCGAATTCGTTCGCTTTTGGCGGCAACAATGCGTGTCTTCTCGTGGGGACGTGCGAATGACCGACGACGATCGCGCCGGATTATTGAGGAATTGAAGCCCGCGCTCGTGCGGGCCTCGAACGGCCGGGCGAAGGTCGATCAGATCGATGAATCAGCCCTGATTATCGAAGACATCGGCCTGGCATCGCTCGATTTGCTGGAACTGCGATTTGAATTGGAAGAGCGGTGGAAGACGCGGATCACGGACGAGGAGGCTATCCGCCTCAAGCGGATCCACGACGTCGTGGACCTGATTGTGGAACGCACCCAGACAGAGCGCGACTGATCGGAGACGGCCGACCGGCTTAGACTTGCAAGAAGGCCCCGCTTGGTAGCCGATCAAACGGCCTTGTATGGCGTGTTATCTCTGAAGGTTCTGATGTTATCGCATCTGTAATCAGTATACCCGCGACTCGCGAGTCGTTCAAGATCAGTTTTTGCATCGATCGAATGACTCCATCGCGGCGAGGCTGCTGCGGAGTTTTTGGCGATCGGGAATTTTCTGTGGTGGGTTTTGATTTTTCTGTGGTGTGAGCCCCCTTTTTTAAGCCGCAGAAAAACCAGAAAAATCGCGCCGATTCGGGAGCCGCCGTCACGAATTGGGGTAGTCGGTCCAGAGATACTGAGCCCAGCGGGACAATTGGCCCCAACGGCGGTGCCTCAGAAACCGCCGGACGGCGTCGAATACGGGGCGCGGGGCGTCGTAAAAACGGCGGCTCAGGTCGCCGTGCCAGGCGACGATCGTCTCGCGCGTTTTTTGTCCTTCCGGGGCGGAAAAAATTCCCGCCCGCTCGGCCCGCTCGGCCAGTTCGAATCCCTCGGCGAAAAAGTTGTAACCGCAGAAGGCGACGATGGCCTTCTTCACGGTGGCCGAATCGCCGCTGGCAACGACGCGGTCGATCGCGCGGAAGTACACCACGTCGAACTCCCACGCCCGGGCCGCGAGGGTGGGGGAATTGGAAAAGACGTCGAAGACCGTGCGCTGGTATCCGTCGCTTTGGCCGTCACGCCGCAGATAGGTGCGAGCCACCCGCACGTCGTAGCATTCGAGCCCGTGTCCGCGGAGCAGGGAATCCATCTCTCCGAAACGGGGCTGACCCGCATAGGCCCCGTGCAGCCCGACTTCCGCTTCGACCAGGAGCAGCGAATTCAGCCGACTGTCGCCGAGCCCTTGAAGCACTTCCAACTCGGCCCCCTGAATATCGAGCTTGATGAGATCAACGATTGGTTCCTGGCGCTCGTCCAAGACCTGGTCGAGTCGACGCGTTTCGATCGTCGATTCGGTACAGGGAAAGAAATACGACTCGGCCGCATACGGCCCGATCACGGCTTTGTTTGGCGCGAGGATCGAAGAGCCGGTGGGCTCGTTCGTCCGGTAAAAAGTCCGCGGTCCGCCGGTCCCCGAAAGAGCATCACCCAGGACGCAGTACAGCTCCGGATGCTCGCCGGCGGCGTAATGTGCCCGTAGCCGTGCCAGCGACTCGGGATGCGGCTCGAACGTGTAGAAGAAGACCGAACCGTCAAAGGCCCGCCAGTGAGCCGGAAGGCCTTCCGCGCCCCCGACGTCCACTCCCACCATGCGGCTACTGCCGAGCAGGCTCCGCACGTAATGAGACGGAGCCTTCCGTGGTCCTTTTCCCGAAATGCGGCGCAAAGCCTCGCGGAGGAGACGCTTCATGAGAGCCGCAGCCCGGATGCACGGAGAGGGGGAATCATTATCTCGATATTCGAGGGGACGGCTTCTCGGAGGCCGGAAAATGCCACTATAATGAGGCTGTTGCCCCATCGACAACTCGTCCTAAACGGTCCCCGATGACCCTTGCCATCCGCGCCAATCGGCTTTCCAAGCGCTACCGCATTTCGAAAACGGCCTCTCGAAACGGTCAGCCGGCGGGATCGAACGGTCATGCGGCGGTTGGCGCGGCGCGTCTGGGAGCGGTGGAAAAACCGCTTCGGTCCTCGCGGCACGCGCGAGTTTTGGGCGCTCGAGGACGTCAGTTTCGCGATTCAGACCGGAGAGGTCGTCGGCATCGTCGGGCGAAACGGAGCGGGCAAGTCGACGCTGCTCAAAATCCTGGGCCGGATCACACGGCCGACGCGGGGCGGGGCTCGCGTCCGCGGCCGCGTCGGCACGCTGCTGGAAGTGGGGACCGGTTTTCATCCGGAGCTTTCCGGACGCGAGAACATCTTTCTCAACGGGGCCATCCTGGGCATGAGGATGAGCGAGATCCGTCGGAAATTCGACGAGATCGTCGACTTCGCCGAGGTGGAGGCGTTCCTGGAAACGCCGGTCAAGCGGTATTCGAGCGGCATGTACGTGCGGCTGGCGTTCGCAGTTGCGGCCCACTTGCAGCCGGAAATCCTGCTGATCGACGAAGTGCTGGCCGTGGGAGACGTGGCGTTTCAGAAGAAGTGCCTCGCGCGGATGGAGTCGCTGTCGCACACCAATCACACGGTGTTGTTCGTGAGCCACAACCTGGGGGCGATCCGCCAACTCTGTCCGCGAAGCATCGTGATCGACGGCGGCCATGTCGTTCACGATGGCGCGACGACGGACGCTCTGCGTACCTACAACGAACTCTTGCGAAACGTCACGGTCGACGGGGAAACGAATCTGCCCGATCGGCTGAAGCGGTGCACCGGGTCGGTGCGATTCACGTCGGTGCGCGTCGAAAATGCGGCGGGCGAAAAGGAATGGGACTTTCATGCGGGAGATACGATCCGTGTGCGACTGGCCTACGAGGTCTACGAGCCGGTCGACGATTTGTGGTTTCATTTTTCCCTGCTGTCGGGGAGCCATCTGGAAACCCTGTCGACCGTGAGCGAGCCCGTTTCGCCGACGCCGTTGCCGATTGGCAAAAAAGGCTCGTTCCTGCTGGAATTCCCGCAGGTGGCGTTGCGTCCCGGAGACTACGGGCTTTACTTCTGGCTGGGCAGCAAGCTGGGGATTGCGTACGACAATTTGAACTCGCAGAACGCGTCGTTCCCGGCGCTCGACGATCTGGTCCGACGAGCCCGACCAGCGCAAAACGGCCGGCTTTTTTTCACTTCCGGCAAAGCTCCTGCCGATGGAGGATTAAAGGGCGCGGCGCAGCCGACAATTGCCGTCACGGCTTGACCCTCGCGATTTCCACGGGTAGACTCCCTGAGTACGGTTGTTTTTCGCGCTGAGAAACCATGACGATCGGATACCGACTGCTGCTGGACCTTACTCTTCCGCCGACGGCGGAGAGGTCTTAGGCTCAGTACGCGGTGTCCCGCCTGACTGATACAAAACCCTGAGACCCTCCGGTCTCGGGGTTTTTTCTTTTGGTTTTTTGTGTTTGGATCGTGTGAGAACGGTTGGAACCGCGTTCCTCCCCGTGTGGGAAACGCCGAGCCCTGGAGCACCGAGCGATGTCTGCCGAAAAAATTACGATTTTCGACACGACGCTGCGCGACGGAGAGCAATCTCCCGGCTGCAGCATGAACACGGCCGAAAAGCTGGAAGTTGCCCGGGCGCTCGTCGATCTCGGCGTCGATGTGATTGAGGCCGGCTTTCCCATTGCCTCGCCGGGAGACTTCGAGGCTGTTCGCGAGATCGCCCGCCAGTTCGGCGATCGGACGGTGATTTGCGCGCTGGCCCGCTGCCTGGAAGAAGACGTCGACCGCGCCTGGGAGGCACTCAAAGGAGCCGAGAAGACGCGGATCCACGTCTTTCTGGCGACCAGCGCCATCCACCGGCAATACAAGCTCAAGATGGCCAAGGAGGAGATCGTTCGCCAGACGGTCGAGATGGTCAAACGGGCCGTCGACTATTGTCCGAATGTCGAATTCTCGCCGGAAGACGCGTCCCGCACGGAGCTCGATTTTCTGTGCGAGGTTGTCGAACGGGCCATTTCGGCCGGCGCGACGACAATCAATATTCCGGACACCGTCGGCTACGCCGTCCCGGAGCAGTATCGCCACGTCTTTGAGTATCTGCGGAAGCATGTGCCGAACATCGATCGCGCCATTTTGAGCGCCCACTGTCACGACGATCTGGGATTGGGAGTGGCCAATAGCCTGGCAGCCATCGACGGAGGCGCTCGCCAGGTCGAGTGCACCATCAACGGCCTGGGCGAGCGGGCCGGCAACGCGGCCCTCGAAGAGATCGTGATGGCGATCAAGACGCGGAGCGATTACTTCCATTACGAGACGGGCATCCGCACGCAGCGGCTCTATCCGATCAGCCACCTCGTCTCCAACATCACCGGGATGAAAGTGCAGCGGAACAAGGCGATCGTCGGCCAGAACGCCTTCGCCCACGAGGCCGGCATCCATCAGCACGGCGTGCTGCAGGAGCGGACGACCTACGAGATCATGCGATCGGAGGACGTCGGCTTCGTCGGAACGAACCTCGTCCTGGGCAAGCATAGCGGGCGGCATGCCTTCAGGGACCGCGTTCGCAGCCTGGGACCCGTCCTCGACGACGAGACGTTCCAAAAAGTTTTCGACGACTTCATCGTCCTGGCCGACAAGAAGAAAGATGTCTACGATGCAGATATCGTCGCCTTGATCGAAAACCGGTTGGGGGCGACGACCGAGAAGTGGAGCCTGGTCAGTTTCCACACGTCGGCCGGTACGGGAGCCATTCCGACAGCCACGCTGGAACTGCAGTGCGAGGGAGAAAAGTTCCGCGACGCCGCCACGGGCGATGGACCAATCGACGCGGTCTTTCGTGCGATGGAACGCATTCTGGGGATCACGACCAAGCTCGAGGATTTCCAGGTGCGGAGCGTCTCGAGCGGAAAGGACGCCCTCGGCGAGGTGTCGGTCGAGGTCGTGTCGGGGGGCCGCAAATTCCACGGGAAAGGTGTCAGCACCGACATCATCGAGGCCAGTGCCCGAGCGTACTTGAAGGCGCTCAACAAGGTGGTGGCGGCCGTTGCGACAGCAGAGTCCGCTCCGAAGCTCGAGGTGGCCCGCGGAGTTTAGGCGATCGGAGGAGCGGCAACGACCTGACAGCGGCCGTTTTTAGTCATGGACAAGCGCGTTTTTATTTTGGTCATCGCGGCCGGCGTCATCGGTGGACTGTGCGCCTTCAAGCTGACGCGGCATTACGCGCCGCCGACCAGCATCGCCGCGCAGGCGCTTGCCGCTCCGGCGCCGGAGTTCGAGCTCTACGATCAAAATTCTCCATCGAGGATCGTGCGGCTGGAGGGTTATTTGGGCCGGCAGCGGGTGATCATCGCGTTTTTTGACGGCCAGGCCGGTGCGCACGCGTCACCCGTTCTCAAGCGATTGAGAGCCGACTGGAGCCTGCTGCGAAAGGCGGACATTTATGTCATGGCGATCAGCACGGCACTTCCTCAAGAGAACCGCAAGGACATTGCCAAATACGGAGAGTTTCCGTTCCCGTTGTTGTCGGATCCCGATTTTCACGTTCACCGGGAATGGGGCCGCTTTGACACGTCGACCGGTAAGCCGCGAACCGGCGTTTTTATAGTCGACCGCAAGGGCTGGATTGCCTGGTCGCGGCAGACCAATACACCGCAGCCTTCGCAGAATTGGGAATCGGCCGTTGAAGAAATGATCGCAGCGAATGAGATCTGACGACGAACTCTGGATGAACGAAGACGAGGAGCCTCGACCGCTGCCGCCAGCTTCGCGGGTTTCGGGGCGGGTTGTCGTTGTGGCCATGTTTCTCTTCGGAATTACTGCAACGGCCGGCCTGTGGGGCTATTGGACGTTGCACACAGGGCCCTTCAGGCCTCTGCAGGATGCGCTCGCGAAGGAGTTCCCCAATTCCATCCCCCGAGTTGATGGGGGGCAGCGAAAATTGCGGAAGGGAATGCCCAAGATCCTCCGCGCAGTCCTCCGCGTGGAATTCGATCCGACCACTGAAACGGCCAAAGGTGAAGAGACTCTGACTCGTGTCGAAAAGATCGCGCGACAGCACATTGACTTGGATCAATACGAGTACCTCGATGTCTACCTGTACGAGGGTGTGCCGGAGCAAGTGATTCGCGAAAGGGAGTTCGAGCGGAAGCTCAAACCGAACTCTCACTGAAATCATCTAATCGAAGAGATTTCTGTCCTTGCCCGTCTCGATGCACGATGGGCCGTCGTTGCGAGCACTGTTGACGAATGGGCTCACGGGCCGGAACGTGATTTCTTCGGACGGATAGGGGACAAGCAGCGATTGCAGAGCTGCGGGGTCGTTTGCCTTGGGATCGAGCCAGCGGTCATAGTTCTCTTCGTGCAAAATGACGGGCATCCGCTCATGCAGCTCCGCCAACCTGCTATTGGCAGTCGTCGTCACGATCGTACAGGACTCCACGGCTGACGAGTCGGCTCCTTTCCAGCACTCCCACAGCCCCGCGAAGGCGAAGACGCGGCCCTTCGTCAACTGGATGTAAAAGGGCTGCTTGGTCTTCGCCTCCCCTCTCTGCCATTCGTAAAAGCCGTCAGCCGGGATGAGACACCGACGCTTACTGAGGGCCGTGCGAAAGGCCGGCTTACTGGCGAGCGTCTCGGCCCGGGCGTTAATCAGGGGCGGACCGGATTTGGGATCCTTGGACCACGAGGGAACCAAACCCCAACGCATCTCAGACGCTTCACGAAACTTTTCGACCTGGCGAACGGCCAGCACGAGCTGCGTCGGCGCGATGTTGTAGCGTGGTGCGATCTCCGGTTCGCGCAGGAGCTGGAAGATTTCCACCAGGTCCCGCGGGGAAGTTCTCAGAGTAAAACGGCCGCACATTGCACAAGTTCCTGAAACTGGCCCTATTTTGCCTGATCGTCCTGAAAGAATCTGGTTCGGCCCGCAGAAAACTTTTCGCGATCCCTAAAGGAGGGCGACTTCCCCGACTCGACGGCCGCTGTCTGCATACGACCGCTGCCGTCGTTGGAATTGCTCAATCCGCGCCGATCCCCCTGTCGATTTGATGGACGGGACCAATCGTGCCGGCGTCTGAGGGATGCACCGTGATCGCCGATCTTCGTGGGAAAGACGTGCTTTCCAATCTGACCGGCTGGATCGTGGAGAGTTATCACGACCTCGAGGCCATCGAGCACCTCGATCAAAGTCCTCTGCCCAACTATCAGGTGGTGATCGGCATCGCCACCGATCTCAAGGAAATCCTCTTTCCCGGATATCACCAGCGCCGCAACCTACATTGGACCAATGTGCGGGAACACGTTGGCGATTTGCTCAAGGGACTCGCCGAGCGGCTCCGCGAACAGATTGCCTGCGCCCTCCGCTATGAAGTCGGCGGACGCGGAATGGCCGCCAGCGAAGTATGGAACGGTGACGATGCCGACAAGCGGGCTCACGAAAAGGCACTTGCCTTTTTGCAATCGATTCCAGAACTGCGCCGCTTGATCGCGACCGACGTTCAGGCCGCCTACGACGGCGATCCGGCCGCTCATGGTCCGGACGAGATTATCTTCTGTTATCCGGGGCTTGAGGCGGTCACCATTTATCGCCTCGCGCACGGCCTGCATGCGCTCCGCGTCCCGCTCATCCCGCGAATGATGACAGAGTGGGCACACAGCCGCACTGGCATTGATATTCATCCGGGAGCCCGGATCGGACCCGGTTTTTTCATCGACCACGGCACGGGCGTGGTGATTGGAGAAACCTGTGAGATCGCCGACCACGTTAAGCTCTACCAGGGCGTCACTCTCGGTGCGATCAGCTTCGAGCACGATTCCGACGGCAACCTGGTCCGCGGTACGAAACGTCACCCCACGATCGAACGCAACGTCGTGATCTACGCCAACGCCACGGTCCTGGGAGGCCAAACGGTCATTGGCGCGCACGCCGTGATCGGGGCGGGCGTCTCGGTGACCAAAAGTGTTCCGCCGAACACGATCGTCACGATCGAAAAGCCGTCGCTCCGCTTCCGCGAGGCTGCGACGTCCCGCACGGCGTGATCAGTTCTCCTGAGGCGGCTTGGCGACAAAGCCGACAAACCGGACCTCGGATTGCCCCGAGCCGAGTTTTCCCACCCTTAACGGGACGGCGACTTGGGAACCGAAGACGACTTAGCCGTTAGATCGCTCGAGTCGAATGGTCGGCTCAGGCGATGGCGCGACCTTGCTCGCGTCCGCCGGATCGCTCTGCGTTCAAGGAGGCGACCCGCCGCAAGAGGATTTCGAGCTGGCGCGACAGGCGATCCTGCGTCTCAAACAGCGTGGAAACCGCATCCAGATATTCGGTTTCGCGACGCCGTTCGGCTCCCGTGCGCTTTTCAAGTTCGGCCACGACGCCCGAGAGTTGGACGACCAGAGTCTCGAGATCGACTAGGGGTCGGTTTGCCGCGAGGCCGTCGGCCGCTGCGATAAGTAGGACTGAGTTGCTTGCAGGCTCAACGGTGGCAGGCTTCAACTCGCGTCCCTGGATGGCCGCGTGCAGCGCTTCGACGCCGAGGCGCTGCCGCTCTTCGAATTCGTTGACCATTTCGGTCGCTGCCTCGATCCGCTCGACGAGCTCGGCAGCCGACATCTCGCTCACTTCGGTTTCGTCTTCCTCGGTATTCAATTCGAGGTCGATTGCCTCACGAACCGAGGCGGGGAGCGCACTTTCCTCCGGAACGTGCGCAATGAATTCGATGGGGCCGATCGCGATTCGATCACCGTCGGTCAGTCGCACCGACGTCTCGACCCGACTGTTCACTCGCAGAGCGGGGGCCGCTGCGATGGCCTCGAGCCAAATGTCCGACCCGTCTTGGAAAATCATCGCCACGAGGGGAGGAACCTCGGCGCCACCCAGGCGGAGATCACATCGCGGGCTCGATCCAATCAGAAATCGGGGCGAGAGCACGGGACGAAGCGGATGTTCCGTGCGACCGCGACAGATTTCGAGGGTCAGATGCGTCTCGTGGTTTGCGGGTCGTCCTGACTCGGAATCGCGTGCATCCTGCTGATTCGCTGAGGAATTCGGACTGCGCAAGGGCGCTCCTGTCAACGGCATTCCAACGAACAGTGGTCGTGAGATGGTGCGCGGGTTGTTGTCAAAAAACCGGCGCTATTTCTCACTTCGACACGATACATCGCGCCCCATGAAGGAAACGGTAGGAAACCACGAGTGGGAGACGCCGCAAAAATCCAGCGGCGAAGCAAAAGGCCGGGGACTCTGCCAGTCGGGGGAAAACGGGGGGAACAAGTAGCGGCGAATCGCGCGAAACTGGGACAACCTGGCAAAATCTAAGCGACTCGACGCCCCGTGTGAAGAATCGCGGTGTTCGGCTACAGGCAGCACAAAGCCCCTGGCCCACAGAGGACAATCAGTGTCCGGAGCCGGCCATCGCAAGCATCTGCCGCGCCCGTTCCTGATCGCGTTGGCGGGCAGCGGCCTCGGCGTCGGACTTGGCAATGCGCGAATAAGCCTGTTGAAGATCGGCCTCCGCCTTTGCCGCGTTGATCTCGTCCCGCGAAAGGGCGCGATCGGTCAAAATGGTAACCGCTTCGGCCTTTACCTGAACGAAGCCTCCGTCGACGAAGTACGAGGATTCGCCGCCGTCGAGCCGCGTCACCTTCAGTTCGCCATAGCCCAACCGGCCGATCATCGGCGCGCGGCCGGGAAGGATGCCGATCTGCCCGTCGTGCAGGGGAAAGCGGAGCGCCGCCACGGGTTCGTCGAGCACGGTGACTTCCGGGGTGACGAGCACCAACCGCACACTCTGACTAGGCATCACAGTCTTCCTGAACTTTTCCGCATCGCGCGGTCAACCGGGCCGATCAACTCGCGGCCATCTTCTTGGCCTGCTCCTCGGCTTCCTCGATCGCGCCGACGTACATGAAGGCGCCTTCGGGCAGGTGGTCCCACTTGCCGTCGCAGATTTCCTCGAAGCTGCGGATCGTGTCGTCCAGCGGCGTGATCTTGCCCGGCCTTGCCGGTGAACACTTCGGCCACGAGGAACGGCTGCGACAGGAACCGCTCGATGCGGCGGGCGCGATGCACGACCAGCTTGTCCTCTTCGCTCAATTCGTCGACGCCCAGAATGGCGATGATGTCCTGCAATTCGCGGTACCGCTGCAGGGTCCGCTGCACGCGGCGGGCGACGGCGTAGTGCCGCTCGCCGACGTACTGCGGATCGAGAATGCGGCTGGACGAAGCCAGCGGATCGACGGCCGGATAAATGCCCTTTTCCGAGATCGTCCGCTCCAGATAAATGAACGCGTCGAGGTGGCCGAAGGCGGTGGCCGGGGCCGGGTCGGTCGGATCGTCGGCCGGCACGTACACGGCCTGCACGCAGGTGATGGCCCCGCGAGTTGGTCGAGGTGATCCGTTCCTGCAACTCGCCCATCTCGGTGGCCAGCGTCGGCTGATAACCCACGGCGCTGGGCATGCGGCCCAAGCAGGGCCGACACTTCGCTGCCGGCCTGCGAGAAGCGGAAGATGTTGTCGATGAACAAGCAGCGTGTCGGCGCCGGTCGAATCGCGGAACCATTCGGCCATCGTCAGGGCCGACAGGGCGACGCGCAGACGGGCGCCGGGCGGCTCGTTCATCTGGCCGAAGACCATGCAGGTCTGCTCGATGACGCTGCGGCCGGTCTTGCCGATCTTGGTTTCCTGCATTTCCAGCCAGAGGTCGTTCCCTTCGCGGGTTCGCTCGCCGACGCCGGCGAACACCGAGTAAGCCGCCGTGCGCACTGGCGATGCGGGCGATCAGTTCGGTCAGAATGACCGTCTTGCCCAAGCCGGCCCCGCCGAACAGCCCGGCCTTGCCGCCGCGGACGAACGGCGTCAGCAGGTCGATGACCTTGATGCCGGTCTCGAACAACTTCGGTCTTGGTCGACAGATCGGCCATCGGCGGGCGCGTCGCGATGGATCGGCCAGCGCTCCTCGGCGTCGACCGGGCCGCGGCCGTCGATCGGCTCGCCGAGCAGGTTGAACACGCGGCCCAGCGTCGCCTTGCCGACCGGCACCGTGCACCGGCGCGCCGGTGTCGACGCATTCCATGCCGCGGACCATGCCGTCGGTGCTGCCCAGGGCCACGCAGCGCACGCGGCTGCCGCCCAGGTGCTGCTGCACTTCGCCGGTCACTTTGACCTGGATGCCTTTCACCTCTTGGTCGATTTTGAGGGCGTTATAAATCGCGGGCAGGGACGCTTCCGGAAACTCGACGTCGAACGTCGAGCCGATGATCTGGGTCACGCGACCGATGTTTTTCCCGTTGGTCGTATTGGCAGTCATGAAAGGTTCCGTGGTTGCGTTTTCAGTCTACGGATTATTCGAGTGCGGCGACGCCGCCGATGATTTCCCTCATTTCGCCGGTGATCTGCGTCTGGCGGGCCCGGTTGTACGACTGCGACAAGTTGCCGATCATGTCGTCGGCATTTTCCGTGGCCGCTTTCATCGCCACGCGGCGGGAGATCTGCTCGCTGACGGCGGCGTCGAGAAAACACTTGAACAGACTTGACCTTGAAGCGGCCGGCACGATTTCTTCCAGAATGCTCTTCGGCCGATGGCAGGAATTCGTACTCGATGAGCCGATCATCCTGCTCCTCCTTCGTCCCCTCTTTCGGCTTCGCCTGGACGTCCAGCGTTCCGATCGGCAAGAGTTCTCGACCACGGCGACTTGCCTTGAGGCCGATTCGAACTTCGTGTAGGCCACGTCGAGCCGATCGAAATCGCTGGTTGCAAAACTCCTCGATAAAGCGGTCGGCCAGTTCATCGACCTCGGCGAAGGTCGGCTTGTCTTCGAATTGCGTGTAGGTGCGATCGGCGGGACGACCTTGGAATTTCAAAAAGTTGATGCCCCGCTTGCCCGAGACTTCCAAGGAAATCTTTTCTTCGGTTGTGCTCGCCTTGCGCAGCTTTTGAATGACGAGCCGCAACACACTCGCGTTGTAGCCGCCGCACAGGCCGCGGTTGGCCGTCAACACCAGCAGGATCGACGCCTTCGGATCGGGCCGATCCTCGAGCAGCGGATGCGAGATCTGCAAGTCCGCTGTGTGACAGGTCGGCGACCAGCTCGGTGATTTTCCGCGTGTAAGCCGCCGCCTGGCTGGCGCGGTCCATGGCCTGCTTGAAACGGGCCGTGGCGATCAGCTCCATCGTCCGCGTGATCTTGCGGATGTTCTTGACCGCCTTGCGGCGTTTGACGATCGCTCGCGCTTTTGCCATGTCACCACTTACCGTCGACTCATCAGGTGCCGGACCCGACGGCTTACCGGCCGTCTCGTTTCCGTGTCAGGAAGCCGCTGCCGTCTTCACTCCGGCGGATTCCAACTGCTTCAGAAAATCATCGAGCGCTTTTCGCAAGTCGGCCATCGTGGCGTCGTCGAGAGCGCCGGTCTCGGACAATCTTGTTACGAACGTCGGGCTTTTGCTCTTTCATGAACGCGATCAGCTCTTTTTCCACGCGAGCCACTTCGTTGACGGGGACCTTGTCGAAATAGCCCTGCGTGCCGGCAAAGATCACGATCACCTGGTCGACGACGGGTCGCGGCTCGTACTGGCCCTGCTTGAGCAGTTCGACCATGCGATAGCCGCGGTCGAGCTGCCGTTGCGTCGCTGGGTCGAGTTCGGTTCCCAACTGGGCGAAGGCTTCCAGTTCGCGGAACGCGGCCAGGTCGAGTCGCAAGCCGCCGGCGACCTTCTTCATCGCCTTCGATCTGGGCATTTCCACCGACGCGCGAGACGCTGAAATGCCGACGTTCATCGCCGGCCGCACGCCGGCGAAGAACAAGTCGGGCTGCAGATAGATCTGTCCGTCGGTGATCGAAATCACGTTGGTCGGAATGTAGGCCGAGACTTCGCCTTCCAGCGTCTCGATGATCGGCAAGCGACGTCAGCGAGCCGCCGCCCAGCTCGTCGCTCAGCTTGGCAGGCCCGCTCGAGCAGCCGGCTGTGGGCAGTAGAACACGTCGCCGGGATAGGCTTCGCGTCCCGGCGGACGCCGCATCAGCAGCGACAACTGCCGGTAGGCCTGAGCTTGCTTCGACAAGTCGTCGTAGATCGATCAGCGTGTGCTTGCCCCTGCTACATGAAGTATTCGGCCATCGCCGTGCCGGCATACGGAGCCACGTATTGCAGCGGGGCCGGATCGGAAGAGCGTCGGCGCTGACGATGATCGTGTAATCCATCGCGCCGTGCACGCGGAGAGCCTCGACGACGGCGGCCGTGGCGACTGGCTCTCTGGCCGAAGGCGACGTAGAAGCAGTTCACGCCGCCCCCCTTTTGGTTGATGATCGTGTCGATGCCGATGGCCGTCTTGCCCGTCTTGCGGTCGCCGATGATCAACTCGCGCTGGCCGCGGCCGATGGGGGTCATCGCGTCGATGGCCTTGATGCCGGTTTGCAGCGGCTCGTTGACCGGCTGGCGGGCGGCGATGCCGGGAGCGATCGTTTCGACGGGCCGGCGTTCGGTCGTGACGATCGGCCCTTTGCCGTCCAAGCGGATTGCCGAGCGGATCGACCACGCGGCCGATGAGCGCTTCGCCGACCGGGACGCGACAGCAATGCGCCGGTCGTTTTGACCTCGTCCCCTTCGGAGATCTCCAGATAGTCGCCCAGAATGATGACGCCGACCGAGTTCTCTTCCAGGTTGAAGGCCAGGCCGCTGACGCCGTTGGGAAACTCGACCATTTCGCCGGCCATCGCCGTGGAGAGGCCGTAGCATCGCGCGATGCCGTCGCCGACTTCCAGGACACGCCCGACCTCACTGGTGGCCAGCAGTCCGCGGAAGTCTTCAATTTCCTTCTGGATGACCGAAGCGATCTCGTCCGCTTTGAATTTCATGGACGCTCCTCTGCGTTAACCGCTCGCGCAACTGCTTGATCCGCATCGCGAGCGAACTGTCGTAGACGGTGTCGCCGACCCGGATGACGATCCCGCCCAAGAGAGACGGGTCGACTTGAGTTTCGAGGATCGGCTCGAACGGAAGGGCGCCGGCGAGCCGGCTGTGGATGCGCCCTTCCGCCTGGGAATCGAGTGGACGGGCCGACGTGACTTGCACGCGGCGGCGGCCTTGCCGGACTTCGTTGCGAATCCGGGCTTCCCGCAAGATGGCCGGCAAGAGATCGAGGCGGCCATGGCGTGCCAGGACTCGCAGAAAGTTGGTCACGATCTCCGAGGCCCGCGGCGCGATCACACTGTCAATCAGCCGGATCTTCTCGTCGCGTCCAATAATGATTGAGTTAAAGATCTCCTGCAGGCCGGTAACTTTCAGCAGGACGTCTTCGACGAACGATCCCAGCTCTTCGAGAACGGTGTCGGTGCCAGTGGCCTTCGACGCATCGAGCAGCGCATCCGCGTACGTGCGCGCAATGGCCTGGGCGGAGGGATCCTCCATCACAGAGCCGGTGCGTGTCGGATCGGGTTTGTGTTCAGCCATCAGCCACCAAATTCGATCGGCAAGCGTTTAACCGCGCGGAAACTGGGCCAGTGCCTCGTCAATCAGGCGGTCCTGATCGGCACCGTTCACGCTCCGGCCCAAGACGTGCTCGGTCGCCTGCGCAACCTGAGAAGCCATGACGTCGAACAGATCCTTGAGCGCCGCGTCCCGCGCCCGTCCAATCTCGTGCAGCGCTCGCTGCTTGGCGTTTTCCGCCTCTTTCTGCGCTTCACTGACGATTTCCTGCTTGGCGTGTTCGGCATCGCGGCGGCCTTCGGCAAGGAGGGCGCGGACCTCGTCTTGGACTTTGGCCAGCGTTTTCGCATGCTCGGCCAGCATTTGCTCGGCCTTGATCCGCGCGGCTTCCGCCGCCGCGATGTCGTCACGGATGTGCGCTTCGCGCTTGTTGAGGGCCGCGATCAATGGTCCCCAGGCGTACCGCCCCAGCAGCATCACGAAAATCACAAACGTGATCCCCGACCACAGGGCGAGATCCCCCTTGAAGTCGAGGGGCACGCCCTTCTCATGCGGCTCTTCAGGTTCTCCCTTCGCGTCCGCGTGCGACGGCTCGGGTGCCGCCGCACGGACGACATGGGTCGTCGCCGCAAAACTGAGGCAGACCACACTACCGACGAGAACCGCACGAATGAACTTGCGCATCGATTGACCTCGTGCCGCGAAATCCGAACAGCTGGACAAAGCCGGCCTATTGGCCGGCTGCGGGGAATGCCAACCCGTTCGTGCCGATGCAAATAATGAGCGCGAAAAACGTGACGCCTTCCACCAGGGCGGCCGCGATAATCATCGCCGTCTGGATCTGGCCGGCGACCTCCGGCTGGCGCGCCATGCTCTCCACGGCCGAGGATCCGATCTTGCCGATCCCATACCCGGCTCCGATGATCGTCACGCCGGCGCCGATCGCACCGGAGAAATGGACGCCGCCCTCGCCGGCCGCCAGCGCGGGAATCGCGAGCGCCAGGAATACGCCGATCGCCAATGCACCAATCTGCACGCTTTGCTTCACGTCACCTCTCCTCAAGCATTCTGCTCAGTGTGGTCACCGCCGCCACGCGCGGCCAGTCGGTCCCATCAACGTCGTCATTGCCGCACTCGCGGCGAAAAGGGTCGCAAGAGCCGCCACGCGCGGCCGCCGCGATTGAAATCGCTGATCAAGCCGGCAGAAACTCCGCCGGGTCGCCGGGAACGGCCCCGGCGGCTCAAATAATCGTTTCTCCTCAGTGCGGATGAACCGCCATTCCAATAAACAGGGTCGCCAGGAACGCGAAGATATAGGCCTGCACAAACGCGAACAGCAGTTCCAGCGTTCCGACGAAGATTTGTCCGAAAATGCTGGAGGGCACCACGACGTAGTACAGCCAGTGGCTGCTACTGTGGGCCGCCATCGCAATAAACAGCATGATGACGGCCACGACGGTGTGGCCCCCCATCATGTTTGCAAAAAGTCGAATTGCCAACACTCCGTGTTTGATCACGAACCCCGCCAGCTCGATGAACCAGATGACGGGAACCAGGATGACCTTCATCACGGGCGACAGCTCCATGCCCGGCGCCAACGAAAGCCAGAAACCGACGAAGCCGGAGCGCTGTGAGCCGTAAACGATCACCGTCACGACCGTCACGAAGGCCAAGGCGCCTGTCACATTGATCTCGCCGGTCGGCGAGCCCAACCAGGGAAAAGCGCCCAGCAGGTTGCAAACAAGAACGTAGAAAAAACACGTCCAGACATAGGGCAGATATTTGTCGGCCGGATGCGACGACAACTCGTGGGCGGCGGCATGGTCGTCGCCGTGCGCCGCGTCCGCATGTTCTTCGTGACCATGGTCATCGGGACCATGCTCTTCATGGCCGTGGTGTTCGCCGTCGCCGATCGTGGGACGCACGACGTTGTCGCGGATATAAAGCGCGAGCGTCTCCCAGAAGTTCCACCACCCGCCGCGAGCCGCCTGGCCGGAGGCAATCCGTCGCGACAATCCGCGGAAGACCCAGAGCACAAACAGCCCGGCCACGACTTGCAGGACCATGAACTTGGTCAACTGAAAGTGGTACCCGAAGAGATTGATGTCGGGCAGCCAAATATGCGTCTCAAAGGGCAAATGGAAATAGGGAAAGTCCCGGACGTGATGGAAAATGTCTTCTTCACCGGGGGCTGCCATGGACGTGCAAAACCTTTTTCCGTCAGACTCCGCCGACTCGAGGTTGTCGGTTCCGTGATGCGGAAGGAAGCAAGACCAGACACGTTTCGATTGCCAAAAGGCACAGATAAAACGCCAGCAACCAGACGACAAATTCGCGAAATCCGAGGCGCGGGTCGAGCGTCTGGGCAATCACCAGTCCCAAGAGCACGAAGAGCATCCGAAACGCCGTCCCCCCGAGAATCACCAGCGGAACCTCGGTTCCTGCGCTCCCGAAGCTGGCGGCCACCCAAAACACCGCCCAGCCGGGAATCACACACAGAAACGCGGCCGCCGACAATCCGATCATCCCTTCTCGCCCCGCGACGAACCAGGCCGGACCCAGCAGGACAAGCCACAACGCGGCGGCGGCCAATGCCAGCCAGCCGCACCGCGTCCAGGCCATCTGCTTTGCCGTTCGGCTCGTCTCTACGGTTGTCACTTTCTGCCCCGATCGGTCCCGGTTTCGGGACCCGTCCCGCGTCCCGGTCGACGTTTCTCTCGGCGATTGGATTGTTTGGCCAAGGCCAACAGATGCACCATCGCCACTGCAAAACCTAACAGAGCCCCGATGCTCACGAACCACGGCTCGGTGCCCCAGTGCTGGTCGGCCCAGTGGCCGAGGATCGCCGGCACTGCCATTTCAATGGCAATCGACGTGATCTGGTTCACCCACCGCATGGCGACGACCATAGGCGGGCGGTCGTCGTTCGAAGCACCCGACACGGGAAACCTCCGCCGGCATTTCCGTTTGGAGTCCCGCGTGAAGCCCAGCCAACCATCAAACTACAGTGGTCCCCACCCTCAGAAAGGCACAGCCTCCGTGGTTTTCGCGGCCAGTCTATTCCCTCAAGGAGCGAGTGTCAAAGCTTGTACACGATGGGATTTTATTTTTCCCAAGAGTGGGGGAATTGATTCCCAAGCACGGGGAGGGGCCGCTGACAATTCGTTCGTACTCCGATTTCCATCCACCCGGTCAACTCAGCTTCCACACGACCCGAGAACTCTCTCCTAGCAGTGTCGCAAAAGGAGCAGAGCTTCGGGTTGGCCGATCTCGCATCGCCAATCGCAGGCTGACCGGTCTCAGCCTTGAATTACTAGGCTGTCGAGTCGGCGACATTCATGCGCGAGCATGCGGTTGGCAGGACGGTATCAATCAGCGGCAAATTTGAGTCTCGCCGCTTGAAAACGCTGGGCTGGCTAGAAGATGTGTTCTTGTGTATATTGGTATTGATTCCTATAAAAATCCGCCAAGCTAATAAGTGTGGGGGATATCGCAACTTATGTATTTATAAATAGTTAAAGTTAATTCCGCACCGACTTGGCGCTTTTTTCGCCTGTCGAATTTGCAAGGACCGAATGGCGCTTGCTAAAACCGAGAGACGACCATGAGGTCGACCATCTCGATCATCAATTTCCTTTCTGCGTTCGCTTCGGACTTTTTTTAGGCACGGATCGCCACCTGGGCTTGGACGTGAGAAATGACAACTGCGGGTCTTTCTCGCTGACAGATCGTTAAGCTCGGGCATTTCTTAACATCGAGAATCCGCGGTTTAGTTGGCGCTCCGCTATGACGCTTTCGTCTCTCCGAGAACTGACCCGGAAGGATCTTGCCGCCCTCGCGAAGAAACATCAGATCGCGGGCTGGCATCAAATGACCAAGGACGAGCTTGTTGCCGCTTTGGCGACGCGCTCTCGCCGCCTCAACGGCGGATCGGCACGCGGTCGGCAGGAATCGAGCCCGGCCGAGCGCTTCGCTGCGAACGGTCGGGGCAACGGGTCGCACCGTGCCAAGACGGCCGATCGCGCGCTGGGCGGCGGCCATCTCAACGGTCGGCGGCTGCTGAAGCCGGCCGCCAATGCGACGGCTCCTAAAAGTGTCCGCGACGCTCTCACGGCCGAGGCGCACGATCCCTACTGGGTCCATGTCCGCTGGACGCTTTCTCGAGACATGCTCGACCGGGCCGAAGCAGCCCTCGGTCCGCAGTGGCATCATGCGGTCCCCATTTTGCGGGTCTTCGATGTGACGAACGACGAAGGGGCGATCTCCTCCCAGGTCCGGGTGCGCGATGTCGAGATTCACGGAGACGTCGATCATTGGTATCTGCCGGTCGAACATGCCCCTCGCACCTACAAGGTGCAAATTGGCTACCGCGTGCTAAATGGGCTGTTCTTCGTCATGGCCCAATCGAACCGGGTCCAGACTCCCCGGCCGGGTTCCCACTCCCTGCGGACCCGTGAAATGTCGGCCAGGCAGCGGCCGGCCGGTGACGGATCCGGATCGTCCCTCGAGCTGGAAAAGATGCCTTCCTTCGATTTGCGGGCGTTCACGACGGCGAAGTCGGGAAACGGAAACGGTGCCGCCCCCGCGGTTTGCGGACCGAACGGCGAGGCTCCGATGCCGGTGCCGGTCGAATTGTGCCTGCACGCCGAACTGATCGTGCACGGCTCAACCGACCCGCAGGCCGAACTGAAACTCCTCGGGGACCGCATTCCGATCAGCCGCGACGGGACGTTTTCCCATCGTTTCTCGCTCTCGGAAGGCCGGCAGGTCATCGACGCCGTCGTCACCACGCGCAATGGTTGTCATCAACGGACGATCGTGCTGGGGATCGAGCGGAACACGAAAGAGCTTGAGCCCCAGTGGTTCGACGAAATCAACGCCTGACAGCGGCTTGACCGAATCGGACACGCCACGCGGGCAATTTACTAGCAGCGCCCGTCCGCAGTGCGCTTCGAGCGGCTTGAGAAGCCGCGCCTTCCACAATATGCTCAACGGCACTTAATGCGGGATTGATCTGAAGGAAACTGCCGCCGTTGATGAGGATTTCATGTTCGGTTTGCTGCCGAAGAATCTCGAGTTCTACGACTGTTTCGATCGGGCTGTTGACAACGCCGTGCGCACCGCCGAGTTGCTCTTGGAGTGCGCCAAGGCAACCAACGGAAGGCGACACGAGCTTGTCTCTGAGATTATGGATGCGGAGCACACCGGAGATCGCGTCACGCACGAGACGCTCGATCGATTGGAACAGACGTACATTACGCCCATCGATCGAGAGGACATCCATAGCTTAATTACGCGGATCGACGACGTCGTCGACATGATCGATGCGGTCGCCCAGCGGACGATGTTCTACAAGATCGAATTGGTGCGGGGTGAGTTTGTCAATCAGTGTGCCGTGCTGGTGAAGGCGTGCCGATTGATGGCCGATGCGGTCCATGCGGTGCGTCACATGAAGGACCGCCGGCAGCGGAAATCGGGCGAGTCCCTCGATGACCTGATGATCGCCGTCCACGAGGCCGAGGAGGAGGGGGACGCCATCCATCATCAAATCCTGGCCGAACTCTTTGAGTGCGGCATGGACGCGATGCAGGTTATCAAATGGAAGGAACTGCACCACCTCGTCGAAGAGGCGATCGATTACTGCGACGACGTGGCGATCGTGGTGCACCGCATCGTGTTGAAGAACATCTGACGAAGGCCGAGGGCGAGGCGAGAGGGGCGAGGCGCGCGGCAATGGACAGCCGATTCGGCTGTTGGCACGCGCTTCCGGGGGGAATGTGCGCCGGCTTCAGGCAAGCGGCATTTCCACACGTGCCGTTGCTCATTGCGATCCCGTCTCCCTCCTCCGCCACGTTAACTTTGCGCTGAAAACCTGGAAGTAGGCCGCGGCGAGGGTTGTAACGACATGCTGTACTCACGGCGGCAGGCATGGTTTGCGCTGGGCGTCTTGTTCGCCATTAACCTGATGAACTTCTATGACCGCCAGATCATTGCGGCCGTTATGGAGCCAATCCGTAAGGATTGGAGCCTGTCCGACAAGGACGTGGGAATTCTTGGCACCGCGTTCGTGCTGATTTATGCCGCCGTCGGAGTTCCGCTCGGTCGTTTGTCTGATCGTGTCTCGCGCACGCGGATTTTGAGCGGGGGCATCACCGTCTGGAGCGTGCTGACGGCTGCTTCGGGGGCGGCATGGAGCTACAGTTCCCTGTTCGCGGCACGTCTGGGCGTCGGTATCGGCGAGGCGAGCTGCGCCCGGCGGCCAATTCGCTTGTCGGCGATCTCTTTCCGCCGCAACAGCGGGCTCGCGCCCTCTCGATCTTCATGCTCGGGCTGCCGTTGGGGATCTTCTTCAGCAATTGGTTAAGCGGGACGATCACTGCAGTTTTCGGGCTGGCGAACGGCATTTTATGTCGCCTGCGTTCCAGGGCTGTTCTGTGCCGTCTTGACGTTATTCATCCGAGAGCCGCAGCGTGGCCAGGCCGAGCAGAAAGGCGACCGATGCCGTGCCCGCGGCGATGCCGCAGCGTCCCGGCTCTCCGTATTTGTTGATCCTCGGTACGCCGACGATCGTGTGGATTGTGCTGTCCGGCGCTCTGCACAACTTCAACATGTATGCCCTGAATGGTTTCGTGCCGGCGTTGATCGGCCGGTACTACGGCTTGACCGATCGCAATGCGGGACTCGTGGCGGGCATCATTTTGGGGGCCGTCGGCATCGTGGGATTGCTCGGCGGCGGCTGGGTCGCCGATCGCGTCCAGCGGCTACGCGGCGTAACGGTCGACTGCTTGTCGCTGCGGCGGCGATGCTGGTCTCGGCGCCGTGCCTCTACATCGGCGTCTCGCAGCCGCCGGGTCACGTTCAGGTGCTTCATGGTGTGGGTTGGGTTGGGCGTGATGTTGATGTACGTCTACTATGCGGGCGTTTATGCCGCCATCCAGGACGTGGTTGAACCGAGCCTGCGGGGAACCGCCATGGCCCTCTACTTCTTTGTGATGTACGTCTTGGGAGGCGCATTCGGAACGTATGTGCTGGGCTGGCTCAGCGACACTCTGGCCGTTCGCGCAATGTCGGCCGCCGGACAATCCCTCGTCGCCAACCGGGTTCCGGAGCAGTTTCGTGCGATCGGACTTCACCAGGCGATGTACATCGCACCGCTCCTCTGTTTCGGCCTGGCCGTGGTCCTCTTCGCCGCCTCGCGGACCGTTACGGGGGACATGCAGAAGCTTGCCGACTGGTATGAAGAAACGCCGGCAGGGAGGCTGAGGGAGTCGGAGGTCGCAATGCCCGTCTCCGCAGGCTCCGAAGTTCCCCTGCCTGAAGCTACCTGAGCGAAACTGCCTTGTGCTCTCTCGCTGACACGTAGCAGGCGTCGACCAGTGCCATCGTCTTCAGATTGTCGGCACCGCTGATCTCCGGCTCTTGCTGCTCTTCGAGCGCACAGAGCAATTGGGCCATCGGGCCGGCAAACGCGTCCGGGAACCAGGCTTCACTCCAGGTCGGCTTGAACCACTCTCCGGCCGCGCGCACGGTCGTCCATTCGAGTGTGCTGGGCGTCCGCAGCGGATAATCGGGCCATCCGATCGTGCCACGCGCCATGCCTTCGGTTCCTTCGACCCGCCAGCGAATCCCGATGTCGGCAGCCGCCCCCTCGCGCGCAGGACCGGCCCACACGTCGTCCCACGCGGTCGCCCTCAGCCCGTCCTCGTATTCGAGGATGTAAAGACAAATGCCGTCCTCGTGTGCGAACGCCTGTGCCGTGCGGGGGTCCGGGCGCACGCTGGCAAAGATGCGTGCCGGATCGCCGAACAAAAACCGAAACGCGTCGAGATGATGGATGCTCATAATCCGCAGCGTGACCCAACCCTGCCGCTCTTGCCAGGGCATCCAATGGGGAATCGCCCGCATTTCAATCGTCGCCAGGACAGGCGTCCCCAACTCTCCTCGTGCCAGCAGGCACTTCAAGGCACGGATCGATTGGTCGTAGCGCATGTTCTGGTTGACGGCCAGCGTGATGCCCGCCGTGCTGCACAAATCGACGATCTCTTTGGCCTGAGCATAGCTGACGCCGAGCGGCTTCTGTGCGAGGATGCCTTTGATATGGTCGGTGTGACGCACCGCCTCGCGGACCACGTCGATTTGCACGTCGGGCGGAACCGCAATATCCACCACGTCGACTCGCGGATCGGCTAGCAGAGAACGATAATCGGAATGGACGGTCGGGATCCCGTGCCGGCGGGCAACGTCGGACGCGTGCTCGCGCCTCCGCGAGGCAATCGCGACGGGCCGAAAGCCGGCCGCGCGATACGCCACAAGCTGACACTCATCCATAATGAAACCGGCACCAATGCAGCCGATCCCCGCCTCCCTGTTGCGCGGCATGCGAGGCAGGTAGTCCAAGGGAATCGGTAGTTCCGGAACCGGCATTTTTTCGTCCTAAAGGCTGCAAAAAAGCGCCCGGTGACGGCGGGCCATCCGACGTAAAGATACCTATCTTACCTCCGCTTCCGGGTCGTTCCTTGGTATTGACCATCTTACGGGGACGGCCTTACGATTCCGCGATTTTCTCGGTCGCGCCGGAAGCGGCGGCGCGAGGGATGCCGCGATGAGAAGAGGCGTCGGGAATTCATGATGCGCCGCAGCCCGCTCCTTTGGATCATTCTGACGGCGCTCGTCGTCCGTCTGGGCTGCGCACTCTGGCTGCAGCACGATCTGGACGTCAATAAACAGCGCCCTTTCCTCATTATGGGAGATGCCGAAGGTTATTGGGACCTCGGCCAGCGAATCGCCGACGGGCAGCCCTATGAGCTCTATCGACGCTACGTATTGCGAATGCCGGGCTACCCGGCATTCGTCGCAGGTTCGATCCGCCTGGCGAAAGCTCTGTCGATTCCCGAAAAGGAACATCTCGTCGCGCGGATCCTGATGGCCGGGGTCGGCACGCTCGCCTGCGGCTTGGTGGGGTGGCTTGGCCGGATGCTATTTGACACGCCGACGGGACTCTTGGCGGCGGCCATCACGGCGATTGCCCCACCGCTCATCGGTTTCAGCGTCATCTTGCTCAGTGAAACGCTCTTCGCGGCCACACTGGTGGCCAGCCTGCTCTGCATGGCACGTCTGATCTCGCTGAGCGGCCGTGAGGCTGCATTTGGACGCCTGGCGTTTTGGGCCGCACTGACCGGTCTCGCGATTGGGGTGTCCGTTTATGTCCGACCAAGCTGGTTGCTCGCCGCCGTCTGTTTTGCGGCGCTATTTGGCGGCTGGTTAGGCCGGCGGCGTCCGCTCTGGCAAGGTGTTGCCGTCGCCGCGATTGTGTTGGCTTTTACATACGGAAGCCTGTTGCCGTGGGCCTATCGCAATTCTGAGGTCACAGGACATTGGATTTGGACGACGCTGTGGGTCGGACCCAGTCTTTATGACGGCTTCAATCCGCAGGCGACCGGTGACAGCAACATGCAGTTTTTCGAGCAAGATCGTCTGATGGATCGGATGACGGAGTTCGATGTCGACCATTATTACCGGGACAAGGCCTGGCAATTCGTCCGCGACCATCCGCAGAAGGCATTGTCGCTGACCATCGACAAAATCGCCCGGTTCTGGATGCCTTGGCCCAACGCGGAACAGTTCTCGGGACTCGGTCTGCGATTCGCGATTGCAGTCTATTTTATCCCTGTGGTTTTGGCGGCTGTTTTGGGTTGGGTCTTTGGTCCGCGAAATTACTGGGGTTGGATCCTGACGCTGGGGCCAATCCTCTACTTCTCGGCGATCCACGCCGTTTTTCTCGGTTCGCTGCGATACCGGCTGCCGGCGGAATACCCCTTGTGCATCGCGGCGGCGGTCGGTCTCCGCCAGGCAGGGAAGTGGTTCGAGCGAGCACCAATTAAAGACGCGAAACTTACGTGATGGTCCGCAAGACGTTGCAATGGATTGCAGCGATCCTGGTCCTGGGAGGTGCCAGCGGGGGCGGGTACGCCTATTGGTTGTACACGCAAACCAACGAATGGCTCCGCGGTTATGCCGAAAAGGCGTTCCTGCAACGCATTCCGACTGCGGTCATCACCATCGGACGTGCCCGCTTCGATTGGAGCCACCGCATCCACCTCTATGACGTGCACCTCTCCGCCAAGGGGCTCGACGCGCCCGTCGCCCGCTGCGTGGAAATCGTCGTGACAGTTGACGGACAAGAGCTTTCCGATGACCAAACGATCGACGTGCGGTCCCTGCGGATCATCCGGCCCGACGTGCGGCTGCTGCGCATCGCCGATGGAAGTTGGAACTGGCAAAAACTCCACCTGGCCAGGCCCGAAGATCCCTGTCCTGAACTCAGCTTTGAAGATCTGCAAGTCTCCGTGCATTTGGATCAAGGCGGCGGTCAAAACGCGCCGATCCACATTCAGCAGTCCTCGGTCCGCCTGATTCCGTCGGCCCATCGCGAATTCGCCATCGAAGCGGCGGCTCAGCTCCCCGGTTTGGGGGACATCCACTTTGAGGGCAGTTTCGCTCCGGACAAAGGGACCTGGCGCGTGCGAGGCGGAACGCGGTCCGGCGCCGACGTCACTGAGCTGATGGATTCGTTCGCCCGCATTTTTCCGGACGCCGCCCAACGGTTTACCGCGTTCCAGAACCGCATCCCCGCCGCCACCGTCACGACGGCCGATCTTTCCGACGCGGGGCCGCAAAACGACCTGACGCTCGGCGGGCAAGCATCGATCGACTTTGAGCTCTCGCGTTCGGCCCCGGGCGCCGAGTTGGACTACAAGGCCCGCGCGATACTGGCTCTGACCGAGATCAAACACCCGCTGCTCCCGTTTCCGCTGGAGAACCTGACCGGGCAGGTCTATGTCGACAAGCATCGGCTCATCCTGCGGAACGTGACCGTGCGCAACGGCCCGACGCAACTGGTCGCCGACGGGCTGATCAATCTTCCCGTGCCGGCTCCTGCCGACTGCATCAAGCTCACGATCCAGGATCTCATTCTCGATCAACGACTCGAGAGCCGGCTGCCAGACCGCGTGCGGCGGTTCTTCGAGACCGTCCATCCCACCGGCCACCTCGATGCCACCGGCGCCGTCGTGCGCACCGCCGACGCCAAATGGGACTTCGTCGACTGGGCCCTCACGTTCAAAAACTGCACCGCGTCGCACGAGAAATTTCCCTATCCGGTGACCGATATCAACGGAACCGCGGTACAAAAAAAGAACGCATTCGTGCTCAATTTCCGCGGAGTGGCGGGCGAGCGGCCGGCCCGGCTGATGGGCACTGTTCACAACCCCGGCCCCGACGCCGAGGGGGATTACTGGCTCGAAGTTCAACGCCTCCCCATCGACTATGCCCTGTTGGCGGCCGCCAAGGTCCACCCGGCCTTTTACAACACCTTGGACAGTCTCAAGCTGCGGGGGACGGCCGATGCTCGCGTCCGGTTCCACCGGCCCGCTGGCCGCGATCAGAAAATCGAGTGGTGGCTCGACGCGCAAGTCAGCAACGGCTCCCTGACCTACGTCCACTTTCCCTATCGCATCGGCGATCTCAGCGGCCGGGTCACGTTCGATTCGACGCTGCAGAAATGGACGTTCAACGACCTCCGCGGCAGCCACGGCCCGGCCCGGCTTTCCGGCGTCGGCTCTTTCGTTAAAACCGCGCCGAGTGAGCCGGGAGAGCTGAACCTCACAGTCCATGCCGAAGATGTGCCCCTCGAAGAGGAACTCGCCCAGGCCTTTCCGCCGGCGACGCGAAAGCTGTGGGATCTCATCTATCCCACCGGCAAAGTGCGGACGCAGGTCTCGCTGCGATGGGTTCCCGGCACAAGACCCGAGATTGTGATTCCCGAGGCGACAATCACCGAGGGATCGCTCGAGGTGAAGTCGTTCCCCTTCTCGCTCGACCATGTGACGGCCACCGTCATGTACGGCCGCGACGCCGGCTCCGATCAGGATCGGCTTTCGATCGTCTCTTTCGAGGGGCACCACGACGAAACGCTCATCCGGGCAGACAACCCGCGGCAGTGCTTCGTGTTGTGCCCTTCGCCCGATGACCCGGAGGGCGAGTGGCGGGTGCACTTGGGGCGGTTGATGGTCGAAGGACTGGTCCCCGACCGGACTCTCCGCCGCGCTCTGCCGAGCGGGCTGCGCAATACCGTTAAAGCCCTCGACCCGCAGGGAAAAGTGGACCTGGTCGGCATGATCGAACTCCGCGGAGCCCGCCGAGTCAACGCCCCGATCACGGCGGCCTGGAACATCGGTTCGACCGTGACCGAGGCCACTCTGACGGCCGGCGTCAAACTCGAGCACGTCCACGGCACCGTCAGTTCGAGTGGCCAATGGAACGGCCGCGCCATCAACATGCGGGGGCGCGTCAAACTGGCCTCGGTTTACGTCCTCGGCCATCAGTTCGCCAATGTCCAAGGGCCGTTCCAGCTCAACAATCAGGAATTACTCGTCGGCTCCGCGAAGGCGTTTGCTCCGCTGGCTGCCGGTGCCCACGAACGGCCGATCCCGAACGAGGAGCGGATGACGGCCACCGCGGTGGGGGGCCTCTTTTTCCTCGATGCCAAAGCCACCCTCGACGCCCAGCGCACCACCTACGTCGTCAAAACGGCCATGCAGAACGCCAGCCTCGATCAGTACGCCCGCGATCACGGCTTCGGCGGCAACTCGCTGCATGGCGTGATGAACGGCTGGGCCGAGCTCGAAGGGAACAGCTCCGACCCGAAGGACGTGATGGGTCGCGGCCAGCTCATGATTCACCCGGCCGCCCTCTACGAGCTGCCGGTCTTTATCCAGATCTTCAAGACGCTGAGCCTCGCCACGCCTGACAAGACGGCATTTAATTACGCCCTCGCCAGCTTTACGATCGGCAACCGCATGATCAATTTCAGCGGCATCGACCTGATCGGCGACGCGATCAGCCTTCGCGGCCGCGGACGGGCCAATTTCGACGGACCGCTCACGCTCGAGTTCTACTCCCGCCCCGCCCGATCCTGGCAGGTCCCCATCTTGAGCAACTTCGTCGACCAGTTCGGCCAAGGCTGGGTCGGCGTGAGCGTGCGCGGCACGATCCGGGACCCCCGGGCGCGAATCGAGGCCATGCCCCAGTTCGACGCCGCCTTCCGCCAATTCCTGAGCGCCTTCAATCGGCCCGGCTCCGTCCCGCAACTTTCGCCCCCCTGGATGCCGGCGCCGCCCGTCCCGCGGGCCGCCAGCGCCACTCCCTGAAGCGACTTCACGACGTCCTCGCCCCCGCTTCGTCTGCCGATTTGACAGCGTTGGGCCTTCCTCACGGCCTGTCCGCGCGATTTTTCTGGTTTTTCTGCGGTGTAAAAAAAGGGCTCGCCGCCACAGAAAAATCTCCGGCCACCACAGAAAATTTACCGCGCGGAAACTTTTCCGATTCGGCGAGAATCCAACTCGTGCTCGCTCAACACCTTTGAGCGAATGCCAAAAAACTGATCTTGAACGAAAAGCCAAACGCGCACATAATGAAACCAGAGTGCAGGGCAGTGCACCACGGTTGTGAGCAACTCTTTGCCCAACCGTTTTCCGCAGCCTGCGATGCTGCGTGGAGAAAATAGATCGGGGCCGACGCACGCTACGTCGGCCGTTTCCGCCCGCTCGTCCGGCAAGCCGAACGGCACGGGCAGCCCTACGCACACTCAATCTCCACGATGTGCGTTTCCTTCGAGCAACCGCCACACTGGCCGAGGAGCGTGAACCATGTGAAATAATCTTCCGCCCGAGCGACCAATCGCTCGTCATCGTCGTACAGGCCTTCGCTCGAGTACCTCGAACCGCGCGACAACGCCGAATTTCGTCGACGCACAATCCGGGCACCCAAACGCCGTGCGTTCCCCCTCCCCGCAGAGGCGCCTCGGGGCCGTGCCGTGCTCGGCGTCATAGCCGTGCTGCGTCGCATCGAAGAGTTCGCTCGTGCGGCGGCACTTCTTGCAGCGCAGGGCAATCGGGCCGACAAGCACCACCTCGCGCGATTCGGGATGCACGAGCGGATAGCACAGCACCTGATGCTCTTTGCTGCCGCACGGACAATGCACCTCGAAAAACGAATTGACGGACTCACCGTGCCCGTCGAGCCGATCCGTGCAAACGGCCGCCGCTGTGCGGAAGACGACGAGACATTTGGGCGGATGCTGGCGGACGTAAGCCAGATCTTCGTGCGTGGTCTCCGCCACCGGTTCCACGACGTTGTTCGTCAACGCCACAATTCGCGATGCCAGCCGTTCGGCTGCCTCGCGACGTCCGCGCCGACCAACCGGCCGCAGCCACACGTTGCGGCACCAGAACCGTGCCTGCCAGACTCCCGCCGCCGTCGCCACCCGCACGACCACCAGATCGTGCGGCCGCGGCGACCACCGGATCAGGGGATGGAATTGCTCGCCGATGGACTCCACCTGACAGAACCGAATCGCGTCCGCCGGAATCCGATACCGCTCCGTGTTGCCTTCAAAGAGGAGTTGTCGATGGTCCGCATCGAATTGGAGGAAGCCCGTGTCGATGACGCCGTCCGACAACGGACGCATCCGGTCGACGTCGCGGACGACGTCGACGAACACCAGCTCGCCGCCGGGAACTGCGGCGCCCGGATCGATCAAACTGTCGGGCCGCGCTTGAACGATTTTACGGAGCGAGCGACGCCGCCAAAGCGCGGAAATGTCCGCCGCACAGAAACTCATAGATGCCCAACCCCAAGGCCGACAGCAATATGACGGCACAAGCGGCCAAGATGACGTTGACCCTGCGTCGCTCGTCGACGTCGCCCGCATCCATCATAGGCATCAATACGGCGAGGCAGATCAGGAACGCGCCTGCGATCCACAGGCGAATGAGAGTCCAACGACTGAGCCGCCACCGGCGGAAATGCTGGCGGGCCGTTCCGCCCGGCACCTTCTCGATCACGGCCACCGCGTGCGCGCGGGTTTTGCGGTCCGCGTCGGCCACGGGCGGCACTTCGGGCGCTCGGCCCAAGACGGCGGCCAACTTGGGAAAGAGACCCGCGACGGCGTCGATTTGTTTGTCATCGAGCGGCACCCGCAGCAGCCACCAGGCCGGCTTGTAATACGTCGGCTTGGTCGGGAGCGGCTTCGTTCCCTCGCGGAGTGGCACGCGATTCGGACGGGGACCCGTCCCGTCGAAAACGCTGAGATAGACCGGACAATGGTCGCCCTGATTCCACGTCCGCCGACAAAAATCGACGCTCACCGAACTCGGCACAAGCTGGGTTGCCCTCACTTCGCGAGTCATGAAGAGTTTGAGCTGGTCCAGCGTCGCCGTTTCGAACTGATCGCGAATCTTGCTGCCCGATTTCGGCAAGAGCGCCAGCTTCTCGCGCGTCGTCCACCATCTGCAGCGCTCGCAATACGCCATGCGGCTGCGATAGAGCAAGAGCCCGATCGATCCCACCATCAATCCGCCCCACTCGGCAAAGCCGAACACCCAATTCACGCCCGGTTCCACCCGCCTCCGACCTCTGCGGGCGACACCCTCTGGCGGCGGCGACGGGTACGATTCCATTGATTCGTGATTCATCCGCAAGGCGACATACTTGGCCACGAGGCGGGGCGACAAGAGCGCCGCCGGTCCGACCTCGTCCGCGAGCGCCGCCGGAAACTGTCCCCAATACGTGATCGACGCCACGACCACGGCCAGCCCGGCCGCCAGATACTCATTCCGGCACCGCCCGAACACCACGGCCGCATACGCCACGGCCAGCACGGGCACAAACGCGTAGAACGGCGACACAATCAGATAGTAGTGCCCATTCACCCGGCTCACGCCGAGCAGCACCGCCATCCCGATCGCCACCCCGATGGCCACGCTCGCCAACGGCACAAACCGATCGCGATCGACTCGCAAATTAAAGGGCTCGTCCGCCACGTCTCTGTGTCCGTCGCCTTGCTTTCGGCCTGACGCACGACACCAATCCCACCGACTCCGATCGTGCCACCGATCGATCGCCGAAACAAGATGGCAGCGGAGATGCGACCGAAACAAAGTTGTGACGAGAATTGCATGAGCCCCAAAGGGGTGAGATCCTACAGCCCAGGTCGGAGCACAGCGCAGGCCTGGGACATCGGACGACACAATTGATGATTTCCGAAGCCCCAAAGGGGCGGGATAATGTCCCGGCGCTCGATCGCAAACGGCCACCTCGTTCAACGCGTGGAGCTTATCACGCCCTTTCAGGGCTTATGTGCTGGCTCGCGTGTCCAATAACCCAGGCCTACGCTCCGCTCCGACCTGGGCTGTAGGATCTCGCCCCCTTGGGGCTTGGAGGCTGCATTACGATGGCAAGTTCTCCGGATCGTTGTTAGTCGTCAATCTCTGATTGAGAAAGGCAGGCGCTCCATGTCGCAGTCGTTGTCCAATGTCCTCTTGCACGTGATTTTCAGCACGAAGAACAGGGAGCCGTTTTTCGAGAACGAGATTTTGCGAAAGGAGGCGCATGCGTATCTTGTCGGATCCTTGCGGAGCATCGAATGCCCCGCCTTAATCGTGGGTGGCGTCGCCGACCACATCCACGCGCTTTGCCGACTCTCGCGAACGACGACGATCGCCGAACTCGTCGAGGCCATGAAGGTCGAGTCTTCCAAGCTGATCAAGCGCCACGAGTTGGGCGTTGCCTCATTTTCCTGGCAGAGCGGCTACGCGGCCTTTTCGGTCAGCGCGTTGAATGCGGAGCGCGTGAAGCGCTATATCGAAGAACAAGAATCGCATCACCGCGTCAAAACATTTCAGGACGAACTCCGCGAATTCCTCCGCCGCCACCGGGTCGAATTCGATGAACGATACGTTTGGGATTAAGTCTCGCTTGGATTCATAAGCCCCAAAGGGGCGGGATCCTACAGCCCAGGTCGGAGCGCAGCGCAGGCCTGGGACATCGGACGAGACAATCGATGATTTTCAAAGCCCCAAAGGGGCGAGATAATCTGCCGGCGATTGATTGCAAATCGTGGCCACAACTAACGCGTCGAGGTTATCCCGCCCTTTCAGGGCTGTCGCGGTGGGTCGCGTGTGCGGTTACCCAGGCCTGCTGCGCTCCAACCTGGGCTGTAGGATCTCGCCCCGTTGGGGCTTGGAGCAGGGCTTAAAGCCGCACCTACGACAGCAACTTCTCCAGATCGGCGACCGTCAAATCCTTCATCAGGTTGACGTCCGATTGCAGAATTGCGTCGGCCAGTGAGCGTTTCTGGCCCTGCAACTCGGCGATCTTTTCTTCGACCGAGTTGCGGCAGATGAGGCGGTAGGCGAAGACGTTCCGCGTCTGGCCCACGCGGTGGGCGCGGTCGATGGCTTGGGCTTCGACCGCCGGGTTCCACCACGGGTCGAGCAGGAAAACGTAGTCGGCGGCTGTCAGGTTGAGGCCGAGACCGCCGGCTTTGAGGCTGATCAAGAAGACGCCGCACTTCTCGTCGGTCTGGAAGCGGTTGACCCGCTCTTTGCGGTCGCGCGTCTGGCCGTCGAGGTATTCGTAGACCACGCCGCGGCGGTCGAGATGCTTTTTCACGATGGCCAGCATGCTCGTGAACTGCGAGAAGACGAGGGCCTTGTGCCCTTCGGCGATCAACTCCTCGAGGTGCGGCAACAAGACGTCGAGCTTGGCCGACGATTCTTCCTCGGGGCCTTGCCCAACCAGGGCCGGGTGGCAGGCGGCTTGCCTGAGGCGCAACAGGGCTTCGAGCACGTGCATTTTGCTCTTGGCGAGGCCCTGCTCGTCGATTTCGCCCAGCAGGGCGGCCCGATAGCTGTCGCGGAGATCGAGGTAAATCCGCTTCTGCTCCTTCCGCATGTCGCAGTGGATCGTCTGCTCGAGTTTTTCCGGCAACTCGGCCGCCACTTCTTTTTTCGTGCGGCGGAGGATGAACGGGCGGAGGCCGTTGGAGAGGATCTGGCGGGCCCGATCGTCGTGCGTCTCGGCGACAAAATGCTTGAAGACCGAGCTGCGGCCCAGCATGCCCGGGTTGAGGAACTCGAAAATCGACCACAAATCGCCCAGGTTGTTCTCGATCGGCGTGCCGCTCAGGGCCAGGCGATACTGGGCCGAGAGCAGGCGGCTCGCCTTGGCGATCTGCGAGCCGGCGTTCTTGATCGTTTGCGCCTCGTCCAACACGACGTAGTCGAACTGGATGTCCTTGAGGAGCGTGATGTCGCGGCGGAGCGTGCCGTAAGTCGTGAGCACGACGTCGTGCTTGGGGAGCGACGGGCGGATCTCGGCCCGGTCGAGGCCGCTGTACTCGATCGCCTTGAGGTCCGGGGCGAATTTGGCGCACTCGCTGTGCCAGTTGAACAACAGCGACTTGGGGACGACGACGAGCGAGGGAGTGGTCCGCTTGGTCTTCGCCTTGCGGTCGACGAGAATCGCCAGAAGTTGGATCGTCTTGCCCAGGCCCATGTCGTCGGCGAGGCAGCCGCCGAAGCTCATCTCCTGCAGGAATTTGAGCCAGCCGAGCCCCTCCTTTTGATAGCCACGCAGCTCGCCGCAGAAGCCGGGCGGCTCGTTGGTCGGCTCGACGCCGACGCGTCCTTCGAGCTTGTCGCGGAGTTCGAGGAATTTCGCGTCGTAATCGGTCTCGGGCTGCGCGGCCAACAACGCGTCGAGCAGCGTGACGGCATTCGGCGCGAAGCGGACGTGGTCCTCGTTGGGCGTGGCGAGACTGGCCAGCAGCGACAGCCGCTCGACCCACTGCTCGGGCAGGATGCCGAGCGAACCGTCGTCGAGGCGGACCGTTGTGTCGCCGCGGGCCACGGCGGCCAGCAGGTCGGGGAGGCGGATGGTACGGCCGTCGAAATCGATGTCGGCCCGCAGCTCGAACCAGTCGATGTTGGAGCGGACACGGAAGCGGAGATCGGTCGGCTGGCGGACTTTTTTGCCGTCGGCATGCACCTGCCAGCCGGCGGCCACCAGGGCACGGACGGCCGGGCCCAGTGCGCGGGCGGCAATCTCGATGTCGTGCCCGGTGCGTCGCGAATCGAGCAGGCGACGGAAACCCTGGTCGACGAGGGCCAGCCAGGCCTGCTCTTCGCGCTCTTTGTTCCGCAGGATGCAGCGACCGAGCGACCGCTGGGCGATGGCCCACTGCGAACTCGATGCGCGGACCATCGTTCCCATGTAATCGAACAGCACGTCTCCTTGCAGCCGGTCGCCGTGCAACAGGGCTCCGCGCGGTGCCCGCAGCATGAGATGCGGCACCGGTTCGCACGTCACCTCTTCGAGCCGCAACTCATCCGGCAGGTCGAGCCGCGGCAAGGCGGGCATGTCGAGCAGGCGGTCGATAAAGTCGTGCTCGTGACCGGCCGGGACGTGGAATTCGTCTCCTTGCCGCAAGAGCGTCACCCAGGCGAAGGCGCCGAAATCGCGGAGGCGGGCAATCTTCTTGGGCGTCACGACCAGGCCGCCGGGAACCAGCAGGATCGTGCGGGCCAAAGGCAGGATTTCATTCTCGCGGCACAACTGCCCCTCGACGCGCCAGTCCCCTTTCGGTTCGTCGGCGACGACGCGGAGCGAAAGTTCCCACGGCGGGCCGTCGTCCCATTCGAGGGCCGTGGCCCCTTTTTCCCCCGAGTTCAAAAACCGCACGCGCCCGGTCGCACACATCAGCGGCATGATCAGCTCGCACAGTTCGTGCGGGATGCGGAAGCGGTGGACGGAGGATTGAATCTCGGCCTGCTGGGCGTGCCAGTTGGTCCGCTCGGGCGTGCCGCCGGAGAGGTAGGCGAGGATGCGGGCGTCGTCGGCCCCCATCAGCTCGTCAATGCGGCCCGAGCGCAGGCGCAGCGGCTTGAGCTTGCCCCACTGCCCGTTGCCGCGGCGCTGCCGATGCGAGGTCTGGATCACGATCTGGCCGACGGACCGGCTCTGATCGATGTCGATTTCGTAAAAGATTTCCTGCTCGCGGGGGGAGGCCGAGGTGGCGGCCGGCTCCTGGGCGAGCGATTGCCGCATTTCCGTGAGGCGGGCTTGCCAGTCGGGGGCGGCCACCGGAGCGGCGGCCAGCGGACGCGACAAGGCGGCCTGCGACGGCTCGAAGAAATCGCCCGTGCCCTCGTCATCGTCGTTGAAGTCGACCGAGAAGGGCTGGTGACGCGATTCGGAGACAAAGGGGGGAACGTGGTCGGCCCGGATTTCGCCGCTGACGTAGGCGCCTTCGTCGGTGGCCAGGATAGTGGCCCACAGATGCTTGCAGGTTGACTCGGGCTGGGCCGTGCGGCGCAGTTGCAGAAGAGTTTCAGGCGCCCGTCGTGGCGGCAGAGCTGGGTCTGGTACTCGACGCCGTCGCGGACGACGCCGAAGAGTTCATTGGGCGTGACGCGGGAGACGGCGACCCGCTCCGCCTTGAAATAAGCGGCACCGCGGAAGCGGACGTCGGCCCGAAACCGCCCTTCCAACAGCTCGGCCAGGGTCATCGGCAGCACCCAGATGTCGATTTTGTCGAGCGCATCTGACAAGCGTAACCGATCGCGGGACGGATGGGAAAGGGCAACGGCGAGGGGAGAGGGCAGAGGGCAGAGGGCAGAGGGCGGAGGGAACGGAGCAAAGACGTTCGCAGCACTGCCTTTTGGTTTTTCCCCTCTCCCCTCTGCCCTCTTCCCTCTCCCCTGCCCTCGTGCTATACGAACCCTATGGCTGCTGAAACAAGCGTCCTTTCCGAAACTGCTGTTCGCGATTGGTTTGAGCGGCAGGTGCCGCTCGAGGATTTTCGCGGGAAGCGGGTGCTCGTGCTGGTTCCCGATGCGACGCGGACGGCGCCTTTGCCTCTGTTGCTCGACGCGCTGTGGGAGCGGCTGTCGGGTGTCGTGCGCGGACTGGATGTGCTTGTGGCGTTGGGGACGCATCCGCCCCTTTCCGAGGCGCAGATCGGCCGGCTCTTGGGGATCGAGGGCGCGCGGCGGGCGAAGTTTTCGCGGGTGCAGGTGTTCAACCATGATTGGAACAACAACGCGGCGCTGGTCAGACTTGGCACGCTATCGAGTGCCGAGACGCGCGAGCTGTCGCAGGGTTTGCTGTCGCTCGAGGTGCCCGTGCGAATCAACGCGCGGGTCCGCGATTACGACGTGCTGCTCGTGCTTGGGCCGGTCTTTCCGCACGAGGTGGTCGGGTTTTCCGGCGGCAACAAATATTTCTTTCCCGGCATCTCGGGGCCGGAGCTGCTCAACTTTTTCCATTGGCTCGGGGCGCTCGATTACCAACGAGAAGATCATCGGCGTGGCCGAGACGCCCGTGCGGCGGGTGGTCGATCGGGCGGCGACGTTGATTCCGGTCGAACGCCGTTGCGTGGCGTTTGTCGTGGCGCCCGACGCGAGTCTGCACGGCCTGTTCTACGGCACGCCCGAGACCGCCTGGAAGGAGGCGGCCGCGTTGTCGTCGCGGGTGCATATCCGGCGCGTGCCGCGGCCGTTTCGCCAGGTGCTTTCCTGTGCTCCGGCCATGTACGACGAGCTGTGGGTCGCGGGGAAGTGCATGTACAAGCTCGAGCCGGTCGTGGCCGACGGAGGCGAGCTGATTATTTACGCCCCGCATTTGAAAGAGATCTCGGTCACGCACGGCAAGCGGATCGAGGCGATCGGCTACCACGTGCGGGATTATTTCACGAAACAGTGGGACCGCTTTAAGGACGTTCCGTGGGGAGTGCTGGCCCATTCGACACACGTCCGCGGCACGGGGACGTACGCCGACGGCGTCGAGCGGCCGCGAGTGCAGGTGACGCTGGCGACGGGCCTTCCGCGCGCGGTGTGCGAACGGATCAACCTGGGTTATCGCGATCCGGCCTCGATCGACGTCGAGTCATTTGCCGACCGCGAAAACGACGGCGTGCTCCTGGTTCGCAAGTCGGGGGAAATGCTGTATCGGATTGAAGAGGGGTGAGGGGTGAGGGGCGAGGGGTGAGGGGCGAGGGAAATGACTGAAGGCGGACGCATGACGCAGGATCTCAAGCCACGGCTCGAGTTTGCGCTCGATGTTGCCCGGCGGGCGAGTGAGTTGATTCTGGGGTATTACCAGTCCGAATCGCTGGCCGTGGAATCGAAGCGCGATACGTCGCCCGTGACGGCGGCCGATCGTGGGGCTGAGGAGTTGATCCGCAAAGCGATTCAGAAAGAGTTTCCCGGTGACGGCGTGTTGGGTGAGGAGTTCGGGGAGACGCCTGCGTCGAATAACTTTCGCTGGATCCTCGATCCGGTCGACGGGACGAAATCGTTTATTCACGGCGTGCCCCTGTTCGGGACGCTGATCGGCTTGGAGTTCGGCGACCGCGTGGTGTTGGGCGTGTGCCGGTTTCCGGCGCTGGACGAGGTTGTGTACGCGGCCGAGGGGAGCGGGGCGTGGTGGCAGGTTGGCGGAGGAACGCCGCGGGCGGCCCGCGTTTCGCAGGTCGATCGACTCTCCGATGCACTGTTTTGCGTGACGACGGTCAGCGGTTGGGAGCGGATTGGACGTTACGACGCATTTGAGAAGATTCGCGCGCAGGCGAAACTGACGCGCGGCTGGGGAGATTGCTACGGCCACGCCCTCGTGGCGACGGGGCGGGCCGACGTGATGGTTGATCCGCTGATGAATCCGTGGGACGCGGCGGCCCTCGTCCCGATCGTGCAAGAGGCGGGGGGCTCGTTCTGCGACTGGACCGGGAAGACGTCGATCTATTCGGGCGACGGCGTTTCGGTGAACCTCGCCCTGAGGGAGGCTGTCCTGGCGTTGCTCAAGGAATGACCGCGGTTCAGAGCCGGGTTCATTGCGCGGTTCCAATCCTTTTGCGGCTTTTGTGCCGGCAAGCTAAACTTTGGTCAGACCTTCGAGGTATTAACTCAAGGCGGGCGTTCGTCTGCGGACCGTGTGGATCTGTCGCGGTCCGACTCGCCGTTTTCGAGTGTTCGCGTCCTTTCGCTTGTCGATGAGGGAAATTCCGATGTCCGCGACGTCCGAGAATGTGCCCGCTCCTGCCCCTGCCGGCGATTCCCCGCGGCCCGCTGCTGCGCCCCGGCGTTGGATGACAGGGCTCAATATTTTCCGCATCGTGGCGGCCGCTGCCGTGACCTTCACGCTCTTGCCGTACGCCTGGGCGCGGACGCTGGTCGTTTACTCGCAGTGGCACACGATCGAACGGTGGTTCTTGGGCGAGGTCGTCGTGGGGCTGGTGGTGATCAGCCTGCTCAACTTTCACGTCGGGGTGCGGCTTGGCAGTCGGCGATTGGCCGGCAATATTTTCGGGGCGATCTTTTTCATTTGGACGGCGATTTGTCTGGCACTCATTATTTTCAACAATGGCAACGCGGCGCCGAGCTGGCTCGTGTTCGTGGGGTTCTTTCCGGCCAGCTTGTGGGTGGTGTGGGCTTCGTGGATGTTTTTTGTGCCCATGCTGTGGAGCGTGCGGATCGGAGTGCTCGTGCTGTTGATCGCGGGAATTCTGCCGTTCGTCCAGTTTTATGAAGTCCAGGGCCTGACGGGGGACACGCGCGTCAATTTCGCGCTCAAGTCGAGCATCAAACCGGATTCACTGATCAAGTCGTCCGTGGGTGAGCTCAAGAAAGCCGATTTCACGCTGGTCGCCAACCCGAAGACCGATTTTCCCGCGTTCCAAGGGCCGTCGCGAACGGCCGTGCTTCCGGACGTAAAGCTGGATCCGCAGTGGACCGAGCATCCGCCGCGGCAGTTGTGGCGTGAGCCGATTGGGGCGGGCTGGGGTGGCTTTGCCGTCGTCGGCGGTTACGCCTTCACGCAGGAGCAGCGCGGCGACGACGAATGCGTCGTCTGCCGCGAGGTCGCGACCGGCAAGGAAATGTGGAAGCACGCGGACAAGGCACCCTACAAGGACAAGCCTCGCTACGAGGGGATGGGGGGCCCGGGTCCGCGGTGTACGCCGACCGTCGACGACGGGCGGGTGTATACGGTTGGCTGCACGGGGATCTTCAATTGTCTCGACGGCGGAACGGGGCACGTGGTGTGGTCGCGGAATATCGTCACCGAGTTCGGCGGGAGCGTGGCCGTTCCACGGCGTGTGCGGTTCGCCGCTGATTTTGGGCAATCTCGTGATCGTCGCGCCGACGGGAAAGTCGGACGCGAGCCTGGCCGCGTACGATCGCGTGACGGGAAAACCGGTGTGGCACACGGGCCTCAACGAGGCCGCCTATGCGACGCCGATGGTCGCGACCGTGGCCGGCAAGGAACAAATCCTCAACTACGACGATCGCGGCCTGACGTCTCACGACCCGGCTGACGGCAAAGTGCTGTGGCATTTCGACTGGAACATGAAGGAGCCGATCTGCTCGCAGCCGATCGCCAATGCCGGCGGGCCCGATCAGGTGTTGCTGACGGTCGGTTACGGGCGGGGCAGCGCAGCTGCTCAAGGTTTCCTGCGGGGCCGACAAAAAGTGGTCGGTCGAACCGGTGTGGGAGACCAAGACGATGAAGACCAAGTTCACGACGGCCGTCGCGCACGACGGTTACGTGTACGGTCTCGACGACGGCATCATGCAGTGCATCGATCTCAAGACGGGCAGGCAGAAATGGAAAGGGGGCCGGTACGAGCACGGCCAGATCCTGCTTGCCGGCAACTTGATCGTCGTGCAGACGGAGCCAGGACCGGTCGTGCTGATCGAGGCCACTCCCAAGCGGTTGACGGAGCTGGGCACGATTCCCGCCCTGACGAGCCAGACGTGGAACGTGCCGGCGCTGGCCGGGAAGTATCTGCTCGTCCGCAACGACCGCGAAGCGGCCTGCTACGAAGTGGGCCTGAAGAACTGACGTCAGGCAGCGACCGCACTACGAAACGGCGGGAAACAGGGCGAACAGTTTTCCCACGTCGTCGAGTTCTTCGAGCTTCCAGCACAGGTCGAGCACGCGGTCTTGCGTGGCCCGGTCGAGGCGGCCTTCCGCCATCCGCTTGAATTTGGCAGCAACCTCGTCGTCGGTCATCGGGTTCTGGTCGTGGCCGCGGGGAAATTCGTTCTCGGCCGTGAATTGCGTCCCGTCCTTGAGCGTCACCGCGATGCGGTTGGGAATGCCGCGCGGGTAGCGGGCCGTCAGATCGTTGTTGCGGTGGATCTTGATCCGCGAGACGAGGTCCAACAACGATGCGTCAGCGAGACGTTTGCTCGAGAACGAGTCGAGCGTCACGTCCCCGTCGACAAGGGCCACCGCCGTGCAGTAGGGAAGGCTGTGGTCGGCCGTCTCGCGGGTCTTGGGCCGCCATTTCTCGGGGTCTTTACCGATGATGTCGACGGCCGCGTCGAACGATTCGATGTCGATCGAGGCGATTTGCGAGCGGTTGGCGATCCGCTGCCGCAGCTCGAGCGCGGCGTGGATTGCGCTTTGCGAATGATATTCGGCCGGCCAGAATTTGATCGACGTTTTCTTGATCATGAAATCCGAGCCGCCCGCTTCGCCGCCCAGCTTTGGTAGCGTAAACGGTCCCGAGACGAGTTTGAAGAATCCGAGTTCTCCCTCGAAAATCGGGGCCGGACCCGTAAGCCCCTCGGCGGCCAAGAGGGCGGCGAAGACGCCGTTCCGCGACGCGTTGGCGAATGCACAGCCTTTCCATTCCGAGAGCTCGCCTGCCCGCGTTTGACGTAGCGTGACGTTGGGCGTCCCGGCCAGGTTGAGTGCCTGTGTAATTTTGTCGGCATTCAGGCCCAACAGTTTTCCAGCCGCGGCGGCCGTCGAGAATGCGCCGTACGTGACGTGATCCCAACCGTGCTTGCGGATGGAGGCGGCGTCGCACATCCGGCACTGGAGTTCGTATCCGAGCACGGCGGCCGTGATCAGGTCGCGGCCCTTGGCCCCGGCGACTTCACCCGCCGCGAGCACGGCGGCGAAGTTATCGCTCGGATGGGCCGGCTCGAGCGACAGGTACGTGTCGTTGTAGTCGAGGTAGCGAAAGAGGACGCCGTTGGCGAAAGCCGCCAGGTCGGGGCTCGTCTTGCCACGTCCGCCGAGGAAGCTCGCCCCCGGCTTGGAGGAGACCTTTGACGCGACGCGACGCGCGACCGAGGGAGCACCCGCGTCGTAGGCACCCAAGGCGCACGCGAGCGAGTCGATCAAACGGCGGCGGACTTCATGGACGGTCGCCTCGTCAAGCTGTTCGTATCGCAGCCGGGCCGCGTATTCCGCCAGACGGTTTGCCAGATGCATCGATCAATCATTCCTCGTGAAAGTAGCGGCACAAAAAAACCGAGCCGGGCGCAGGCGGGCAACCTCCCGCGTGCGTTATTTCGCCTCCACAGCATCGCCATGCCGCACGGCAATGGCGGTGGCCGTCGCGTACGCGCGGCAATGGGAGATCGAGATCAGCACCTCGTCGATGCCGAACTGGCCCGCCAGATCGCGGGCCGTGCCGTGGATGTTGATCAACGGCTGACCCGAGCGTCTGGTCGTCACCTCGATATCGAGCCAGCCGACCCCTTTCGTCCAGCCCGTGCCGAACGTCTTCATCACCGCCTCTTTGGCGGCCCAGCGGCCGGCGAAGTGCTGGTACGACTCCTTGCGGCGCTGGCAGTAGCGGATTTCCTCTTCGGTGAAGACCCGCTGCAGGAAGTGCTCGCCGTGGCGCTCGATCATTTGACCGATGCGGACGATCTCCACGATGTCGGTGCCAATGCCCAGGATCATGGTCGCCTTTCCCAAGCTCGGCTGGGGGCGTGGTGGCCGTTGGAGCGTCATGCTTCCAGCTTAGCGGGCGGTCCGGGTGCCTCCAACCGTGGCGCCGGGGCCAGCCGGCGAAAGATCCAAGTTCCCGCCAGGCTCCCCAGTCCAATTTCGAGAATCCAGATTGCCTCTGCGAGCCGATGCGAATGAACGCCGATTTCCGAAACGCGGAATTGCAAATAGTCGGCAAATGAAGTGCCGCGGACGCCGAGCGTTTTGCGGACGTCGGCTGCCATCTGTTTCGTTTTGGGGTCGTCGGGCGCTTTGACCGATTCGAGCATCCGCAGGACGGCCAGCCGCTTCGGATTGGCGGCCACGACCCGCTCCTCTTCGGCCCGGTAGAGCCGGTGCGATTCAACAGCCATGCCGATTTGCCCAGCGACAATTACCAGGAAGACGACACCCGATAGGGCCCCCCTCGATGCCGTCGAGAGCTCGAAAATCGACGCCAGCCGTGCGGCGATCCATCCTGCAATCAGGCCGTGCGCGATCGCGAGGAGCCCCAGCATTTTCACGCGTGCCGGCAAGTAGACCGCCGCCAGCGAAAGTGCTGCCGTCGCGACAAGGAACAAAACGAGCCACGAAAACCAGCCAGGTCCGCGGGGGACGGGCTCCAGGTCGGGTTGAACCGCCTCGGGTTGAAGGGGGGCTGGTTCGGCCATTATTTTAGATTTCGGAGACGTAACTTGGGACTTTTAGTTCAGGACGGTCCAACGGCCATCTTCCCTTTTTCGATCGCGGCCAACCAGGGCGCGGTGTTTGACGGCTCCGGCGGTCGCAAGGAGCGGATTGTGTTTGCGCGTGTTTCGATTCCCGTGATCGTGATCGCGTATTTCGTCACCGGGTTACTGGCTGGGCCGGCAACACCGCTCTACGCGGCAGACACGCAAAACCGTCCGCTGCTCGACTACGTGAAAAAACCCGATGCGAGCTATCACTGGGTCAAGGTTGCCGAGGGGAACGTCGGCCCGGCCAAGGTTGCCGAACTGGTCCTCACGTCGCAGACCTGGAAGGACATCGTCTGGAAGCACCGCCTGTTCGTGATCAAGCCGAACAACGTGAACCCGCAAGCCAAGAACGCGCTGCTCATGATCACGGGAGGCGCCTGGAACCCCAAGCTGGAGCAGGCCGGACGCAAACTCGACCCGTCCGATGAGGTCCGCGTGCTGGCGCTTATGTCGGCCCAACTGCGTGCGCCGGCGGCCGTCCTGATGGACGTTCCCTTCCAGCCGATTTTTGACGGAAAATACGAAGACGCCATCATCGCCTACACGTTCGACAAGTTCCTGCAGACGCACACGGCCGATTGGCCGCTGTTGCTGCCCATGGTCAAAAGCGCCGTCCGCGCGATGGATGCCGTCCAGGAGTTCTCCAAGAAGGAATGGTCGCTGGACATCGCCCGGTTCACCGTGGCAGGCGCGTCCAAGCGAGGTTGGACCACTTGGCTGACGGGAGCGGCCGACGGCCGCGCGGCCGCCATCGTTCCGATGGTGATCGACACGCTCAATATGAAACCGCAGGCCAAACTGCAGCTGTTGAGCTTCGGCTCGTTCTCTGTGGAGATCAAGGACTACACCGATCGCAACCTGCCAGTGCGGATGAACGGCTCGGAGGGGCAAGCACTTCGCGAGATCGTCGATCCGTATTCCTATCTGGATCTGCTGAAGCTGCCCAAGCTCCTCATGATGGGCACGAATGACCCGTACTGGCCGCTCGAGGCGGCGAACTTGTACTGGCGCGATCTGCTCGGCGAAAAGTACATCCTGTATGTGCCGAATAACGGACACGGCCTGGAGGATCTGACGCGAGTCGTAGGGAGCGTACTCGCTTTCCAGGAGCATGTGGCCCAGGGAAAGCCGTTTCCCAAGTTGAAATGGGCGTACGACGGCAGCCCGACATCGCTGCGGCTCACGATCGAGTCCGACCTGAAGCCGAAATCGGTCGTTGCCTGGACCGCGACGTCGAAATCTCGGGATTTCCGGCAATCGAAATGGACCTCACAGCCGGCCCATCTGGAAAGCGGCAAATACCGCGTTGATCTCCCGGTTCCCGCGGCCGGCTACTCCGCCATCTTTGGAGAGGCCGTCTTTTCCAACGGCGCGATCCCCTATTTCCTGTCGACCAACGTGCGCGTCGTCGGAAAGAACGAAAAGAAACCGGCGGCTGCGAAAACGGGGGGATGAGCGGCGCCGCTCACTTCTCCATGTCGACGCGGACTTCGTACGACTTCAGCTCCGCCACCTGATGCTTGACGGCCGTCTCGCTCAAAGGGTTCCCTTTGAGGTAGAGGTGCCAGTACGGAGCGAAGCGGCGGTCGCCCTGCGCGTCTTTCTTCGCCATCGCCACAAGTGGTGCGAGGTCGGTGATCTTGTTCCCTTCGAGCATCGTGTGCCGCAGCTCGGTCATGCCGGAAAGGGGAGCGACGTCGACGATCTGATTGCTCCGCAGATCGAGCGACTCGACCCATTTGAGTCCCTTGAGGGGAGCAAGGTCGGCCACTTGGTTCCCCTCGAGATAGAGCGAGGCCAGCTTGTCCATTCCGGCCAGCGCCTCGAGCGACCTGATTTTGTTGCGGGACAAATCGAGCGACATCATTTTCTTCAGGTCTTTTAAGGGCTCGATGTTCTCGATCCGGTTGCCGTCGAGGCGTAGGTACTGAAGTTTGACCAGCGGCGCCAGTGGCGACACGTCGACGATCGCGTTTTGCGACAGGTCGAGCGACTGCACGTTGACGAGAGCCGAGAGCGGCTTGAGGTCGGCAATCTCATTGCCGGCGAGGTCGATCAGCTCGACATTGACGCATTTCTCCAGTCCCGCAAGATTCGCGACCTTCCGGTTCTTGGCCCGCAAAAAGTAGACGTTCTTCAGGTCGTCCTCTTTGAGCTCCTCCTTGTCGCCTTTTTTCAGTTCCTCGCGGACGGCCGATTCGAGGCTTTTATCGGGAAAGAGCGGGGCGGCCGCGCGCGCCGCGGTCCCACGCACCAAGAGGGCGGCGAAGAGTGCCAGAACGAAGGTCGACTGCAGCCGTTTCATCGTGCTTTTCTCATCGAAGGGAGGGAAAACGCATGCTCAAACAGGTGGGAGACCGTCAAGTGCCAGTCTAATCAGTCGCCTTGGGGGGTCTCAACTCAAATCGCGTCGCGGGCGGGTTACGACGGGGAATTGCCGGTTCGCCGCAAAAGTGCCTGATAACCGCCGTCCGCCGGCCGGCCGGGAATGTGATGCCGCTCAGCGGCGAGCGTCAAATCGGGACGCTCGCCGAGAATAGTCCGCACGATCGTGTGGTTCTCTTCGGGTTCGATGCTGCAGGTCGAATAGAGCACGCGGCCTTGAGGAGCGAGGCGTTCACACGCGGCGCGGAGCAAGGCTTGTTGTTGCAGGGCCAATTCGCGGATCTCCGCTGCGTCGATCCGCCACCTCGCTTCGGGCCGCTTGCCCAAGACGCCCGTGTTCGAGCACGGCACGTCGACCAGGATGCCGTCAAACGGTCCGGACGGGACGTTTGCGCCGTCGGCCGAGACGAGCATGGGCTGGACGATCGTCAGCCCCAGACGGTGCGAATTCTCCTCGATCCGCCGCAGGCGATCCGGACGAATATCGGTCGCAATGATGGTGCCTTGATTTGCCATCCGCTCGGCGAGGTGCGTCGTCTTCGTTCCTGGCGCCGCGCACAAATCCAAGACTGTTTCGCCCGGTTTGGGGTCAAGCAGGTCGACGGCCTGCATGGCCGATTCGTCCTGGACGGAGAAAAAACCTTCAGCAAAACCGGGCAACGAATCGACACGCCGCGTGCCCTCGACGCGGATGGCCTCCGCCAGGCTTCCGGGAGCGACGCTGACGCCTTGCGAGCGGAAGTTCGCCAGCAGGTCGTCGCGATTCGCCCGCAACGGGTTGACGCGGAGCGTCAGCGGGGCCGGATGGTCGAACCAGAAGCCCAAGCGACACATCTCCGCGAGGTCGAAGCGGCCCTGCCAGCGCTCGATCAGCCAGCGGGGAAAACTGAAACTCTCGGCCACGTGGCCAACGGGATCCGAATCGGGATCGCGAAAGAAAACCCGAGAGAGCCGCCGATAGCGGCCGTTGCTGAGAGGCAACGCGTCCGCGGAGGGTTCGTCCGCGAACTGGTCCGTGAATGCCGATTGGACCGCCCGCAGAACTCCGTTGACAAATCCGTCCCATCCGCGGCCGCCGGCCTCTTTTGCCAAGAGGACCGTCTCGTTGACGGCGGCATACGGCGGAATCGCATCCAGAAAGGCCAGTTGATACGTGCCGATCTGCAACAGCGTCCACAGCTCACCCTCGATGCGATGCCGGGGCGCGCAACATGGGGCAATAGCAGCGTATCGAGCGTCAAGCGTCGCCGCACGACGCCGTTGATGAGTTCGACGGCGAGCCGTCGTTCGTCGGACGGGAAGCCGGGCGTTTGTGCCAGTTCATGCTCGAGCAATTGAGAGACGAAGCGACCCTCGTTCTTGTGCTGGCTCAGAACCGTGAAAACGACGCGGCGCGCGGTGGGTGGGCCGCCGACACGTTTCCGCGGCGCGGGCGATGTGGTCGAGGCTGCATGCGACTCATCGGCTGCCGTCGCAAAGGGCCTGAAGATCATTGAAGAAACGGGGATATGTCTTGGCCGTGCAATCGGGATTCGCGATGCGGATGCCGGGGACTTTGAGGCCGATGAGCGAGAAACTCATCGCCATGCGATGGTCGTCGTACGTCTCGACGACGGCGGGGCGGATCGGACCGGGGTGGATCGTCAGTCCGTCCTCGTGCTCGTCGACGGTGATTCCCAGGGCACGCAATTCGGTGGCCAGGGCATGGATGCGGTCGGTTTCCTTGTGGCGTATATGGGCCACGTTGCGGATGCGAGTCGCTCCGGCGGCAAACGGTGCGATCGCCGCCAAGGTCTGTGCCGTGTCGCTGATCCTGTTCATGTCGACATCGATGCCACGCAGCGCTCCGCCACGCACGGTGATGGACGACTCGCCCCATGTGACGTCGCATCCCATTTTCGCCAGCACATCGACGAAGCCGACGTCCCCTTGCAGGGAATCGCGGCTCAGGCCTTCAACCGTGATCTCGCCCCCCGTGACGGCTGCCGCGGCAAAGAAGTAGCTGGCCGCGGACGCGTCCGGTTCGATCTCGTAAGCGCGACCGCGGTAGGGTTGCGGCACGATTCGATATCGTCCCTTGGTTGACTGGTCGACGTTGACGTCGAACGCTTGCATCATGCGAACGGTCATGTCGATGTACGGCTCGGAGACGACTTGCCCCCGCAGGACCAACTGCACAGGGTCGAGCGCACGAGGCGCCGCCATGAGGAGGGCGCTCAAGAATTGGCTCGAAATGTTGGCCGCCACGTGGGCCGTTCCGCCGGGCAGTTGAGCCGCCGTCACGACTATGGGAGGACAGCCGTTCCCCTGTTGGCTCATCGCTTTTGAGCCCAAGTTGTTGAGCGCGTCGCAAAGTTCGCCGATCGGCCGTTCGCGCATGCGTGAATTGCCGTCGAGCCGATAGGTTCCGCGTCCCAGGCAGGCGACGGCGGTCAGGAATCGCATGCTCGTGCCGCTGTTTTCGAGCCACAACTCGGCGGAGTTCGCCGGAGGACGCCCCCCGCAGCCGACAATGCGGGCCGTACCGCCCACCGGATCGTGTGTGATGCCAATTCCCAGGCGTCGCAGACTGGCGATCATCACCTGCGTGTCTTGGCTGTCGAGAACACCGCTTAACTGCGAGGTTCCCTCCGCCAGCGCGGCCAGAATCAGGGCGCGGTTGGTAATGCTCTTGGAGCCCGGTGGACGCACGGTCCCCTGAATGGGCCGAGTGACAGGTACAATCGTTATTGCCGACACGCTGAGCTTTCGACGCTTGGGTTTTCTGGTGCGACCCGATTCTGCGGGACGCCGTCGCCTTGATTGTATCGCGTGGCCGCAGAGCCGGCACGTCGCGTCATTGGCCGCACGTTCTGTCGCTCGCGCAAGGTGAGAGAGTTCCTCAAAGTCGGACCCTTCCCGCGAGAATCGGCAAGCCGCTGTGGGTTTCCCAGCTTCGCTCAAAGAGCTGCTCGGCAGCCTCCGATACCAATGAGGACCGCGTTACCCGACGGGATGGGCCGCATTTCGCAGCCGGATACCAGAGATTGACGCACCCAGGGTTGGCACGGATGATCGTCCGGCTGTTTCTGCTGATCGGAATGACCGCATTCTTTGCGGTGCTTTGGTCGTCCGATCAGCAGTATCAAGAGGTCCAGATGGCGGCGGCTCGTACCGCGCGCAGCGGTTGGCCGAATTGCCGGCCGCAACTGTGGCGGAGGGCGCGGGTCCGATCGACCGTCCGCCGTCAGCGCCGACGTCTCCCTTTGCCACGTCATCGTGGGTGGCGCCGACCATTGCGACGCCTGCGATCGAGGAGTCCGCTCGTCAACCGATCGCTGCACCGGCCGACGTGCGGGCGGATTCGCCTGCGAATAACGCGCCTGGACCGATTGTCTCGATGATCGTCTCGTTTCAGCGACCGAGCTTTCAGCTTGTGGGAAGCCCGCTTCCGAGCGCTGTGAAGGTGGCCGAAGGGGCCGAGGGGACACAGGAGCTGGAGGCCGAACTGGCGGGACTCGCGCAATGGGCCGGCCGCGTGCGGTTCGAGGTCGACGGCCAAACCTGCTGGTTTCGCTATCAGCTTCGTCGGACGGCGTTTTTCGCCCGACGGCGATTCCTGCTGCAGCTCGCGCGGCAGGCGGAATGGGGTGAATTGGCCGGGAAGATTTTGCTCGGCGCCCTGGGACAGGCGGACGCACCGGCAAAAAATGCCGCTGCCGCACCGCTTGGCGAAGCGCGCTAAGTCTCTGCCGCTTCTCTGACCGCCAATTCGGCAAATTCGCCAAGCTCTGCCGCGCTTCTCAGTCAAGTGCCGTCATCGGCCGCTTTTATCTCAAACTCCGTGGGCCGTTTTTGCGTCCGCCGCCTGCTCGGCGCCCCCACGGCGTTCGCTGGGTCCAATACTTCAGGGATGAAACGGCCACTGGGCCGGAGCGGCGAATTGGAATGGCCGCCGAAACGGGCCTGGGATGACGAGGGCGTTCGATGCGAGTTTCCGTGTGCGGTCTGCCGGGGGGATTGTTGGTCTTCGCGTTGGCAATTCCGATTGCCGCTTGCCGGGCGGAACCGCGATCGGAGGCATGGCGGCCCGATTTCGAGACCGCGGAAGCCGAGGCGAGACAACTCGGCCGTCCCATGCTCGTGCATTTTTATGCCCAGTGGTGCGGTCCCTGCCAGGAGATGGAACACACCGTGCTGCGCGATCCCGTGCTGCTCAAACAGCTCCGCACGGGATTCGCCGCGGTGAAAGTCGACTCCGATCAGCGGCCCGATCTCCGCAAGCGGTTTCGCGTGGAGCGGCTGCCCACCGACATTTTCCTCGATCCGAGGGGATACGTGCTCGAGCGCACGTCGGGCATTCATGATCGGGACTCGTATCTCGGAATGGTGGCCAGCGTCGACGCCTCGTTCGCGCGGTCGCGCTCGACGCGGATCGTTTCGCAGACTCGGCCCCTGCTCCCCGAATTGCCTCGAGCCGACGAGTCGCCCATGCCGCTGGGGCCAACTCCTCCCGCGGTCGCGCCCGATCCCGTCGGGCCCAGGTCGATCATGCGCTCGGAAGTTGAGCCGGTGCCAATTGCGTCGACGATCGGGAGTCGGCCGACGTTCGATTCCGGTTCCCACACGAGTGGGCGGCGTTGGTTGAGTTTGGGAATCCGCGGTTTTAGTCCCGTGGCGCTGGCCACGCGGCGTGAATGGGTGCAGGGCGACCAGCAGTACGCAGCCGAGTACAAAGGTGTCATTTATTTCCTGGCTTCGTCACAGGAGCTGTGGCGGTTTCGCGAGAATCCCGAACGCTTTGCTCCGCAGCTTTTGGGTTGCGACCCCGTCATTCTCGACATCGCCGACCGGGCTGTGCCGGGTAACATCAAGTACGCGGCCTATTTCGAGGGGGAGCTGTATCTCTTTGTGAGTGAAAAATCGCGACAAATCTTCCAGCAGGATCCTCGTAAATTCATTCGGGTCAAGCACGTTTTAAAAGTGGACGACCTGGATCAGAAGCGCCTAGAATAGAGGTAGTGCCCGAGGTAACGGCCGCTCGGAAGATTTCGCCGAGAGGGACCAAGAGATCAATTGACACAGTTCTCGGGAAAGCTATGATAAGAGCAGTCTTGGAGCCTGTTCTCCTTCGAGCAGAACGACGTTGTGGTTCCTGGTTCGGCAATTTTTGAAATTGACCGGGCAGGACGTGGACAACGAAAGGGAAAGGGCTCATCGGCTAGCCGACTTCCCCGCTTGTGGAAGTCTTCATTATCGAAGCCTTGCGCTGTGTTTTTTGGGGGCTCGATAGTGAACAGACCCGTCGGCCCAGCACGTGTTTTCCGTTTGGCTTGCTGAGTCAGTTGCATACGGTGTCAGTGACAGACCATGTTATTGACAGAGGGTTCTCTGAGGGTCGCTTAATCCTCTCGAGGGCTAGACTCGGTCGTCCAACGGGTGGCTGTGCGGGAAAATCGGTGTCAGGGCGGCACCGTCATTCTCGATGGACTCAGTTGAACGTAAAGACCCGATGTGCATTACGGCCGTCGGGGAGTGGCTGTCTCTCCTACCGGCCGCGCAGGCGGTCCCGAGGGCGCGTACCCGAGAGCCAAATTCGTGGGTCGCGATCAGAGTCAGCCGAGCAGGCTGCGTGTGTCACACCAGCCGAAATATAAAGCCTGCCGGATTATATGAAGCCAGCCGGACACGCGAAGCCAACCAGCTCCCACACGCCAGACTGGATTGCGCTGTCGGGTTGTTCGGACGTGCAACGGGCTGCCCGGCAGTAGCTCGCAAGACGACAGATCGCTGGCGCAGGTTTGCCAGCGTAAGAAGGCAAATGGAAGAAAGGTGCCGAGACGTGCTCGGCGCCCTTGAGGTCCTGATTCCCTGGGAGACGGGGCGGTCGTTAGCCCCGACAGACCGACGACGGCTGAGCCGGGCTCAATCCTCGCCGCACTCCGGTGGCAAAAGGTCTCTTCCACTCGAAGTTGGTTTTTGAAACTCCGCCTGGATGGAACGTTCCAGGCTGACTCCGCTGTCTTTTTCGATACCTGTACGGATCTATGCGAATGACCGATCAAAGTTCTGGTTCCCCGGCTCGTGGTCGACGCCGGACGCCGCGGCGCACAGAAGCAGCTCCCGAACCGCGCGTGCCCGATGAGCCCCGCGTGAACGAGGACGACTTCGGGGCCGGCGTCGATGACACGTCGGAACCATGGGAATCACGCGCGGAGGCATTCGATGCTCCTCCGGAGGATGCCGACCGCGGTGATCGCGAACTCGACAATCGCGACTCGGGCGATTCAGGCTCGCGCAACGTCGACTCGGGCGAACCGGGAGCCGATACCGATCGCCCCGGCCCGGGACCCGGCGGTTACGATTCGGGCATGCCCCGCCGCCGTCGCCGCCGCCGCCGTCGCCGACCCGGAGGATATGGCGACCAGCCCTCGGGCCCGCCGCAGCGAGGCCCGCGCGGTGGTCATTATTCGCACCAGGGACAACGCGGCGGTCGCCCGCGCGATCGCCAGATGGGCCAGCAGCAGCCCCGCGTGAACCACGGCCCGCGGACGAACGGACAAGAGGTGACCGGCCCCGCCGAAGGTGTGCTGGAGCTGCATCCCAAGGGTTACGGCTTCCTCCGCGACATCAAGAAAGATTATGCGGCTCAGGAGACCGACGCCTTTGTCTCCAGCTCGCTCATCGAAAAGTACAGTCTGCGCCCGGAATTCTGATTCGCGGCGAGGTGGGCCCCGGCTCGAATTCACAGGGTCCGCGGCTGCGGTCGATTGAGTCGGTCGACGGCCGTTCGCTGGAGGACTACGCGAAGATCAAGAAATTCGACGAATTGACCGCGATCAATCCATTCGAGCACATCAAGCTCGAGACCGGCCCCGCCCCGATCAGCATGCGGGTGATGGATCTCTTGACCCCGATCGGCAAAGGTCAGCGGGCCCTGATCGTCGCGCCGCCGCGGACCGGCAAGACGATTCTGCTGCAACAGATCGCCGAGGCCGTTAGCCGCAACCATCCTGAAATCCACTTGATCGTCCTGCTGATCGACGAGCGTCCGGAGGAAGTCACGGAAATGCGGCGCAATGTGCGCGGCGAAGTGATTGCCTCCTCCATGGACCGCGACGTCGAAAGTCACGTCCGCACGAGCCAGCTCATCATCGAGCGGGCCAAGCGGATCGCGGAATCCGGCGGCGAAGTCTTCGTGCTGCTCGACAGCATCACGCGGACCGCGCGGGCCTTCAACAAGTGGGTGGGAAACACCGGACGGACGATGTCGGGCGGTCTCGACGTCAAGGCGATGGACATTCCGAAGAAGATGTTCGGAACGGCCCGCCGGTTCGACGAGGGAGGATCGCTCACCGTCGCGGCGACGGCCCTGATTGACACGGGCAGCCGCATGGACGAGGTGATCTTTCAGGAGTTCAAGGGGACCGGCAACATGGAGATGGTGCTGAGCCGCGATCTGGCCGACCGCCGGATCTGGCCGTCCATCGACATCACTCTCTCCGGCACCCGTCGGGAAGAAAAAATTCTTCCGGCCGAAGCGCTCGAAAGCATCGTGATGTTGCGGCGGAGCCTGGTCTCGATGAGTCCGGTGGAAGCGATGGAGCAGCTCATCAAGACGCTGCAGCGGTTCCCCTCGAACAAAGAGTTCCTGGCGAAAGTGAAATCGGTCCTCTGACCGGACGATTCACGAATCAATCACCCTATTCGGGTGCGGTTCCTGCTGACTCGCACTCCGGCCGACTGCTCATTTGCCGTAGGCGATCACGGGCAGCCGCGATAGTGCCAGTTGCCCATCCAGAACGTATTGGGCGCGATGACGCCGCCGACGTAGACCGACGGGCGCTGGATTGAAATCCCTTCTCGATGCCGGCTCTCGATCCGTGCCAGGCGTTCGTGCGCCTCGATGGTGGCCCGCTCGAAAATTCGCTGCTGTGCCAGGGTCATCGGGCGATTCGAGGACGAGAGCGAATCCCTTTCGTAGGAGCTTTGTCCGACCGGTTCGGGGAGGCGACTGACGGGCGGTGCCGGCTCTCTCTCGAAAGAGGACGCAGCCGGATTATCAGCCAACAGGGGGGCTGCAGTACCCAACGCCACGCTTAACACAAAGCCAGTCAACAGGTTCCGCATGGTCATCTCCGGAAGGCGCGCCTCCGATCACAGAGGCATTCGAACGGTCTCTTCCGAATAAATCGGACGTAGCGGTTAGAGAGTTTAGACCGATTCGTGCTTTTATTCGGGCTGGAGATCCCTCAACACAGCCGCCGCGTTTTGCGCATCTCTTCGGCATTCTCTCGAAATCCGCCTTTTACTACACTTCCGCGCACTCGTCGCCTCTCCGGGTCACACATAGATTCCGCACAGTCGGCTCAAAAAGAGGGAGGACCGACTCATGCTGCTTCGCTGCGCCTGTGTCGCCGCTTTGGTCTTCGTTGGGAATCTCTGCTGGGGCCGATGCGAAGCGAGCGAGCCCATCACGCTCAAGGGACACGCCGGCGCCGTTTCGGCCGTCGTTTTTTCGCCGGACGGAAAGACACTGGCGTCGGCCAGCGCCGATAAAACCGTCAAGTTGTGGAACGTCGAAACGGAAGAGCTTCGCTCGACCCTCACCGGTCACACGGATGCCGTGTCGTGCGTCGACTTTTCGCCCGATGGCCGGACGTTGGCGTCCGGAAGTCATGACTCCGATGTCCGGCTCTGGGACGTGGCGACGGGGGAACCCAAGGCCACTCTGTCGGCTCACCGCGGCAAAGTGCGCTGCGTCGTCTTTTCGCCCGACGGCGCTCGGATTGCGTCGGGCGGCGACGACAGGACGATTCGCTTGTGGGACGCCAAGAAGGGCCAACTGGCGGCCACGCTCCAAGGGCACTCCCGCCCCGTCCTCTGCCTGGCATTTTCGCCGAAAGGCGACGTGTTGGCCTCGGGAAGCGGCGACCAGAGCGTGCGGTTGTGGGGCGTGGTGAACGGCATGGAACAAACTCCCGCGCTCTTCGAACGCCGCGAAAAGCGGGGACGGATTGTGTCGATCGTTTTCTCTCCCGACGGTGACGAGTTGGCGTTCGCGACTCCCGATTTTGTCTCGATTTGGGAGTTGAGCCGGCCGGAGCATCGATTTTCGTTCGCGGCCCGCCGTCGCGGTTCGATCTGGCTCGCGCAGTACTCGCCGCAGGGGACGCTCTTGGCGACTGCCAACGGTGCGAACGATGTGCGGTCGCGGACGTTTCGCCGCAAAAAGGGATCGTCCAATTCGTCCAAAGAAAATGAGATCCGCCTGTGGGACGCCGCGACGGGACACGAGCGGGGCAGCCTGTCGGGTCATCGCGGTCCGGTCCGCGCACTCGATTTCTCGGCGGACGGAAAACGATTGGCCTCGGGCAGCGCCGACAAAACGGTCAAGATTTGGGACGTCGCCAAATTTGAGGAACCGATTGTTGCCGCATCGGTCCGCCAGGTGTCGTCGACGGAGTTGGACACCTCCGGCCGTGCCCCAGTGAGCGCGTCTTCCGCCACCGATTCCGACGACGAGGAGGCGAACGATGCGTTCGTTGTCTTAGAAGGCGGAGTCACCGTCTCTCGCTCACCCTCGAATCGCCCGCGGAACGGTTCCAGTCGCTACGAACCCGAACGTCCCAGGAGCACCTGGTTCGACTATCGCGGGTTCAAGGGGGGCGGCGGAGGTTTTGGCGGCGGCGGATTTTCAGGTGGCGGCGGAAAAGAGAGCGGCGATCGGCGGAAGTAACCGACCCTTGGAAAACCGGCGACCCGATCGCGCGAGACTCGTCGGTTTAGTCCTCTCACGGCTTGATCGGCGGTCCCCCCTCTTGCGGTTCTGGCTCTTCGATCGGGACTGGCGTCTCCGGCTCTGACTCGGAAAAACCGTCGGACTCGGCTTCGGCCGTGACCGGAGGCTGAGACGCACCCTCCATCCGTGTGAAACGCGTGCGGTCGTGCTTCGACCGCGCGGTGATTGCCCGGGTGAGGCGTGTGATTCGCCAGAATACATAGGCAATCGCAAGGACAATCAGACCGCCCATCAGAAACCGTGAATTCTGATCCGGTGTTTGCGCAGGATGCGGTGCCTTGGCCGGTTCCAGGGCCGTCTTGGCCGAACCTACCGCGGAGCCGGCGGGTGCAGGCTGGTCCAGACTGGGAAAGAGGTGCGTCCAGATTTCAGGCCGGCTGGCCGCTGCCATCAGGACCAGGACGATCACCAACAGGACAATCATCGTGGAGAGGCGCATCCCCTCATTCCGCCTCGGACGAGGCGATTGCCAGGAACGTCGCCGAAATTGCGTCACTTATCGGCCTCCTCGGTGTTCCATTTTATCGTTGCCGGCTGGATGAAATCGAGAAGGGTGTAACCACAGCTCCTGGCGGGGGCTCGTTGCCCGCGGCGGCGGTCGGCTATAATTTGCTTTTGGGCCCCCGACAAATCATGGCATCCGGCGGACGGTGAGTCTCAATTCCAAGGCAGAGCCGGAACCGCAAAGCCGCGACCGGACGGAACACCCATGCAGCGAGGCGGTTTGCTTCTTCCTCGAACGAGTCTGATCTCCCGTTGGGGCTGCCGACTCGCCGGGGACGGCGGCCATTTCGTCGGAGGTCTGGCTTTACTGGCCCTGCTGTTGAGCGTGGGGGGGGCGGCGGCTTCCGAGGTTCGGCTTGGTGCCCGCGAATTGGCGTTTCTTCGCGGGTTGCGCGAGCGCGGTTACTACGACTACGCGACGCTCGAAATCGATCGGCTCGAAAGCCGTAAGGATCTGCCGGCCGATCTCCGCGCGACGCTCGATTTCGAGCGGGCCGTCACGCAGTTGGAATACGCCCGGTCGCTGGTGAACGCCGACTCGCAGGCGAAGGAGCTGGAGCGGGCCGCGAAGACCCTCGACCAGTTTGTGCGTACGCACTCCGACCATCCCCTCGCTTCACGGGCCCGCGGAGAGCGGGCCCAGATTCTGCTCGACCGGGCACGCGTCGAAATGTGGCGGCTGCATCCGAAAGATCCGGCCGAGAAGCAGGAGGCAACCCGTTCCGGCGCCCGGAAATTGATCGCGGAGGCGCGGGGTCTCTTCGAGAAGGCATTCGAGCAATCGAAGACCGTCTACGAGCACTTTCCGCGTGCCAGCGTCGACGATCCGAAAATCCGCGCGGACCGCTTGCGGGCGGAATCGGACTTCCTGCGGGCCCAGTTCAACCTCGCCGTCTGCACGTTCGAGGAGGCCCTGACCTACGAGCCGAAATCCGACGATCGACGCCATACGCTCAAACAGGCGGCTGAGGCGTTCGAGAAATTGCATGTCACCTACATGCACCAGGGGGTGGGACTGCGGGCCTTCCTGTGGGAAGGAAAGTGCTTCGAGGAACGGGGGGATCCGCGCAAGGCCCTGGGGATCTATAACGAGATCCTGCAGAACCGGACCGACAACGAGACGGTCCGGCAAATTCGCGATCACGCCGTCCAATTCCGACTCGCCTGTCTCAATCAGACGACGGGCAAGGACGCATCGCTCGTGATTAACGAGGCCACCAAGTGGCTCGACAGCGCGAAAGACCGCAAGAACAGCTCCGTCGGACTGGGGATCCGCTGGCAGCGGGCCCTGGCGGCGGAGCGAATGGCCGCCGCCAAAGACGCCGAGCAGGAAGACCACGAGCGCTGGCTGAAGATCGCCGTCGGCGACGCGCGGGATGTGAGCCGGTTTCCCGGCGAGTTTCACTCGGCTGCGCTGTCGATGATGGGCCGGCTCGGTATCGAGCATGTCCGCAAAAAAGGGGGCGAGTTGCGCGACTTTGCCGCCGGGCTCAACATCGCACGCAAGAATATGGACGATATCGAGTCGCTCAAAGAACGTCTCGACGCGGCCAGCGGCGACGAGCGGGCGAAATTGCAAAATCAGTGGCGCGAACATTTGCAGGAGACGGCCGGCCGGCTGCGCCGCGTGCTCGATGCCGCCGACTCCCGGACCGATCGGAAAGAACTGAATCAGGCTCGCTACTTTCTGGCGTTCGTCGATTATGAGTTGGGGCGCTACGACGAAGCGGCCATCCTGGCGGATTACGCGGCGCGCCGTTTGCGATCGCTCAATCCGGAGTTGGCGCGAGTCGGCCCGTCTGGCGCTCGCCGCTGATGAGCAGGAATACGAGGCCCGCCCGCCGGCCCAGCGTTCGGTGATGGTGCGGATCGCCCAGCCGGTCGCCGAATTTCTCATTCGTAACTGGCCCGACCACGACCGGGCGAACGAGGCGCGTCTGACGATGGCGCGACTCTGCGACCGCGCCAAGCAGCACGTGCCGGCGGCCGAGTGGTATGCCAACGTCGCCGAAGGCAGCGAGCAGTATGCCGAGGCTCAAATCGGCGCCGGTCGCGAATTCTGGATCGCCTCGCAAACCGTCCCGAAGCAGGCGATCCGCAAAAAGGCCGGCGCAAAGGATGCGAGCACGCCCGGCTCGACCGATCCGCAGATCGGCGAGTGGACGGAAAAGGCCCAGAAGTTCTTGCAGCACGGAATCGAGAAGGCCGGTGACGCGGCCGACGCCAATGGGAACCCGCCCGATTGGCTGCTGGTCGGCAAAACGGAACTGGCGAACCTCGACATTGGACTGGGCAAGTACGAGGACGCGGTGAAATTGCTGACGGATCCCCCGCATTCCGTGGTGGAGTCGGTCGCCGTCACCGAAGAGGCGAAGCGGCCGGCCGAGGGGGTGAAGGGACGGCCTTTTGCCAGTTATGTTTTCCAGTCCCTGCTGCGGGCTCAAATCGGCCGCCACCAGGTCGACGCATCGCTCGAGGCGATGCAGCAGCTGGAAAAGATCGCCGGCGCGAGCGGGGCCGAAGGGGTGACGGCCATCTACGTCTCGCTCGGCAAAGAGATCGAAAAGGAAATTGGCCGCCTGATCGCCACGAACGACCGGGCCCGCCTGAGTGAAGTTCGCAAGTCGTTCGACAAGTTCCTGGAAGAGCTGTCGAAGCGCAGCGAAACCATGTCGTACGGCTCCCTCTTGTGGATCGCCGAAACGTACACCGGATTGGGAGACGGACTGGCGTCCGATCCGACCGCGGCTCGCGAGTATTTCGGCAAGGCGGCCCAGGCGTATCAACAGCTTTTGACGCGGGCTGCGGCCGACAACTCGCCTTCCCGGCAGGATCGAATGCTCAGTCTGCAAGTGCGACTGGCCAACTGCCTGCGGCGGCAGGGAGACTATCCGCACGCGCTCGAGATGCTTCGCGGAGTGATCGCGCAAAAACCGAAGGCGCTCGACATCCAGGTGGCGGCAGCGTCGCTGCTCGAGGACTGGGGCACGTCGCTCGATACGGGAGCCGAACTCCGCTCGCTCGACGCCATCCGCGGCCTGCGCGATCCGGCCGGCGGAGGCGTGGTTTGGGGTTGGGCGGAGATTGCCTCGCGGCTCGAACGAGTCCTGGCAAGCGGCCGGGCCGACAACGAGCTGCGGGAAAAATACTTCGAGGCGCGCTACAGCATTCCGGCATGCCGCCGCCAATTTGCCGAGCGGACAAGTGATGCCACGACGAAGACCAAGGCGCTCGAAGTCGCGCTGGGCGAAATCAACGCGTTCGCGCTCGTTTCGGCCGACGTGAGCGACGAGTCGTGGCGGCGACTGGACACTCTTTATCAGGACATCGAGACCGATCTCGGGCAAAAATCGACCCCCCTTGCCAGACCCGATCTGCGGACGGCCAACGCCGTCGCGGCGAGCGGGACGGCAGGCACCGCGAAAACCGCATCGACCGGCAAGGAAACGGCTCCTGACGGCGCTGCCGCCAAAAACGGCTCCGTTCAAACCGCGACGGCCGTGCCGTCGCGACCTCAACCTCCCGCCTCGACCGGCATCGCGCCGATTTGGATCCTGTTCGGAATCGTCTTCGGCGGCGCCTTGACGGTCGCGGCCGTCGTCTGGAACATCCGGAACCAAAAACCGACCCGGGCCGCGATACCGTCGCTGGGCTCGCCGGACTTCGTCGATTTGCCGGGGCGGCCGGCTAAGCGCAGCTGCCAAACCGGCGCCCGCCAAGCCGCAGCCGAAGGCCGCCGAGCCGACCGTGACTCGCAGACCCAGCGGCGCCGTTCCACAGAAAAAAGCAGGACCAAAGCCTCCATGACTCCGAGCGTGAAATCAAAATTCGCCGGCAGGAGCCTCGGCGTCGCCGTACTCATCGCCGCGACGTTTGCCGCGAGTTCTCTCCGGGCCGAGGACTTGATCGACCGGCGGGGAGCCACGTCGGCCCTGCGCGGCGACGTGACCGAAGTCAGTCGCACCGAAGTCGTGATCAAAAGCCGCAACAACCAGCGAGAGTATCGCGTTCCGGCCAACGAGATCGAACGCCTCCGCTGGCAGGGCGAACCGGCCCAATTGACGCAGGCGCGGGTCGAAGAGCGCAACGGACAGTTCGATAAGGCGATCGCCACCTACGAAGCCGCGCGGAAGGATGCGGCGAGTGCCAACCTGACGACTGACCTCGAATTCCTGATCGCGCGAGTCACCGCTTTGCGGGCCTTGGCCGACGAGGAGAATTACGACGAGGCGATCAAGCTCCTCGAAAAGTTCCGCACCGACCATCCGAGCAGCTTTCGCTACTTTGAATCGCTCAAACTTTTGGCGCGGCTCTACATGGCCAAGCCGGACGTCGAGAAGGCCAACACGACGATGAAATTGCTCTCGGAGGCTCCCTGGAACGATTTCAAGATGGAGGCTGACATCCTGCAGGCGCAAGTGGCCTTGGCGAACGGCAAGATCGAGGCGGCCCTCGCGCCGCTCGATAGCGTCCTCCGCGTCACCCCTTCAACTCCCGCCGAGTGGTCGCGGCACTACGACGCACTGCTCGCCAAGGCGACGTGCCTGCAGAAGCAGGCCAAATTCCAGGAGGCGATCGACCTCCTCACCAGCGTCCTCGACGAAGCCCCCGAGGAGGATGCCAAGATGCTCGCCGAAACGTGCGTCCGTCTGGGCGACTGCTACCAGGCGGCTGGACGCACTAAAGAGGCGATCCTCGCCTACCTTCGCGTCGACATTCTCTTTCCCAAGCAGAAGACGCACCGCGCCGAAGCGCTCTATTACCTCTCGCGGCTCTTCGCGCAGGATGGCAAGTTCGACAAGGCGGCCGACGCGCAGGCGCGGCTGCAGCAGGCCTATCCGCATAGTCCGTGGACGGCCAAGCTGGCGGTGTCGCCAAAATAGGACGGTCGGCGCACCGAAGGAGCCGGCGACCGGCGCGTGACGCGCCGAGAGCACGCGCAGCGTGCTCCTCTTGTTTTCCCTCACCCCTCGCCCCGCACCCCTCATTTATTCGCCAGCCGCACCGACCCGTCCCAGTCGGCCGGCGGCACGCGGTTGTGCTGGGCAATCAACACGTTGAGAAAATCCTGCGCCCGGTCGCCGGCCGGCATCAAGTGCAGCAACCGGTAGGCCTCGTCCCACCGCCCCGCGATGAAGTGCTCGACCGCCTGATCGTAAGTCGCCAACAGCTCGTCGGTCAGCTGCGGCTCTTCGGCTGCCGAGGGCAAGAGCTCGCTGACGAGGACGGGCGTCTCGGTCCCGTAGGGAAGCACGCGGGCCAGGCGCCGTGTCCGCCCCTCCTTGTGATCCATCCGCGCGCTGACGATGGCGGCCGTCGCCTCGTCGAGCACGATCGGCACGCGGAGCTGCTTCGTCATCCCTTCCAGGCGGCTGGCGAGGTTCACGACCGGTCCAAAGACCGTCACTTTCACCTGTTCCAACGTGCCGATCTTGCCGGCGACGGCCCGTCCGTGCGCCATGCCGATGCCGACTTGAAAGCTCCCCAGCGGATGATCGACCCGGCCGAACGTCTCGCGGAAGGCGGCCCGAATTCCCAGTGCCGCCCGGCAGGCGGCGATCGGCGACTCGGGCGACGCGAAGGGCCAGCCCCAAAAGCCCATCGCCGCGTCCCCCTGAAAATCACCCGTCACGCCGCCGTGCTTCAGGATCTGGTTCGTCATCACGCCGAGCACCGGCTCACGCGGTCCAACAGGCCCTTGAGATCGCCGGCCGCCGCCTCGGCCTTCTGGCTGAAACCGCGGAGGTCGCAAAACAGGACCGTCACGTCGCATTCACGCGGCTCCAAGAGGGCCGTATCGAGGTCGTCCCCGAGTGCGGCCAGGATCGGCGGAGCGAAAAACTGCCGCAGCCCCGATTTCTGCCGCTCGTACCGGTTGAGCCGGAGCACCGAACTGACAATCTCAGCCACCAGCTCGGTGAACTTCACGTCGGCTTCAAGAAAGATGCCGTCGCTGCGGGCGGACTGGCCCGGCACGAAGGGCCGCTCGAGCGCTCCCGTGACGTAGATCCCCCACGCCGGGCCGGCACCCTCGGTGACGGGCGTGCAAAAGGCCCAGTCGAAATCGGCCGAGACCGTGTACTTGCTGTCGGACAGCTTGGCCGATTCCCACACGTGCAGCACGCTGCGGCGACGGCGGCGGAGCGAATCGTCGATCAGTCGCGAGCTGGGGTGAAACGTGCCGGCCGCCTCGCGACGGCGGTCCCAGTGCCGCGTCCGCGGCTGGCCCCGTTCGTCGACTTCGACGATGGCAACAGCCTCGGCATTCCCTACCCCGGCCAAAATCAGGCTGGTGAGCCGCTCGAGCAACTCGCTTTCGGTCCGCGCGCCCCAGATCACTTCGTGCAACCGCGTCAGCACGTCGACACGCCGGTCGGCGTCGCGGAAACGGACCTTTTTGAGTTCCTGCCGGTCGAACGTGACTTCCTCCACCGGGCCGGCGCTCGGTGAGCCGGCGATCTCGGGGGTCCGCTCGAAGGAGAAGGTCGTCATGCCGATCACGAACCGCTCTCCGTCGCTCACGGCAAACTGCGACGCGTCGGCGCCGTTGAAATAGACGGCGTTGCGCACGGTGGAGAGTTTTTCCACGACGAGGCGCCCGTCGTTCACGGCCAGCTGCGCGTGCCGGCGCGAGACGTGCGGATCCCACGCGACGGTCAGATCGCTTTCCGCGTCGCGCCCCAGCACGTAAGGCCGCCCTTCGGTGAGCGTTTCCCGCCAGCGTTGGCGAGGTTCCAATCCCTGTGCAACCAGAACGAACAAAGGGGGGCCTTGACTGGTTTCGTGGACCGATCGATCACTCGCTTTTTCCGCCCACGCGCGCGGTTTTGTCGGCCGTCCGCATTCCGCTCTCAAACGTATCGGTGCGGCGTCGACCGTAACCGGGGGCCCACAGTCGCGGTGTGCGGTCGTTCAGGGCGCGTCCCACAAAATACCACAACACGCCGATCAGTCCACAGCTTGCCAGCAGGGCCCACCATCCGTCATGCGTCAGCTTTCCCTTCATCTGCTGCACCGGTTCGAGCGCCGCCGATCGCCGTTCCTGGACCACGGTCACCCAACTCGTCTTGGGAACGGCGGCAAACGCCGCCAGCCATTCGCCCCCCAGGTCGGCGGCCGCCGGCTCGAACTGGCTGAGCGGATCGACGTAGTGCTCGTCGTTCACGAAGTCCCGCCGCGCCGTCGCGCCGTCGTCCGGACTGAGCCGCTTGAGCTTCTCCCGCAGCCGATCGCTCACGCGCAAGGTGTCGAGCTTCGCCGACGTGAGGGGATGGCTTTTCATGAGGGCGTCGTTCTTGTCGAACCACGTATGGTCGAGCAGGGTCCCTTGCACGCGTTCAAAAAGGGCAATCTCCCGGCTGACTTTGCTGCCGCGGCCCGACCGGGGCGTCTCCTCGAAAATGGCCCGGCCATACTCGTCGAGCAGCGAGCCAATCTCGATCGAGCGGCCCAATACGCCGATCACGTGCTTGTGCGGCGCGTCCCAGATGGGGACCGACACGGCGACGAGGTAGCTGCCGTTGGGCCCGAGAAACCGGCGGGAGATGTGGGGCTCTTGGATCGGCGGAGACTTCTCACCGGGGTGCGCATCGTTCCGAGCGAGACCGTTGAAGTACTCGCGAAACGCGTACGAATTGCCGACCGTCCGCACGTTCGACCCGGGCTCCTGAAAGGGGCTCCGCCATTTCTGCACGCCGTTGGCATCGGTCAAAAACCAGCTAAAGTCCGCCTGCAGCCCCAAACTCTTGGAGCGCTCGTCCGCCCGGTCTTTGAGCGTGTAGAGCGGCTTGAAAACTTCGCGGTTGGCCGCCTCGACGGTGACGGCCGGCTTGTCGATCGCGGCCTTGACCGGCTCGAGCCACTTTTCCTCAACGATCCGCTTGGCGAGATCCGACAGCTCGCGCTGGCGGTCATCCAGATCGCGGTTGAGGCTCTGCGCGACGATCCGGGCCGAGAGGGTGTCGCTCTCGAGCGCCCGCCGCAGCATTTGGACGCTGGCGTCGGTCCCCGTCGTGTCGAGCAGTTGCACCACGAGCCAGGCCATCCCCATCAACAGCAGCGTGGGGCCCACGATGCCCAGCGTGATCAGCGGACGCCGCGCCCGCCAGCGGTCGCGCAACACGAGCGTGTCGAGCACGGCCTGCGCGTTGGGATACCGCTTTTCCGGATCGACGTGCAGGCACCGCTCGACGATTTCGGCCAAGCCGCCGATCGATCCCCGGCCGCGACCGCAGGCCCAGCGGCTTGGGACTCGAGCGAATCCGCTGCCGATAGACGGCGAGCTTCGTCTCCAGCGTGGGCGCCGAGCGGATCGCCTCTTCGAGCTCCGGCGTGCGATAGGGGGGTTCCCCGCACAGCATGTGGTACAAGAGCGCGCCGAGCGCGTAGACGTCCCACCGCGCATCGGGAACGGCGTGCAGATCGGCCTGTTCGGGCGCCATGTAGAAGACCGTTCCCAGCGCCGGATTCTGCTCGTTCGACAATCGCGACTGTCCAAAGTCGCACAACCGCGGCTCGAAATCGTTGTCGAGCAGCACGTTGGCCGGCTTCAAATCGCAGTGCAAGATGCCGCTGCCGTGCGCGTGGACTAATGCCAAAAGCACGCTCTTGGCGATCCGCACGGCCTCCTGCGGCGGCAATGGGCCGGCGGTGAGAAACGAGGCGAGCGAACCGTGGGCCAGGTACTCCATCACGTAGTACGGCGGCTCGCTGTTCCAGCCGACGTCGATCAGGCGGACGATGTTCCGCGAGGTGTAGAGCACGGCCAGCTTTTCGACCTCGCGGTTCAAGAGCGACCAGTCGAGCCCGCGGTGGTGGGTGTAGAACTTGATCGCGACCTGCTTGCCCGTGTTCTCCTCGAACGCCAGCCAGACGGACCCGTACGCGCCATCTCCCAGCGAACGCACGAGCGCATAACCGGGCACGCGAGCGGGGGCCGCCTCGAGCTGCCGACTCAATTCGGCGGCCCGGGCGACTTCGGTTTGATCCTGAACCAGTGTGGCGTCGGCGTCCATGGGACCGTTTATCGAGCGGTAAAGCGTGGTCGTGTGTCACCTTGTATTCTTGCTTTTGCGTCCGGTAAAACACAGCCAACGGGCTGAGTGTTGTCTTCTCGACGCGAATGGCCACCATGTCGCATGCCGCGATCAGCCCGTACCGCGATGACCTGGCTTTTATTCACGACGCCGGCTTCGGCCACGTCGCCCAGAATGCGGCGACCGAATTGCTGAAGGAGCTGGCCCGCAAGCGGAAGACCGCACAGGCCTCGCTGTGCGTCGTCGACCTCGGTTGCGGAAGCGGAATCCTGGCTCAGGCCGTCTCGGCGGCCGGCTACCGAGTCCTGGGATTCGACCTGTCCGATGCCATGCTCGCGCTGGCGGCCAAGCGCGCTCCTCAGGCCGAATTCCGCCGGCAATCGTGCCTGTCGGCGCAAATTCCTCCCTGCCTGGCGGTCGCGGCCGTGGGCGAGGTCTTCAACTACCTCTTCGACCGCCGCAACCCGGGCCGGCGGCTCGCCTCGGTGTTCGACCGAGTCTACGAGGCGCTCCTTCCAGGGGGTTTATTCCTCTTCGACGTGGCGGAGCCGGGGCGCGTCGGCGGATCAGCGCCGGTCCGCGGCTATTCCGAGGGGGTCGGCTGGGCCTGCATGTACTCGGCCGAAGAAGATCGCCGGCGGAAGACGCTCACGCGGACGATCACCACCTTCCGCAAGCTGGGAGAAGCGTATCGCCGCCACCGCGAAATTCACCGCCTGCGACTCTACCCGCGAAGCGAAGTCACCCAACAGCTCAAGCGCGCCGGTTTCCAAGTCCGCACGCTCGGCGGCTACGCCCGCTTCCGCTTCCCGACCGGCTGGGCCGCCTTCCTGGCGTGTAAACCAACTCGATGAGGAAGGTCGAAGATCCGCCCGCGGCGGAATGAAGGATGAAGGAAAGGATGAAGGATGAAGGATGAAGGATGAAGAAGATATCGCGTAAGTGTGCTTGACGGCTGAGATTGATTCGCTCTTATTCATCCTTCATCCTTCATCCTTCCGCCTTCACCTTCATCCTTATATTTCCCTCTCTGGCACCAGTTCCGCAACTTCTGGTATAGTTCCGGGTTCCGGCGGGCTGCTGGAAAGGCGCGGTGTGTCATTGCGCCGGCAGGCCGCGAATTCACCTTTTCTTTTATTGTTTCTGGAGCGGTGCTCGCCGCGCACTTCGCGCACTTCACAGGCGAGCCGCACCGAACGGAAGTGGATCTCCCCCGGCATGGTCGATCGGAACCTCATTCGCGAATTCAACGTCAACGAAGCAGATCTCCAAAACGCGCTCGGCGATTCTCTCAATGATTGGCACCATGACGACGCCCACATGGACGTCCTCTACGACGAGCGGGCGCGTTCGTTCGACGTCAATAAGACGGTCAGCGGCACGATCATTCGAATCGACGGCGAGGACGTGCTCGTCGATATCGGCTACAAGAGCGAGGGCATTGTCCCGCTCGAGGAATGGTCCGACCTGCCCGAGCTTCCGAAGCCGGGAGAGAAAGTCGACGTGCTCCTGGAAGAAGTCGAGGACGACTTCGGCCTGATCCTCCTCTCCAAGCGCAAAGCCGACCGCATGCGCGAGTGGGAGAAGGTGATCCAGAGCCACAAGGAAGGGGACGTCGTCAAGGGAAAAGTCGTCCGCAAGATCAAAGGCGGACTGTTGGTCAACATCGGCGTCAACGTCTTCCTGCCAGCCAGCCAGGTCGACATCCGCCGTCCGCCCGATATCGGCATGTACATCGATCGCGAGATCGAGTGCGTGATCCTCAAGATCGACGAACAGCGTCGGAACATCGTCGTCTCGCGGCGGAAGCTGATCGAAGACAAGCGCGAGAAGATGAAGCAGGCGCTGCTCTCGGAGATCGCTCCGGGCCAGCTTCGCAAGGGAACGGTCAAGAACATCGCCGACTTCGGCGCGTTCGTCGACCTGGGCGGCATCGACGGTTTGCTCCACATCACCGACATGAGCTGGGGCCGCATCAGCCATCCGTCGGAACTGGTCAAGATCGACGACGAGATCGAGGTGATGATCCTCAACGTCGACCGCGACAAGGAAAAGATCGCGCTGGGCCTCAAGCAGAAATTCCCCAGCCCCTGGGAACTCGTCAACGAGAAGTACCCGGTGGGGACGAAGGTCAAAGGCGAAGTCGTCAACGTCATGTCGTACGGTGCCTTCGTCAAACTCGAGGACGGCATCGAAGGGCTGGTGCACATCAGCGAGATGTCGTGGACCAAGCGGATCAATCATCCCAGCGAGCTGGTCAATATCGGCGACGAAGTCGAAGTCGTCGTCCTGGGGATCAACCAGGACAAGCAGGAAATCTCGCTGGGCATGAAGCAGACGCAGCCCAACCCGTGGGAAAAGGTGGCCGAAAAGTATCCGCCCGGCAGCCGCGTGAAGGGGACCGTCCGCAACCTGACCAACTACGGCGCGTTTATCGAGCTGGAGGAGGGGGTCGACGGCCTGTTGCACGTGAGCGACATGTCGTGGACGCGGAAGATCTCGCACGCCAACGAGATGCTCAAGCGGGGCGACGTGGTCGAGTGCCAGGTCCTGTCGGTCGACGAGGACCGCAAGCGGATCGCGCTGGGCCTCAAGCAACTGGCCGGCGATCCGTGGGAGACCACGATTCCCGACAAGTACCAGCCCGGTACGGTCGTGACGGGCAAAGTGACCAAGATCACCAACTTCGGCGTGTTCGTCGAGCTGGAACCGGAACTCGAAGGCCTGCTCCACATTTCGGAACTGGCCGACCACAAGGTCGATAATCCGGAAGAGATCGTCAAAGTCGGGCAGGAGATCGAGGTCCGCGTGCTGCGCGTCGACAGTGCAGAGCGCAAAATCGGCCTGAGCCGCCGCACGCAGGGGGCCGAACCGGCCGAAGGGACCGAAGAGGCCGCTCAGGGTCGCGGACCGGCGGCCCGTGAGGAACTCAAGGGCGGGACCGGCAGCGGAGCAGCCGGACCGCTCTTTACCATGGGCTCGACTTCGTCGACCGATTCCGAACCGCCCGCCGAGGACGCGGCCACGCCGTAACTCGAACGACGTGCGTAATCAGGCAATACGAGCCGCCGGCTTCACGCCGGCGGTCTTCGTTTGGGCGTCGAGGGCCCGCGCCCGCTGATGGTCCGCGGACTCTCGACTCATCACCAAGGTTGCCGTCGGCGCGACTCGGAAAACCGCATCCGACCAGCCGACCGGGCCGACTCGCTCGACCGGTGTATCTGGCATGAGTGACAGAACGTTTGCGGCCCTTCGGACCGTGTCCGAAGGGCCGTTATTGTTGCGCCCATTCGGCGCGCGTCTGTCGAATTCCGCGGCTCTCCGCCGTTCTCATCGAGTAGCGCGCGACGCTCTTCCGATAAACCCACTGAGACAGGGTCTAGTTCCAAATGGTGGGGGCCACGGGGTGCCACTGGTCCGCCGCGGGCGGACTTTTGGCCGCCAGTGCCGAAGCAACTTGGTGCGTGAAGCGAAACACTGGCGGGCCGCCGGCTTCATGAGCCGGCCCCAATGGCCGGGCCCCGGCCAGTGGCACCCGGCGGTTTCTTCACCTGCTCACCTGATCTGCTGGTCAACTGATCTTTCAGCGGGAATTCCATGCAAAAGACCACTCGTCGGCGGACTGTGACGGCCGTTCAATCTCCGTTGGAGACGTATCTCCGGGAGATCAACGAAACGGCCCTGTTGACCGCCAACGAGGAAAAGGAGCTTTCCTACGGAATCGAGCAGGGAAATAAGGAGTGCCGGGACCGGATGGTGCGGGCCAACCTGCGGCTGGTGGTCAATATCGCCCGGGCCTACACGGGCAAGGGCTTGCCGCTGCAGGACTTGATCGAGGAAGGCAACCTCGGCCTGTTGCGGGCGGTCGAGGGTTTCGACCCGACGATGAACACCCGCTTCAGCACATACGCCAGCTACTGGATCAAGCAATCGATCAAGCGGGCTCTCGTCAACTCGGCCAAGACGATCCGCATTCCGGCGTACATGGTGGAGCTGTTGTCGAAATGGCGGCGGGCGACGGCCAAGCTGCACGACACGCTGGGCCGCACGCCGACCGTTGAGGAAGTGGCGGCCGAGCTGGGGCTGCCCAAGAAAAAACTGAAGATCGTCAAGATCGCCATCCAGCTCTACAACTCCGCGCCGCAGACGGACCAGTCGGAAGCGGGCTGGTCGCTGGGCGAGATGATCGCCGACCAGCGCGTGAAAGCGCCCGAAGACGAAATGGTCGAAAGCGACAACCTGAAGCACGTGTTTCAGATGCTGGGGACGATGGATCCGCGGGAGGCGGTGATCCTGCGGATGCGGTTCGGCCTCGACGACTCCGAGCCGCGGACCTTGAAAGAGATCGGCGAGACGCTGGGACTGACGCGGGAACGCGTGCGGCAGATCGAAAGCGACGCGCTCGACAAGCTGGCGCGCGGACTGATGGGCGAGTGAGGTAGGGATCAGGGGTCAGGGATCAGGGCAAGAGGAAGGCACGCGATGGCGCGTGCCTTCTTTTTTTTGTTTTCGGTATTCCCTGGCCCCTGGCCCCTGATCCCTACTCTTGCCACTTGCGGCGCAGCAACGGCGTCGTCAAGATCCGGAGCAGATTCTCTGCTCCATCCAGCTCCGAGGTCCCCATGGATAAGCCGGCCGAGAGTTCTGCGCCTTTATACGAGCTGATTCGGGAGCGGTGGAGTCCGCGGGCTTTTGCCGATCGGAGTATTGAGCCCCAGAAGGTTCGCAGCGTGCTCGAGGCGGCCCGCTGGGCCCCCTCTTCGTTTAACGGGCAGCCCTGGTCGTACATCGTGGCGACGAAGGAGGAGCCCGAGGAATTCGCCCGGCTGGCAAGCTGTCTCGTGGAGGGGAACGCGTGGGCCAAGAAGGCCGCTCTGCTCTTGTTGGCCGTGGCGCAGACGAATTTTGCCCACAACGGCCAACCGAATCGGCACGCCTTTCACGACGTAGGGCTCGCCAATGAGAACCTGGTGCTGCAAGCCGCGGCGATGGGCCTGGTCGTGCACCAGATGGCCGGGTTCGTCGCCGATCGAGCGCGCGAGCTGTTCCAGATTCCCGAGGGGTATGAGCCCCTCACGATGATTGCCGTCGGCTATCTGGGCGAAGTCAACGACCTGCCCGAACCGCTCCGCGTCCGCGAAGCGTCCCCCCGTTCCCGCAAGCCGCTGGACGAGATGGTCTTTACCGGCAAATGGGGGAATGTATCGCCACTCGTAAACGAGGCCGGCACGAAGTAGATTTGCCAACCCCATTTGGCAACGATCGCACGAATCCCCTGCGGGATGGCCATGCCTATGTCGCGCACCCTCTACGAGCCGCCGGCTTTACGCCGGCGGTCTTCAACGGAGCGCTCGAGCGCGACACGCAGACCGCCGGCGTAAAGCCGGCGGCTCGTAAGGCCGTTTTGACGGCGCGTCGACAAGCGTAGGCTCTCTGGCTGACTGGTGCGCGATGGGACGACGCGTCTCCGTCATTGGAATTTTGATTCGCGGGATTCATAATCGCGATTCACGGCTCAACATCACTGTTGCAGCGATATCGAAGGAGCGTGATCGCCGTCATGGAATTGTCCAAGCGCTGTGCCCACCAGCCCGGTAGCCCCGATTGGCGGCGCGGAGAAGAATATTTTCGTCGGGGCGCCGTCGAGATTGTCAACCAGGGGCTTACCGGCCTTACGGCAGCCGTCCAGGGTTCGGCATCGGTCCCCTACATCGTCGAGCTGGATTGGTCCAAAGCGACCCAAGAGACGTTGTTCGTCTCCTGTTCCTGTCCTCGGTTCGACGACGTGGGAGTGTGCAAGCACGTTTTTGCCACCATCCTGGCCGCTGACGCAGCGGGCCTCGGCGAATCTGTTCCCGGCCGGACGGCTCTTTACCTGGAGCCAAGCGCGGCCGCCTTGGAAAGATTCGCCGATGCCAATGAGGATGAGTACGCGTTCGACGACGACGGAGACGATGACGGGGGCACAAGGCGCCCGTCGAACGCGGGTTCCGCTGGCGGTTACCTCACGCGCATCAATCATCGTCCCCCGAACGTCCTCAAGGCCGCTCAGCCAAGCCGGAAGGCGAAAAGTCCACCGGTGTCGCAGTGGAAAAAAACTCTCTCCGCCATGGAGCAACGGCCGACGAATGAGCTTTCCGAGAACACGGGACGCTCGTCGATCAAGCCGCGGGAAATCTGGTACTTGCTGGACTTGGCGCAAACGGCGCGTCGCGGCTGGCCGTGCCTCTCGCTTTACCAGCGGATCCTGAAGAAGGATGGGACGCTCGGGAAACTCAAGCCCCTCACGCTCTCACGGGACGAAGTCACGGAACTGGAGTCGGTGGAGGACCAGACGCTGATCGGGCTCTTAGCCGGCAACGAACGCTCCTCAGAGCAATCTAATTACGGCTACTCGTACTACGCGTATTACTCTCCGCTCAGCGCATTCGCGGTTGCGCCCCAGATGTTCGACATTTTGATGCCGAAGTTGTGCGCATCGGGACGGCTCGGCTGGCTTCCCGGCGATGACGTAAAGGCCGGCGAGCAAATTCAACGTCTGACCTGGGACGATGGCCCCGCGTGGAAACTGCAATTGAACGTCGCTCAGACGTCCGATCAGAAACATTGGGAACTGAGCGGCCGGCTCGAGCGGGAAGGCCAATTCGAAGACTTGAGTCGCCCGCTGGTGGTGCTCCACTTGGGCCTTGTCGTCTTTCCCGATCGAATTGCGCGGTTCGACGACGGCGGGGACTTCCGCTGGACAGCGCTGTTGCGCACGTCCGGCCCTCTGCTCGTGCCGGTGAAGGACTCTCAGGACTTCATCGAGCAGCTCGCAGGAATGCAGATTTCTCCGAGCAGGGATTGGCCCAGCGAATTGCAGTGGGAGGAAGAAACCCTGGCGCCGGCTCTCCAATTGACGATTGCCGCCTCGAAGCAGAGTTGGACAAGCCATCTGGAATGTCAGCTGTCGTTTGGATACGGCGACCGCATCACCCTCTTCGGCGAAGGGCCGCCGGCCTGGTACGACCGGCAAACGCGCCGGGCGCTGCGCCGCGATCTCAAGGCGGAAAGGGCTGCCGGGGACTTATTGCTCTCGGCCGGGGCCGAACGCCAGCACGGCTACGGTCTGGCGAAGAACGGCCTGTATTCTTTGGCGCCGGCCCGGATGCCCCGTCTCGTTCAGCAATTGACGGCAGCCGGCTGGCAGGTCACGGCCGAAGGTCGCCTCTTTCGTCGTCCCGGCCAGTTCAGCATCCACCTGACCAGCAACGTCGATTGGTTCGATTTGGAGGTGGAGTGCGATTTTGGAGGGGTCAGGGCCAGTCTGCCCAAACTTTTGTCGGCGCTGCGCCGCGGGGAAAAGTATGTGCAACTGGATGACGGGTCGCAGGGCATCCTTCCCGAGGAATGGCTGGCCCGTTACGCATGCCTCGCCGAATTGGGAGAAGTCAAAGGAGACCGGCTGAAGTTCCTGCCCACGCAGGCCGCGCTGCTCGATGCCCTGTTGGCGGCGCAAGAAAACCACATCGTCTCCGTCGACCAAATGTTTGTCGGGCTCCGCGACAAGTTGCGCTCATTCGATGGCATCCGGCCCTGCCGCGAGCCTCGCTCATTTGCCGGCGAACTGCGTCAATACCAGCGCGAGGGGCTCGGCTGGCTGCATTTTCTCGACGAATACGGCTTTGGGGGTTGTCTGGCCGACGACATGGGATTGGGCAAGACGGTCCAGATTTTGGCATTCCTCGACGAGCGGCGCCGGGATCCTCCGCCGAACGGTCGCGCGAAAAAGCGTGCGAAAACGAACAACAGTTCGCCCGCTCCCTCGCTCGTCGTCGTGCCGCGGAGCCTGGTGTTCAACTGGATCGAGGAAGCCCGCCGGTTCACGCCCGAACTGAAGGTTCTCAATTACACAGGCTTGGATCGCAATGCCGCCTGGGACCAGTTGCAAGACCAAAACCTGGTCATCACGACGTACGGCACTGTGCGGCGCGACATTGTGAAACTCCGCGAAGTCGAGTTCGATTACGTGATTCTCGACGAGGCGCAGGCCATCAAGAATGCAACGTCACAGGCCGCGAAGGCGTGTCGACTGCTCGCGGCGCGGCGGCGGTTGGCGCTGACCGGCACGCCTGTCGAAAACCATTTAGGCGAACTCTGGTCGCTGTTTGAATTCCTCAATCCCGGGATGCTGGGCCGTCACCCGAAAATGACCGGGCTGTTGGCCGGCCCTCAGCAGGGTCGCGGCCCGATGAGCCGATCGGAAAATGATCCTCAGCGCGGGGAAAGCCTGGCCGTCCTGGGGAAGGCCCTGCGTCCGTTCCTGCTGCGGCGTACGAAACAAGAGGTGCTCACCGAGCTTCCGGAAAAGACCGAGCAAACTTTGTACTGCGAGCTCGACGGCGCAGCGAGAGCTGTATTGCGAACTCCGCGATCACTATCGGCAAGCGTTACTTGCTCGCGTCAACAAGTCGGGCCTGGGCAAGTCGAAGATCCACGTCCTGGAAGCGTTGCTTCGCCTCCGCCAGGCGGCCTGTCATCCGGGACTGTTGGATAAGACAAAAAGCGACGCGGGAAGCTCGAAACTGCAAACATTGCTCGAGCAGCTCGCCGAAGTGGTCGCCGAAGGCCACAAGGCCCTGGTCTTTTCGCAATTCACCAGCTTATTGGCCATCGTCCGCGGCGAGCTTGATCGACGCGACATCGTTTACGAGTACCTCGACGGCAAAACCGTCAAGCGACAAGCCAAGGTCGAGCGGTTTCAAACCGATCCTGCCTGCCGCTTGTTCCTCATCAGTCTCAAGGCGGGCGGACAAGGGCTGAACCTGACGGCGGCCGACTATGTCTTCATTCTCGATCCGTGGTGGAACCCGGCGGTCGAGGCGCAAGCCGTCGATCGCGCGCATCGCATCGGGCAGGATCGCCACGTCTTTGCCTACCGCCTGATCGCCCGCGACACTGTCGAGGAAAAGATCCTGCAGTTGCAAGCTCACAAGCGCGATTTGGCCAAAGCCATCGTCTCGGCCGAGAACGCCCTGCTGCGAGATCTGACCGTGGAAGATTTACAACTGCTATTGAGCTGAGCCGATTGGGCAGCGGCGGATCTGCCGCCGCGGTGAATGAGCGCGGACTGCCCCATCGGCAGAATTCGCGGCCGACCGCGAGTGCCTCCGTCAAGAAGCGGCCCTCCTGTCAGGCGACAGCAGTCCGCACTTTCCCGATCATCCATTCTACGGCAAGGGTCAAGGGGGGTCGCGCGGCGGGTTCGATTTATCTGTGGTGCTTTCCTTTTTTTCTGCCGCAGAAAAACCAGAAAAATCGGGGGATCTGTTCAGAAATTGGTCAGAAAAAACTTGTTGGACACTTGGGTGAATGAGAAAAATGGCCGCTCGCTCAGGTCCGGCGCGCTTTGTCGGAGATATCTTTGCGGCACCAGGCCCCCTCCCAGCGGATGCACTTGACGGCCTGGTAGGCACGCAGCTTGGCGTCGGCGATGGTGTTGCCCAGGGCGGTCACGCCGAGGACGCGGCCGCCGTCGGTGACGACCTGGTCGCCCATCTGGGCCGTGCCGGCATGGAAGACTTTGACGTCGGAGATTTTGGCAGCGTCCTCGAGGCCGCGGATCGGGTGCCCCTTTTGATAGGGGCCGGGATAGCCTTCGGCCGCCATCACCACGCAGACCGACGGTCGCGGATCCCATTCGAGCGGGGCCAGCTTTTTGAGTTTGCCTTCGGCAGCCGCCAGCAGGATTTCGGCCAGATCGGTCTTGAGCCGCATCAGCACAGGCTGCGCCTCGGGGTCGCCGAAGCGGACGTTGAACTCGAGCACCTTCGGGCCTTGGCTGGTGATCATCAGGCCGGCGTACAGAATGCCGCGGAAGGGGCGCCCCTCCCGCTTCATCGTGTGGACCGTGGGGACGAGGACCTTTTCGATGATTTCGTCCAGGAGTTCGGGCGTAATGAGCGGAGTCGGCGAGTAGGCTCCCATGCCGCCTGTGTTGGGGCCTTTGTCGTCGTCGTAGGCCGCCTTATGGTCCTGGGCGGGCTCGAGCGGGACGATGGTGCTGCCGTCGACGATGGCGAGAATGCTCGCCTCCTGGCCGACCAGGCACTCTTCGACCACGATCCGCTTGCCGGCTTCGCCGAACGGCTGGTCGACCATGATGTGCCTGATGGCGGCCACGGCTTCCTGTCGCGTGGGACAGACGATGACCCCTTTGCCGGCGGCCAAGCCGTCGGCCTTGATGACCAAGGGCCGTTCGGATCGTTCTTCCACGTGAGCCGCGGCGGCGGTTGCGTCGTCAAAGACGGCATAGTCCGCCGTCGGGACGTTTGCCAGCCGCATCAGGTCCTTGGCGAAGGCCTTGCTCCCTTCCAATTCGGCCGCCTCGCGGGTCGGACCGAAGACGAGCAGGCTGGCATCCTCGAAGGCGTCGACCATGCCGGCGGCGAGAGGCGCCTCCGGTCCGATGACGGTCAGGTCGATCTTTTCGGTCTTGGAGAACTTGATCAGCCGTGCGACGTCATTGGCGTTGATATCGAGGTTCTGCCCGTCGAGGGCCGTACCGGCGTTGCCCGGGCGCAGAAGACGTCTGTGACCAAGGGAGACCGGGCCAGTTTCCAGACGAGCGCATGCTCGCGGCCCCCATTCCCAACCACCAGTATTTTCATCGGACTTGATCCGTCGCTTGCGCGTGGTGAACTGTAGAGCCTGATCCGTCGCCAAAAAAGTATACCGGTTCGATCAACGGAGCGTCGAGGAATTGTCGCCTCCGTCGTTCGATCGGGGTGTCCCTTTTTTTGTCAGGTCCAAACGCGAAAAAATGACGAACCGCGCGGAGGCCGGGCTTGTCGGAAGCGATTGCCGCCTCCTGGCGTAAGCTTTAAGATTGAGGCCGCTGTGTATTTTGCCTTGGCATGTGGAGAGTTCCGTGTTTGAGACTGTCGCTGTCGTCGGGGCCACGGGAGCCGTTGGCCGAATTATGGTGCAGCTTCTCCAGGAGCGGGACTTTCCGGCCCGCCGCTTCCGGTTCCTGGCGTCCGAACGCAGCGCCGGCTCGTCCCTGGTCTTCAAGGGAATCAAATACACGATCGAAGAACTGACGACGGATGCCTTTGCGGGGGTGGATCTCGTCATCGCCTCGACGCCCGATGACATCGCTCGAGATTATCTACCGTCGGCAGTGGCGGCCGGTGCCACCGTGATCGACGAGTCGGGCTATTTCCGCATGAAGCCGGACGTGGCCCTCGTCATTCCGGAGATCAATCCGGAGGCGGCCCTGGCGGCGACGGGGATTATTTCGAGTCCCAACTGTTCGACCACGCAGATGGCCCTGGCACTCAAGCCTTTGCACGACGCGGCCCGCGTCCGCCGCGTGATTGTGAGCACGTACCAAGCCGTTAGCGGGGCCGGCCTGCAGGGGAACGCCGACCTTTTGGAAGGAACCAAGGCGGCACTCAACGGGCATGCGTACAAGTACAAAGCCTTCGCCCATCCCATCGCGTTTAACGCCATCCCGCAAATCGGCAGCGTCAAGGAGGAGGGCTACACGAGCGAAGAGATGAAGATGGTGTACGAGACGCGAAAAATCCTCGGCGACGATTCGATCCGGATCAGCGCGACGTGCGTACGGATTCCCGTCGCCAACTGCCACAGCGAGTGCATCACGGTCGAGACGGAGCGTCCCGTTTCGCCGGAGGAGGCCCGCCGGCTGTTTTCGGCGTTTCCCGGCCTGCGCGTGGTCGACGACACGCCCAATGGGACGTATCCGCTTCCCACGCAGTGCTCGGGAAGTGACGACACGTTTATCGGCCGCATCCGCCGCGACCTATCGCATCCGAATGGGCTCAACTTCTGGTGCGTCAGCGACAATCTGCGGAAAGGGGCGGCGACCAACGCTGTTCAGATTGCCGAACTGCTGGCCAAACACCGCACGGCAAAGGCGGCCTCGCTCTGAGCCCTTTTTTGTCGGGTGAAAACGGGCGAAAATGATGCCCGCATTCCGCGTCTGACCTCTTGAGATTCCGCCAAGGTGCCCATGATGGACGGTTTTCCGTTTCGTGACGGCCAGTATTACTGCGAAGACATTCCGCTGACGCGGCTTGCCGAAGAGTTTGGAACGCCTTTGTGGGTGTATTCCAAGAACTATCTCATCGGCCGCTTTCGCGAGATTCAGGAGGCCTTCGCCGCTGTCGAGCCGGTCGTGTGTTATTCGGTGAAAGCGAACGGCAACCTCTCGATTTTGAAAGTGATGCAGGAGGCCGGCAGCAGCTTCGACGTCGTCTCGGGGGGCGAACTTTACCGCGTCAAAGAGGCCGGAGCCGACCTGGGCCGCGTGATTTTCGCCGGAGTCGGAAAGACCGACGAGGAACTTCGCTTTGCGCTCGAGTCAAAAATCCTGATGTTCAATGCGGAGAGCGAGGCCGAGCTCGACGCCATTTCGCGCGTGGCCTCGGCGATGGGGCTGCAAGCTCCGGTTGCTTTGCGGCTCAATCCCGATATCGACGCCAAGACGCACGCCAAGACGACGACCGGCAAGCGCGGCAACAAGTTCGGGATGGACATCGAAAAAGCCGGCATGCTGGCCAATCGAGTCCTGGACGATAAACATTTGCGGTTGTCCGGGATCCACATGCACTTGGGTTCGCCGATCCTGACGACCGAGCCTTATGCGGCCGCCGTCGAAAAGGCGGCCCAGGTCGTCGCCGATTTTCGCAGCCGGGGGCACGACACGAATTGGATCAATCTGGGCGGCGGATTCGGCATCAGCTACCGCAAGCAGGAGGGTCCGCCCGCCAGCCGGTATGCGAGTGTCATCGTTCCGACCGTGCGAGAGGCCGGTTGCCGGCTGGCGCTCGAGCCGGGTCGGTTCATTGTCGGCAACGCGGGCGTGCTTCTCAGCAAAGTGATTTACACCAAGCGGGAGGGGGGCAAAAAGTTCGTCATTCAGGACGCGGCCATGAACGATCTGGTCCGCCCCGCAATGTACGACGCGTTTCACCGCATCTGGCCGGCCCGGCCTTCGGTGGCACCGCCGGACGACTTTGAAGTTCCATTGGCCGGATGCGAGCCGGCCGACGTCGTCGGCCCCATCTGCGAGTCGGGCGATTGCCTGGCCAAGGACCGCTATTTTCCCGAGGTCAATCGCGGGGAAATTCTCGTTACCTTCAGCGCCGGAGCCTACGGAACGGCGATGAGCAGCAATTACAACAGCCGTCCTCGCGGGGCTGAGGTGATGGTTGACGGCAAAACGGTCCGCCTCATCCGTCGACGTGAAACTTATGCCGACCTCGTCGCGCACGAGCGAATCTGACGTTTGCGGCCGCCCCGTTCACCCCGCTGGCACAACCGTTACAACTCGCAGAGTTGCTTCGATTGGACCGTTCGAGCCGAATCCGGCAGTCAGGGGACGCGAGGTGGCCCGCCGGTCAACGGCCCGTCTTTTGGGGGTCGATCTCCTCGATACGGCACACAGGAAATGACCGGCCAAATACGGTGCGCGCCCAGGCGTCTGGAAGAACGTCGAGAAAAGCATCGTCCGAGGCTTGTCAAGCCTGCCCCGTTTTGCGATGTAAAAGTGGGCAAAATTGAGTTGTGTTTGAGGGTTAGCTCACCCTAGGATGAAGGAAGCGCGGGCCGGCCAACATCGAAGCCATCTCGTCCCCGGAGGGTCAGAGGGACTTCGTCGACGCATGCAAAACTTGGTTCGTGGCTGGCCGGTGCGCCGGGCCCGAATCCCTGGAGTCCTGCAACGAATGCCCTCGAGGATACGGTTCCGGACGCTGGCCCTGGTTCTGGCGCTCTATGCGTGCGGCTACGCATTGGCGGTCGCCCAGCCGGAAGCGGCCTCGAAACCGCAGACTGCAACTCAGCCGGACGCGGCAAAACCACCGGCACCCGGTTCCACCGAGGCGCCCGAAGAATCACCCCTGCTGGTTGAGCCCAAGACGCCCAGCGAATTCTTCGACGCCGCCGTCTTGACCGACCGCCTGTATCGTCCGACGCTCGCGAAGCGCTACCTCGAAAAGCTGCTGCAGAGCAATGCGTCGGACGACGTCCTGATCGAGCTGCGAAATAAGTACGGCCCGGGGGTCTTTTTGCATCTGGCCGACGAGCAGGCCCTCAAACCGGTCGGCACTCAACTCCTTGAAAAAGTGACCAGCGCGCTTCGCAAGCACGAGGAAGACCCCGCATTCCTCGATTCGCTGATTGCCGGACTGCAAGGAGGACCGGAGGAGCGTGACACGTCGGTCCAAATGCTTACGAATATCGGACCCACGGCCGTCCCGCGAATTTTGAAGCACTTGAGCGCGTTGAAACCGGGCGAGGAGCCCGGGATTTTGGTTCAGGCAGTCGCTCAAATGGGATCGCAGGTCGTGCCGGTCCTCTGTGGTGCACTGGAATCGACAAACGACGCGATCCGAAACGCCGCCATCCAGGTTCTTGGCCTGACGGGTTCCAAGCGGGCCGTTCCCTACTTGCTCGAACCGGCCTTCGACGTCAAACAGCCTGCCGGCATTCGCGTGGCGGCCAGGACGGCGTTGGCGCGAATTCTCGATGTACCGACAGAGAAAGGGGACGGGGTCTCGTCATTCGGCGCCGTGACTCAATTAAAGAAGCTGGCGCGGGACGGCCTGGCGAATCGCATGGCCTGGCCAACCAGCGGAGGCAAGACGGATCTCTGGACTTGGAATGAAGAGGCAAAATCGATCCTTCGCAATCGTTTGTCGCCCGAAGCTGCGTCCATCTACACCGGCCTGCGATTCGCGCAGCAGGCCATGGCGCTCGATCCGGAGGATCGCGATGCCCAAGTCCTGTTTTTGGCCCTCGACTTCGCTTGGGACGCGCAAGAGGCCAAAGAGGCCCGGGGTGACCGGGCGGCAGCTCTCCATCCACTTGGGCCGGGTTCCCCGCAGAACTTGGCCCTGTTGGCCGGCCCCGACGTTGCCTCTCGAATGCTTGCGCTGGGCCTCGCAACGAACAATTCAGCGGTCGAAATCGGGGCCCTGCATGCCCTGGCCGCGGTCGGTGCTCGGGCGGAAATCTACGGCTCGCACTCGTCTCGATCGCCCCTGCTGACCGCACTCAACGATCCAAATACGGAGGTGCAATACGCTGCGGCCGTCGCCATCCTGCGGAGTAATCCCGAGATGCCGTTCCGCGGAGCGCAACGGGTCGTCGAGGTTTTGACGCGGGCGATCACCGGAACGCAATCGCCCTTCGCAGTCGTGATCGACACGAACCGCGAAGAGGGCAACCAGATGGCCGGTCTGCTCAATCAAATCGGTTTTGAGACGATCGCGACGCCGACGGGCGCGAGGGATTTGAACTGGCGGTCCGGCAATCGAACGTTGTGCTGGTTGCCGTGCAGGCGAACGTCATTCGCTGGCCCCTTTCTCAAACCGTCGCCAATTTGCGAGCCGATGCCCGGAGCGCTCAGATCCCGATCCTCGTCTTCGGACCCGAAGCGGTGCGGTATCAGATTCGCGCACTCTTGAGCCATTATCCGCCGATCCAATTCATGGTCGAATCGGCCACTCCCCAGAACGTCGAAGTGCAAGTCGGGGGTTATCTCAAGCAGGCGCTGGCCCTTGCCGCCCCTCCCGCGAACCGGGTCGAACGCGTCACGGATGCGACCTCGTGGTTGGCCTCGATCGCGAAAGAAAACCGGACCAGGGTCTTCAATTTGGACATCGCGGAATCGGCATTGATGCTCGTTTCGACCGATCGGGCAAATTACGCCAACGCGTTGGCGGCTCTTTCGGCGATTCCGTCGGCGAGCGTGCAACAACACTTTGAACAGCTTGCGATCGGGCAACGCCTCGATCCGGCCATCCGTGAAGCGGCCGCCCGCTACCTGGTCGCCCACATCGAACATCATGGACTGCTTCTCACCGCAGCCCAGGTGACCGAGGTGGAGACGGCATGGCGGACCGCACCCACGCCCGAACTGGCAACGGCCTTGGCCGCCGCCGTGGGCGCCCTCAAGCCGAATGCCAGGCGCGTCAGCAGCCGCTTCCAAGAGCTTGCCCCTCCCGCGCGCCAAACGCCCTGATTGGCAACGCGAGCCGCGGCTTGGTTCCCTGTTCTGCTTGGATGGCGTGCATAACGCACAGTGCTGTGCTCACTGGGCGTGCAAGTATTGCCTTCCGCTCACGGTCGATGTCGCCGTTCTCTCCGTTTATTGGCTGTTTATTGTCAAACTGGGTTGCAAAAGCTTGTTCTCGCCTATAAAGATGGCATGAGTGCGTTTTATGTCCGCATTTTCAGGCGGAGTGTTTCCATGCAGGCAACGGTTGCTGGTCATCAGCCCTTCGCTGACTCCGAGGCCGCGGTGGGCTTCGAGGGCATGATTGGCACAAGTGACCAGATGGAAGAGGTTTATAACCTCACGCGGCGTGTCGCGACGACGTCGGCTACGGTTCTTCTGACGGGGGAGACCGGAACTGGAAAAGAGTTGGTCGCGCGCGCCTTACATCGTCTCAGTCCGCGGGTGACGGGCCCGTTTGTTCGCGTCAATTGCGGTGCTTTGAGCGAAAGCTTGCTGGAAAGCGAGCTGTTTGGACACGTCAAAGGGGCCTTTACAAGCGCGGTCGAGAGCCGCACCGGTCGATTCGAAGCCGCCCATGGCGGAACGATTTTTCTCGATGAGATCAACTCCGTCAGCTACAAGCTGCAGGTGAAGCTGCTGCGTGTGCTTCAGGAGCATGAATTCGAGCGAGTTGGCGATACCAAAACGATCCACGTCGATTGCCGGATCGTCGCCGCCACCAATCGTGATCTGCTGCAGGAGATCGAGGCCGACCGATTCCGCGAGGACCTGTATTATCGGCTGAACGTTGTGCCGATTTATCTTCCCCCACTGGTCGACCGTCGCGAAGACATCCCCCCCTTGGTTGAGCATTTTGCGACAAGCTACGCGGCCCAGAACCGGCGCACTCCTCCGGTCATCACCAAGGAGACGTTGGCCGCGCTGCGCGATTATTCCTGGCCCGGTAACGTCCGCGAGCTGCAAAACTATGTGGAGCGGGCGATCGTGCTGTCGACAGGGGATGTACTGACGCTCGATCTTTTTCCGCCGCAGGTTCGCGGACTGGCGCCAGTCCGCGTCGGACGTGACCGTCCGCGCGACATCGCTTCGCTGTGCCGCGAACTCGTCGCACGGGGCATGACCGATACGAATTCGTCGGGAAGCGGCGTGTACGATTACGTCGTCTCGCTGGCCGAGAAAACGCTGATCCAGCACGTTCTGAGCGTTTGCCAAGGTGTGCAGACGAAAGCGGCAGTCCGGCTCGGCATCAACCGTAACACGCTGCATAAGAAAATTCAGGACTACGGTCTCGACGCCGAGCCGGCGTGAGGAACAAAGCAGAAGGATGAGCCAGGCGGAAAGGCTCACCTGCCAGGTTCGCCGCCGCTGCGGCGTTCCGTCCCGCGCACCCGTGAATCGGCGTTATAATTGGGAGATGGCAAACGTCCACGTTTTCTGCTTCTTTGCAAGCTATGTCGTGGCGCTCGCGCTCGACGGCCTGCGCCTGCTGCGCGGGGGCGCGGTTTTGCGGGCTCTCGGACTCGGGTTTGGGTTTGCCGGACTTTTGGCGCAAAGCATTTATCTCGTCGCCCGCAGCAACGCGACCGACCTGCCACCGCTCTTGAGTTCGGGTCATGACTGGCTGCTTGTGCTCGCCTGGACGGCGGTCGTTTTCTATCTTTTTCTGTCACTCGTGTTGTGGATCACCAACCGCGACGTGCCGATGGGGTTGTTCATTCTGCCCGTCGTTTTGATCCTCATCGGCGCCTCGGATCTTGCGGGGAACGCCACCAGCCCGGCCCTCTCGGGCGTAACCGACCTGGCTTCGCACAACGCCCAGCAAGCGGCGTTGCGCGGCTGGGGAATGCTGCATGCCTCATTCCTGGTCTTCGGGATTGCCGGCGTCATCATCGGCTTTGTTTTCAGCTTGATGTACGTCGTCCAGCATCGCCGCTTGAAACATCGGCAGCCGGCACAATCGGGTCTCTCGCTTCCGAGCCTGGCGACGTTGGCACGTCTGAATTGGTGGTCCGTCATCGTTTCGATTCCGTTGTTGACGCTGGGGCTATTGACCGGTGTCCGCCTCGTCTTTCTTTCGCGCAGCACCGCGGGACCGATCAGCTTCGGTGATCCGCTCGTCGTCGGAAGTGCGATCGTCGGAATCGCGATGATTGGCTTTTTCGTCTGGCTGCTGCGGGCGGATCACTTGGGGGGGAAGCAGATTGCTTTGCGGACGCTCTACGCGTTCGGCTTTCTCTTGGTCACGCTGATCGGGCTGCAAGTCCTCACGGGAGGGCATCGCCCCACGCGAACCGATGCGCAACGACTCGGAAAGCCCCGAATTGTCTCATCGGCTTTGAGGGAGACGTCCCGCGGATGAACGTGCAGGTCGTCTACTGCAGTCATCAAACGACGCCGCTCGCGGTTCGCGAGCGGCTCGCCTTTGCGTCCAGCGAACAGTTGACGCGCGCCTATCAGTCCCTGCGGACGAATTTCCCCCAATCCGAGCACGTCGTGCTTTCGACGTGTAACCGGGTGGAGATTTATACCGCTCACGACGACGCAGACGTCGACGCCGCCGGAGATCCGCCGACCGAAGAGCAGGTCGCGGAGTTTCTCTCTCAGTTTCACGGCGTTCCTCGCGACGATTTTTACGGCACGCTCCTGGCACAAAAAGGACCCGAGGCCGTGCGTCACCTGTTCGAGGTCTCCTGCAGCCTCGACAGCATGGTTCTGGGCGAGCCGCAGATCGTCAACCAGGTGAAAGAGGCCTATCGCATCGCGCTAGACAACGATGCGTGCGGGCCGCTCACGAATGCGCTGTTTCAGGGAGCCCTCCGCGTCTCGGCCCGCGTTCGCCATGAGACGGAGCTGGCAACGGGGCGCGTCTCCATTGCGAGCGTGGCAGTCGGTGATTTCGGCAGGAGCATTTTTGACCGTTTCGACGACAAAACCGTGGTGGTGATCGGCGCCGGCGAAATGGCCGAGGAGACGCTCCGCTATCTCAAAGACGAAGGAGTCCGCGAGATCATCGTCGTCAATCGCAGCTTCGAGCGTGCCGGGCGTTTGGCGGCGGATTGGGGCGGCACGGCTCGGCCATTCGACGAGTTAGACATCTGGATGGCAAAGGCCGACGTCATTGTGAGCACAACCGGCGCCCCGCGGCCGATCGTCGACGCGGCCCGCTTTGCCGCCGTTCGAAAAGTCGCCGGCGAAAAGCCCATGTTCATCCTCGACCTGGCAACTCCGCGCAATTTCGAAACGGGCGTCGGCGACGTCGACGAAAACGTCTTTCTCTACGACATCGAGGCCCTGGAAGCAACTTGCGAAAAGAATCGCCGTCAGCGGGTGAAAGAAATTGATCGGGCTCGGCGGATCATCGACGAGGAAACCGGCCGCTTCGTCCAGGACATCTATCATAAGGCGACTGGCCCGATTATCTCGCAACTTCGCGAAGGATGGCGACAAGTTCGCGAGGAAGAGGAGCGCCAGCTCTTCGCCAAGCTGTCGCATCTGAAAGAAGAAGATCGCCAGCTGATTCATCGCTCGATCGAGCGGGTTGTCAACAAGCTTTTGCACCCGCCGCTGGAAGCGCTCCGCGACGAAGCGCGCCACGGAACGCCGCACGGCCTCATGGACGCGCTCAAACGGCTTTTCCGTTTGGGTGATTAACGTCCGCGAGCGAAGGCCGATGTGCTGTCCTGCGCGGCCGGCTTGCGCTGCGGAGTCACGCGGTTTGCGACGCGCCTCCTTCTCGCGCACGCGGTTTCCCCCGTGGAGACCGATGCAATGTGAAGGCGCGACTCGAAAATCGTGAAGAGTGTCTCGAAAGCGATCAAATTTGTGTTAACCGGGTCCCGGGAGCTTTGAATGCGGAGAGCGCAGTGGCAAGATGCTCCGCTTTGGCGAGCTCCGTGTGCGGATCGTCATCCGGCCTTCGGACCGAATGACGCCCATCGTACGCGACAGCTCGCGCTCCGATCTTCACGGACTCATTTGCAAAGGAATTAGCATGCATCGTGTGCGCAGAGGTTTTACGCTCATCGAGCTGTTGGTCGTGATCGCGATCATTGCCGTCTTGATCTCTCTCTTGTTGCCGGCGGTGCAGGCGGCCCGCGAAGCGGCTCGCCGTACGCAATGCCGCAATAACCTCAAGCAGCTTGGTATTGCCGAGCACAACTATCACGACGTCAACAAGTATTTCACGCCGGCCTTTTTGCTGGGTTATGGACCGGTGCTGAAGGCCGTCCTCGGTCCCGGCCCCGCGTGCGCGCCGGCGTGCGACGTCAATATGCATATGTGGGGCGAAAAGCTGCTGCCCTACCTGGAAGGTACGACGGTTTACAACAAGATCGATCAGAACAGCCCGGCGTATTCGCCGCTCACGGCTCCAGCGGCCATGGGAGGGGCTGTCTACACCGCGCTTAACGCGGGCGGCTGTTGCTGCTGCGGACCGAAGCGCCCCATGGCCTCCATCATCCCGGCGTTTGTCTGCCCGTCGGCGCCGCGTGCGATTAACCCGTTCCTCGAAACCGATGTCCTCGTCGATTGCTATCTCAAGACCGCCAGCGGCGGAGCCATCACCGCGTTTCTGCCTCCCGTGTGGGCTGGGGCCAGCGACTACACTGCGGTCAACAAATACTGCGGTGGATTGAGAGCCTTTTACAAGCAGGTCGCCTGCGGCTGCAAATGTGCCGCTGGAGAAAAGGACAATCACGGCATTTTGGGGAACGATAACTTTCCCCTCTCGATTGATCAGGTGATTGACGGAACTTCGACGACGCTCCTCGCCGGAGAATTGGCCGGTCGTCCCGATGTTTGGGCCCGGGGAGTCAAGCAAAGCGCACCGGCCGCGCTCTTCACCTGTATTCCCATCACTCCCAAGCACAACAGTGGCGGTTGCTGGGATTGCATCGAGAGCGCTTTCAACGAACTTTACGGTTCGACGTACACCGGCACAGCCGCCGCGCCGACGACTGGTGTTCCCGTGTGCTTCATCAACTGCGTCAACCAGGCGTTCGGCGGACTCTATAGCTTCCACCCCGGCAGTTGTGGCCTGCTCATGGCGGACGGTTCCGTCCACATGGTGAGTGAGAATATGAGCGTTGTCGTCTTCTGCCGCATGATCTCGTACAAGGGGTTCGCTCCGGTCACGGATGCCTTCTAAACCGCGGCGGCGGGAAGGATGAAGGCACAAGGCAGGTCTCACCTCTCTCGCTTGTTCTTGGTCCTTCATCCTTCCAGTCGGGTTCACGTGCTTTAGGGGAAATGAACAATGAGTACGTTCAATGGCAAGGGAACTTGCCGGTCGCGGCTGATCGTCGCCGTCTTGTCTTTTTTGCTCGCGGGTTGCGGTTTCGGTTCGCAGAGTGCCGGCCAGGCGCTCAGTCAGGCGCTCGCCTCCACCGGGACCGCGAAAGACGCGTGCGCCAAGTTCGCCGGGACGGTGACAATTGACGGCAAGACGCCCGGAGACCTGGGCGTGTCTCGAGTAATGGTTGTGCTGTGGAACACGAAGACGCCTCCGAAGGGAACTCCGCCCTTTGCTCCCTGTGACCCCGACGGTTATTTCGAGTTTCACACGTACGATAAGGCCGACGGGGTGCCCGTCGGCAACTACGTGATCTGTTTTGTTCAACTTCAGGGGGGCATGAGAATCGGCGGACCCAGTGGTTGGCGCGGCCCGGACCAGCTCAAAGACCTCTATAGCGATCCCGACAAGAACAAAGAGGACAAGGATTTGATCCTTGACCTTAAGTCGCCAGGAAAAACCGGCTGGCAATTCGACCTCAAAATCGACGGCAAAGAGCCGGTGACAAACGCGGGGCCGAACGCCGTCAAGGAGCTCAGATAGAGCCGCCGCAAGAGAGACTTAAGCGGGCGGCCTTGCCACCGAGCGACGGCCCACGGATGGCGCTCGTTCAAGGCGGCGTTTTCGGTTGAATGACGACTGCCGCATGCTCGAAGCGGAATGTCAGTCGGTATGGTTCCAGCAGGCGGCTGAAGAATTGTGGAGCGGGGAGTCGCGGCAAGTCGACTGAGACTTTTTGTCCCAGATCGATGCCGGCTTTCTGCAGCTCGTCGGCATTGTACTGAATCGTTAGTCCCTGCTTGCTCAGTTCGTCGAACAGCTCGCGGAGGCTGACGCCGCGAGCCTGTAGCCGGAAGGATTGTCTCTCGAGCGAGGTGGCCGGCCGTTGGCTCATCGCGCGGGGCCGTCCCTTCGAGAGCCCCAAAAGAGAGGCGACCGCTTCGAGCTGTTCGACAGTGCCACGCACGTCGAGCGTGCCGCCTCGCAACTCCGCGTTCACTCCCTCGATCTTGGAGTGGAGTGTCCGGAGCAACTCTCCGCCTGATCTCCCGTGAAGCGCGTAGCTCCGCTCCCAGGCAATCGTGGCAGGGACCGGGACCAGTCGGACTCCCGTTCCATGATCAGTCCATTCAAATGTCAGGTCGAACTGGTTCAAGACGAGCGAGAGAGCCTCTGCCGCTGTCGCCTCCGGTGCAACGGCACCTGCCCACAGGTCGTGCGGGATGCGTTCGATCCCGGCAATCGACAGGCCGAATCGACGCCCGATGGTTTGCACGATGTCGGCCGGCCGATCGAGATCGTCCCAACGAATCGTCGCTCGCTCTGTTCTGAGCCGGGCGACGCGATCCGAAAACCCAACATCGCCGGCAGCCAGTTCTCGATCTCGGAGTGCGACCAGGGTGCGCAGTCGGCGAGCCGCCGGAATTGGAGCGACGACAAGGCAGTTCCCCACTCGGGACATGGCAACGTGGGCGAGCCGGGCGATCTCGTCGACGGCCGAAGCCAGCGAACGTTCTCCCGTCTCGATATCGATCTGTCGGTCGGGATCGACTCGGCGGTCCAGGAGGATGGAAACCTCGCGCTCCTGGGACAGGCGTCTCAAAATCGTGCGGAGCGGAACTCCCTTCCATGTCCCCGAGAGGGGACGCTCAAGTGCCGCCGCGAATCGACTTTGCGTTTTGTAGCGGCTGGGCAATGGCTCGGAAAAGACGGCCGTCCGAGACCCGGACGCGATGACCGACGTCAAAATGCCGCCAAAGGTGAGCAACAGCAGGCCGCCGGAGAGCAGGCGGATGGAAAAACCCCGTTTGGGTCGGTCCCCTCTCCGACCGCGGAAAAGGGGCAGAGAACCCGCAGTTTTTCGTCGAAAGTACCCCATTCCGAAACGCCTCGTTCCGCAATACAATCAATGTTAGCATGGCTGAGCATATGGTTCCCACACAGGCCGTCGGAATCGACCTTGGAACGACGTATTCGGTCATCGCCCATCTGAACGAAAGCGGCGAGCCCGTCACGCTTCCAAATCAGGAGGGGGAGCTTTCCACCCCGTCGGTGGTGTTGTTCGATGGGGAACAACCGATTGTCGGCACCGAGGCGTTGCGCAATTCGATCCGCCATCCGGATCGCGTCGTCGAAAACGCCAAGCGGTTCATGGGAAACGTGGGCAAGCGCTGGTGGATCAACGGCAGGCCGTACAGCCCCGTCGACGTCTCCACATTGATCCTCAAAAAGCTCGTCTCCGCCGCTCAGGAAAAGATCGGCCCCATTTCGCAGGCCGTCATCACGGTTCCCGCGCAATTCAGTGACGTGCAGCGCCATGCCACCATCCAGGCCGGTCATGCCGCTGGATTGGAGCGCGTCGACGTGATCAACGAACCGGTCGCCGCCGCGCTGTGTTACGTGTTGGGAAGCGAAGGATTGTGGTTTTCGGAGTTGGCCGGCGAGCAGCGGATCCTGGTTTACGATTTGGGGGGCGGCACGTTTGACCTTTCGCTGGTCCGTTACCGTAAGAACGAAGTGACGGTGATTGCCAGCAGCGGCGATTTGGACCTGGGGGGCATTAACTGGAACCAGTCGCTCATCGACGCGATCGGTTCGCAGTTCGCCAAGGAGTTTAACGACGATCCGCGGAGCGAGCCCGAGAGCCTGCAGGCCCTGGCGCTCGAAGTGGAACAGGCCAAGCGCGGACTCTCCGTGCGTCCGCGGTCCGCCCTCACCTGTACGCATGGCGGACGTCGCAAGACGTACCAGATCGAAATCGAGCAGTTCCAAAAGCTCACAAAACCCCTGGTCGACCGCACGGAAGAAATCACGCTTAAGTTGCTCAAGGACAATAAGCTTGGCTGGGCGCATGTCGACGTCGTTCTGGTGACGGGCGGCGCTTCGCGGATGCCCATGATCCGCGGCCGGCTCAAACAACTCAGTGGTCGCACGCTCAATACCGCGCTCTCACCCGACCTGTCGATCGCGCAAGGCGCCACGTATTACGCCGGCATGCTCCTCGCGCATGACAAGTTCGCGCGCTCCATCCTCAACGAGGACGCCAGCGAGCGCTTGGCCCAGGTAAAGCAGCAGAGCGTCAACGCCCGGGAACTGGGAATTCTCGTGCGGGACATGGAGACGAAGACTCGAATCCCCCACTATCTCATTCCGCCGAACACGCCGCTGCCCACCTCGGCCACTCAGCAGTTTGGTACGGTTGTCCCCAATCAGAAGCGCGTCCACCTCGTGATCGTCGAAAGCGGCACGGCCCCGGACCAGCCGTACGTCGTCCTGGGCGAATGCAAGATCGAAGGTTTGCCGCCGCACCTTCCGGAAGGATCAAAAATCGACGTCACGATCAGCTATGATCCGCAAGCAAGCGTGCATGTATCCGCGAAGGACGCGGCGAGCGGCAAATCGGCCGCGACCGAAATCTTGCGACAGGAGAATATCGTCGCTCAACTTGCCAGCGACCATCGCGTCAGTCCCGATTCGGTCATCCTGGCGGACACAATTCCGGACAATCCTTTCAAACAGCCGGTCGAAGAGGAAGTAAAAGCCGCGACCGACTTTCAGGACGAGAAGTGGACCGCTTTCTTCCAGCAGCAGAATGCGGATCCCGTCACCTTGTGCAATGAATGCGGCTCGCCGCTCGATTCCGGCGGAAAATGTCCCAAGTGCTCCGTAAGGATGTCCGCGACCAGGCCTGTGCCCGCAAAGACGGGCGCGGCCAAGCCGACTCCGGCAAAACCGCAGCCGGCTCCGTCGGCCGCCAAGGCGAAGCCGTCGAAGCCGGCATCGGCTGAATCCGTTAAAACCCAGAAATCGCCGGCGCGGACGCAAGCAACTCCCCAGCCGCGTCCCAAGTCGAATCGGCCTGCCTCGCCTCAGGACGAGGGGGAAGACGAATTCTGGAAGTTTGTTGGCGAGTGAGCGTTCGCCACGTGCATCCGTCGGTCGGTCAGTGCTTTGCCGTCGAATTCGTCTTGGTCGGGCTTGGACTGGCCGGTGCCCCGAGGTCGGCTTTCTGCTCCGGCGGTTTTTTCGGCGCTTCCTTTTCACAACCGGAAATTGCGAAACCGGCGACAGTCAGGGTGATGGCCAAAATTGCAGTCAACTTGCGCATGATTCTCTTCTCCTTCGCCAAACTCGTTCGTGGTGGTGATAAGCCGAACGGCGATCCGTCACATTTCACAGCTTTTTGACGTCGATCGGTTGAGCTTTATTCCCGGGCGTTTTGTGCCTTCCCCGTCTCCAAATGGCAACGGAATTGGACAACCGAACACCGATTGCCTACGCTGACGGCAGGAAACCCCGTTCGCTTGGATCGCCTCTCGAATTTGCTGCTCGCGGGAATAAACAGACCTTCGACCGTGTCCTAATCTTCGAGGTCGCCATGGATGAATGTCGACAGACGGTGAGCCTTTCGGAGCTCGCATGTCTTCACTACCCGCTGGTGTACCGTTATGCCTATCGCCTCTGCGGCTCGGCCGAAGAGGCGGAAGACCTGACACAGCAGACCTTTTTAACCGCTCATCGTCGGCTCGATCAACTCCGCGACCGAGACGCGGCCAAAGCATGGCTCTGTGCCATCCTGCGAAACACGTTTTTGACACGGACCTCGCTCAAGCGATCGCGGCCGATGATTCCCTTGCGCAATCGCAGAACCCGCGGATGAGATTCCGCACGAACTCCTTGTCGACTCCCACGAACTGCAGCAGGTGTTGAACGAATTGCCGGAGGAGTTTCGCACGCCATTGATTCTGTTTTATTTTGACGAATTCACTTATCGCGAGATTGCCGAACAAATGAACATCCCGATTGGCACCGTCATGAGCCGCCTTGCACGTGCTCGAGCCTATTTGCGCCGGCGGCTCGAGATGATGCAATCGTCGCCGACTCGCTGAAGCGACGTCGGCGTGCGGCTTGGATCGGGATGTCGGATTTTGGACCTGAGCGATGGACTGTCGAACTGCACTTGAGATTCTCGATTGTCAGGGGGCCGGACTTTCTCGTCTCTCCGCATCGGATCTCGTCGCCGCAAATGCCCATCTCGCCGAATGCAGTCGTTGCCGCACAATCGCGCACGACCGGCGGCGGCTCGATCGCAAAATCGGACGCGTGATGCGGGCCGTCGTCGTGCCTCGCGATGCGCAAGAGCGGTTGTTGGCACAGCTTGCCGACTTGGAAGCAGCTCCGTATGCGAGGGAAGCGGCACCCGGAAGCCAAACAGAAGCCGCGGAAATCTCGTCAATCGATGTGCCGCACGAAATCCATCGGCCGCCAGCCGCGATTGCTGAGCAATCTCAAGTCGTGCCAGCGCCGGTGAAAGCGGCGGCACGCTCGCAGCGGCCGATGTGGCGAGCACTCGTCCCGGTGTCGGCCTGCGCGGTTGTGGCGGCGATTGCGTTCTTCAGCGCAATCTGGCTGATGACGCCGAGGTGGTCGGTCGACGAAGTCCGCGTTCAGCTCACCCGCGTCGATTTCGATTTGCTGGAGACGTTGAAGAACTTCCAGGGCGAGCCGGCGGCGCGCCAACTGCCCGCGGATCCGGGCTGGCACAAGTTGGAATGGCGCTGCCGACAAGTGGCAAAAGGGTGGCCCGATAGCTCCGGTCGCCATCAGTTCGCTGTTTATGGGTTCATGATCCCCAGCAGGCAGCGGCACGCGGTCCGCGGGTTGTTGGCGGTGGTCCCACGTCGACAGGTCTCCGATCCGCCAGAGGCGCAATCGATCGGGGCTGCGCCCTCCGGCGACTATTTTTCGGCCCGCCTGGGCGAGGGAGAGGCCCTCAGAGTTGCCTGGACGGAGGGCGACGTGGTGTATGTTTGCCTCGTTGTGGGGGGTGAGGAACCGTTGACGACCCTCCGACAAATGCTCGGCGCGTCCGCGACTTAGTTCGGCGCTTGTCGACTTGCCTCGGAAGCCGTTGACGCCGCCTGTTTAGCCAGAGGCGACTGACCTGCCGGGACGATTGCGCTCTGTCACTTCGCGAATCGAATCGATCGCGACGTCGCACAGGCGGTCAATCAAGTCGGCGGGCATTCCTGGGGCCGGCATCAGGACGACAACGTCGCCGAGCGGGCGGAGAATCACGCCTCGCTTGCGGGCGGCCAATGCGACCTGGTGGCCCATGCGGTACTTTTCCGGAAACGGCGTCGCTGTGTCGCGGTCCTGGACGAGTTCGATCCCGACCATGATCCCCTTCTGCCGCACCTCGCCGACAAACGGTGACTCGCGCAGAGGCACCAGGCGAGATTCGATGCGCCGGGCGTTTGTTCGCACATTCTCGAGGACGTGCCGCTCGTCGAAGAGCCGTAGCGAGGCCAGAGCTGCCGCACAGCCGAGCGGATTTCCCGTGTAAGTGTGGCCGTGGAAAAATGTCTTCCCTTCGGAAGGCTCCGCCAGAAAGGCTGCGTAAATCTCATCCGTGGCCAGCGTCGCCGCCAACGGCAGATAGCCGCCCGTTAAACCCTTGGCGACGCACATCAAGTCGGGGTGGACGGATTCCTGTTCGCAGGCAAAGAGCGTCCCCGTGCGGCCAAAACCAACGGCCACTTCGTCCGCGATCAACAAAATGCCGTGGTTCCGGGTCAGCTCGCGGACCCGTTTGAGGTAGCCGGCCGGATGGATCAGCATGCCGGCCGCCCCTTGAACCAACGGCTCGATGATGAAGCCGGCCACACGCTCGCGGTGTTCAACAATCAGGCGTTCCAGCTCGGCGTAGCAATGTTCGAGATAAGAGCTGGACGTGAATCCGGCCGGAGTGCGAAAGGTCACAGGCGACGGAACCTGCACGGTTTTGAAGAGCAGGTCCTGATACACGCTGTGAAAGAGGGGAATTCCCCCCACGCTCACCGTGCCGATCGTGTCGCCGTGGTACGCTGAACCGAGACACAAAAACAGGTCGCGCCGCCGAGCTGCGTGCGGTTCTCTTTGGGCGTGATATTGGTAGGCAATTTTCAGCGCCACTTCGACAGCCGTGGCGCCGCTATCGGAATAGAAAACCTTGTTGAGTCCCCGCGGAGCCCGCGACGCGAGTTCTTTTGCCAATTCAATCGACGGGACGCTCGACAGGCCCAGCAACGTGGTGTGGCTGACGCGGTCGAGCTGCCGCCGCACCGCCTCGTCAATCTCGGGAACTCGGTGCCCATGGACGTTGCACCAGAGCGACGAAATCCCGTCGAGGTAACGGTTCCCCTCCGTGTCGATCAGATCGAAACCGTCGGCCGCCTCGATAATCGGCGCCTTCTCGCCTCGGTAGGCGCGCATCGGCGTGAAGGGATGCCAGACGAACGTGTCATCCCATTCTCGCAGGGTCACGGATGTCGGCCGGTCGGAACAGCCGGTCACTTCAGCGATTCCAGATACGCCAATAGGTCGGCTGCCTGCTCGGCCGTTAGGTCTCGCAGCAGGCCGTCCGGCATCAGAGATTTTTTCTGCGGTTCGAACGATTCGACGTCTTTCAGCCGGAACCGGATAACGTTGCCCTGCGCGTCTTTGAGTGCGGCCGATTCGGCATTCCGCTCGGCCACGATGCCGTTATGAGCCTTGCCGTCGGCCGTTTGCACCACGTACACAATGTACTTCTGCTCGATCGTCTTCGACGGGTCCAGGATATTTTCCAGGATCTGAGCCCGCTTGTATTTCTTTCCGACGTGGCTCAAATCGGGACCGACGTCGCGGCCTTTGCCGCCGATCTGGTGGCAGGTTTGACAATTGACGGCTGTCGCATTGAAGAAGAGTTCGCGTCCCCGTTCGGCGTCTCCGATTTTCGCCAGGAGTTTGGCCGCATCGACGTTGGTTCCCAGTCGAACTGCCCGCTTTTCTTCCGGCACAAACCGTTCAAAGAGGTCGCGGACTGCGGGATTGGGATGGGTGGACGCGGTTTGGATCGCGTGGTTTTTCACCGTCGCATGGAGCCGTTCTTCATCAACGGCGCGCAGCAGGCGCATGGAACCGCTGGTATTGGATAAGAGCCGGCCCAGGCACTCAGTCGGCGAGGTCGGCCCTTCTCCCGCGTTCTGCAGCGAAGTCAGAGCGATTTCTTGTTGCCGCTGTTCGGTGAGGCGGGCTTGGGCCGCCGCGTCAGGACCCTTGGTGGGCAGCGACTGGATCCAGCGATGGAACAAATCGACGATCTGAGAATCGACCATAAAGGAGCCGGCTTGCGGCATGCGGCCCCCGCCCAGCTTGGAAATGCGATACAGCATGACCGAGCGAAAAGGATCGCCGGGCGCGACGATCTCGGCGTCCGGAATTCCGAATGTGCCCTGCAAAGGAGCGACGCCGATCACGCCCATTTTGTCGCGTGCCGTCGTGAATTCGAGCTCCATCCGCGCATTGCCGCCGCCGTCGGCGACGTGACACTGCGAGCAGTTGGCGTGCAGGTAGGACCGCACACGCACTTCGAGATCGGCGGTTTGTTCGTAGGGATTCACGAGTTTCGGGAGCGCGGTCGGCGCAGAACCGAGCGGAGGTTGAAAATAGCCTGCCGCGTTAAGCGCGCTGAGCTGATTGGCCTCTGCCGACCCGTATTTCTGCGTGCGGTTCATCTGCAACGTGGAGAGGCCCAGGACGAAGTTCGCCGCCCGGGAGTGGCAGACCATGCACTCTGATCGGCTCACGAAGTGCCAGGTTTGCTGTCGCGTGCCGCCGGGAAACGCAGCGTCGCGTATCCGCAGTTTGTGTTCTTCGCCCTCTTTTCGCACCAGGACCGCGTCGGTCTGCGAATCGTTCCAGGCATAGGAATAGCCAAACCATTCCCCCGCCTGGTGTGTCAACAGGCGGGTCTCGATCTTTTTGCGGCTCGCCGGTTTGCCCTTTTCCATTTCGAGCGACAGGGTTTGCACGAGGACCGCGCCGTCCATGAAGTCCCAACCGCGGTTGACGTTCGGGTTGATCGTGTCCGCATTCGGCACGGCAAGCAGCCGGGTCATGCTGGCTCCGTCGTGCCAGGCCGGCGCGTTGACGGAGTAGGGAATTACGCCCGGTGCGGGCCGTTCATCAGGAACGGACACGAACAGGCCCGTTTCGCTCAGGCGTTTGGGAAATCGGGCCATCCCCTCTTTGGCGGCCGGATTGGGTTGCAAGCGGAAGATCTCGCCCGAGAGTGCGACGAGATACAGTTCGCCCGCGTGGTCGCGGCCCCAACTGGCGCAGTGATACGTCGAATGGGCCAAGACCCGGTGGTCATGCACGCGGCCATTTTCGTAACGAAAACCCCAGACGGTTCCCATCTGGTAGCAGCAATACAAGTAGTCGTTCTGCAATTCGGGGAGCCGTTTTCCATGATAAACGAACCCGCCGGTGATGGAACGCGCTTCCGAATGATGGTGCTCGACAATTGGCGGTGAAATGGGCGCGGGGCCAATCTTTCGCTCGGGATAAAACGGATGCGTCCCTTCCATCACGCTCCAGCCGTAGTTTCCGCCCCGCCGAACGAGATGAATCATCTCCCACAAATCCTGGCCGACCTCGCCGACCCATAAGTTTCCCGTGGGCGGATCAAAGCTCATCCGCCAAGGGCGCGCAGCCCAAAGGCGTAGATCTCGGGGCGGGCATTTGCAATGTGAAGAAACGGATTGTCCTTGGGAATGCCGTACGGCTTTCCGTTGGACGGATGGTCGACATCGATTCGCAGCATGCTGGCCCTGAGATCGGTCAGATCCTGGCCCGTGATGTCGGGGTCCGATCCCGTCGTGCCGTCGCCTGCGGTGATGTAGAGATAGCCGTCGTTGCCGAAGCCCATATCGCCGCCGTCGTGCCCGGCAGATGCCCATTTGATGATCACCTCGCCGCTTTCCGGAAGGATCACGAAGGGCGCTTTGCTGCTGACGCGGAAACGGACGATCTCATTGTGCTCGTCTCGCGGTCCTTTCAGATTGCGGATATTGCCAAAAATGTAGACCAGCCGGTTCTGCTGATAGTTCGGGTGAAAGACGAGCGAGAAGATCTCAGCCTTTTTCTCCTTGCCGGCCGGAAACTGCAGAATCACGCTCTCTTCTTTGGAGTTGGGATCGTCCTTAATCGCCCGGACCGTTGCATCGGAATACTCGACCACAAGCAGCCGGTCGGTGCCGGGTTCGGGCGTCAGATAGACCGGGTTATGGAACTTGTGATGCGGAAAGGCACGCTCGAGACGGTACGGATGCGGCGGCTCGGGGCTACCGATCACCCGCGACGTCGTCCAAGGCACGCGGCGGAGCAAAACGGGGCTGGGTGGTTGCTGCCGTTTCGGGACGGCATTCGATGACGACGGAACCGGATCGGCTGCCAGCAGAGATCCCGATCCCGTGGCCGCTAACGCGACAAAAGCCGCAGCGGTGCTTAGGGCCCGCAGGATCCGCGCCGTCCGAACCTTCTTCAGCGAAGGGACATGCGCGCAGCAGCTCTCCGACAACACGTCGACCGGACGGTGCATTCGTTGCTCCCGTTTACCGTTGGCGATCCAGATCCGGGGTATTCCGTGGCGCTCGATTATATCGTGTCGAGACGTTCGGCTGCCGCCTCGGAGCGGCCATCGCATCAAGAAATATGAATTTGTTTCCTGATCCGGCTAGCCGAGCACTTTCTTCCGGCACGTCAAGCTCGCCCGATCGTGCGTGGGCCGGGGGCCAGTTTCCGTCGCCATTGGCTCGATTCTTTCGGCCCGCATTGCCGGCCGTTACAATGAAACCCGTCGCATGACCAAGCCAGCTGCTTGGTCATCGGCGTTTTGCAGGGCCGTTTCGCCAACCATCGTAGGAGGGCGTCACGGTAAGGCGTTTCTCAGCTGCGGGTTGAGAACGTCGATGACACTCGAATTCAATCCAGCCCAAGATTCAGCCTGTGGCCACATTGTCCGACACAAAATCAGCGAGCGGATATCGGGGCGAAATCAATCCACGGCAAGAAGAGCGCGTGCTGGTGCTCGATTTTGGCGGTCAGACGGCTCAATTAATCGCCCGCCGGATTCGCGACGCCAATGTCTTTTGCCAACTGGTGCGGCATGACTTGTCGGCGCCGCGTATCCGCGAGCTGGCCCCTCGGGGCCTGATTCTTTCGGGCGGGCCGGCCAGTATTTATGAATCTCGAGCGCCGGAGCCGGACCCGGAGATTTTCGAACTGGGGATTCCCGTTTTGGGGATCTGTTACGGAATGCACGCGGCCTGCCGAGCTCAGGGAAGCCGCGTGACGGCCGGCGCCGTGCGAGAGTTCGGCCGGACAATGTGTCGCGTGCGGGAGGCCGACGGCCTCTTCGCCGGACTGCCGGACAAAATGGCCGTCTGGATGAGTCATGGCGACCAAGTTGACGACTTGAGCGCGACGTTCGAATCGCTGGCGGCAACCGACACGTGCCCCTTTGCCGCCGTGCGGCACCGCACGAAACCGATTTACGGCCTGCAATTCCATCCCGAAGTGACCCACACCGAGCACGGCGGCGATATTTTGGGGAATTTCGTCAGGCAGGTCTGCGGCTGTCAGGGAACCTGGCGGATCAGCTCGCTGATCGAGCGGGAGATCGAGGCGATCCGCGAAATCGTGGGAAAGAGCCGCGTGATTTGCGGACTTTCCGGCGGGGTCGATTCATCGGTGACTGCCGCTCTGCTGTTCCGCGCGATCGGGGCTCAGCTTTCCTGCATCTTTGTGGATAACGGGCTCTTGCGCAAAGGCGAGGCCGAAGAGGTCAAGGATCGCTTCAGTCGCCACTTCAAGACCGATCTGCATGTCGTCGACGCGCGCGAGCGATTCCTCTCGGAGTTGGCCGGAGTTTCAGATCCGCAGCGGAAACGAAAAATCATCGGTCGCGTATTCATCGAGGTCTTTCGCAACGAGGCCGTCTCGATCCCCGACGCGCGGTTCTTGGCGCAGGGAACGCTCTATCCCGACGTGATCGAATCGGGAGGAAATCCCGACGGCCCGGCCGCGACCATCAAGGCGCACCACAACGTCGGCGGCTTGCCGGACGAGTTGGGGTTCGAATTGATCGAGCCTTTGCGGGATCTCTTCAAGGACGAAGTGCGCCGCATGGGATTGGAGTTGGGACTTCCCGAAGAGTTGATCTGGCGGCATCCATTTCCGGGACCCGGTCTGGCCGTCCGCTGTTTGGGGCCTGTCTCGGAACCGCGGCTGGCGACGCTCCGTGAGGCCGATGCGATCGTGCTGGACGAATTGCGGCGTTCGGGCCTTTACCGCAAGGTTCAGCAAGCCTTTGCGGTCCTGCTCCCCGTGCAGTCGGTCGGCGTGATGGGGGATGGCCGCACCTACGAAGATGCGATTGCCGTGCGGGCCGTGCAGACGGCCGATTTCATGACAGCCGACTGGTATCCTCTCCCTTATGAAGTTTTGCAGCGGATCTCGACCCGCGTGATCAACAGCGTCCGCGGGGTCAACCGCGTCGTCTACGACGTCAGCTCAAAACCGCCCAGCACCATCGAATGGGAATAATTCGTCGGGAGTCCAAAGCTCAAGGTCCAAAGTCATACTTCGACCTTGGACTTTGGCATTCGGATCTTGGACTCTCTGAATGACGGCCATCCTGGGCATCTCGGCCTTTTACCACGACTCGGCGGCGGCACTCGTCGTCGATGGCGAGGTCGTTGCCGCGGCTCAGGAGGAGCGATTTACGCGGAAAAAGCACGATGACGGCTTTCCGCAGCACGCGGTCGACTACTGTTTGCAATCAGCCGGCCTGACGCCGGAGCAGCTCGATTACGTCGGGTTCTACGACAAGCCGCTGCTCAAGTTCGAGCGGTTGCTGGAGACGTATCTTGCCTTTGCGCCGGTCGGTTTTCAGTCGTTCCTGACCGCGATGCCGATCTGGCTCAAGAAAAAACTTCACCTCTCGCGCGAAATGCGCCGCGGACTGGCGCACGCGTATCGCAAGCGATTCGTCTTTACCGAGCATCATGAGTCGCACGCGGCAAGCGCGTTTTTCCCTTCGCCATTTGACGAGGCGGCCATCCTCACCGTCGACGGCGTGGGCGAATGGGCCACGGCGAGCTACGGCACGGGCAAAGGCAACCGCATCAACCTCACCCATCAGCTTCACTTTCCGCACTCGCCGGGCATGCTCTACTCGGCCTTCACTTATTATTGCGGATTCAAGGTCAATTCGGGCGAGTACAAATTGATGGGCCTGGCCCCCTACGGCCAGCCGAAGCACGTCGACTTGATCCTCGAAAAGCTGATCGACCTGAAGGAGGACGGGTCGTTCCGCATGGACATGTCGTACTTCAACTACTGCCAGGGCCTGACGATGACGTCGAAGAAATTCGACCGGCTCTTTGGCGGCCCGCCGCGTTCCCCCGAGACGCTGTTGACCGAGCGCGACATGGACATTGCCGCCTCGATCCAGGTTGTCATCGAGGAGATCATGCTGCGGATGGCGCGGCACGTTCATGCCGAGACGGGGATGAAACAGCTCTGTCTGGCCGGTGGCGTCGCGCTCAACTGCGTCGCCAACGGGCGGATCCTTCGCGAGGGTCCGTTCGACGACCTGTGGATCCAACCGGCCGCCGGCGACGCGGGGGGCGCTTTGGGGGTTGCCCTTTTCATCTGGCACCAACTGCTCGATCAACCCGCGTGCGTGAACCGGTCTGGATGCCCAGCGCGGGTCGTACCTCGGCCCTCAATTCAGCGACGACGAGATTCGCCGGTTTCTCGACGGCGTCGGCGCCCGCTATCGACATTTCGACGACGAGAACGAGCTGTGCGACGCCGTTGCCGGCCTGATTGCCGACGAAAAAGTCGTCGGCTGGCTGCAGGGGCGGATGGAGTTCGGTCCGCGGGCACTGGGCAGCCGCAGCATCCTGGGCGATGCCCGCAGCGAACAGATGCAGTCCACGATGAACCTGAAAATCAAGTTCCGCGAATCATTCCGGCCGTTCGCCCCGTCCGTGTTGCAGGAACGGGTCGACGAATTTTTCGAGACGCGGCCGAACGAACCGAGCCCGTACATGCTGCTCGTCGCGCCCGTCCGTCAGGAAAAACGGTTCGAGCTCAACGGCCGCGATCGCGACCTGGTGGGGATTGCCAAGCTGAAATCGAAGCGCTCGGTCGTGCCGGCGATCACGCACGTCGATTATTCGGCCCGTATTCAAACGGTCGATGCGGAACGTCACGGCCGGTATTACAAGCTGCTCAAGGCGTTCGAGCGGCAGACCGGATCGCCCGTCATCATCAACACGAGCTTCAATGTCCGCGGCGAGCCGATCGTCCACACGCCGCAGCAGGCATACCGCTGTTTCATGTCGACCAACATCGACGCTCTCGTGCTGGAACGGTTTGTCCTTTTGAAAGACGAGCAGCCTCAGGACAAATCGCCCGACCGCGAAAAGTATCTCGCCGAGTTCAAGCTGGACTGACGATGATCGAACTCAATCTCAACCCCTCGAAGCGCGACCTGCGGATCTTCAGCCTGGCGGCGCTCGTGTTTCTGGCGTTCGTCGGCTGGGTCGTGTGGCGGAAGAGCGGCTCGGCAACGGCAGGCGGCACGGTGGTCGCCGTCGGGGTCTTGCTCGCGACTCTGGGATTGTCGGTCCCGCGCGCGGTGCGGCCCGTCTTTATCGCGCTCATGATCATTAACTACCCGATCGGCTGGGTCGTGACTCACGTGGTGATGGCCCTGATTTTCTATCTCGTCGTCACTCCGCTCGGCGTTATAATGAGGCTCTCCGGCCGGGATCCGATGGAACGCCGTTTCGATCCGGCAGGCCAAAACCTATTGGAAACCACGACCGACCGAGACCGACGCGAGCCGTTACTTTCGCCAGTTCTGATCGAGTCGAATCTCACAACCGCGCTTTGGTGAGCGTTCATGAGCCCCAGCCAGAAACCGTCCGATGACTTTGCCCGCCAGGCGTCGGAAGCCTCTCCCGGCTTGTTGCGCGAGCTGCTCGACTTTCTGGTCTACAACAAGGCCTGGTGGCTCACGCCGATCGTCGTCGTATTGCTCTTGGTCGGACTTTTGATCGTGCTCGGCAGCACGGGCATCGCCCCGTTCATCTATCCGCTCTTCTGACGGCAAGTCGGGATTCGGTCCGGGGACTTTCCGGCGCAACTTCAACGCGGCAGCGCGAGGTCCGCGGGCTTTACGCCTTTGGTGTAGGCGTTGAAGCCGAACGGCGTTGGCGCGTAATGGCCGACAAGGTCGACGTCCGATTTGGGCGGGATTTGATCTTCCATACCGAGGGCCCAATAGCACGCGTTGACCACCATCCGGCGGAGTCCTTCGCTGAGCAGGTCTTGCGAGGCGCCCATGGTGGTCGCGAAAACCCTCGCTTTTTTGCCCGACGGGGCGGCGAAGGTATTGGTCCAGGCCACCGGCATCATCGGCTCGTTCTGCTTGCCGACCACGGGGGGATCGTTCGGGTGCATTCCCGAAAGGACTTGTCCCAGGACGAGCGGCTGGCAAGTGGCGGGGAGCGGCAGCCTTACGGCATACACGTCGGTCGGACACCAGATGTCGCCGTCTTTGATGCCTCGCAGAATCGGGTGGTCTTTCATCCCCGGCACGATGATCCCGCGTGTGCTCTGGTGGCCGTGATGCCCGTGGTGGGCGATCCAGGTTTCTCCGAGCACCTGACGGCCGAAGCCGCCGTCCCATTCCTTGCTCTGCCAACCATAACGCGCGAAGGTCGTTCCCGGCTTGGGTGCAAAGGCGTGCGTCGCGGTCCGCAGTCCAACAACCGGCCGGCCCGATTCGACGTAGTCGACCACGTACCGCATCTGTTGATCGGGCAACTCGCGGAACCGGGTGAGGATGACCATCAGGTCGGCGGTCCGCAGCGCCTCAATACCGGGAGTGTTGTCGTGCTGATTCGGATTGATCGTGCCGTCGTGCGGATTGATCGAAAAGAGCACCGTGCATTTGAAGCCGTGCCGCCGGGCGAGAATCTTCGCCAACTGCGGCAGACCTTCCTCGGAACGGTATTCTTCGTCACCGCTCACGAACACGATGTGTTTCCCATGTCCGGGGCCGACTCCCCCCTCAAAGACAAGCCAAGGGTCGCCTGCGATCGCAGAAGCTCCCATCGCCGCCAGGCACACAAACGCAAGACACAATCCGGTAAAAGCGCGAGTCCAAAACACGGCAGTCCTCTTCGATAGCTCTTCTCGTGGTTCGCTCTACCAAAGGTACCGACGCCGAGTGGCGCAGCCAAGCATGCGTCCGCTCCTCGCTTTGAACCTCGTTCGATCACAAGAAATCGGCGATCACCATGTCGGCCACGAACCGGCCTTCGCACGTGAGGCGCACATGGCCGTCAATTTCCTCGAGAAACTTCTGCCGGAGATGCCGCGTGAGGAACTCGGGTGCCAGTTGGCGGAAATCGAAGCCGGTCTGTTCGCGGAACTCCGTCAGGTCGATTCCCTGGCAGCGCCTTAAGCCGAGCATGACCCGTTCGCGTGCGCGTTCTTCGGGCGACAGTTCTTCACCCTCAGCGATCGGCGATTGGCCCGTGCGTACGCGCTTGATCCACGTCGTCACGCTGCGATGGTTGAGTTCACGGCGGCCGGCGATGTACCGCGCCGCTCCCGGGCCGAAGCCGAAAAACGGGAGCCCCTTCCAATAAACTTCATTGTGGCGCGATCGGAAACCGGGACGGGCGAAGTTGGAGATCTCATACTGCTCGAAGCCGGCGGCGGGGAGCCGGTCCATCGTCAGGGCGTACATTTCACGTTCCAACTCCTCGTCACACCGCAGCAACGAGCCTTTACTGAGGCGGCTGTAAAAGGATGTCCCTTTCTCGAACGTCAGCCCGTATGTCGAGAGATGCGTCGGTGACAAGCGAATCGCCTCGTCCAGCGTCTCGTTCCACAGGGAGACCGACTGACCCGGTATTCCAAAGATCAGGTCGAAGCCGATGTTCGGGATCGTTGGACAGAGCCGTTCGACCGCCGAGAAAATTTCCGGCCGACGATGGTCTCGCTCGAGCAGTTGGAGGATCGCCGGGTCGAACGACTGCACACCCAGGCTGACCCGGTTCACTCCAGCTGCGGCCAGGACGGCAATTTTCGAGTCGTCCAACCCTGCCGGATTGGCTTCGACACAGATTTCGGCTCCGGCGGCCGGATGGAACCACCGCAGCGCCAGCTTCATCAAACGGTCCAGTTTGACGGCCGGAAGGTGTGTCGGCGTTCCTCCTCCGAAGAAGAGCGTATCGACCTCACGCGGCTCGCCGAGATGGGCCAGGTCGATCGCGAGAGCATCGAGGTAGGCGTCGATCAGATCGTCCCGCCTCGCGACTAGCGTGAAATCACAGTAGCCGCAGCGATGCGAGCAGAACGGCACATGCAAATAGGCCGACCGAGGTTCGGGCCACGACGTGGGCATATTCAAATTGTATTCACTGCGACCGTCGCTTGCGTGCCGCGCAGGTGTTCGCCATATTTGAGCCGCGGGTTCAGCCCGCCCCAGACTGACGCCATGAAATACGCACTCATTATCCCCGATGGCGCCGCCGACGAACGGCAGGAATCGCTCGGCGGGCGAACGCCTCTCCAGGCCGCCAAAACGCCCCACATGGATGCGCTGGCCCGCGACGGGCAGATCGGCCAGGCGGACCATGTTCCCGTGTCGATGCCCTCCGGCAGCGACGTTGGCACCATGAGCCTGTTCGGTTATGACCCGCTCAAATACCACACCGGGCGAGCTCCCATCGAAGCGGCCGCTCAAGGGATTGCGCTGGGACCGCTTGATTGGGCCATTCGCTGCAACTTGGTGCACGTGGCCGAGGGCCGCATGCGCAGCTTCACGGCCGGTCAGATCCCCAGCGACCTGGCCCGCGAGCTGATTCAACTTTTGCAGAAAGACCAATGCGGCAGTCCGACGTGGAAATTCCATCCGGGCGTGAGCTATCGCAATCTGCTCATTTATCGGTCGCGGGGCGAGCCGGCGCCGTTCAGTTCGGAAACCAAAACGGTCCCGCCACACGATATTCCCGATCAGTCGATTGAGCCGAACCTGCCGAGCGGGCCTGGTGCCGGCGAACTTCGGGACTTGATGGAGCGCAGCCGTCCTATCTTGGCGGCGTCTGCCGACAACCAGGAGCGCGGCCGGCGCGGCGAGTTGCCCGCGACGCAGACGTGGCTTTGGGGGCTGGGAAAAACGCCGCAACTGGAGCCATTTCAGCAGCGCTTCGGCAAGACGGGGGCTGTCATCACGGCCGTCGATCTCTTGCGCGGTCTGGCGAGGCTGTTGGGTTGGCAAGTCATCGACGTGCCCGGGGCGACGGGTTATCTCGACACCGATTACGCGGCCAAGGGGCGTTACGCGATCGAAGCGCTGAAACAGGTGGACCTCGTCGTCGTTCACGTGGAAGCCAGCGATGAGGCATCGCACGAGGGACACGCCGACAAAAAGGTCGAGGCTCTCGAGCGGATCGACGCCGACATCGTTGGTCCCGTGCACCGCTTCCTGAAGAGCCAGGGCGATTACCGAATCCTGGTCTCGCCTGATCACCCGACCTTCCTCCGCACCAAGACCCACAGTCACGGTTACGTCCCCTTCGTCATCTGCGGAAGTGGAATCGCCGCCGATGAGGCGACAACTTACGATGAGATTGCCGCCAAACGGTCCAAAATCGCGATTCCCGGTCACCAATTGATGCCTCTGTTTCTGGGCGCGTAAAGGGACTGCCGGTGGGCCGACGCACGGATGGCGGAGCGGCGAAAAGTCCGGCGGCGAATGTCGACCTCTTTTTCGACAGCGCGACCCTCGTTCGCCTGCGGCGGAATCTGATCCGCTGGTTTCACCAGCATGGCCGCGACCTGCCCTGGCGCAAGTCGCACGACGCTTACCGGGTCTGGATCAGCGAGATCATGCTGCAGCAGACGACCGTGGCGGCGGTCGTCCCCTATTACGAGCGGTTTCTCGCCCGGTTTCCCACCGTTCAGGCGCTGGCGCGGCGCGTGAGCACGACGTGCTGCGACTCTGGGAGGGGCTCGGCTATTACAGCCGGGCGCGCAATCTCCGCCGGGCGGCACAACAAATCGTTTCGGAGTGGAACGGGACGATTCCGCACAACCTGGCCGATTTAGTCCGTCTGCCCGGAATCGGCCGCTACACGGCGGGTGCGATCGCGTCTCTGGCTTATGATCGGCCCGCCCCCATCGTCGAGGCCAACACGCTGCGAGTTTATGCAAGGCTCCTCGCCTTTGGCGGCGACGTTCATTCGACCGGCGGGCGAAACGTGATTTGGAACTTTGCCGAGCGGGCCGTGCCCAGGCGGTCGGCGGGCGTGTTCAATCAGGCCCTCATGGACCTGGGAGCGACAATTTGTACGCCGGCGGAGCCCGCGTGCCAACGGTGTCCCGTGCGCTCGTGTTGTCGGGCGTTTCGCGACAACATTGTGCACGAGGTTCCCCGTCCGCGTGTCCGGCCGCAAACCACCTTCGTCGATCAGGCGATGGTTGCCGTGCGGCGCGACGGGCGTTATCTGCTGCGGCGAAGTCCTCCCGGAGAGCGCTGGGCCGGCCTGTGGGAGTTCTTGCGAATCGGTCTTGGAGAGGACTCACACGGATCAAACGGCAACGGTTCCCGCACGAGGAGGAATTTCGCCTCGAGTTCGCTTTCGACAACAACGCAGCGGCGACTGGAGCAAGCCGTGGCCGAGCGATGTGGTTTGACCGTCGACAGCCAGCCGGTGGCGTTTGAGTTCCATCATACGGTCACGCGGTTTCGCATCCGCCTGCTCTGCGTAATTGCTGAGCACAGTGGCGGAGCGGCAAAGTTGCCGGCGATCTTCCGCTGGGCGACGCCGGCCCAGTTCGGCCGATTTGCACTTTCGATGCCCGCCCGAAAGTTTGCTCAACGGTTGGCAGAGGAATGAGTCAAATCGGATGACCCGAGTAGAGATGTCTGACGCAGCCATCACTTCTGCGGCGGTTCGACGATCATCTGGGCCGGCAGCAGATGCGACTGATTCAGATTGCGGTCGGCCGCGTCTTCCATCCCGTTGAGAATCCCCTCGTCGAGGTATTCGCCCACCACGCGTTGGCCGAACTGGTACGTGTCCCAAAACCACCATTGAAAGCCGTCGACCACCTTGTTGGCGGCGGCCAGGCCGGGCGACGGTGGCGTGCCGAACTGGCGGGCCATCACTCCGTCGATCCCGCTGACGCGGTGTTGGAACCAATCGATCATGCCGTCGATCCGCTTAATGTTGCCGGCCGACGTGAAGCTGTAATCGCCGATCGTCGTCGTCGAGACGTCGAGCGCGTCGGCCGCGTCGGCGACGGTCGGAATTCCCGAGTGGCGGAACTTGTCCCCGACAAACTCGAATGCCTGCGTCACGATCGGCCGCCCGTTGTCAAAGGGCGATAGCGCATCGTCGAAGAACCGGAGCACATTGAAATCGGAGATCGACAACAAGTTGTACGCAACGTTGTTGATGTCCTTCGGCGAATACGGATGGTTGACGGTCAGCGGCTTGTGCTCGTATTCGGGGCGCAGGGCCGATGGCAGCGGCTTCCACGCCTTCAGGTCGACGTCGTCCCAATAGAGCGGACGCGTCTCGGGCGGTTCGACGTCGGTGTGAACGACCTGCTGCGTTGCCGGACGTGCCGACGGGACGGTCTCGTAGATATTCCGCAATGCATGTCCGTCGAAGTCTCCCGTTTCGACCCGGTAACCGATCATGTCGAGAATCGTCGGCGTGAGATCGGCCAGCCGGCACGGTTCTTCAACCCGCCCGCCTTTGAGCACGCCCGGGCCCGAGACGAAGAACGTCGGCCGCATCGAGTCGGCAAGAGGATAACCGTGCGTCGTGCCGAGGGCCGCGTCGATGCCGAAATACCAGCCCGACCGGGCCGTGACCACGAGATCGGGAGCGTGCTCCAATTCCTGCTCGGACAGATTTTCCTGCCACAGCATGTGCCGCGTGAGGGCGACGATGCTGTCGGGATATTTCGAGAGGGCCGTGAGCCGGAGCCAATCTTCCTCGTCGTGTTCGTACATCAGCAGCCGCGGATGCAAATGTTCCACCAGGCCGAGCGGATCGGTCTCGGGAGACCTCACTTCGTGATAGACAATTCCCCCCTCCGCCGTCGGCCGAAGGTGATCAACCACCCGGTACTTGTAGACCCATTTGCCCTTCCCATCCCGTCTGCGGCTGACCACCGCGTGCCCCCGGTCCTGCGTTGAGATCAGGATCGAATCGTCGGTCAGTTTGACGAGCACGAGGTCGACCGGCCGCTGCATCGCCCCATCGGGCCGCGCAGCCTGAATTTGCGTGATCGATGCGATCAGGTTGACGGGCGCTACGTTCTGGGCAATGCGGTAGGTCAAGAGGTCGCCCGGCCGCGGCTTGCCGTACCACGTTCCCGATTTGTATTCACGGTTCGGCAGGAACACGCGGGCTGTGCCGTCCTGGTCGCCGTCGATGAACACGAAATCAACCGGCCGGTCTTCGGGATGGCGGTTCCAGAAGCGGTGTTGCCGCACCGAAAGGCCCAATCCCCCACCCACCCAGGTTCCGTCCGGCGTCAACAGCCGCGGCTTATAGAAGAATTCGTCGGCCAGATCGTAGTGCGAAAGGTTTTCCGTCCGACCGCCGTGATGACCGTGATCGCTGCAGAGGATGAAATACGTCCGCTCCAGGCGGTGCCGCGCTTCGATTTCGTCCACCATCTGGCCGATCAACAGGTCCGCCCGTGCGATGATCCGCCGCGTCGTGCCGAACTGTCCCCGGCTGTAGTCGTGGTGGCTCACCGAGTCGGTTTCGGGCAGCCAGACGATGGTGACGCGGCTATTTCGTTCGAACAGAAAATTCTTCGCGTAATCGGTGTTCGCCTCATCCATGTAGCGCCACGAATCGTGGTACTGAAAATACGGGACGTATTTCGTGAGACTCCGCGACCAAGGAATCGGCGGAAACTCGGTCATGATGGGGAGCGCCCCCGTCGACCAGTCGTCGCCGTTGTGCCGCAGGTGGGCGTAAAGCGGCGGAATGCCGCTGGCTTGCTGAGCGCGGTAGCGGCGGCTCGCCTCGTCGCCGTCAATCACGTGCACCGAGGCCGCCCCCGTTTCCTGCATGAACCGATCGAGCCCTTGCGGGGCCAATTGCCGCGCGCTGCGGCTGGGCCCCATCGGGTCGAGGTACGATTTCGATTCGAGCGTGCGGCGGCTGAACGAGACTTGCCCCTTCAGTCCGTGCCGGTCGGAAAAACAGCCGGTCCACATCGTGCCGTTGGAGGTGATCGTGTCGGAGGGGAACCCGGTGAACGCGTTTTGCATCCACACGCCCCCTTCGACGAACAGCCGGTTGATATTGGGAAGATGGCCCATCGCCGCCATCTCGCGGATCACGTCGGGCCGCAGACCGTCGAGATAAAACACGACGACCGAGCACCCCGGCACCGCCCGCCCCGGCGTCGAATCGATCGGCACGACCTGCTCATTTCGGATCGGTTGGACCGATTCATTGCGCGAAATGCTGACGACAAACTGCCCGTCGTTATCCGAGGCGTCAAAGTCATTGACGCCCAAATACAGCCGGCCGGAAGCGCCCGGCTTCCAACTCCGCGACCGGCCCACGAAAAACGGCTCGCCGTTGCCGATCCGCCCCATCAAGCAGAAACACGGCGCCGGCCCCGAAGCGGCAGAGGCCAGCGGAAAGTCCAGTCTGGCGACCTTGTCGCTGTAGAGAAAGGTTCCTTCGGGGCCGACCGTCGCCGGCTCGTCGTATTTCCCCTTGGCCGAATTGCCAATGAAGACCGCCCCGTCCGCATGGATCGTCAAAGCCTGCCCGGCCGTGACGTCGACCCCGGTATCGGCGAAAACCGTGTTCCCCGGCACGATCAGGATCGTGGCGTTCTCGCTCGATTCGGGCGCGATCAATTGGCCAAAGGCGGACGGACTCGCTCCTCCGCCGAGGGCGAATAATACGAGGAGCCAAAGAGTCCGCGTCAGAACTCTTCGCGGCCTCGGGGTCCACCGAATTGGTTCAGATGTTGCGGATTTGGCCACGTTCGGTCCCGTTTGCCGCCGGAACGTCAGCGCGGATCGGCGCTTGTTTCCCAGGCTTCTTCGACCCATTGCGGCAATTCGCCAGAATCAGGCCCTATGTTGAAACTGGTACGCCTGTCAGAATCGTCAGGCGGGGCGACTTGCGTGCAGAGATTAAAACCGGTCCCGGCCTCATGGAAGAACCTGCCGTCACAGGCCTAACGCACGTTCGGAATGCGGCGCGGCTGAGACTCTTGCCACTTTTAACGGCCGTGCGGACCGCGCGGCCGATCGCCGATCACCTTTGTGCAAGTTCCCTTTGGCATCGACCTGAAACAAAGTTCGCGCGCGAGGGAATCGCAGCCGGTCTGTTTACCGTCACATGAATCTTCTGTTAGGGAACTTCGATTTCGAGCACCACCTGGGGCCGTCCGGTCCGCGGACGCTTTCCGCCTCGGTGCAGCAAATCAACGCCGAGTTGGCATTTTCGCTGGCGGCAATCGCACAGCCCGGAGACTTCATCTGGACCCCCGAGGCTCCGGGCCCGGACTACGCGCGCTGGCTCGCCTCGATCGGCTTGCCGGAGGTGAGCTTTGTGTCCGATGCGGCTTGCGTGCCCGTGGAAACGACGCTCGTCCCTTGGGGCTGGACGAAGGAGCTCAGCCGTTGGGCCGCGCAAAACGGCTGGCGCTGCGATGCCCCGGATCCGGCAGTCGTGGCACAGGCAAACTCCCGCGCGTTCTCATCAAGCCTCGAACGCGAGTGGAGCGTCGGCCTGCCGGACGCGCGGACGATCCGCAGCCTGCAGGACTTTCACGACACGGTTGAAACGATCGCCCGTCCCAATGCGGCATGGGTCGTCAAAGCGAATTTCGGCATGTCCGCGCGAACGGATTCTGGGTCGCGGGACACCTCCCTCACCGCAGGCCATGCAATGGGTGCAAAAGCAACTCGCGGAAAACGGAGCCGTCTATTTCGAACCGTGGGTCGAACGGATCGAAGAGATCGGCCTGCAGTTTACGGTCCCGAAGGAGGGCGAACCGCTCCTCGAGGGAATCACGCCCTTATTGACCGACCACGTCGGCACGTATCGAGGCAGCCGCTTCCGTGGGGCAAGCTGCCAGCTTGCCCGTTCTGATGAATTTGCCCCCGTTCTCGCTGTCGTCACGCGGACGGCCCAACGCATTCAGCAACTCGGCTACTGCGGCCCGCTCGGAATCGATGCTATGCGCTACCGCACGGCCGATGGAGAGATCCGCTGGCGTCCGCTGCAAGACATCAACGCTCGCCTCACGATGGGCCGGCTCGCCCTTGGACTAGAGCGGATCGTCCCCGAGTCCCAGCACGCAAGCTGGCTGCATCTGCGCCGATCCCAGAAAAACATAGAAAGCGGCGAATACATCGACGCCGAATTCAAATCGCCTTTCGCGGGGTCACAAATCATCCGCACGTCACCGATGACCGTGGGCAGCCAGCTCAGCAGCCGGATTTCCTTCCTCTGCACAGCCCCGACGGCCGAATCGCTCCAAACGGTCGAGACGTTTTGCGCCGACTCTTAGATGAAAAGGCGCACGTTGGCCGTAGGGTGGGACAAGGCCGTTTCGGCCGACGGCCCACCATGAAAAACGATGAAGGCGCATCGGCGAAGATACAATGCGGGGTCTTTGCTTCATCGGTCCAGACGGTGGGCCGGCTACGACGCATCACGCGATCAGCTCGTGCGCAACCTGACCGTGCACGTCGGTGAGCCGCATGTCGCGCGAGCTGAAGCGGAAGGTGAGCCGCTTGTGATCGAGGCCCAAGAGATAGAGCATCGTCGCGTGCAGGTCGTAGATTTCGAGCTTGTTCTCGATCGCGTAATAACCGTACTCGTCGGTCGCGCCGAAGACGAAACCCGGCTTCACGCCGCCGCCGGCCATCCAGATCGTGAAGCCGAACGGATTGTGATCGCGGCCGTCGCTTCCCTGGGCCATCGGCGTGCGGCCGAATTCGCCCGCCCAGATCACCAGCGTTTCCTCCAGCAGGCCCCGCGACTTGAGGTCGGTTAACAGGCCGGCGATCGGCTTGTCGGTCGCCAGCGCGTTGAGCGTGTGCCCCTGCTTGAGGCGGCTGTGCTGGTCCCAGCGATCGGCCGGGACTTGCGGACACGTCAGCTCGATAAACCTCACGCCCCGCTCGACCAGCCGCCGGGCGACGAGGCACTGGTGGGCGTAGCCGCGGGTTTTATCGTACGCGTCGAACATCCCGTAGAGCTCCTGCGTCGCCTTGGTTTCGCGGGAGACGTCCATCAGCTCGGGGACGGCCGTCTGCATGCGGAAGGCCAATTCATAATTGCGGATCGCCGCCTCGATCGCGTCGTTGTGCCCGGAACGTTCGAGGCTCGCCGCATCGAGCGTACGCATCAGGTCCAGCTTTCGCCGCTGAGTCGAGGCGGACCGCTCGCGGGCGGCCAGATCGGCGACGGGATTGGCTCCGCGGCGGAACACGGAACCCTGAAACGTCGCCGGCAGAAACCCGTTGTGAAAGCACTCAACGCCGCCGGGCGGAATCAAGTCGCCGTTGAGGACAATGAAGCCGGGTAGATCGCGAGATTCGCTCCCCAGGCCATACGTCACCCACGCCCCCATGCTGGGGCGTCCCTGCAGGCCGAGGCCCGTGTGCAGGAAATAGTTGGCGTTGGTGTGCTCGGAAAACTGCGACGTCATCGACCGCACGACGCACAACTCGTCGGCACAGCGGGCGATGTGCGGCAAGAGGTCGCTCACGTCGATCCCGCTGGCGCCGCGCTTGCGGAACTTCCAAGGCGATTTGAGCGTCGTGCCGACGTTGTCGAATTGCGTCGGCTGCACCTTCATCTTGAAGGGCTGCCCATTCTCGCGATCCAGGCGCGGCTTGGGATCGAACGTGTCGACCTGCGACGGCCCGCCGTCCATGTAGAGGAAAATGACGTGTTTGGCCCGCGCCGCAAAATGGCTCGGCCGGGCCGCAGCCGGGTCGTTTGAGGCCCCGACGGGAGCGGCGAAACCGTCCTCGCAGAGCAACGCGGAGAGCGCGACGGCACCAAACCCGTTCGCCGCGTGCATAAGCAATCGGCGACGAGAAAGAGCAGGCAGCGGACCATCGTCGAATGGCATGGCAGGTACTGCGTAGGGCAAGCTGCCAGCTTGCCATTCCCTCGTTTGACGCCCGAAAAATGGCAAGCTGGCAGCTTGCCCTATGGGTGGACGAAATTCGCATCAATACTCGGCGCGACCCAGCGAATCCCCTTAGCATATCAGACAATCGACGACATTCGAGTCCGACTTGGCCTGGGAGCTAATCGTGCGCTGGAAGTGTTTCTTCATTCGATAGGGGAATGGCCGCTTGATGGCGAAGAGCGACTTGTCGATCTCTGGCTTCGGAACCAGCGGACAGGCGAGCCGGTGCACATGCTCGGGCATCAGCACGAACCACCCGAAGCATGCCATTTTTTGGCAGACGGACCAATCGGAAGCAGAGTCGCAAGAAACGCTCTCGCAAAATTCGAAGTCGCCTCGCGCGCTCACACTGGCGGGCAAGCCGCCAGTGCCACCCAAACGTTGCCCACGCCGGGGGTTCGACACCGAAATTGGCGCGGGAGTTGCACGACTTTAGCGCGCTGCGCGTCTGCGCAGCTTAAGAAAGGTGGAGCCATGAAAGCAGAAACCAACGTCAAAGAGCCGCTCCGGGACGAGTTGGAGCGTCTCGAGACCGCCCTTGATAGTCCGCCGGTGCCCGGCGAGTTGACCAATTGGGCCACAATGCTTCGCAAGAGTGTTGATGGCGCGTCGACGGCCATCCTGGCACAAATCGAAACGGTCCATCCCGACCAAATCCGCGAGATTGAAGGGCAGGATGCGGATTTGCTGTCGCGGACAGAGCAGTTGCGCGAAGTGGATCAGGCCAACCGCGATTGGTGTAAACGCTTGACGAAAGCGTTTGCCGACTTCGAGCGCAAGGCAGCCCGCGCCGGGGCCGATGAAAAGCAGGTGATCGAAGAGCAGCAAGCCCTGCTCGAGGACGGCTTGCGATTTGTGACGCATGTCCGCAAGCAAGAGACGGCGATCCGCAGCTGGATGCAGGAAGCCTTCGAGCGCGACACGGGTTTGGCGGACTGAAGCTCGGGCCAGCGTTCGTCGCTGCGTCCCACCCGTGCTCGCGATCGTGGTCTTTGGTTTCTGGCGACCTCGGCTCAGGCTATATTGCATGTCATCACCTCTTTAGACAGCCGCCGAGACCGGGAGGCGGCGAGGCTCTTCTCAGGGAGAATGCCATGCACGCTTCGCGCACCGTTTGCGGTTTGTTGGTGTTGTGCTGGGCCGGTTGGCCGGCCTTCGCGGTCGACTCCAAGGACGGTTTCTTTCAAACCAGCGACGGCATCAAGATCCACTACATCGAGGCCGGCAGCCGCACTGCGCCGGGCAAACCGGTCGTGCTGATTCACGGCTATACGGGCAACGCGCGGGGCAACTGGTTTCTTAACGGCGTGGCGGATGCGTTGGCGGCCCGGCACTGGGTCGTCGCCATCGATTGCCGCGGCCATGGCCAGAGTGACAAGCCGCACGATCCGGAAAAATACGGCCCGCGGATGGCCCGCGACGTGATCGAATTGATGGACCATCTCAAGATCGACAAAGCCCACATCCACGGCTATTCGATGGGAGGCATGATCACGGGCCAGCTTCTGGCGACCCATCCCGAGCGGTTCGTGACCGCGGCATTCGGTGGCTCCGGCGTGCCGGAGGTCGATGCGGCTCGGAAAGCGGAAGTCCCGGCCGACAAACGGGGTCCGGATCCGCAAGAGGCCGAGGCCGGCAAAAAACTCGCGGCCAATCCGGATCGCGATTCGGAGGCGCTCGCGGCGGTCCGCGCTTATCCTTGGAAGCCGGGAGAACGGAGCAAGATCGACCTCACGCGGATCACGATCCCCGTGCTGGCGATCAACGGCGAATTCGACTCGCCCAACGCCAAGACGCACCGCATGCAGCGCGAGTTGGTGAATTTCAAAAGCGTGGTCCTGCCCGGCAAGTCGCACCTGACGGCCATCATGGCCGGCTATATTCCGCCCGAGTACATCCAGTCCCTCGTGGCGTTCATTGACGCCAACGACAAGGGGGCGTGAGGAAAAGGAACGGGGTGCCACTGCCGGTAGCTTTGGGCCGCCAGTGCCGACGCCGTTGGGTGTACGAGCCAAGCACGTCATTTCTTACGAGCCGCCGGCTCGTTGGGACGGCGCTGCTCTCCGAGGATCGGCAAAATGACGAATTCCTTCGTTGACAGGAGGCTGGGCGGTCGTATAATGACGAAATCTTTCGTAGAACCTGTGCTCTGTCGGAGGCTCCTCCATGCACCTCGCCGCCCCCTGGTTCGACGATCCCCGTTTCGTGCGCTTGGGCTTGAGCCTGGTCCATTTCCTCTGGCAGGGGATGCTGGTCGCACTCATTGCCGGTGCCGTCTCGCTGGCGATGCGCCGCGCAGCGCTCGGCGGCGCTATGCCGCGTTCTTGTGCCTGTTTGTTGCAATGACCGGGTTGCCGATCGTGACATTCGCCATCTTGAGCGACGGCACGCTTCCCAATACGGATGCCAAAGCGAACTCCGGACGACTGGTCGTCGCGACCAACCTGTCTGAACCGTTCGCAAATTCCGGTGCTGGCTCGTTGCTGCCCGCCTCGCGCGTGCTGGCGACGGCTCCCGCTTCGCCGTCGCTTCCGGCGCCCGGTTCCTTTTCATCCTCACCCGCTCCAGTCGTCCTCGCTCCCGCGAGTTGGACCGGCTTGCTGAGGGCCGCCCGGGTTTGGACGGCCCGGCACAGTTCGTCGATCGTCGTCGTGTGGCTGTTGGGCGTTTGCCTGTGCGGATTGCGGCTCGTGATCGGGCTGGTCGGCGCGGGCCGCGTGCGGCGACAGGGCATTGCACCTGCCGAATCACGCTGCCGGCAGCTTTGCGCGGAATTGGCCGGGCGGTTTGGCATTCGGCGAGCCGTTGACGTGTATGAATCGGTCCTGGTGCGGGCGCCGGTGGTCGTCGGTTGGACGGCCCCCGTCATCTTGCTGCCGGCGAGCGTGGCGACCGGACTGACGCCCGCGCAGCTTCGGGCCGTCCTCGCGCACGAGATGGCTCACATTTGCCGGCACGATTATCTCGTCAACGTGTTTCAGACTCTGGTCGAGTGCCTGCTCTTTTATCACCCGGCCGTCTGGTGGCTTTCCGCTTTGCTCCGCGACGAGCGGGAGAATTGCTGCGACGAATTGGCGGCGGAGGTTTGTCAGGACAAGCTGGTCGTGGCCCAGGCTCTGGCGCGCCTGGCCGCCATTGAACGAATGCCGGGCCCGGCACTCGCGGCCAATGGCGGCCGATTGCTCGAGCGAATTCGGCGATTGCTGCGGGGCGAGCGAACTGCCCCATCGCGGATGGATTGGCGGGCCGGCGGTGCATTGGTCGTCGCGATCGGCGTGGTATCGACGGCGGTCGTGCTGGCCGGTGTGCCGGCGCGCCCGCGTTCGGCGACCTGGCCGCTGCCGCGAGCGAGCCGGCGACACCGCCCGCGAAGGCGTCGGCTCCGACCGACAGTCCGCCGACGGTGGCGGGCTGGAAGGAGGTCCTTGATGTACCTGAGCCGCGAATTCCGAACGAACCAAAGCCGGCCCTGGCCAGGCTGGCTCTGTGGGAGGAAAAGGGCTGGCTCGTCGTGCGGCGGACCGATCCGCGGGGAGATGTCGAATGGCAGGTCGTGCTCGCGCAATGGCAAAAGTCGAGGCGGCCGGTCGTCCGCGTCGACAAGGAATTCGGCAGCATCGATATCGCTTACGATCGCTATTTCCTCCGCGACGACTTCGGTCGGCTGCGGGTCTTCCGGCAAAGAAAACAGGCCGGCTCGCCCGCATGGCCTGCGCTCGATCTCCCGGGGGCGAGGAATAACGGCTTTGGCTCGACCCGGAGTCCGTTCCGGGGGGGCCGCGTGCAGCTCAATGGATTTATCGTGAGGAACTGGTGCTGGGCCGTGAGCGAACCGGTCAAAGACCGCTTCGACGTGTGGGTCCGGCTGCAGCGTCGAGAGTTGCGTCGCCGGGGGAACGGCTTCGAAGGGGGCATCGGGAACTCGCGGATGTTCTACGGAGATGTCGAGGCCGTGGATGAGGGGGACCTCTTCACGGCCCGGCGCTATCCCGCCGACGTCGCCGAAGCGGAGATCGCCCTCTTGAAAGCGCGCGAGGCCCTCGTGAACCATCCCGCTCCTCCCCTGGGCGTTAAGCGGTGGCTCAATTCGTCGGGGGCCCGTTCGCTGGCGGAATTGCACGGAAAGGTGGTCTTGCTCGATTTCTGGGGAACCTGGTGCGAGCCGTGCGTAAAGAGACTACCCGATGTGGAGCGGCTTGCGCGGAAGTACCAGGACCGCGGCCTGGCTGTGATTGCCGTTCACTCGAAGCAGGACGCGGAGAAAGTCGGTGCGTTCCTGGCGAAAAAGCCGCTGGCGATTCCGGTCGCAGTGGATACGGGCGAAACGGCCAAACGCTACGGAGTCGAGTCGTGGCCCTCATTCGTGCTCATCGACCGAGCGGGAAACGTCGTAGCGGCGCCGTCGAACTTGCCGCCGAGCGAGGCGAAGATCGAAAAGCTACTGCGTTAGCGGCGAACCAGTCGCTGTAACTCATTGTGATGATACTGTTTAGCGATTCCGGCGTCCGGTTCGCACCGAATCAAACCGCCTTCCATCATGCGCAAATTCCATTATACCCGGCTGAAGGTAGGGGCAAGCAATTCCCCGTGAAGATGCTCGATTTTGTTGCCGTTTCGCTTTTTTACGCCGCAGAAAAACCAGAAAAATACATCACGGGCGATCAAAACCGGCCGGGTTGTATCATTTTCGGTTCTTGTTTCCCAAGTGTCGTGTTCAAAGCCGCGTCGACTATTTGCCATTTTTTACGGACGGCGGGACGGGGATGCGGCGACGTCCGCCGAAGAGCTTCATGGCTTCGGCGAAAATCTTCGTCCGCGCGTCGGGCGACAGGTGGGCCGTGTTCCACTGCTCCATGAAGCTTCGCATCATCGACAGGCCCATCCGCCGGCCGGCGCCCGGCTCGTCGGCGACCGCCTGAAACAGGGCGAAGCACATCTCGTCCGTCGTGTCGTTGCCGAAGAGCACGCGCTTGGGAGGCGAGCTGGGGTTGAAGGGGTTTGTGGCCGAGTTGTCGTAATAGGCTTCGAGGTCGATCCGCGTTCCCTTGGGCAAATGGACCGGCTGCTGGTAGACGTAGCTGTCCTGCCAGTAGAAATTCCAGTCCTTGATCCAGATCAGCGGCTTGACGGTCTTGTCGGGGAGGGTCGCCGTGATTTTCATCTCCCGGCCGATCAGGTGCATGTGCGGAAAGACGGAGCTGAGCGTGACGGTCGACCGGCAAGGTCACGCGTCGACCCGGTGTGATACCGGGACTGTCCCGGCTGGACCTCGATAATCAGCGTTCCCAACAGCAGGGGCCGGCGGGACATGATGCTCTTCACCGGTTTTTTGGCGAAGTAGAGCGCAATTTTTGACTGGTCGGACTCTTTTTTACCGCTGGGATGCAGGTGCAATTGCACGACGACGTCGGCCTTTTTATCGAGGGCGACCCCCACATTGTCGGAATAAAATCGCGGCGTCATGCCGGGCGTCCAGACGCCGAGGATCCCGGTGATCGAGGCGTCGATCGAGCCCGACGTCCGCCAGCCGGGCTCGGGCGTCTCCGCGTCGCGCCGCCGGGCGCCCCCCGTGGTATCGATGGCGACAATCGCGTGATGCACGACAGAGCGATCACCCGGCCGGAACTCGAAGCCGACCAGCGTCTCGTCTTTCTTGAGATTGAGCGGAATCACAAAGTGCTGAAAGATGTCGGGCCCGTCGGCCGGGACCGTGAACGGCACCGGGACTTCCGCCACGAGATCGGGCTTTCCCAGCCTCCAGTCGGACGTGAATGTGGGCTTGGGCGGAAGGTCGGCGGCATCTCCTTCCGGGGTGCCGTGTTCGGCCCACGTTTTAATGAGGGCGATTTGCCGCTCGGTCAGCCGCCGCTCGTCCAGGAATTTGCCGTAATGAATATCGGCTTTCCAGGGAGGCATGATCCGCCGGCCCGTCACCCGCGCGAGCCCCTGCGCCCGCTTGGCGGCATCCTGATAGCTCAGAAGGGAGAAGGGCGCCACTTCGCCGGGGTGATGGCACTCGGCACAGTGCGCGAACAGGATCGGAGCAATATCGCGGGTATAGGTCACCGACGATTTGCCCGGGTCCGCCTTGACGCCCTCGAACGGGCAACCGATCGGCTCGGTTTGCGGCACAGCGATCGGCTTGCCGGCTGCCAGCGCGTTCATCGCCTCGAGCAGGTCGCGGCGACTTGGCTGTGTCTTTTTTTTGTCGATATCCGCATAAAAATCGTCGATCCGGCCGCTGTATCGCACAGTTCCCGTCGCATCGACGAGAAAGGCCTCGGGCACAATCTGTGGACGAAACAGGGTCGCCAGCTCCTGTGACGCGTCGAACAGGAGAGGAAAGCCAAGCTGAAACTCGTCGGCAAACCGGGCGGCGGCCGTCCGCGTGACGGACGGATCCGACAGGACGGCGTAAAAGTTCACTTTGGTCGAGCCGGCTGCCCGGGCGAGGCGATTGAGTTCAGGGATATATTGTCGCGAAATGGGGCACTCAGACGAGAGGAAAACAAACACAGTCCCCAATTCTGATGGACTGGCCGCCAGCGCGTGCCGCGTCCCACGCACGTCGAGCATGACGAATTCGCGGAGGTCCACTTTCTGCGAAGCAGCGATGGCCGCAACTTTTGGGGTCGCGGCGGCGACGGGGGTTTTCTGCGTCGGGGCTGCGACAACGAAGGAAGCGAGCGCGCCTGCGAATCCCAGAACGGCAACGAGAGTCGTTCGCGTTGGCATGAGTCGGCCCTTGCGGCAGAGGCCGGGTCCGCGACGTTTCAGGGCGGTCCTCCGGCGAAAAGCGAAATCGAGGGGATAACCAATCCCCTATAGCCGCGCGCCCTCATGGCGTCAATTCTCGCTGCCCGCGAGGACGCACCGACGCAATCCTGCCACAGAGGGCAAAAAACCGACCGCGCGGCGCGACCGCTGTCAGCAGTCCGGTCAAAGCGGCGAGAGAAGGGCGCCGAGGCGAGGTGGCCCTCGGCGTCAGGCCGGTTTGAGCATCAGGATTGCCAAGGGCGGAAGCGTAATGGACAGGCTCTGTGCCTGGCCGTGAAACGGAATCGGTTCCGTGAAGACGGCGCCCGCGTTCCCCAGGTTGCCGCCCCCGTAGATGGCGGCATCGCTGTTGAGAATTTCCCGGTAGCACCCAGGCCGCGGCACGCCGAGGCGGTAACCCTTCCGCGGAACCGGGGTGAAGTTCGCCGCAATAACGACGATATCGTTCGGATCCTTGGCAATGCGGTAGTAGGCGTAGGTGCTGGCCTGATAGTCGTCGGCCTCGATCCAGCGGAAACCGTCCGACTTGAAGTCGATTTGATGCAGGGCCGCTTCGGAGCGGTAGATGCGGTTCAGGTCGCCGACGAAAAGTCGGAGGCCGTCGTGGTATTTATGGCCCAGCAGAGCCCAGTCGAGTTGCGAGTCGTAGTTCCACTCGGTCCACTGGCCCAATTCGCCCCCCATGAACAGCAGCTTTTTGCCGGGCATCGAATATTGATAGGCGTAGAGCATCCGCAGGTTGGCAAACTGCTGCCAGTAGTCGCCCGGCATCTGCGAGAGCAGCGAGCGCTTCCCGTGTACGACTTCGTCGTGCGACAGGGGGAGAATGAAGTTCTCGGTGAACGCATACACCATGCGGAACGACAGCTCATTCTGATGGTACGCGCGGTGGATCGGCTCATAGCGCAGATACCGCAGCGTGTCGTTCATCCAGCCCATGTCCCACTTCATGCTGAAGCCGAGACCACCGGTGTAGACGGGATGGGAAACGCCGCCCCAGGCGGTCGACTCTTCGGCAATCGTGAGGATGCCCGGAAAGGCGCCGTGCAGGTGGATATTCAGATCCTTGAGGAACTGGATCGCCTCGAGGTTTTCGCGTCCGCCGTACTGGTTGGGGATCCACTGCCCATTCTGACGGGAATAGTCGAGATAGAGCATCGAGGCGACGGCATCGACGCGGATCCCGTCCATGTGATAGACGTCGAGCCAGAAGCGGGCGCTCGACATCAGGAAATCGCGGACCTCGCTGCGGCCGTAATTAAAGATGTAGGTTCCCCAGTCGGGGTGCATTCCTTGTCGCGGATCGGCGTGCTCGTACATGGCTGTGCCGTCGAAGTGCCCCAAGGCGTGTCCGTCGCACGGAAAGTGGGCGGGCACCCAGTCCATCAGCACGCCGACATTCGCCTGATGGCAGTAATCCATGAAGTACATGAAGTCGGCCGGCGTGCCGTGCCGGCTGGTTGGGGCGAAGTAGCCGGTCGTCTGATAGCCCCACGAGCCATCGAACGGGTACTCGCAGATCGGCATGAGCTGGAGGTGCGTATAGCCCATCTCATGCGCGTAATCGACGAGCATGTGTGCCAGCTCGCGGTAATTGAAATACGGTCGACCGTCGGTCGGCCGCTTCCACGAGCCGAGATGGACCTCGTAGATCGAGAGGGGCTGTTCGAGCCAGTTTGTCTCCGGCCGTTTCCGCATCCAGCCGCCGTCCTGCCAGGCAAAATCGGGTAGCTGGTAGACAATGGAAGCGGTCTTTGGCCGAAGCTCGGAGTAAAAAGCGACAGGATCGGATTTTTCGAGAGAACGGCCGTCGTGCGTACGGATGGCGTATTTGTAGATGTCACCATGCCCGATACCGGGCATGAAGCCCGACCAGATTCCCGAATCGCTCCCATTCAGCCAGTTGCGGCCGGGTTTCCAGCCATTGGCATTGCAGAGGACGGAAACCTCCTTAGCATTGGGCGCCCAGACGCCAAAGCGCGTTCCCGCCACGCCGTCGACCACATCTGGATGTGCCCCAAGCGTCCGATACATTGAACAGCAAATATTCCCCTGCATGACCGGCGGGTCAATCCGCCGCCCAACCGGTCGTCCCCCCGGCAGAAGTCCCCCAGCCGGACGTGCCCCGCTTGCGTGGGGCAACACAATTCCGTCCGTATTGGCCGCGTAAGGCCCACCCTTACGCTCACGAGCCTGTCGTGTCAAAGAGGCGCTCTGCATCCGCTGCCCCATCGCGTGAAAGTCATTCCGGCGGCGAAAACTGTGCCGAACCGCATCTGGGATTCGGCACCACGGCACTCTTACAGTCGACCGCTACTTCCAGCGCCTTGAGTCGTCGTCCGGAGCGATGGCAGGGATCGAACGAAACGGTCACGCGAAGCTGAGCGGTTGAATCGTAGCATCCGTCACCCTGCCGGACAATCGGGAGAAAGTGCTTTCCAGGGCCGATCCGCGGCGCGGATTTTGTCCCGCGCTTGGTAGCATGGAACCATCTTAAATCGCTCCCATCATTTGATCCCCCGTTCGACCTCATGCTGCGCTTCCTTTCGTTGATTCTGGGGCCGCCACTCATCGTCGGCCTGGCGTATCTCGTCGCCCGTCCGGATGTCCCACGTTCGTCGACGGGACCGGCAAGCATGAATTTCGGCGAGAGCGCAACCAGCCCGTCCCCGGCCTCTCCGGTGTCCCCTGTCGCCAAGTCCGCTGAAAAGTCGCTGGTGGCGGAATGTCAGCGACGACGCGAAGAGCTGGCACGGTGTTTGGGCACGCGATTCTCCTCGATCGTTCATACGCCATTCGTCATTTTGGGCGACGTTCCCGCCCCCCGACTCGAAGGCTATTATCGCGACACGATTGCTCCGGCGGCCCGCGCCCTGGCCATCGCCTATTTTGACCGCGCTCCCGACCGGCCAATTGCCGTGGTTTTGGTCTCGGGTGACGAGGCCTATCAGTCGTGCGTCGAAAAACTGGACGGCCAGCGCCGAGCCGCCTTTGCCGGCTATTACGAGCGGCGCGACCATCGGATGGTCATTAATATCGAGACGGGCGCCGGGACGATCGCGCATGAATTGACTCATGCGCTGGGCCATTTCGATTTCCCGGACATGCCCGAGTGGTTCGACGAGGGGCTGGCCTCTCTACACGAGGAGGCGCGTTTTTCACACGATCGGCTGCGGATTTCCGGCTTGCCGAATTGGCGAAAACGCTATCTGCTCGCCGCGATACAGCGCGGCACGTTGCGTCCGCTGGAATCGCTAATTGGCGAAGCGCACATGCGGCCCAACCAGCAGGCCATCGATTACGCGCAGGCACGCTACCTCTGTCTGTTCTTGCAAGAACGAGGCTTGCTCGAGCCGTTCTACCGCAAGTTTCGACTGGCTGTGGCAGGCGACCCCACGGGTTTGCGGACACTCCGCGCGTTATTCGATGTGAACAATCTGGCGCCGATCGACGAAGAATTCCGCAATTGGGTCCGTTCGCTTGAGCAAAAGCCGGCCCAGGCTCGGCAGGACGAAAAAGCGAAGGCGAAGGACGAAGGATAGGGGCGGGCTTGTCCGCCGGTCCTGCCGCTTGCAATTCCGTCGTCAGGCTCCGATTCGCCGCCGTCGCAACTCGCTAAACAGGAGTTCATAACGACGGCCCGCGAGGCGGGAAGTTCCCGGCGCCGTCGCAGCAGGCTGCGACTCGGAGCGGGCACTTGCCACTGGCGCATGGGCTGCGGCCACCTCTTCCGGAAGCACGACGTCAAACGCGGGAGAAATGGCCTCGTCTTCCTCATAAGCCGGTGCCGGCTCTGGCTTTGACGGGACGCTCACCACCGATCCTGTACGCCGCGAAATAGCTTGGGTGGACATCATGGTACGCGTCAGCCGACTCAACGCGGCATCAAGGGCCGCATAGCGGTCGATCACGACCTCTTCGTCCATAAGTTGGTCGGCGTCCGCCGGCGACGAGATGACCGGCCGGCTCGCTTCCATTGGGACGGGCGCCGAGGGCTCGAAGGTGGTAATGACCATGGAAGCCGCCGCGGCCACGTCCGGCTCTCCGAATTCGATCGCATGACCCAGCGGCGTTTCGTCCGCATTGCCGAATTCGAGCGCGCCGATTTCATCATGTAACGCGGAAGTCTCGCTCGGTTCGTCGGCGTTTACGATCCAGGCGTCTTCGTCGCTCGCGAAGCTGCGCTTGTTCCGAGCGGGTTCCAAAAAATGAGGGAGCCGGCTCGTTGCGATAGGTTGTCGGCTCATTCCAGTTCAACGGGAGTTGTTTCAGATCATCGAGCGCTTCATGCACCGTCCGGTGATTGACGGGTTTTTGCGATGCCAGAAAGCCGAGCAGCAAGCTGTGGTCGCACAATTGGTTGAGACAGCGCGGTGATCCGTCGCTCGCCTCGCAGATCGTCGCGAGTGCTTCATTTGTCAGCACGTCCGTCACGTTGGCCCCCGCCAGAGTGAGCCGTCGCGTGACGTATTCGGCCGATTGGTCGCGGGTCAAAGACTCGATTGTTGTCTGGATCCCGATGCGCTGGTTGAAGGCGTGCAGAGGCGCCTGTGACAGAGTCTCTTCGAGCGAGAGTTGCCCGCTGATGACCAGCCGGACCAGCGGTTCGCCGGCATCCGCGAAATTCGTGAGCGTTCGCAGCTCTTCGAGCAGGCCAGGCGCCAACAAATGGGCCTCGTCCACGATCAGGGCAATCGTTCCGGAACCCGGGCGAAGCCGGCGGATGACGGAGGTCAACATCAGCCGCAGTTCCTGGTCTCCCATCCGGACATAGGAATGCCCGAGCTCAAACAGGATCGCCTGAAGCAGGGACCGCCGGGTGAGGAAATTGTTGCTCGGCAGAAAAACGACGGTGAACCGGTCTTCCAATTCCCGGGCGAGGCGCTGGCAAACGAGCGTCTTGCCCAAGCCCGCCGGAGCGGTCAGGACGCCGATTCCCCGGCCGTCGGTGATGCACTGGGCCAGGCTGGAATACGCTTGATAGATTCCGTCAATCGGAATAAAGCACGCCGGGTCGGGCAACGCCGTAAAGGGACGTTTTGCCAACCCGAAAAACGATTCGTACATCGAATGTGGCCTCGCAGGATGCCGCCGATCGTCGGGCCTAGCGCGTGCCCAAAGCGGCCGGCTCGACCCGGCCGCCGCCAAAAAGGGAACGCGCCGGACCAACTCGGCGCACGCAGATTCAGCACAGCTCTCTGACGCATCATCTGCCACCCCTTTCATCGAACGGCCGGACGGGAAACCTTTAAGGCATCCGCATGGGTCGGTACAGTTCACCCAATTGCAACGCCGGCAAAGGGTTCGGCAACGGGTGGGAAGTCGGCGTTTGTTAAGCTCGCAAGTGCCGAAGCCTTCCCGTACAAACGGTTCCGGTAGTGCATCCGGCCGTCGGCGAAGTAGAATAGAGTTGCATGCCGGAAGCGACGATCGAATTCTCAAACCATGACCAGATTCGCACCCTTTTCGGCGGCACGGACGAGCACCTCAGGCAGGTGCGGGAGTTTCTCGGGATCGACGTCGTGCTTCGCGGTGACGAGGTTCGTCTGCGAGGGGACGAAGACCACGTCCGGCAAGGAGTTCAGGTTTTTGAGGAACTTCGCGGAATCGTTGAGCGGCACGGCCAGCTCAGCGACGACGACGTGGGCCGCGTTCTCGAGGGTTACGGCCAGAACGGGGTGACCGCGGCAGAAAGTGCCGATGCTGCCACCGCGACCGCCAACGTCAAGGTCCGTCCCCGGTCGGACGGGCAGGTCGAGTATCTTCGCAAAGTGGAGCAAAACGACCTGGTCTTCTGCATCGGCCCGGCAGGTTGCGGTAAGACGTATCTGGCCGTTGCCATGGCCGTGAGCGCACTCCGCAGCGAACAGGTGAGGAAGATCGTACTGGTTCGTCCGGCGGTGGAAGCGGGCGAAAAGCTGGGGTTTTTGCCGGGCGATCTCCTCGCCAAGGTCAACCCGTATCTCCGTCCCCTCCTGGACGCCCTGAACGACATCCTCGACTTTGATACGGTCAAACGCTATATGGAACGGGACGTGGTGGAGATCGTGCCGCTGGCCTTCATGCGGGGACGAACGCTCAACAACACGTTCGTCATCCTTGACGAGGGTCAGAACACCACGGTCACCCAAATGATGATGTTCCTGACCCGTATGGGGATGGGGTCAAAAGTCGTCGTAACGGGCGACGTGACGCAGATCGATCTGCCCCCGCATGTCTCCTGCGGGTTGACCGACGCCACCCGCCGCCTGGCGGGGATTGACCGCGTCGGCATCGTCGAAATGACGGGGCGAGATATCGTCCGGCACCGACTCGTAAAGGAAATCGTTCGCGCTTATGAGAAGGATCATCATGGGGCGAAGCACAAGCGATAGAGGATGCAAAGCTGTAAGGCCTGACGAGGATTTGCCGAAGCACGAAATCCGAGTGACCCCAGGAAGCCCGAAGCACTAAGCCCGAAAAAGAAACGACTTTGTTTCGTGCTTAATGCTGCGTGCTTGTTCGTCATTCGTGCTGTATGCTTTTTCCGATGCTTTTAGGCCTTCCGATGGCCCTATTCGGCTTTCGCAAGAGACGCTCGTCGCGGGTACTCCCGCTCAAACCAGCCTCTTCGTTTTGGAGCGCTGTTACCCAACCGCTTGCCAACCGGTCGGTTTGGCTTCGGGTGGGAATGTGTGCCGTCGCGCTGGCGGCGCTTGTGATCTGTCTGGAAGCCTGGAAATCCCCCTTCCCGTATCGGATCGGTGATTTTGCCGATCACGGGATCGTGGCCCGGGTCGATTTCCGACGGGTCGACTGGTTTAAGACCGATCGTGCCCGGTCCGACGCCGAGGCGCAGACCCCGCACGTCTTCCGCAACGATCCCAAATCGCTGGCCCTGTTGCCGGCCAAGTTGCGGGCGAATCTCCGCGAAATTGCCGAGGCCAAGTCGCTGTCCGACGTTTCGGCGACGACTCGTGCCGCCTTTGGACTGACGCACGACAGCCGGGGAGGGCCGGCCAATCCGAAGGGAGTTCCTCCCAACAACGATTTCGCGACGCTCCGCCGCATCGTTTCCGACAGGGCCGATGCCCCCGGCAACCGCATCGACGACATCGTGAACGAATTCACGAACCTGATCGCTCCGCTCAAGTCGCGCGGACTGGCCGATGTGAACGAGTTCACGCTCAATAAAATCGGCGATGACCAGAGTCTGGCGATTGTCACGGGCACCGCGCCGCAGCAAATTGTCTTTCCCGCCGACGTGCAGCTCTCCGAACTCTTGAAACCGACCGGAGCGCTCGGCAAGGCGTGGCCGCAGTACCCGCTTCTCGCTCCCAACCGCCCAGTGTTCGAGCGATGGCTTGTCTCCCAGGCGCCCGTCACCCTGAGTTATGACGGGACTGCCACGCTGGCCGCCCGGCACGAGTCGCGCGACAAAACGCGAAACGTCACGCTCGAATACCCCCGCAACACAATCCTCGTGCCGTCGCGGCAAGTGATCGACGACGAGCGGCTCGCGGTCCTCAAGGCGGAGCATGACGAACTGGGCTCGCGGTTGAGCACGGGTCGGCAAGTTCTCCGCGTCGTCACCGTGGTGGGAATGCTGCTGATCCTCACCGTCTTGATCGGGCTGTACCTGTATCACAACGAACGCCGCATTATCGCCAGCCCGGGCCGACTTTTCGTCTACCTGACGATTTGCGTTTCGACAATCGTGCTGGGCCGGCTCTTGTCGATGGACCCGTGGCGGGCGGAGTTGGTCCCGGTCACTATCACCGTGATGCTGTTGGCCATCGTGTACGGACATGAGCTGGCCATTTTGACCGCCGTCGCACTGGCTCTGATCCTCACGCCGTCGACGATCGGAACCGTCGGCGAGCTGGTGTTACTGATCGGCGTTTCCGTCACGGCGGTGGCCCCCTTGAGGCGGATTGCCTCGCGCTCGCGACTCGTGAAGGTCGGATTCCAGACGGCCGCCGCGTGCTTTGTGATTTCGGCCGGGTTCGATTTTCTCGCGGGAGAGCCAGTCACCGGACCCTGGCTCGATCAGAACGTCTTCATGCGGAGTGCGCGGGCGGCTGGCTGGTGCCTCGTCGCCGGTTACCTCGTCGCCGGCAGTCTTCCCTTCATCGAGCAGGCTTTCGGCGTCGTCACCAATATCAGCCTGCTCGAGATGAGCGATATCTCCCATCCCCTGTTGCGGGAACTCGTGCGGCTGGCCCCGGGGACCTACAACCATTCAATCTCCGTGGCGACGATCGGCGAAACGGCCGCCGAGCGGATCGGTGCCAACGGCCTTCTCGTGCGCGTCGGCGCCTACTACCACGACGTCGGGAAAATGCTCAAGCCGCACTACTTCATCGAAAACGTGACCGAGGGGAGCGAAAGCCGCCACCTGCATCTGGCCCCGGCCATGAGCACGCTGATCATCATCGGCCACGTCAAGGACGGCGTCGACCTGGCCATGCAATACAACCTGCCCAAGCCGCTGATCGATTTCATCGAACAGCATCACGGCACGACGCTGGTCGAATACTTCTATCGCGAGGCGACCCGCCTGGCCGATCGGCAGCCCGACTACAAGTCGAGCGTCGAGGAATCGTCCTTCCGCTATCCCGGCCCCAAGCCGCAATCCCGCGAGGCCGGCGTGCTCATGCTCTCCGACGCCGTCGAAAGTGCGAGCCGCTCCCTGAGCGATCCGACCCCCAAGCGGATCGAGACCCTCATCCATGAAATCACCATGAATCGCCTGCTCGACGGCCAATTCGACGAGTGCTCGCTCACCCTCTCGGAAATCCATCTGATCGAGGAATCGCTGGCCAAGTCGCTGATCGGCATCTACCACGCCCGCATTAAATACCCGGAACAGAGGACGGCATGACCCGTCCGGAGAGTTCCGTACGCCGGCGATCGGCGGCGGCCGGCCAAGCGCTCGGGAATAAATCGCGCCGGAGCGGGGGTAAAAAAGGGCCGCCGCAGGTTCGATCGAAAACGACCTACGCCGTCGACGTGCGGGACGAGCAGGCCCATCTGCGGATCCCGGCTGCTCGTATCCGGCAGATCGTCCGCCAGACGCTGGCCGCCGAAATGTTGGCCGCTGCCACGATCAGCGTGGCCCTGGTCGACAACCGGGCGATCCACGAGCTCAATTGCCGGCACCTGAATCACGACTACGAGACCGACGTCCTCAGCTTCTTGTTCGATGCCGAGCCCGAATTTGCCTCGGCTTCCACCGGTCCCCGCGGCAAGGGCCGGCGGATCGACGGCGAAATCGTGATCAGTGCCGAGATGGCCGTCCAATCGGCCCCGCGGTTCGACTGGAGCCCCGCCGACGAGCTGACCCTGTATCTGGTCCATGGATTGCTCCATTTGTGCGGGTACGATGATCTGACGGAGCCCGAACGCCGCCTGATGCGCCGGCGGGAACGGGCCATCCTGAAGCTCTTGGGAGATTGAGATTTCCACGATCTGGCCGGAGGGAGTCCCCGCGTGAACGTCGTCTTGGCGCTCTTGGTCGGACTGCTCTGCCTCGTGGCATTCGTGGGCTCGTTCACCGGCGAAACTCTCCGCGGCTTCTCGCGGAGCCGCCTGGATGAGGCCTGCTGGCGGAATCGCCGACGAGAGCGGGCGGCCGTCATCCTGCGGCGGGCGACCGATGCCTTTCTGGCCGTCGAACTCATCACGGCCATTTGCCTGATTATCCTGGCGGCGTGCGGCGGATACCGGGTGACCAACGAGCTGGTCAAAGAGGCCGGCCCCTCCGGTTGGATCGCCCTCGTCGTCGAGCCGGTGGTGATGATCGCCGCCTTTTTCCTGGTTTTTTTCCTCGTTCCCTGGTGTCTGTCCCGCGTGACGGGAGAGCGGTTCCTGGCCCGCACCTGGCCGGCGATCGAGCTGCTGATGCGCGTCGCTCGCCCTTACCTCGCCCTTACCCGGCGGGCCGACGCCTTCCTGCACCGGCTGTGGGGCCTGAAGGAACCGGGGGAAAACAAGTTGGAAACGCTGACCCGGGAAATCCGCAGCGTCGTCGAGCTGGGCCAGCGTGAGGGAATCCTCGCCCCGCAGGCTCGCCGGATGGTCGAGCGGGTCATCGACCTGCAGCAAGACGATGTCGCCGCCGTCATGACGCCCCGCACCAACATAGACTGCGTCGAAGCCAGCTCCTCGCTCGACGAGGCCCGCCGCCGCCTGGTGGAAGCGGGCCATTCCCGCATGCCCGTCATCGGCAACTCGACCGACGACATCGTCGGAATTCTGTACGCGAAAGACCTGCTGCGGCACCTCTCCGACGGGGCGGAAGAGTCCCACCTCAAGCTGCGAGACATCGTCCGCGAGCCGTTTTACATCCCCGAGACGACCGGCATCGACAAGCTCTTGGAGAATATGAAGCGGCGGCGGGTCCACATCGCCATCGTCCTCGACGAATACGGCGGCGTCGCCGGGCTCGTCACCATGGAAGACGTCCTCGAGCAGATCGTGGGCGAGATCGTCGACGAATACGACACGGCCGAGGACAGCGGCATCCGCCAGATCCTACCCGGTTCGATCGAGGTCGCCGCCTGGGTTCGCATCGACGATCTCGACGAACAGTTCGGCTACGACCTCCCGGACGACGAGGACTACGACACCATCGGCGGCTTCGTCTACGCCCAACTGGGCCGAATCCCCAAGAAACGCGACGTCCTCAACTGGCACCAACTCCGGTTCACCGTCCTCGAAGCCGACAAGCGCCGCATTCAAAGAATCCGCATCGACACCGCCGCCTCCCAAGCCGCCCGCACAGCCGAACCGGCTTGAAAAGGGGTCAGGGGTCGGGGGTCAGGATCAGGGAATTTGCTCGCCTTTGCAATTCGCGAAGCGAATCCGCTTCAGCCTCTCCCCTCTTCCCGCTGCCCTCTCAGCTCTTTCACCCATTTTTCTGTTTTTTCTGCGGTGTAAAAAAAGGGGGGACCACCACAGAAAAATCATTTTGGCAGAATTTGTGCAGATTGATCTTCGGGAATCGAAAGTTGCCGGGTAAAATGGAATCAGGAACGAATGGGAGCGGCTCAGGGCAGACCGCATTCGCGTTCCTGGCTTCCACGGAGGGTCCATTCGACGACCCTGCGGATTTGTCCCACCTTCCGCTCGCGCATCTCGTGCGCATCGTTACACAGCAATTCAGTCCTTCGCGTTTTTCTCGGCCCTCGTCCCTAACCCCGCGCCCCTCACCCCTATTTCTTGACCCCTGATCCCTGCCCCCTAATCTTGACCCCGCGGATTTTTTTCCTCTTCCGCCTGCGCTCGTCGTGCGCACGGCTACGACACCGAATCAACCGGTCCCCTCTCGGCCAACTTTCACCTGTTCAGTTCCGTCGCGACTCGCCGGTCATTTCATGATTTCGAGAATTCGCCCTGATCCGCGTGTTTTTTAGAACGGAAAACCCAGACGTGCGTCTAAGACTGGGGATGCAATCTACGAAAACTTGGAGGAGAAGAGGACACAAAATGCGGATGCGTACACTGCGTTGGTCGGCGGTGCTACTTGTCGCCGCGGTAACGTATTTGACGGCGGATCGGGCCTGGGGCGAGGGATTTTCCCTCGGGCAGACGAAGGACGAGCTCAAATTGAAGTACGACATCGCGGTTCAGGACCACGGCACCGGTCGGGTGACCGTTGTCTTTACGCTGGCCGACGAGGGGAGACTCAAGCCGCTGGAGGCGGTGCAACTGGTCATCCCCGCCCAAGCACGGAACCCGGACGGCAGTCATTGGATGGACCTTGTCGTGTCCATCGACATGAGCGAGACCGACGGTGACGAACGAGTGGGGCGGATCCATCACCTGAAGGGACTTGCTGAGCGGGCAGAGATTCAGCTCAATACGCACACGATGGACGGTAAGCTGGACCGTTTCACCCGGCTCCACCACGTGATCCCGATTGCCAAATACTTGAAGGACGCGCCGGCTGCGGCGACGCGTCAGTCCGCCCGCGACCCTCACCCCTAACCCCGCGCCCCTTTTCCCTGTCCCCTGGAGTATGGAATGCCGGTTTCCTCCGTTGCGCTTGTCGGCGGAAGCGGGATGATCGCCGTCGCGGTGGCGTTTGTCGTGTATGCCCTCGTTCGCAGGCTCGGCGTCGGGTTTCTTGCTCTGGGGGCTGTGGCGTGGGTCGTGACCGTCGGCGTGAAAGTCGGCCTCTCGCTCGTCGCCAACGCGTGGGTGCGGAAACAGACGTTGCTCTTGGGAGAGCCAGGGCGATTGCGCCATAGTGGGTAATCTGTCATAAATGGGACATAGTGATTCGTTGAAAACACTCGGCATCGGTCGGTGGGCGAGTCGCGGCAGGCCAAGGATGTGCGCCATGTCCCAGTATCGCTCCGTCCGCATCCAAGATCATTTTGCGCCGTTGACTGATCCGCGGCGGCGGGAGGTCGTGTATCCGCTGATCAATATCGTCAGCATCGCCATTTGCGCCGTGATTGCCGGTGCCGATGACTTCGTATCGATTGCGGAGTACGGATGCAAGAAGCGGAAGTGGCTGGGACAGTTCCTCGATCTCAGCGCCGGCATCCCGTCTCACGATCGTTTCAACGCCATCCTCGGCGCGATCCTGCCTGCCGAATTCGAGCGGTGCCTGTTGAGTTGGATCACGGCCCTGCACGAAGTGACCGAAGGCGGAATCGTGGCCATCGACGGCAAGACGCTCCGCCGCAGCTTCGACGCGGCCGGCAGCAAGTCGGCCATTCACATGGTCAGCGCCTGGGCCACAGCCAATCACATCAGCCTGGGCCAGGTGGTCGTCGATGAAAAGAGCAACGAGATCACGGCCATCCCGAAACTGCTGCAAATCCTGGAGATTTCCGGCTGTCTGGTGACCATCGACGCGATGGGATGCCAGATTGAGATTGCTCAGGAGATCGTCGACGCAAACGCTGACTACGTGCTGGCCGTGAAGGGCAACCAACCCACGCTGCACGAAGGCATCGCCGAATTCTTCCTGAAGCATCTAGAAAACGATTTCGCAGGCGTGAAAGTCAGTCGCTACGAGAAGTGCGAACGTGGTCATGGCCGCGAAGAGCACCGTTCCTACTATGTGCTGCGCGGTTCCCGAGAACCTGCCCGACCGAAGTCGCTGGGCTCAACTGACCGCGATCGGAATCGCCATCAGCGAGACCATGCGTGACGGCAAACCCTGCAGCGACGTGCGACACTACATCCTGAGCAAAAAGCTCTCGGCTCGCCGATTCGGCACGGCGGTGCGCAGTCACTGGGCGATTGAGAACCGACTGCACTGGCAACTCGATGTGACCTTTCAAGAAGACCAGTCGCGGCTACGAAAAGGGCATGCCGACGCGGAACTTCAGCAGCCTCCGCCGCACGGCCCTCAGCCTGCTCAAGAACAATCACACGCTGAAGATTGGAATCAAGAACAAACGCCTCGCCGCCGCTTGGGACGATGAGTACCTCGAACAAGTCCTCTGCGGGCGGTGAGTTATGGTGCAATCGCCCTGTTGGGAGAGCCGACGGGAACGGCGATCTTTTCAATTTATCTCGGGCTCTTGACCGGCGTGACGGAGGTCGCCCTCGTGTGGGCCTTCCTGCGATTCACCCGCTTTGGACGCGCCCGTTGGCCCCGCGTGCTCGCCTTTGGCATCGGGTTCGGCGCAATCGAGGCGTTGCTGTTGGGACTCTCGTCACTGGTTCTGGCCGTCGTGGCCCTGACAATCCCCGAGCGAGTGCCGAAGGAGGTGCTCGCCCCGCTGGAGCATGCCAACACCTTGTGGATACAACTGGCACCGATTTCCGAGCGGATTTTCGCGTGCCTGGGCCACGTCGGGACCAACGTGATGCTCTTTTACTCCGTCGCCCGGCGAGAAGCGCGTTGGTTTTGGCTGGCCTTTGTCTACAAAACGGCGATCGACGCCGTCGCCGGCTTCGCTGTGGTGAAGGGGCTGACGACGACGCCGGCTCAGATTTGGACGATTGAAGCGATCGCGGCCGTCTGGGGAACGGCGGGCCTCTTGATCACCCTCTGGATTTCCCGACGATACCAACCGTCACTGGAAGAAATCATGCAAGATTGAAGGCCAGTCCCGACCGCCAGCGGGCGTAGGACAAGGAGCCAAGGACCATTCGGACGTCGGCCCCGGACGCGGGAAAAAGTGTGAGCAACGATTGGGAGCGGCTCAAGGCAGACCGCATTCGCGTTCGTTGCTCCCACGGAGCGTCCATTCGCCGACCGGGCGGATTTTTTCCGCCTTCCGCCCACGCCTCCCGTCCGCACGGGCAGTTGCGTCTAATCAGCTGCTCCCCGGTCGCTTTGGGACCGCTCCAGCGGCGGGCTCAACTTTCACCCCTCTGCTTTCCCTCTGGCAACCGCAGCGCGCCTTGCAATTTCGGACCTGGCAACTAACTTAGATGCGCACAGCTGTTCACAGGCTCTCCTCATGAAGACGACCTTTCCATATGGTTAAGACAGCCAGAACAAAACAACGGACGGCTAAATTCGCGATCGCGCCTCCTCAACGTGACGGCTTTTGGAATGCTGTGGGAATTTTCCCGCAGGCAATCCAAAAAAAAGCGAGCCGAAACGCATTATTGAAGGACGCGCATGATCAAGTCAGATCGTTAGGCGCCAGCGATTTAAAAACAGTTCTGGCAGTTGCTGGTCTCCCTATCGACTCGAATGCCACCGCGACCGACCTAGCAACGACCGTATTGCTACAGTCTGACGATGACTCATTGGTCTATCTTCGGGAGTTTTTACGTCGACGCTCAGACGCAATTCGTCACACCTTCAACGCGCTCCTCCCGAACCGCGCACGGGCCACCGCTAGCCCTCTGAGGCCGTTGACCCGACTTTTAGCACTCTACAGCCACGATATCACCAGTCTAAAAGAAGCCTTCTTCCTACACCTTTGGCAGTCCAACCGTACGTTCTTTGCCCTGGACTCGGATCGCCCGCTTCCGTCGACAGTGCGGAGCGGTATTGCACGTGAACCGACCGTCTTGGCCGATGCAATCAGCAAGGCGTGGTCCGGGCGCGCCGTAGAGCTCTTCGGAACACACGAGCTGGTCGATGGCACGTCGGTAATTGTTTTTAATCGCGAATACAGTCCAAGCATCCAGCGGGACTTTAGGTCCCGATTTAATCTGCACTTCCGCTGTGGATTTGTGGTTTTCGGCATTCCATCCGATCGGAAAAGCATGCTCATTCGGTGCGGCAACGCTCGAATCGCCGACGCGCTTCGCTTTTATTTTGAGGGCACCTATGCCGTCAAATTCACAAATCGACAGACTCAGGTTTTCTCGGATTTCGATCCGAAGCAATTAGCGGCACGGCTCTTGGGCGACCTTCCCACCGACTCGCCGATCACTCTTGTCGCAGCCCGTTTTCGACGGTCATCGCTTCCGTCCGGATCGCCCCTTTCCCTCTCAGAACCGGGCCGCCATGCGTCAATTCATCAAGATCTCCGACACTTGTCTGAAAATCAGGCCGTCACGTTGACCGCGTTAGACGAACTTGAGCAAATCCTCGTCGATTTCCAAGGCAGATCAGCCGAGATCGACATTGTACGACTTGCCGGCGGAGCCATTCGCATGAAACTAAATGACGCCGGGTGGGATTCTGAGGCACTCGACGAGCTAAAGACAAGCTTCCACTCTTCCTTTGGCGTGCCTCTCGATCGCTCTATCGATCCGCGCCGGCTCGCCCTCGGCACCTCTAGGATCGTTAACTTCCTGCTGAATACGAGATCAGAGGGCGAGCTTCAGGAATATCAACGCGATCAGCTCAAGCGTTTGATAAAGGTAGGCCTCTTAGACGGGTACGGTCCCTGCATGGCTGAGGTTTATGCTGCGTTTTGCAGGGTTTCATGGGATATGTGGACGCGGGCCTGGATTGGATGGGTACTGCGTGGCGTGAGGGTGCGGGCGTAGACTTCGGTCCAGACGCCGCTCAGGACCAGCATGCGGAGGTTGAGGACGACCTGGAGTCCGTGACGTTTCCAGCGCATTCCAGAGAGCTTGACCCGTTGCGTGAAGAGTGTCTTGCAGGCGGCCTCGGTCACGCCGCTGCCGATGGGCAGCCCCGCGTCACGGAACGCGTGATTACCGCATCCAGACGCTGCGTCGCCGCAGGTACGAGCAGGCCGTTTCGTATGCGGCAGCCTGGGTTTTGTTCTTCGTTCCGGACCGAGATTCCAACGCCGCGGCCGAGTGCAGGATCCGGTGGACGGCGTTCGGTTCTTGTTTCAGCACCCGGCGCATGCGGCGCGCCCAGGCTGTCGCAGAGGCCTCGTCCAGGTTCAGGGATTCGGCGATTGTCGTCAGCCGCGAGGCCGCATGGTAGTAGTCCACCACCCGCTGCCACCTCAGACGCGTCTTCGTCACCGGGTGTCGCATGCGGCACAGGCGTTTGGTGTAGAACGCTTCTTCCTGATCGCCCGCATCGCTGATATACGCCAGTTGCGGGAGCGGGTCGGTCCACTGCCGCAGGATCTCCTGCAGCAGAGCCAGCAGTTCCTCGGTCATCGTCTGCTGGCCGAGTTCCGGAGCGAAGCCCAGCGACACGGTTCCCAGCCGCCGTCCCCGCCGGTCATGCACCGAAACCGTTGCGCAGGTGGCCACCTCGAAGAACCCGTGGGGCTGGTTGCCGACCGTGATCCCGTCACGGCCTACGGCCAGCGTGGGCTGGCCGCGTCCCTTCCGGGCAAAGGCCCGTTGGAGCAGGTCCCTGATCCGCCGGGCCTGCGCTTCCCGCCGCAAGGGAGCTGTGGCGTCGGACAGGCTCGAGAGCAACTGGCGTAATCGGCCAACGCCCATCGTCACTCCGTGATCGCGTTTCAACAGATCCAGAAGGGTGCGTTGCGTGGCTCCTGCCTGGCCGGCATGAAACCCCACCCGTTCGGCCAGGGCGGGCGTGCAGCCGTGCCTCAAACCCAGCGCTTCTTCCAGGGGAAACAGCGACGGCTCCCCGGCCGCATCCGAGCGGTATCCCAGCCGCCGCAGCGTGGCCGGACCAAACAGCGTCGAGATCTCGTGCGGCGTGGCTTCCGCACGACGCCGGTAGGTTTCGCCTTCGTGCCTGACGTGCGTGGGCCAGTCCGCATGGCTGGAAACTTCCAGCCGGTTCAGCACGGCCTCCAGAATCTCGCGGCCCATCTCCCGCAACACGGCCTGCAACTCCTGCTCGAATTCGAAGATCGTCTGGGGAGTGACTTGACCCTGCATCAGTCTTGCGACCAGCGGCCACAGCCTCTCCGCGTGCCGCTCTTGAAGCGCTCGCGCCTGGGCGATTGCCTGAACCACGTCTCCTTGCAACAGCAGACAGAAAACGATTCCATATGCCATGAGGGTGTCCTTTCCCTGTCGAGGCCGGTTTTTCCTGAACACAGCCTGACAGAAGGACACCCTCTTTTCATCAGCCAGCCAACTCCCGAGCCGGTGTCTCTCGAAACACCCCCCAAAACGCCGATTTCACCCGCCACAGCCGGATCGCACCCTCTTAGACCTCACAGATCGGCACGCACGAAAGTGTACCAACGCGATATGCCGCATGAAAACTGAGGTCATTGACCCGACGACCGAGGTATGTAGCGTGTGTGACCAGCCACTGCAAGTAGTGAAGGTTCGAGAAATTGCTCGCAATGTATCTGGCATCACGACATTTGTACGTGACGTGCTTTGCACGGCAACTAACTGGGAACTCCAAGACGAACGACAGTTCGAGGGGCACAAGTACCATCCCCTCTTGAGTAAGCGAGCCGGCCGCGCTGATGAGGTTGCGGTCTTGTTCCGAGACCGATTGACCACGGCAATGAAAACGACATTTCAGCGATCGACGCTGCCCCTCATCTTGATTCACTCGAATGCGACAGAGCGTGACGTTTATTATGGGCCGGACAATATCGGCTATATTAGCCTCGCATATCTGTTTGTCGCTCAACAAGACGCCGCCGACAAAGCCGACTGTCAGGACCGCTGTCGGCGCCTTCTTCAATCGCTGCTGGTCCACTACAAGGAAAGGGTAACCACTGCGGCGCGGCAGTCATACGAGCACTTACGGTCTGGTACCGCTGGAGACCCCGGACACGTTTACGAAACAGATGTGTTCAACGTTCTACGCTCTGTTTTCGGCTACTGCCACCAACTTGGGCGCGAAGGTCGTGCCGAACCCGACGGCTATGTTTGCATTCCTGTTTACCGCGAGGAAGGTGGTCGCACTCTTCACGAGGTCGATTCCTGGAATTGGACATACGACGCCAAGCATTCTGACGCGGCCGCCGGATACGATCTCGGGATTGATGAAAGGAGGAAAATGGCTGAGTACATTAATGCAATCAGGCGCAAACCTCATTTTGTGGGAGAGAACCGGCGTTTGCGTGCCCACGTAATTATTTCAAACAACATGCGCGACGCCGCTATGCGAAAAGCAGCCGCGTATCTTTTCGGTCCAAATGGGTTGAAGAAACCAAACCGCGACGTGCGTTTGGTTTTAATGCGCAGGAGTTTGCGACGCGTCTTTATGAATTGTTCGGTGAGAAGTACGAACAACTCAAGCGGCGGATACCGCTCGTCGGCGAGTTTGTTGTGAACGTGATGAATGTGGAGGATGCCGCTAAATTCGTCGCCTTAGGTGAGGCGGATGCGGACCAACTTGTTAGTCGCATTCTGGCGTGTCCGGAGGTTGAAGCGACTCTGACGTATGAGGACTTAATTAGGGGCCTGGATGCCTAAAACAGCCGCGACGACCCCTCGGGATGCATTGCGAATCGAGAGGCCCTTCGGAAGGTTGGTCTCAACGCTGATACGGTATTGCGCTCGGCACCGATGGCAGCGTTCTTATCCTTTCGAGAAACGACTCTGAGAAGGCAAGCGGACGATAATGCCCAGCTCGGACTCGGTTAAGTGCGGATTCATGGATCAAGGCGCCTTCTGGCACGAAACGTGGCTGATGAAGGTTGGCGCGATAGCGATAACCACTTGTTGGGTCCCATCGCCGTTTTGGGAAGTATTCTGCCAACTTCCAAGCGCCTCTGAGGGACTCATGAGCTGGCTCTGCCCACGGGGATTGCGGCGCCTCGACTCCGTGATTGCGTACGTGTTGCAGTTGCGAGTCGCTCACGGTTAGGCCAAACCCTCTGGCCTCTTGAACCATCCAGTCAAATGCTACTAGCCAGAGTCCGCCTTCATTTTCCGGATACCCACCACCAATATCGGCATGAACCCCAGGGAACCATCTTTCCTTCCAGTCTTGGTCTTCGCGGAGCTTGGCGGTGTTGAGCAGATTCGTTCTGAAGAATGCCCTGCGTTCATCAATTGAGACAGCGTGGCGAACGTGCTGGACGCTGGGGTTCGTTGCGGTAAACAAGAACTTTGCGGGCTCCCAGACCCATCCCACAGACGATACGGTGTCCCAAAGGCCGACGAAATGGATCGTGAAATGACTGATGTCGCCATCAACGCGGCGTGCGAACGTCGCACGAAAGGTATTCGAGAGTCTCCAGTAGGTGCTATCGATCGGCTGTTGAGCACTGCCGCGGATTGACCGATACAACCGCATGACATACGGAATAAGGTGATCGTTCCCTCGGGCAAGAAGGCCGAACGCGTGCAGAAGACCGTGTCCTTTC
>CAWHWU010000011.1:0-177517 GCA_963833105.1 uncultured Planctomycetaceae bacterium
GGTGTCGCGGGCGCCGCTCGCGAAGCTCCAGGCCTACAAGCGGCGGATGGGGTGGACGTTTCCCTGGGCGTCGTCCCTCGGCGTGGACTTCAATTTCGACTTCAACGTCTCGCTCACCGAGGAGCAACAGCACAAGGGGCCGTCGAATACGACTACCGGCGCGAGGCGGCGTGGACGTTACGCGGGATCGGCGACTCACTGACGAAACGCGGCGAGGGACCTGTCGCCGAGATCGGGGCTATGACCGGAACCGACGTGGCCACGTATACGCGCGATAGGCCGGGCTTAGGCGCACTTTCGTGCTCGAGTCGTCTACCACACCAATTCCACCTATCCGCATGGGCTGGACGGCCTCTGTGGCATGTACCGGTGCCTCGACCGCGCCCCCAAGGGGCGCAACGAGACGGGCCTCTGGTGGCGCCGCCGCGACGAATACGAGCCGCTTCCTCAAAACGCCGGCTACTGTTGCCGCGCCAGGCAGAGGCGGACGCGTGAACACTTGCCACTGCTGCCAGACACCTGTGAGACGCTGTCGTCGAATGATCTCGCAGGGCTAGGACGGCTTCTCAGCCGTCTCCGGCACCGGACTACGGTGTTGCCCGCGGGTTCTTGCCCGACGTCTCGACCTTTTTCTCACCGGTGATGGTCGACTTACCTTCTGGCGTTTTGATGGTTTCGGTTTTCTTCACCTTGGTTTCGTCGCTACAGCCTGCCAGGTCAGCAGGAAGAACTGTGTGCACTCTGCGGGCCTGAAAACCCGTCGGCAGGCCCCCGCCGTCAGCCGAGCAAGCGATCCAACTCCTTGGCGACCACTCGTAGCATTCGCAGGCCGCGCCTTCCAGCCCCTTTCGTTCGAGCACGGTAATCTCGCCTCTGTGGTAGGTAATCAGCCCGGCCTTCTGGAGGGTGCCCGCCACGGCGGTTACGGTGGGGCGGCGCACGCCGAGCATCTGGGCCAGAAACTCGTGGGTGAGCGGGAACCCGTCGGTTCCCACTCGGTCGTGGCTCATCAGCAACCAGCGGCACATGCGCTTCTCGACGGAATGCCGGTGGTTGCAGACGATGGACTGCGAAATCTGGTTGATCATCGCCTCGGTGTACCGCTGGGCCAGGCCGTGCAACGGGCCGCGCCGCCTCAGTTCCTTCTGAAAAACTTCGGACTTCATCCGCAGGGCCGCGCCGGAATCTGCGATATCGCCCTGGTCGGGCTGCGGTCGGAACCCAGGAAGACCGGAGTGCCCACCAAGCCCTCGTTGCCGATGATGCCCACTTCGTGGATGTAGCCGCTGTCCATGATGACCAGCGAAACGACACCGTCGATCGGGAAAAAGACGTGTGCGATCGGCCCGTTCGCCTCGTAGAGGATGTCCTTCAAGGGTAAGGACACCTTCTCCAAATGGGGAAGCAGCGGGCCGAAATCGTCCCTTGGCAAAGTCGCCAACAGCCGGTTCTGGCCGGTAACGTGGATTCTGCGGCGATTTACCAACGTACGCCTCCTCATCGCGGTGTGATCGGAGAACGGTCCACCGCGCCCGGACCCCCTCGTCATTTTCGGTTCCATTATCACAAACAAATTCTTGCGGTCATGTCGGAAACCGTACAGACGCTTTCTTTCCGACAACGATAAAGGGATACTATTGTCTGCTGGCAGACAGACGGACCATCCCACGGACCATCGCTGCGGGACCAAGCGTGCCGGCAATCGGCCAACAAGGGTGCCATTCACCGAACCGCGCGAACGTCTCGTCTTCGACCTGGGCAACGGTCAGTGGGACATCCCAACTGCGGACGCTGCTGCCCCAAGCCCTGAGCGACAGCGATCCCGTTAAATGGTTCGATGCTGAACGCGGCTTCCCCGCCCTCGGACGAACAATCCTTCTGGCCATCGAGGACGATAGTGACCGCAGTCGGGCGGAAGCCGCCATGAAGGAGGGTGGGTAGTATGGACACGCCGTCCCCATCCATCCGAGACTTGGCCCGGCGATTGCTGGCGGTGGAGGCAGCGATACAATCCGCAGCCGAACCCCGCGTGCATGCAGCGGTTCGGGTCTGTGAGAAACTGCGAGTCTCCCTCACACGATTTGCCGGCGTAGACGGCTTTGCAGCGCTCCTGCGGCGGGCGCTGGCTCTGGCCCGGGAGGAAGTTCCTGCGCTGCACGGCGTCACGGAGAAGGCCGACGGCTCGATCGAAGGACTTGAAAAGGTCGTCGCTGATGCGGGCAACTCCGGGGTCGGGGGGAGCGACGCGGCAGTCGCGATCACCGCCCATCTGCTCTGGCTGCTGGTTACGTTCATCGGCGAACCGCTCACGGTGCGCCTGGTGCGCGAAGCTTGGCCCGACGCATCGTTGGACGAATAATATTGTGGAGGGTACTCCGTGAGCGCTCAAGGACAAGATCGAGTGAACATTCGGCAACTGCCCACCGGCGTGCCCGGCCTCGATGAGATTCTCGGCGGCGGCCTGCCCGAGTACTCCTTCAACATCATCGCCGGCGCTCCCGGATGCGGCAAGACCACGCTGGCGCATCAAATCATGTTCGCCAACGCCAGCCCCGAGCGCCCGGTGCTGTATTTCACCGTGCTGGGCGAGCCGGCCATCAAGATGCTGCGCTACCAGCAGCAGTTCACGTTCTTCGATCAATCCAAATTGGACGGCGCGATCCGCTTCGTCAACCTCAGCCAGCTCGTACTGGACAAAGACCTCGGCGCTGTTCTGGATGAGATCATCAAGGAGGTCGAGGCCTCCAACGCCAAGATCGTCGTGGTGGATTCGTTCCGCACGGTGGTGCGCAAGACTCTGTCCACCGCGACCGAATTGGAACTCCAGGGGTTCGTCCAGCGCCTGGCGCTGCACCTGACCAGTTGGCAGGCCACCACGTTCCTGATCGGCGAATACGTCGAGGGCGAGCTGCGCGACAACCCGGTGTTCACCGTGGCCGACGGGCTGTTCTGGCTCTACCAGAGCGTCGAACGCAACTCGATCGTGCGCAAGATGCAGGTCATGAAGCTGCGCGGCCAGGAGTCCGTGCCCGGCCTGCACACCTTCCGCATCACCGAGGATGGCCTGCAAACCTTCCCGCGCACGTTCGGCCTCGCGGGACAATCAGGTCACGTCAAGGGCCGGCGGCGTCTTTCCACCGGCATCAGCGAACTCGATGCGCTGCTGGGCGGCGGCGTCCCCGAAGGCGACAGCCTGCTCGTGGCCGGACCTTCCGGATCGGGCAAGTCGATACTCGCCACGCAATTCATCGCCGAGGGCTTGCGCCACGGCGAGCCGGGGATCGTCGCCGTCTTCGAGGAGATACCGGCCGAGTACGCGCAGCGGGCCGCCATGTTCGGCTTGGACTTCGACACGCCCCAGAAAGACGGCACGCTCAAGATCATCTACCTCCGGCCGCTGGACCTCTCCGTCGATGAGACGGTGCACGAAATCGTCAACAGCGTCAAGAAGCTCGGCTGCAAGCGGCTGGTCATCGACTCGCTGGTCGGCTTCGAGATGGCGCTGGCCCCCGGCTTCCGCACTGACTTCCGCGAGTCGCTGTACCGCATGATCGGGGCCCTCACCCGCCTGGGCGTGACCATCGTCAGCACCGTCGAGATCGAGGAGAACTTCACCTCGATGGACCTGAGCAACTTCACCGTCTCGTTCCTGGCCGACGACATCGTGCGCCTGCGCTATGTCTCGATCAACGGCCAGCTCCGCAAGATGCTGCTGGTGGTGAAGATGCGCCGCAGCGAGCACAGCATCGACATGGTGGAATACCAGGTCACCTCCAAGGGGGTTGTCATCGGCGAGCCGCTGCGCGGCTACCGTGCCCTGACCAGCGGCATCCCCAGCCCCTGGTCATTCGAGTCCGATAACATTCCGCAACGGCGCGCCGAGGCTGAAGGAGATAATCCCCATGGATAGCACTCCAACAGCAGGCGACTCGGCCCCCCAAGCCGACCCCGCTTTTGAGCGGCAACTGCGCGAGATGAACGAGGCGCTGCTGGTGTCCTCGGTCAACCAGCACGAACTGACCGAGCAGGCGCAGAAGGCGGAACGGGCTTTGGCGAAAGCCCTTGCCTACGGTGACGACATCATCGCGACCCTGCGAGAGCCGTTCCTGGTTCTCGACCAGGACCTGCGAGTCAAGACGGCGAACCGTTCCTTCTACGAGTCGTTTCACGTCTCGAAGGAGGAGACGGAGAATCGCCTTGTGTACCAATTGGGTAACGGCCAGTGGGACATTCCTGCGCTACGGAAGTTGCTGGATGAAGTCCTTTCCCGCAACAAATCGGTTCAGGACTTCGAGGTTGAGCACTCCTTCCCGACTCTCGGTCGAAAGACCATGCTGCTCAACGCACGGCCATTCCCTCCAGACTCCAAACACCCTGAGTTAATCTTGCTCGCCGTGTATGACGTTTCTGCCGCGCGACAGCGGGCCGACGAACTGGCCGAACTGGACCGCCGCAAAGATGAATTTCTGGCGATGCTCAGCCATGAACTTCGCAACCCCCTGGCCCCCATCGTCAACGCCGCTCTTCTCCTCCGCCTGCACAGCAACCGGAACCGGCTGCACGGCATCGAGAACCCCGTCCTCCAGCAATCGGCCACCATCATTGAGCGTCAGGCGGGACAACTGACCCGGATCGTTGATGAACTGCTCGAAATCTCCCGCATTTCCACGGGCAGGATTCAGCTTCGCCAAGAACGGATCGCCGTGGGCGTCGTCGTGGAAAATGCGGTGGCGACGGTCCGCGCGCTGTTCGACCAACGCAGGCATGAACTCACGGTGTCGCTGCCGACGCAAGCAATCTGGGTGCACGCCGACTCTGCCCGGTTGGAACAGGTGGTGGTGAACCTGCTGACCAATGCCGCCAAGTACACCGACCCAGGCGGTCACATCTGGCTGACTGTCCAGCAAGAGGGCGAACAGGCGGTGCTGCGGGTGCGGGATACAGGTGTCGGCATCGCCCCTGAAATCCTGCCCCGCATCTTCGACCTGTTCACGCAGGCGGCACGATCCCTGGACCGCTCGCAGGGCGGATTGGGCATCGGACTGGCTTTGGTGCAACGGCTTGTGGAGATGCACGGAGGAACGGTGGCGGCTTCCAGCACTTTGGGGCAAGGCAGCGAGTTCGTCCTGCGTCTGCCGGTGGTGCCGCCTCCCCCGCCGCAGCCACCATCGCCTCCCGAAAAAGCCGAGCCAACCGGACCAACCTTGCGGGTGTTGGTGGTGGACGACAACGTGGATACGGTGACGACCCTGGCAATGCTGGTGCGAGAATCCGGCCATGATGTCCGGACGGCTTACGACGGCTCGGCGGTCCTGGAAGTGGCCCTCGATTACCGACCGAACGTGGTGCTGTTGGACATCGGCTTGCCGGGTCTCGATGGTTTTGAGGTAGCCAAGCTGCTACGTCGTCAGCCCGCTCTCCAGCACGCCGTGCTCGTCGCCATGACCGGGTACGGCCGGGAGAGCGACCGGCAGCGTTCGCAGGACGCGGGGTTCGATCACCACCTCGTCAAGCCGGGCGATTTCGGGAAGGTGCTGCAAATCTTGGCAGCTGTCCCGGAGTTGCCGGCAAAATGAAAACCCAAGGTGAAATCGAGGCCGCCATCTGCGAGGGGATCACTCGCTTTGAACAGCAATACCGAGGCCGTGGCCCCAAGAATATTCACCCCTTTTTGCACGGCGATTTCGTCGTTGTCCGCCTGCAGGGTTTGTTGACTCCCGCCGAACAACAACTGGCCAAGTTTCCGTCGGAGAAGGGGAGGGACCTGCTCAAGCAAGTACGCACGCATCTGATCGAAACGGCGAAGCCGCTCCTGCAAGCGCTGGTCCAGGAGATCACCGGCGTCAAGGTGGTGAGCCTGCACCACGACGTCAGCACCGTGACCGGCGAAGCGTTCATTATCCTGACCCTGGCCGAGCCCCCCTCTTACCGCCAATCGCAGAAAACATAGCCTCGCTCTGCTGCGTGACGGGAACCTGAATGAGGTTGCGAGCCCCAACTCCGGTTGCGCGCTGCGTCGCTCGTGCTGTGACTGCCTTCAGGACTCAAAAACAATGGCGTTGCGCCCCGCTTCGTCATTCTAATCTCTCCTATGCAGCGGCAGATCAACTCGACGACCAAGTTCCGAAATTCATTGACTTTGATTCGCCTCCGATCGTGTTTCGAAAGAGGTTGGTTTTCTCGATCGCGACACGCGCGGCGACGGATCGCATGGGGACAGCGAATCGAGTCCGAAAAACTCATCTCCGAAATCAAAACGCCGGTTGGCCGGGCGATCGGCGCTTGACGGTGCCGACCTCTTCGCGCCGTCTCGTACGAAGTTCATTCGCCGCCGGCGAAGAGCCGCTCGACGATGCGCCACGTCTGGTCCTGCGCGCGCATCGTCGGCGCGTGCGCGGCGAGGTAACGGGCGACGGCGACGAGCATGTGCAGGCCGGACGGCGTTCCGCGTCGCTGCTCGAACTGGCGGAAGCCCGCCTCCACCGTCTGGATCGTGTGGAAGTCGCGGTCTTCGCGTAACAGGAGCCGGCCCAACAGGGCCATCAGCCGATCCGGATCGCCGCCCCCCGTGATGTAGCCGACGACGTGCCGCGCGGCGGCGTTGACCTCGTGCCGCTGATTGAAGAGCGCGGGAAGCTGGCCCAATAACTCGGCCGGATCCTGCGCCGGCGCGACCTCCGGCAGGTGAACCGCCGGAACGTTCAAGAACCGGTTGAGATAGACGCTCATTGCCGCGTCGAAGATGCCGCGCACGAGTTCGGGCGATTCCGATCGGCGGAGGCCCTGCTCGACGGCGTTGGCGAAGGTGAACGAGTGCAGGGCCGTGTCCCAATCACGGAATTCGTTGCTCGTCGGGAACTGCACGATCCGCATGGCGGCGGCCCATACCACATGTCCCGCCAATTCGACCGGCGAGGCGCCCTTGTGCAAGGCATCAAGCAGCGCGGCCAGAATCGCCCGCGGATCGTCGGACAAGAGCGTGGCAATGAACGCGTCCGGAGCATGTCCTGCTTGCCGTCGAAAGGAACCCGCTTCGAGCGCCGTGGGAAGTTTGGCGAAGGCTTCTTCCAAGAGCGCGACCAGGTCGATCGGATGTCGCCATTCGTTGGCTTCTTCCATTCGCTCGGCCGAAGCGTAGGCCGACGCGAGCGTCGTGAGCGCTCCTTCGGCGTACTTCCAGCCGGCGACGTCGAGCGCCTCGAGGGCCTTGTTCGTGAAGTCGAGCGGGTGGCCGATGTCGATGTAACGATGGTCGGTCGCCGCCGCGAAGAGCATGTCGGCCATCTGCCCGCTGTCGGCCCCCGCGCGAAGGGCCGAGGCGATGCACCGCTCGGCCCCCTCGGCATCGCGGACCTCGATGAACTGCCGGAACCAGCGTTTCAACGTCCGCAGTGAAACAGACGCCTCCGGCAGCGGTCGCACCGGAAAGCGGGGCGGTTCGCCGTCGCAATCGTTGGCCACCGCGGCCAGCCCGTGATACACGGCCCGCGGCTGATCGTCGGGATCGAGCCGGGGCAAAAGGTTCCGCAAACACGTGTGAATCGTCAGCCCCTGGCCCCAACCCGTCCGCCGATAACGCGTGCCGAACTCGAGGCCGATCTGAAACGGCTCCAGGGCCAGGCGGTTCTCCGCCACGAGGGGCAAGACGGCCTTGCCGATGACGAGGGGAATGTTCCGCTCGAGGCCGACCTGCAGCCGCTCGAGATGGTGCTGCCGCGGATCGCGCTGGGAGGAGAGGTCGATCCATAATTCGCCGTCGCGAACCTCGACGGGGTAAGCCTGGACATCATCGGCCCACTGGTCGAACGTGCCGCCGGTCGCCAGATCGAAACGGGCATGATGCCAGTGACACGTCAGAATGCCATCGCGGACGCTTCCTCGATCAAGGGGAAATCCCATGTGGGGACAGCGGTTGTCGACGGCATACAGTCGCCCCTGATCGCGGACCAGAGCGACCGTTCGCCCCTCGACGTGCAGCACCTCGCAGGGATTCGGCGAAACGTCGGCAAGTGCTCCGACGCGGACCCAATGCCCACGCGACTCGCCGGTTTCAACTGTGGGGGAAGGAGAAGGCATGGTGGTGCTCCCTGGTCCGGTGAACTTCGCGTCGTGGCTTGGCGTTGTGTCTTGGCGTGGCCGTCACGAGCCGGCGGTCTTGCGGCCGTCCGCCGTGGCGGATATTTTCCAAGTGTTCGTTTTGATAATTAACACGGCTCTTGTAACTCCGGCCCCGAGAATATGTCAAGCGATTACTTGGAAAATTCGACGGTCGCCGCGTCGGCCCGGCCGGCGGCGAGCCGGATCCTGTTGTTGCTCAAGAACCGGGGGCCGCAAACGGCAGGCCAGTTGGGAAAGTCCTTGCGAATTACCGGCGAGGCGGCCCGGCAGCAGTTGGAGAAGCTGGAGTCCGAAGGGCTCGTCGAGGCGACGGCCGTCGCGGAGGGGGTCGGCCGTCCGTCGAAGCGCTGGAGCCTCACGCCGCTCGGAAACACCCGCTTTCCCGATGCGCACTCGGCACTCGCCGTCGATCTCATCACGTCCCTGCGGCAGGCATTCGGGACGGGCGGGCTCGACCGGCTGCTGGCGTTGCGGGCGAAGCGACAGGCCGCCGCGTATCGTGAGCGCCTGGGGGCGGGCGGTTCCCTGCGGGCCCGGCTGCAGCAGCTCGCCGCAATTCGAACCGAAGAGGGATACATGGCCGAGGTCCGGGAAGAGGGGGACGGGGCGTTCCTGCTGGTCGAGAACCATTGCCCAATCTGCGTGGCGGCAACGGCCTGCCTCGGGCTGTGCGGGGCCGAATTGGATGTCTTTCAAAAAGTCCTGGGCCGCGACGTGGCCATCGAACGGACGGAACACATTCTTGCCGGCTCGCGCCGCTGTGCTTACCGCGTCCGCCAGCGTCCCCTCAAAGGAGCGCGGTAGGGGCACGTCTGGCAGTGATCGGCTCAAAATCGGGGCAGTTTCGCCCACAAAAATGCACTCGCAGATTATTTATAAGTCTTTATATTACAACAACTTATATAATTTCACACGCCGATTTTTCTGCGTTGAGGGCCGTGCCGCTTTTAGTTCCTAACCTGCTGTGCGTGGAGTAGTTGGAATTCTTTCGCTTATTTCAAAACCCCGGCAGCGACACAGAAAAATCGCTGGAGACTGGTCACGATCGACTTCAAACGTCTGCCAGATCGTAACTTAGCGAGCTTGCGCCCATTTCGTCCCCAACACAGAAAACTCCGAGAAACTCCCCGAGATTGCGATCGGCTGCCGCCGGCCGATCTGCAGGCGAGGGTTCAGATCCCGATGTAGCGCGAGTAGACCGCGCGGGCCACGCCGAGGTCTTCTGTCCCTTTGATGATCGCGCGGCCATCGCGAAAGAGGGTGAGTTCGTAGCTCGTGTTGAAGGGGGCCAGGCGGAGGAGGTACGCGTTGAACTGGACGTCGCCGGCTTCTTTGAGCCTCTGGGCCAGTTCCTCGAATGCCACCGAACCGCGGCGCGGCGGCGAAACCTGGACCGCGTTGCGGCCGCACAGGACGCTCGTCTGCGACCCCTGCTGGCCGGAAAGCCAGCTCCGTTCGCCTTTTTTGCAGGCGGGGCAGTCGGACTTCTCCCTCAGGTCGCCGATGTTCAGCCGTCGGAAAGTCCCTTCCCAGACGTCGACGTAGGTCAGAATCCGCGCGACTTTTTCGGCCTGCCCCGAGAGGATTTTCAAGGCGTCGACCGCTTCGAGCGAAGCGACGACCTGGACGGCCGGCGCAATCACGCCGGCGGTGTCGCACGTCTCCGTGGTCCCCGGATCCGGCAGGCGATCGATCAGGCACCGCAGGCAGGCCGACTCGCCAGGGAAGATCGGCATCACCTGGCCGTGGCTGCCGATGACGCCTGCGTAAATCCAGGAGACACCGGTCTCCAAAGCGGCGTCGTTGATCAGAAACCGCAGCTCGAAGTTGTCCGACCCGTCGAGGATCAGGTCCATTCCCTGAACCAGACCGAGGATGTTCGTATGGTCGATGTCCGCCACGATCGGATCGATGGTGACCTGACTGTTGATCCGCCGCAGTTTTTCGGCGGCTGCCACGGCTTTGGGCAGGCGGTCGTCGACGTCGTTTTCGTCGAAGAGGATCTGCCGCTGCAGATTGCTCGTCTCGACGAAATCGCGGTCGACGATCCGCAACGAGCCGACGCCGGCCCGGACCAGCGTTTCGGCCAGTACGGTCCCGAGCGCTCCGCAGCCGCACAGGAGCGCCCGGCTCTGCATCAAGCGCCGCTGGCCGATCTCGCCGATCCCGGCAAACAGGACCTGTTTACTGTAGCGTTCCAAATCAGGCGGCATCGGTGCTCCCTCGGTTCAGTGTAATCGAACGGCACAGGACAATTGAACAAGTCCGGTCCGCTGCACACACCCGCTTGCACGTGTCCAATCGGCCCGGTATGAAACGTGTCGCGGAGAAAGAGGCCGGAGGAGCATCGATGGACGAATTCGAAGGGCTCGATGGGTCGTTTTCGACGATCCTGATTGACCCGCCCTGGCAATTTCAGAACAAGACCGGCAAGGTGGCTCCCGAACACAAGCGGCTGCATCGCTATCGGACGATGACGTTCGGCGAGATCGCATCGCTCCCCGTTGTGCGACATGCGCGCGAGCAAAGCCACCTGTACCTGTGGTGTCCCAATGCCCTCTTGCGGGAAGGGCTCGACATCATGCAGGCGTGGGGTTTCACGTATAAGACGAATCTCGTCTGGTACAAGATCCGCAAGGACGGCGGCCCGGATGGTCGCGGCGTCGGTTTTTATTTCCGCAACGTGACGGAACTTGTGCTCTTCGGCATTCGCGGGCGGATGCGCACGCTGGCTCCGGGTCGGTCGCAGGTGAACGTCCTCGTGAAACGGAAGCGCGAGCATTCCCGCAAGCCGGACGAGCTGTACGACATCATCGAGCAGTGCAGTCCCGGTCCGTATCTCGAACTCTTTGCCCGCGACCGCATGCCGGGCTGGACGCAATGGGGCGACCAGGTTGACTCCTATACCGCTCCCAACTACCCCATCTACACCGGAAGCGCGAAACCAACCAGAGGACGCACGCCATGAAACGTTTGTTGAACGCATTGGTCGTCGGTCTGGCCGTTACGCTCGTGACGTTGTTTGCAGCTCGCGGGGCCGCGTGGATGCGCGTCGGCGACACTGCGATGCCCGAGGCTCAAAAAGGAGCACGGAACCCCTGGACGAACCTCGACATGAATAATCATCCGGGCACGTTCCGTTTCGCGGTCATCTCGGACCGTACGGGCGGACATCGGCCTGGCATCTTCACCCGCTCGGTGCGGATGATCAACATGCTCCAGCCAGAGTTCGTGATGTCGGTGGGGGATCTGATCGAAGGCTATTCGGAGGATCCGGGACAGTGGGCCCTCGAATGGTCGGAATTCGAATCCAAGCTCGACGCCTTGCAAATGCCGTTCTTCTTCTGCGTCGGCAACCACGACATGTCGAACCTGCCGATGAGCGAGAACTGGAAGCGAAAGTTCGGCCGCGCGTATTACTCCTTCCGCTATCGGGACGCCCTCTTCGTGGTCCTCAACTCCGAAGAGCCGCGGCCCAAGGAACAGATTTACAAGTTCAGCCCCGAGCAGCAGGAGTGGCTGCGGCAGACGCTCGCGCAAAACCGGCAGGTCCGCTGGACGTTCGTCTTTTTTCATAAGCCCGTCTGGCGTGAAGGAATGGGCGACCCGCAAAGCCAGGGCTGGACGCCCATCGAAGAAGCGCTGCTCGAAGGAAACCGGCCGTACTCGGTTTTTGTCGGCCACGAGCACAATTACGCGAAGTTCGTCCGCCACGGGCGGGACTATTTCATGCTCGCCACGACGGGGGGCGGCTCGCAGATGCGCGGAGTGGAGTATGGCGAATTCGACGAAGTCGCCTGGGTGACGATGAAGGACGGTGGTCCCGTCGTCGCCAATATCCTGCTCGAGGGCGTGCAGCCGAACGACGTCCGCACGGCCCGCGACCTTCCTCGCTTCGAAACGCAACGGCCGGCTCGAGCCCGCCGACAACAGACGCGAGCGGCCCGCTGAGCCTCAGGCGCGACGGGAAGAGCCGGGGCCGGCTCTGATTTGTCCGAGTTCGATTTGTCCGAATCGCGCTGCTGGCCGATCAGTTCGTTGAAGGCGGCGGCGTCGAGGGTTTCCCGCTTGAGCAGTTCCTGCGCAACGAGATCGAGCTGATCGCGATGCTCCGTCAGGATCGAGCGGGCATCATCGTGGGCGTCGTCGAGAATTTTCTTTACTTCCATGTCGATCTCGCGGATCGTCTCCTCGCTGCAATCGCGCTGCGTCGGCGCGCCGGGAACCGCCGGCAGGTAGCCATCCTGGCGGTTGGCCACGTGGACCAGCCCGACCCGGTCGCTCATCCCGTACATGCAGACCATCTGACGCGCAAGCGCCGTCGCGTGCTCCAGGTCGTTTTCGGCCCCCGTGCTGATCTCGCCGAAGGCGACCTCTTCGGCCGAGCGGCCGCCGAGCATTCCCTTGATCCGGTCGATCAGCTCCGAGCGCGTCAGCAGGAATTGCTCTTCCGTCGGGAGCTGCAGCGTGTAGCCGAGCGCGGCCCGGCCGCGAGGGACGATGCTGATCTTGTGAACGGGATCGGCATGCTTGCTGTAGGCAGCCACGAGGGCGTGGCCCACTTCGTGGAAGGCGACGCGGCGTTTTTGCTCCGGCTCCAACCGGCGGCTTTTTCGCTCGGGGCCGGCGACGACTTTTTCCACGGCATCCTCGAGGTCTTTTTGCGTGATTTCGACGGCACGCCGGCGGGCGGCCAGCAGGGCCGCTTCGTTGAGCGCGTTGGCCAGGTCGGCCCCCGAAAAGCCAGCCGTGGCCTGTGCGATCTTGCGGAGGTTGGCGTCCGGGGAGAGGCGCTTGTCGCGGGCGTGCACTTTCAGGATCGCCTCACGGCCGTCGATGTCGGGCGCGTCGACCACCACCTGGCGATCGAACCGGCCAGGCCGCAACAACGCGCGATCCAGGATCTCGGGGCGGTTGGTGGCCCCCAGGATGATCACGCCGATATTCGCCTCAAATCCGTCCATTTCCGCCAGCAACTGGTTGAGAGTCTGTTCCCGTTCGTCGTTCATCAGGCCGATATGCACGCTGCGCTGGCCGCCAATGGCGTCGATCTCGTCGATGAAAATGATGCACGGGGCGTGCTTTTTGGCCTGGTCGAACAGATCGCGGACGCGGGCGGCTCCGACGCCGACAAACATCTCCACGAACTCGCTGCCGCTGATCGAAAAGAACGGCACATGCGCCTCGCCCGCCACCGCCCGCGACAAGAGCGTCTTGCCGGTGCCCGGCGGGCCGACGAGCAGAATCCCCTTGGGGATTTTGGCCCCGAGCGCCTCATACCGCTGCGGATTTTTGAGGAAGTCGACGACTTCTTGCAGTTCGTACTTCGCTTCGTCGCACCCGGCCACGTCGTCGAAACCGACTCCCGTGTCCTTGTCGGCGACGAGCTTGGCCTTGCTCTTGCCGATGCTCATCACGGTCTGCCCCGCCATCCCCATCCGACGCGAGAGGAAATACCAGATCGCCCCGAAAAAGAGGATCGGCAGGATCCACGCAAACAGCAATGTCGTGAGCAACCCGGGACGCTCGCCCTTGAATTCGACGTGGGCGGCCTCCAACTTCTCGACGAGCTGCGGGTCTTCCACGCGGATCGTGCGGAACTTGAAGGGCTTTTCCACCGGCGGCAGAGTGGTCGCCGTTTCAGAAGCGGCGGGCTTCGACTTCGCGGGTGCCGCTTGCTTCGCCGCGGCGGGGTGAGCGGGCGGTTTTTTGGCCGGCGTTTTCTCCGGCGGCGGCTGTTTTTCGGCGGCCTGTTTTTCGGGGGGCCGTTTTTCGGTTGTCGTCTTCGGCGGGGTTCCTTTTTCCGCGGCCGTCTTTTTTTCGGCCGGGGTCGCGCTGGTTTTGGACGCCGTCGCCGCCGTGCCCTTGGGGGCGATCGTTCCGATGATCTCATCCTGCTCGACGTCGCAGTCTTTGACCTCTCCCTGAGCCAGGTATTGCTTGAACTGGCTGTACGGAATCGTCTCCACGCTCATGCTGGAGAAGAGGTACTGCCAGAACCACAACAGAAACAACAGGACCGGGATGTACCACAACAGTCCCCGCCAAACCGGGGGCAGATCGCCTCCGCCCGGCGTGGGGGGCTTGCGCTTCGGATCCTTGGGGGAGTCTTTCGGAGATGGATTCAGGGGGTCAATCATGTTTCTCCTCACGCCAGAAGCACGGCCAGGATCCCGGTCAGAAAGACGCCGTCGAACGTCCCCGCTCCGCCGATCGACAGGACCGGGGCGTGCAACCCCTGCACAATCCCCAGATTGAGCAGGTCGGCACCAATCAGCGTCCCCAAGCAGCCCGAAATGTACGCCAGCGCCGGCGCCGCCTGCCGCGCCAGCACCAGCGCCACGCCCGCCGCCAGCAGCGGCGGAATCAGCGGCGGCATGGCAATCCCCACGCCTGCCACGGGGTGCGCCAGTTGATTTACGATGGCCGCCACAAACACCACGCCAACGAGACTCTGCCAGTACAGCCCGTTCTTCAGCAGTAAATAAATCGAAAGGATCGTGGGAATCAGCGCGCCCCCCACATTCACGGCAATGATCGTCTGCGGCCACTCTTCGACCTCGGGGACGACGTACTGCACGCCCCAATCGGTGACGACTTTGTTCGAGACGACCTGCTTCTCCCGCATCTGGGCGACGGGGATGTTCACATAACTCCCCAACAGGGACAGGAGCAACAGCAGGAAGACATACCGCGGCTGGATGCCGATTTTCGCGTACGCGTATTCCAGAATGCCCAACTGCACCAGCACGATGACGACCACGAACAGCACGAACAGGATCAGCAGGAACGGCCCCGTCAGCGGAAAATAGTGCAGTGGCGATGCGTGCATCCGTCGCGTCCTGGTTCGTGCGTTAGGAAACCTTCGTGGCCGGCCGCGCGTCCTATTTTGCCGTCTCGGCGTCGTGTTGCCCGGACTTGTGCGCGTCCTTCTTTTGGACCGACCGACTCGACTCGCGGACCCAGTTCGTCAATCCGCCCGCCAGGACGATCTTTGCCTGCCGCGCCGACAGATCGTGCGTGACGGCGAACTCCGTTTTTCGGGTCACATTTTCGACGGTCAACCGCCGCCGCTCGCCGAGGCGCTTCAAGCCCGTCAAACGCAGCCGGTCGCCCGGCTCGACGCGATCATAGTCGGCAGGGTCCTGAAAGGCGAAGGGAAGGACACCGAAATTCACCAGGTTCTGCCAGTGGATCCGGGCAAAACTCCGCACGATCACCGCCCGCAGACCCAGGTACCGCGGCGCGAGGGCTGCGTGCTCGCGGCTCGAGCCTTGTCCGTAATTCGTGCCGCCGATAATCGCGTGCCCGCCGGAGTCGAGCACCTCTTTGGCCCGGCTGGGATACGTCTCGTCGATCCGCTCGAAGGCAAACTCGGCGATCTTCGGAATGTTGCTGCGAAACGGAAGCACGCGTGAGCCGGCCGGCATGATCTCGTCGGTCGAGACGTTGTCCCCCACCTTGAGCAGCACGGGCAGCTCAAGCGCATCGGGCAGCTCCTCGAATTCGGGGAGCGTGCTGATATTGGGCCCCTTGTGCAACTCGACGCGGGCCGCCTCCTTCGGGGGCAGAGGCGGTTCGAGCAGATCGGTTTGCAGCACGGGGTGCTCCGGCTCCGTCAGCTTGGGGCACTTCATCTCCAACGTCCGCGGATCGGTAATCACGCCAAAGAGCGCCGACGCGGCCGCCGTCTCCGGACTCACCAGGCACACCTTGTCTTCCTTGACGCCGGAGCGGCCCGGAAAATTCCGCGGCACCGTGCGCAGGCTGATGGTGTCGGTCGCCGGTGCCTGCCCCATGCCGATGCAGCCGTTGCACCCCGCCTGGTGCAGCCGCGCCCCGGCCTCGATCAACGCGGTCAACCGCCCGTCGCGAATCAACTCGAGCAGGATCTGCCGCGAGCTGGGATTGACGTCGAACGAGATCCGCGGATGGACCCGCTTCCCCTTTACGATCTCGGCCGCCACCGCGAAATCGCGGTAACCGGGATTGGCCGACGAGCCGACGTACGACTGGTAAATCTCGGTCCCGGCGACCTCGCTCACGGGCACGACGTTGCCCGGACTCGACGGCATGGCAATCAGCGGCTCGACTTTCGCCAGATCGATCTCCTCGTCGCGGTCGTACGCACAGCCGCGATCGGGAAGCAGCTCGGTCCAATCGTTTTCTCGCTGCTGGCTCTTGAGGAAGCGACGCACCTCGTCATCAGACGGGAAAACGGTGCTCGTGGCGCCCATCTCGGTCCCCATGTTGGCGATCACGTGCCGATCCATCGCCGAAAGAGACGCCAGCCCCGGCCCGTAATACTCCAGCACGCAGCCGACCGCGCCGTCGACGTCGTGCCGCCGCAGCATTTCGAGCACGACGTCCTTCGCGCTCACCCAATCGGGGAGCGTCCCCACCAGCTTGATCCCCCACACGCGGGGCATCTGCACGTAAAACGGATGCCCCGCCATCGCCAGGGCCACTTCGAGTCCCCCCGCCCCGATCGCCAACATGCCCATCGACCCGGCCGCCGGCGTGTGGCTGTCGGAGCCCACCAGTGTCTTGCCCGGCTTGCCGAACCGCTCCTGATGCACGGGATGGCTCACGCCGTTGCCCGGCCGGCTGTACCAGATCCCAAACCGCCGGCACGCGCTTTCGAGAAACAGATGGTCGTCGGGGTTCTTGGCGTCTTCCTGGATCAGGTTGTGATCGACGTACTGCACCGACAACTCGGTGCGGACCCGATCCAACTCCATCGCTTCGAGCTCGAGCATCACCAAAGTCCCCGTCGCGTCCTGCGTCAGGGTCTGGTCGATCCGCAGTCCAATTTCGCTCCCCGGCGTCATTTCCCCTTCGAGCAGGTGTGATTGAATCAACTTGCGAGTGACGTTCTCCGGCATGGGTGCGCTCCCTTTCGGTCCCCTCCCCCTGTGGCGGTCTCTTCAGGTGCAAACCGGATACCGAATGGCCGACGTCGCAGAACCAGCCACCTCTGATCTGTCAACGGCCAGACTGGCCGTCCGCCGCACAGGCGACCCTTTGATCCGAAGAGGGCAGATTCCCGTTGGCCCGCGTGTTACATTCTTAGCGGAAGAGCGTCTGGGACAAGACGGCACAGTACAGCATGCAGCCCGTCGCACGGTTGTCTTACGAGCCGCCGGGTTTATCCCGGCGGTCTTCGAACAGCGCGTTGACCATCGCTGAAAGACCGCCGGCGTGAAGCCGGCGGCTCGTCAACAATCCAGTCTCGTCAACAAGCCGGGTTTTAGAAAAATGGAGTTTCGCACCGCCTTTCGCGCGATGGCGGCCGTCGCGGCGGTCTTGACCGCCTGTCCAGGGACCTGCCGGGCCATCGACGTCAGCGAGGTCCGGTGGGGCTTCGACGGCCAGGTGACGCCGCAGCATTTCGTCCCCCTCTCGGTACTGATCACAAACCCAGCGGCCGAGGCGTTTGACGGAGTGATTGAGCTCCGCGAATCGATCGGGGCCAGCACGCCGGTCGGGGCGCCCTGGCCGAGGAGGTCTATGTCGCACCCCATTCGAGCCGCTGGGTGCAGTTTTATCCCTTCGTCAAAGAGAACTTCGAGGAATGGCTCCTGCAATGGGGTCGCGGCTCGGGCGAGCGGTCCGACGTGACGGCCCCGGTGTTTGCCGACGCGAAGCCGGTCCTGCTGGTCGACGCGGACGATTTCTCGACCAAGGGGAAGGGACTCCGCCGCTTTCCCGAGAACCTCTTCCCCCCCTTCGTGGCCGCCACCGACGGCCTCAAGACGGCCGTCCTCGACCATGCACCGCGATGGGAGGAAGCGCGGCGGCAGGCGTTTTACGACTGGCTGTTTCGCGGCGGGCGGCTGGACATTTTCAAGGGGATCGACGGCAACTTTCCCCGCTTCACGGCCCAACTGGCTGAACTCAACACGCCCGCCGAGCACTTCCGCGTCGGCCGCGGCGAGGTCTTCCGCCACGACAAGCCGCTCGGCCCGAACGACGCGGCCCTGTTGGAACCGCCGGTCGGCGCGAGTGACACGCAGGCAGCGGATAAAAAGTCGCCCGAAAAAAAGCACGCCGACAAAAACAAGCCCGACAAGCTGTTCAACGCGACAACGGGAAAAACGGCCCGCTCCGGCAAAAAGATCGCGCCCGCAAATCCTGAAGACGACGATGACGACGAAAGTCAGGTCCAAATGCAAGTCGGCCCCGGCGGCGTCACCCGCAGCGTCACGTACGGGCGCGGCCAGATCCCTGACCTGTTTCCCGATCTTTCGGCGGGGCTGCTGACGTTTTTGAAGAGCCTCACCCGGCCGCGGCACAATTGGGTGCTGATCTACTCGCTGGCGATCGCCTACGTGATCACCGTCATTCCCGGTGTCTATGTCCTCGGACGCAACCGCTACGACTACCGCATCGTGTACGGTGCCCTGATCGGTCTGATCGTCCTCTTCAGTTTCGGCTTCGCCTGGTTCGGCCGGCGGGGACACAACGAAGCCAACGCCGTCAACACGGTCGCCGTCGCCCATCCGTTGCCCGGCGGCGCGTGGGACGTCACCTCGTGGACGAACGTGTTCGTGATCAACGGGGCGGACTACGACCTCGTCCACGGCGGCAGCGGGCGGCTCTACTCGACCGCGCAGACGTTCGAGGCGGTCAACGGCGTGATCCGCAACGGCGCCCGCGGCCGGTTCGACGTCGACATCCCACCCTACTCTTCGCAGGCCTTCGTGAGTCGCATGAAGGTCGCCAACGATCCCCTTGGCGTCAAACTGCAGGAGATCGCCGGCGACAAGCAAGTCACGAAACTCGTCCTGTCGACGGGCCCCGACTTTCCCCCTCCGGGCGACACCGCGGTCGCCTATGCCGTCTGCGGAGACCGCGTTTATCCGCTCCGCTGGTCGACGGGGCGGTTCGAGCTCGATCGCTCGGGCGAGCTCTTGTCCGCCGGTCGCTCGGCCGAGGTGCCGCCCGCTCTTCGATCGGGCGAGCCGCTCTCCGTCTTTTTGGCCTCCGTCGAATGGAACAAGCTCTCCCCTTACGGGATGGGCAACATGCGGTTCTCGCCATTCATGCGCCGGCAGACCAGCCCGCGACCAACGTCGCGCAGTACGAGACGCTCTTTCGGCCGCTCCTGGCCTGGAGCCTCGGTCTCAAGAAGCGCGACGACATCTCGACCTTCCGGCTTCCCGACGAGGCGATCCGCGTCTTTCTCTGGTGGCCGCTTCCCAAAAGCCTCGAACTCGTCGGGCCTCACATGGGCAAACAGCAGGGACGCGTTCTGTACGTGCTCGACTTTCCCAAACCGGTGAAAACATGAGTCAAGCTCTCGATGCCAATTGCGCGATCGACGTATCACACTTCAGCTACTCGTTCAAGAATCTCAGGGCGCTCGACAACGTCAGCTTCCGCGTCGAAGCGAATTCGTTGCACGGCTTTGTCGGACCCAACGGCGCGGGGAAGACGACGACCCTCAAGGCGATCTGCACCTTGCTCGAGCCGCAGGCCGGCGAAGTCCGCGTCTTCGGGCTCGACGTCGTCCGCCAGAAAGAGGCCGTCCGCCGCCGCATCGGCTTCATGCCCGACCACTTTTCCATGTACCGCGAAATGACGGTCTACGAATACCTCGATTTCTTCGGGGCGGCCTACGGCCTCACCGTCGCACAGCGCGACCGGACGATCATCGACGTCCTGGCCCTCACCGACATGGAGCGGCGGAAGGACCACCCAATCAGCGGCCTCTCGCGCGGCATGCAGCAGCGGGTCAGCGTGGCCCGCGTGCTGATCAACGATCCCGATCTGCTCCTGTTGGACGAGCCCGCCTCGGGGCTCGACCCGCGGGCGCGGATCGAACTGATGGAGATCCTCCGCGAGCTCAAGCGGATGAACAAAACCATCTTTATCAGCTCGCACATCCTCAGCGAATTGGCCGAGCTGTGCGACAGCGTGACCATCATCGACCGGGGGAGGGTCAAATACAGCGGATCGATGCACGACCTGCAAACGGGCGGCCAGCCGCAGCGCGCTTACACCCTGACCCTCGCCGCCGACACTCCCGACACGGCCCAGCGGTTGGGAGCCCTGCCCGGCGTGCTCGAGGCCCGCAAACTCGAGCACGGCCCGGTGTACCAGGTCTCGCTGGGCGACCAACCCGACGGGGCCACACAGCTTTTGCGCGGCGTGCTCGCGCTCGAGCTGTCGGTCGTCGGCTTCGCGGAAACGAAAAAACACCTCAACGACGCCTTCATGGAACTCACGACACAGGGAGTGCGGTAGGAAAGGTCGAAGATCCGCCCGTGGCGGGATGAAGGATGAATGAAAAGGCCTCTTATTCATCCTTCTGCTTCGACCGCCCACGGTGACTGAGACAAAATCAGATCAGGCTTCACACGAATGCTCTCCTCAACCCTCGCCCTCTTCACCCGATCGTTTCGCGTCGATGCGCGGTCCACGCGCCCGCACCTGTTGCGGTTCCTGTTCGTGGGGGTGATCCTCCTCGAGCTCATCGGCACGCACGAGATGGATTTCATGTTCGGCGCTCCGGGGCTGACGGTGTTCAAGTCGATCGCCTGGCTTAACTTCGCCGTCATCACGTTTGCCGGCATCGGCTATTTCGCGACGGCCATCTCGGAAGAGAAAGAAGAGGACTCGCTGGGCCTGTTGAAGATGGCCGGGATCAGCCCCGCCGCCCTCCTGTTGGGCAAATCGACGACGCGGATGATCACGCTGCTGTTGCTGTTGGCCGTGGAGTTTCCGTTCGTCCTCTTGTCGATCACGTTGGGGGGCGTGACGATGACGCAGGTCATCGCCATGTCGGTCGCTTTGACCGCCTATCTCATCTTCGTCGCCAACCTGGGACTGATTTTTTCGGTGATTGGCACGAGTGCGCGTCAGGCCTCGACCCTCGTGACGCTGAGCCTGTTTCTGCTGCTCATCGTGCTGCCGATCGCGGCCCAGGTGTTGTCCTTCGTGCCGGGCACCTCCACGGGGACGCTGGTGAAAATCCTCGTCCAATGGGAGCAGAAGACGTCGATGTGGTCGCGGCTCTCGACCATCACCAGCACGGGCTTTGCGGAAAACCCGGTGAGCGCCCAGGTCATCTGCCACGTGCTGGCGGCCCTCGGCTTCTTCGGACTCTCCTGGGCGGGCTTCGAGCGGTTTACGCGCGAACGGCATACGGTCGGCACGGCCGAGCGAATCTTCGCCGGACCGTCCCAGGCGATGGGGCGACGCCGGATCGACCGCGCCTGGTCGAAGGCCCTGATGTGGAAGGATTTCTATTTCGTCAACGGCGGCATGCGGATGGTGCGGCTCCAGTTCGTGCTGTTTTTCGTGTTCATTGTCGGGATCTGCCTGTTGCTGACGTATCTCAATTCCTGGCGATCGCAAGTGTCGTTCAAGGATCTGCGGCAGATGGTGGGGACCGCGGCCATGCTCAGCATGTTCGTGGCCGCCCTCATCGAACTGGGGCTGGTCACCTCGCGCGTCTTTCGTGACGAGGTGCAGGCCCACACGCTCCCCTTGTTGATGATGCTTCCCAAGAGCACGGCCGAGATCGCCTGGAGCAAAGCAGCCTCGGTCTTGCCGTCCCTGGTCCCCGCAGCCGTCTATTTTCTGTTAGGCGCCCTGTTAAATAGCGAGGAATTCTTAAGGGTGCTGGAAAACGTCGTCTTTACCTGGGGCAGTGCGGTCTCGGTCGTCTGGTTCGTGTTCCTGCTCCACCTGGCCGCCTTTTTGTCGCTGTTCATCAAATGGGGAGCCCTCCCCCTGGCGGTTTTCCTGGTCTACGTGTTCCAGATGTTCCTGGTCTGGATCTCCTTCATGGCGAGGTTCTTGATCTCCGGAATGGGACCAATGAGCGAATTCCCGACGATCGCGGGCGAGATCCTCATCGGCCTGGGAGCCATCGTGTTCCTCGAATATCGCATCGCCCAACGCCTCAGAGAACTCGCCGGACGGTAAAACAGGAACGATGAAGGCGGAAGGTCGAAGATCCGCCTGTGGCGGAATGACGGATGAATGAAAATGCCTTTTTTCATCCTTCATCCTCTTTACTGTCGGAATCATCGTCGTTGATCGGGGCGTAAGGGGGGTAAGCGTTTGCGTTTTTGGTAGTGGTAGAAGCGTGCGGTTTCGTTGCGTCGGAGTTGGCGGGTCGCGGAATTGGCGACGGATTCGGGATGCAAGAGGTTCCATTGCTGTTGCAGAGTTCGGGCGATGAGTTGGCGGACTTGAGGAACGCTGAGAGCCGGTGTCGTTTGTCGTCCCTTAAGTGATTCGCTCACGAGGAACCAGGTCGCCAGGAGCGAGAGTGTTTGATGGTGATGCCAACCTTGCCAGGTCCGCGCTTGGTAGTCGGCCAATCCGGCTTCGCTTTTGCCGCGCCGGATGGTTTCCTCGACGCGGCGTTCGGCGGAGATCACGCGCAAACTCGGCGGCGGGAGTGCTCGCCGATGCGTTGGACAAATAGATGTCGTCGTGTCGCAGGTCGTGTTCGTCGCGATAACGCGTGAGGATCAAGACCTCGGCGTAGGGCAGTTTGCGACGGTTGTCCATGGTCTGCACGTGCGGAACGACGGCGATCTCCACGAACAGCGGCCCCTTTTCGCCATCACGCACGTCGATCGACTGCCACGCCCCTTCAGGAAGTTGATCGCGAATGCGGGTCACACTCACAAACGGACGAGCGGTCGGGCCGCCGGGCCCGCAGTGGGGAACTTCCTGGCCGTCCAGGATGCGGGCCGTGATGTTACTCGGAATGGCCAGCACGTAGCGTTCTCCCAATTCGTGCAAATCTCGGCGAAAATGGGTCACTTTCCCAAATTCGTCGTCAGCCGTGATCCAGGCATGTGGCAGGATCGGGCCGCGGGTCCGGATCATCTCCAGAGCTTGCGCGTGTCGCGTCTGAAAGCGGACCTGAGGCGGGACGCCGGCCGTACGGCAGCGCTGGCGATCTTTCGTCCATTCCTCGGGCAGATACAGTCGGAAGTCGCACAAGGCGTGTTCGCGTCGCGAGACGTAGGCCAAATAAACACCGACTTGGCAGTTGGTGACTTTGCCCAACCGGCCGCACCATTGTTGGGCCGCGCCGACCGATTTCCGGCCCTGCTTGGGAAATGCCGAAGGATCGATGACCAGCACGCCATCGGCCTCGCCCAGCGTGGCCGCGATCTGGCCGCACAACTCGTCCATCAACGGCACGTGGTTCCAGGTCGAACTGCCGATGAAGTGCTGCAGATCGTGGCGATCCTGATCTTGCTCGTAAGCGATCGCTTCCGTGTTCTTGCGAGTCACGTTCGACAACAACCCTTTGCAAAACTGCTGAACATGTTGCCGTTGACGGTCATTCGACAAACCGTCCAAAAACGGCTTGAGAAAAACAGAGAGCTCCGCGGGCAATCTCCTGACATGGTCGGGCGACACCTCGCATTGTTTCAGCATCTGCTCCTTGCGCAATATAAAACGACGATCCATCGCCAGTCTCCCATAACTGATCCTTCGTTTGGAAGATCTCGATCTGGCAATAACTTAAAGACGATCAGCTCCTTCCGACAGTAAAGTCCTTCATCCAGTAGTTCCAAGTCGGCCTGTTGACGTTGAGGAACGCAAGGCCCCTCCTCAGACTGGTTTGTGTAGAGAACCAGAAGCCCAAGGAGGGAGCTCATGCGTTCAAGGAACAGAAATACCATATCGAGTAGCGAGGTTCATCAGTGGGCCCTGAGTTGGCTGATCAACTCGATGCAGTTGAAGGATCGAGGGCCGAAATGTACGGCGACGGTTGTCTGGAACATCGTCTTGCGCAGCCGCGCAAACGATCTCGGTGTTCGCGGCCTGTCGGGATTTGGCGAACGCTCCGTCGGACACCAGCGTGATGGGCGCGTTGGAGGCGGGACTGCCCAAGACGCTTCGGGTTCTGGAGAAGCGGTTGAATGCTGCGCTGACGGATCATCTGCCGCGGCGCCTCCAGCGTCGCGCTTGGACAGTGGCGATCGACTGGCACTTGGTGCCTTACTACGGGGAGCCGAAGCGCAGCCGCAACGAGATTTACTACGGCAAGCCGCGACAGGGAACCACAAAATTCCATGCCTACGCCACCGCCTGCATTGTCTCCCACGGAGTGCGCTACACTTTGGCCGCCACCTGGGTGCGGCGACACGAAACGACGGTCACGGCGTTGAATCGCCTGCTGGCGACAATCCGCGCAAAAGAGCTGAAAATCCGACGTTTTTTGTTGGATCGCGCCTTCTTCAACGTCACCGTCACGCGGTTTTTACAAGAGCAACAGATTCCCTTCGTGATGCCGGTGATGTTTCGGGGACGAATCCCCAAGAAGCGGCGGAAACTCCGGGGCCTGCATTGGATCCGACGTCAGAACGTCGGATGCTACTTGCACACGTTGAAGAACAAGAAGCAGTCGGTGACAGTCTCGGTTTATGTGGCCTACCGGACTCACAAGAACCGCAAAGACGGCAAACACAAGCAACAAAAGCTCCTGTTTGCCGCTTGGCGAGTCAGCGGTTCCCCACGGGAGATCCGCGAACTGTATCGGACACGCTTCGGTATCGAGACGAGCTACCGCCAAGCCCGCCAGGCGCGCATCTACACCTGCACCCGCGATCCCCATCTGCGGCTGCTATTCGTCGTGGTCGCGCTTCTGCTGCGGAATGTCTGGGTGTGGATTCACGAAACCATGCTGGCTGAAGGGTACGGAGATTCGATGACGCTTCACCAAGAAAAATTGCGACTCCGCCGCATGCTCGAATGGATCGCCCTCGAAGTGGTCGCCCAATTGCACGATGGTTCCAAGCCTTACGTCGACTTAGACGCATGAGTCAAACTGGGAACTACTGTCATCCTTCATCCTTTCGATCTCAATCAGCCGTTTGGCGATGATCAGCCTTTGCAGCTCGTTCGTGCCGCCGCCGATCAGGAGCAACGGGGCGTCGCGATAGTAGCGTTCGACCGGCAGGTCCTTGGAATAGCCGGCCCCGCCGTGGATTCGCAGCGACTCGAGAGCGACCGCTTGCGCGGTTTCCGTGGCGAAGAGTTTGGCCATGGCCGCTTCGAGATCGCACCGCTCGCCGCGGTCCTTCTTCCGGGCCGCCGAGGCGACGAGCAGGCGGGAGGCTTCGATCCGCGTCGCCATGTCGGCCAGCTTGATCTGGATCGTCTGGTGCTCGCAGATCGGCTTGCCGAACGTGTGCCGTTTCTGGGCGTGCTGGATGGCCGCCTCAAACGCCGCCCGCGCCACGCCGACGCCCCGCGCGGGCAAGTTGATCCGCTCGCTCTCCAGTCCCGTCATGATCTGCTTGAAACCTTCGCCCTCGCGTCCGCCGACGAGGTTTCGCGCAGGCACAAAAAAATTGTCGAACGACAGCTCGCAGTTCTCGACGCCGCGATAACCGAGCGTGTCGATCTCGCGGACCACGTTAAATCCGGGCCCCTTCTCGATGAGGAAAGCCGAGATTCCCCGATACGGCGGATCGGCCTCGGGTTGGGTCCGGGCGGCGAGGAGGAACGTGTTCCCCCGCACGGCATTCGTGATCCACATCTTGGAGCCGTTGATCAAATAGCCGTCGCCGTGCCGCGTGGCGGTCGTCTTGAGCCGCTGCACATCGGTGCCGGCATCAGCCTCGGTCAGCGCCAGCCCGCCGCGGCGGGTCCCGGCGGCGAGCGCGGGAAGGAACTCGCGTTTTTGCGCGTCGGTTCCGAAGCGGGCAATGACGTCGCAGATCACCGAATGCGTGCCGAGCGGGCCGACCACGCTCATCCAGCCGCGAGCAATCTCCTCGATGATCCGGGAAAACGTCGTGTAATCGAGTCCCAACCCTCCGTATTCCGGCGGCACATTGGCCCCGAAGAGTCCCAGTTCCTGAAATCCGTCGACGATCGCGGCCGGATACTCGTCTCGGTGCTCGAGCGGACTGGCGACGGGGATGATTTTCTGTTCGACGAATTGGCGAACCTGCTCGACGAGCGGATGCTCAATCATGTCGTCTGCATTCATGGATCGCGAGACCTCGGAGTTGGGGCGAGGGGTGAAGTGTTCGCGTAGTTTACAGCTGGCGGGCGGAAAAAGGATGAAGGTCGGAGATCCGCCCGTGGCGGGATGAAGGATGAATGGAAAGGCATTTTCTTCATCCCGCCACGGGCGGATCTGCGACCTTCCGCTTTCATCCTTCCTCGTCCCGAGGAAAAAATATTGCCGTTTTGAATCGCGAAACGTATTTTGGATGGCTAGCCGTTGTGAATCCGGGATTCACTCTACCAACGTCTTTGCGACCCGATCAGAAGGAGCCGGTCATGCCGAATCAAGTCCTCTCCACACGGGAGATCCGCGCCCTCTTTGCCGAGGAGATTTCGGACGCTGGCGGAGCTGTCTCAGACGTGTACGACGACGGGGATTGGCTGTTTGCCCGGTCGACTCTCCCCTGGATTGCCGACGTTCGTCCCAAGGATCAGATGCAAGGGGGCGTGGCGCTCAAGGCGACCGAACACGAAGTCTCGATCCATCCCTATCTGTTCCGCCTCGTGTGCCGCAATGGCGCCATCCGGGCCCACGCGATCCAATCGCTGCGGATCGAGATCTCCGACATGCTCTTGCCCGAAGTGGCGTCTCTGTCGCTTCGCGAGGGGGTGCGTGCCTCGTGCGCCAAAGAGGCGTTTGCCGAAGGAGTCGAAGAGGTGCGCTCGGCAACCGAGACCGGTCTCGATCGGGCGCTCGAAATCATTCCGCTCCTGTTGCGGCTGCCACACGCGATCGATCCGCGAGTCGTCCGGGAGATCCTCTCCCGGTTTGCCGAAGAGACCGACCGGTCGCGATTCGCCTTGATGAACGCCGTCACGTCGGTTGCCCGAGAGACGAGAGATCCCGTGCTGCGCTGGCGTCTGGAAGAGCTGGGGGGAGGAATCCCGGTGAACCGTCCGCCGCAACCCGTTAGCCCAAATCACGTCGCGACGCTGCTCGAATGGGAAGAGGAAGCGGATCGGACAAGTGAACTCTTGCCAAGGGAACGCCTGGCGGCCGTTCCCGCGGTGAGCGCGCGGTGAGTGCCACTGTCGGTTATCCCCCGGCGCCCGACGAAGGCCCAGACGGGAAACGCATGAAACCTTTGCGTCGGGTAGCGCTCGCCGGCCTCGGGTCTCTGTTACTGGGGGTGGCAACTGCCACGAGCGCGGGCCTTCTCTACCCCGACGAGTTCACTCTTCGGCATCTTCTCAAGTGGCTTGCCGTCGGAAGCCTGCTGGGGTTACTCCTCCTGCTGCCGTTGGCATCCGACGAGCGCACTGTCGGGCGACGCTTGCAGCCGCTGCGCCTGACTGGGCTGGCCTGCCTTGCATCTCTGTTGTTTGGGGCGGCCATTGCCATTTGCGCCGGGCTCACATACCCCGCCGAGCGCACTCTTCATGGGCTTTTCCTGTGGCTTGCCATCGGAATTTCGATGGGGTTGCTCCTCTTTGTTCCGATGGCCGTGTTGGAAACATTTCGCGCGAACCTGGTAAGGCGGCTGCTCCCGTATGCGTTTTACATCCAGTGGTACGTTTCGCTCGCCATGGCGTTCGCCATGGGCTACCTGCTTGCATCGGCGCGGCACACGGCGTTCGACGCGATCGGGATCGTGGCCGTCTTCGTGGTCTTTCTCGGCGCCTGCACGAAAGCCGCCTTTTTTTTCGTCTTTAGAACGAGCGACTGAAATCGCCATCTTGATGTCCGACTGAGCCGGGCGCTCGCTCACTTCATCCTTCATCCTTCATTCCGCCACAGGCGGATCTTCGACCTTCCGCCTTCATCTTGCGTCGATTCGGTTTCCGTTCGACAATCCAGACGGATTCGTACGACATCGCTCAGTCGATTGGTGCAGCCGACGTTTGTCGACGCGCGACGTAACTCCCTACGAGCCGCCGGCTTTACGCCGGCGGTCTTCAACGGACCGTCGATCGGCGCTCGAAGACCGCCGGCGTAAAGCCGGCGGCTCGTGGGAACTGCGCGATGTCGTGCTCTCATTGACGATTAGGAAATGCCGTCAAGATCGCTCGTCGGTGGGCGACGGACGGCAACGACCGAATGACAGGGCCCCATGCACGAGGACAAACCTCCTTCCGCGGAATCGATTGCCGGCCGACCGGAGTCGTTAATTCCTTCGGCGGCGCCGGCCGCTGCCGGTCCGGCTCCCGCTTCGGCTGGCCGTCTGCCAAACCGTTCGCTGCAAGACGTCCACAGCTCGGTGTCGGTGCAGTACCCCGGCTTCTTTAAGCGGCTGTTCGCCTTTGTAGGTCCGGCTTATCTGATCAGCGTCGGTTACATGGATCCCGGCAACTGGGCCACCGACATCGAAGGGGGGGCCAAGTTCAAATACCAGCTGATCTGGATCCTGCTCATGTCCAACGCCATGGCCGTCCTGCTGCAGACGCTGGCGGCCCGGCTGGGGATCGTTTCGGGACGGGATCTGGCGCAGGCGTGCGGCGAAGCCTATTCGCGGCCCATCAGGATCGCACTGTGGGTGTTGTGCGAGATCGCCGTGGCCGCCTGCGACCTGGCCGAAGTCATCGGCACGGTGATCGGGCTCAACCTGCTCTTCGGGATCGATCCGATCATTGGCCTCGTGATCACGGGATTCGACACGTTTTTGTTCCTGGCGATTCAGCGGCTGGGGATCCGCAAGACTGAGGCGTTCATCGTGCTGTTGGTGGGGACGATCGGCGCTTGTTTCCTGGTCGAGATCCTGCTCTCGCAGCCGGGCTGGGGTGAAGTGGTCCAAGGCTTTCTCCCGTCGTTTCACCGTTCGCCTCCGTTCGCCTTCAGCACCACGGAAGCCCTGTACGTGGCGATCGGCATCATCGGCGCGACCGTGATGCCGCACAATTTGTATCTGCACTCGGCCCTGGTGCAGACACGGCGGATCCCGTCGTCGCCGGAGGGATACCGGCAGGCGTGCCGCTACAACCTGGTCGATTCGGTCGTGGCCCTCAACCTGGCCTTCTTCGTGAACGCGGCCATTCTGGTGATGGCGGGGGCGACCTTTTATCAGCATCCCGACTTGTGGTCGCAGACGGGGGACATCCAGTTGCAGGACGCGCACTGGCTCTTGCACCGCGTGCTGGGGACGCAATGGGCGCCGATTCTGTTTGCCGTCGCGCTGTTGGCCGCCGGGCAGAGCAGCACGCTCACCGGGACGCTGGCCGGGCAGGTGGTGATGGAGGGCTTTTTGAACTTCCGCATGCGGCCCTGGATGCGGCGGCTGGTCACGCGGCTGGCGGCGATCGTGCCGGCCCTGTTGACGATCTTGTATTTCGGCGCGAACCAGATGACGAATCTGCTGGTGGCCAGCCAGGTCGTCCTCAGCCTGCAGTTGCCGTTTGCCGTTGTGCCGCTGTTGCAATTCACCAACGAACGCGCGCGGATGGGTGAGTTTGCCAATCCGCGGTGGGTCCGTGCCTTGGGATGGATCACGGCGTGGGTGATCATCGTGCTCAACGCGTATCTGATCTGGTGGGAGATCGGATCGTGGATCGCGGCGGCCGGGCCGAGGGCGATCTGGATCGAAGTGACCGTCATCCCGGCGGCGATCGCCTGCGGTTTGCTGTTGGCGTGGCTGATCGTGCAGCCGCGACTCGTCGCGCGGCCGGTTGCTCCCACGGCCGAATCGGCCGCACGGACGACGGCCCAGGACGTGGCGTCCCGCATCGCCGAGCCGCAGTACCGCCGCATCGGCGTGGCCCTCGATCACAGTCCCAACGACGCCGTGACGCTCGAGCATGCGGCCGCGCTTGCGCGCGGACACGGGGCCGAGATGGTGCTGATCCACGTCGTCGAAGGGGTCGGCGGCCAGTTGCACGGGGCCGACTCGCGCGATCAGGAGCGGCAAGGGGACCAGGCGTACCTCGAGCAGTTGGCCCGCTCGCTCCGGGCGGGCGGAGCCTCCGTGCGAAGCGTGCTGCGGTTCGGCAACCCGGCCCGCGAGCTGAGCCGGACGGTGGCCGATGAAAACATCGACCTCCTGGTCCTGGGCAGCCACGGACACGGCAAGATCGGCGACTGGTTCTTCGGCGAAACAGCCGGCACGGTCCGCCACGCGGTGCGCATTCCAGTCCTGGCCGTGCGCGACAGCCGCCGGACCGACGGCTCCGACCGGGCGAAGTAGCCCGTTCTTCAGGCGCGCGAGGATCCCTGGCGGGATTGGGTGCTCCCTTCACACAGGGGAGCGCGCAACAATCGCATCATCAATTCTACGGCAGGAGTCAAGGGGTCGATCCGACGGCGGCGCGCCGGGAAGGATTTTTCTGTGGCGAAACCCCTTTTTTTGCGCCGCAGAAAAACCAGAAAAATCGGGGCAGGTGTTCAAAAATTGTTCAGCGAATTTCGAGCTGGACACTTGGGAAATGAGACACGCCCACGGACAGCCGTCCATGGGCATTTTTGCCGTGTCGCGTGTGACAACTGCAGCAGTCACACGTCAACAAGAAACATGTCGATCCCCGTCGCGGCGGCGCTAGAATTAGAGGCGAGGGCGACAAATGAAACTGATGACGAAACTCGTGGTGGCGCTGGTCTGCGGGACGATTTTGGTTTTGGGGATTGAGACGTACTTCTCTGTACGGGACGACGTGCAGACGTTCCGGGAGGATCTGCGGCGGGACGCCAGCCAGCGGGCCCGCACGCTGGCCGTGCTGATTCAGGACGTGTGGAAAGTCAGCGGCGAGCCGCGGGCGCTGCACCTGATCGACGACGCGAATGCCGAGGGGCCGTCGGGCGTGCGGTGGGTCTGGCTCGACGCCCAACCGGGCGAGCCGCGGGCACCGAAGGCATCGCCGGCCCAGATCGCCGAGATTCGCCAGGGCAAGGAAGTCCTGATTCAAGAACGCGAGCCGTCGGGGCACGGCTTTTTGTATACGTACCTGTCGCCCCACGTCGGCGGATCGCGGCCCGGGGCGCTCGAGCTGGCCTATTCGCTCGACGGTCTCGACCGCTTCCGGCACAATGCGATCATCGGAGCCGGCGTGGTGAGCATTCTGCTGCTGGCCGGCAGCGGATTTGTGATCGCACTTTTAGGAGTGACCGTCGTGGGCAATCCGCTCGAGCGTTTGATTGAAAAGACGCGCCGCGTGGGGACCGGCGACCTGAGCGGGCCCCTCGACATCTCCAACCACGACGAACTCTCGGAGCTGGCCGCCGCCCTCAACGTGATGTGCGACCAGTTGGCCGCCGCTCGCGACCAGGTGCACACAGAGACCGAGGCCCGGATTGCCGCGCTCGAGCAACTGCGGCACGCCGAGCGGCTGACAACGGTGGGGCGACTCGCCGCCGGCATGGCCCACGAACTGGGCACGCCGATGAACGTCGCCTCGGTGCGGGCGGAACTCATTATCGAAGAGGCCCCCTCCGAAGACGCCGTCGCCAGTGCCAGAATCATCAAGAACCAGGTCGACAAGATGGCGGTCATCATCCGGCAACTGCTCGACTTTGCCCGCCGGCGGACGCCGCGAAAAGAGCGCACCGAACTCTCGCGGCTCACGCAGGTCACGACTCAACTGTTGGACGGATTGGCGAAGAGTAAACACGTGGAGATTGAGTTCGCCTCTTCCCCCGAAGAACTTCCGGTGATGGCCGATGCCGGCCAGTTGCAGCAGGTGCTGTCGAACCTGCTGGTGAACGCCGTCCAGGCCATGCCGAACGGCGGGACGATCAAGGTCGCTACGAGCCGAGGAAATTACCGTCCTCGCAGCGTGGGGGCCGATGTTGCCGGGTGGGGCGATTATGCCCGCATTGATGTGCGTGACGAGGGCGTGGGGATCCCGCCGGACAACTTGCATCATATCTTCGATCCTTTTTTTACGACCAAGGGCGTGGGCGAAGGGACGGGCCTGGGCCTGTCGATCGCCTATGGCATCGTCGAGGATCACGGCGGCTGGATCGACGTCAAAAGCGTGGTGGGCCAGGGGTCGTGTTTTTCGGTCTTTGTGCCGTTGCTTAACGAGCCGGCGGAACGGACGTCGCCTGCTCAACCGGCTACCGTTCCGAACACGGTTTCCTGACCACGCGGCGACCTTGTGAGTTCGTCCGACTTGGCCGATAATGAGGCGAGGGACCGCGGTCGAGCACTGAATTTCGGAGACCGCCCGAAGCGGCTTTAAGCTGTGGTTGGCACGTTCGTTGCTCTCTCTGCTAAGTGGGTCTGTGTCTCTTTTTTAAGAGTCAAACGATGGCAAAGACTGCTCACCCCCTGAACTCACTCGACCATGATCAGCAGGCTCCGGCACCCGAATCCTGTTGGCGGAAGATACCGATGACATGCGTGCCGTGGTCGCCATGCGGCTGCGTCAGCAAGGTTATTCCGTCACCGAATGCAGCAACGGGGCCGAACTGATTTCGGAATTGGGTGACTACCTGGGAAACGCGCCCGTTGAAGCGAGGAAGCGGCGATTCGATTTGATCATTTCTGACATCCGCATGCCCGGGGTTTTTGGACTCAGCGTCGTTGAAGGTGCTGTTGAATATCGCAACTTCCCTCCGACCATTCTGATCACGGCCTTCGGCGATGAGGAAACGCACGAGAAAGCCCGTCAATTCGGCGTTGCGGCGGTACTCGATAAGCCGTTCGACATGAACGACCTGTTGGGCAAAGTCCGAGACGCTTTGGCCGGTGCCGCCACGGCGTAGCACATCTTAAGTCTTTCCCGCTCTCACAACTCGAAAACCGCCCGTCCGAATGATGGTGCCGGAGCCGAGAAGCGCTTAAGCTGGTTGGAGACGCCGGCCGGCGCCAGGCTTCGCGTACCAAATCGAGCCGCTTCCGGCCCGGCTGCTCCTTCACTCCACGAATTCAGCAGCGAGGACGGGCGATGGACGGGACGAGAATCGGCCGGCGCTCTGCGCTCCGGCGGATCGCGGGAGCCGCGTCGGTTTGCGCGGCGCAACTCATCGCGCGGGGAGGTTCCCAGGTAACCGCGCGGCCCTCGGGCGGCCCCGAAGGTGATCCGATTTCGATCAACGTGCTCTTGAACGAATCGATCGGCACCATCCGGCCGGCACTGTACGGACAGTTCGCGGAACATTTAGGCGGTGTCATCTACGACGGAATTTGGGTTGGACCGGATTCCAAAGTTCCCAATATCGGTGGCATCCGCAAGTCGCTCGTCGAGCATGTCCGTCGCCTAGGGCCGATCGTCATCCGCTGGCCTGGTGGCTGCTTCGCCGACGCCTATCATTGGCGCGACGGAATTGGACCGCGCGGAAAGCGTCCCCGGCGTTTTGGCCGCTGGCGGGAAGACACCGAGTCCAACCAATTCGGCACGCACGAGTTTCTGCACTTTTGCCGGCTGTGCGATGTTGAGCCCTATTTCGCCGCCAACGTCGGGACGGGAAGTCCTGAAGAATTCCAGCACTGGGTCGAATACTGTAATGCGCCGGCCGGCAGAACGAGCCTGGCCGATGAGCGCGTCGCCAACGGAGACCGCGAGCCGTTGGGCGTTCGTTATTGGGGCGTGGGAAACGAGAGCTGGGGCTGCGGCGGCAAGTTCACGCCCGAGGATTACTGCACCCAATACCGCAAGTTCACCGAATGGCTCCCCGATTACGGAGTCCATCCGTATTTGATCGCATCGGGACCAAATGGAAACGACCTCAACTGGACGCGGCGGTTCTTTCACAAATGGAAGGATTATGCGCGGGCCCCTCTCAACGGGTGGGCCGCTCACTATTACTGCGGCACGACAGGACATGCCCTGAAGTTTTCTCACGACCAATGGTACGAGATGCTTGAAAAAGCAAACCGCATGGAGCGGTTGATCAAGGACCAATGGGCCGCGATGGCGGAGTTCGATCCGGGGCACCGCGTGAAGCTGATTATCGACGAATGGGGCTGCTGGCATCCCCCGGGGACCGAGATCAATCCGCGGCACTTATTGGAGCAGCAATGTTGCCTGCGCGACGCGCTGTGTGCCGGCCTCACGCTCGACACGTTCAACCGCCATGCCGACAAGATCGACATGGCCAACGTCGCTCAACTGGTGAACAACTTGCACACATTGTTTCTGGCCGACGGGGATAAGTTCGTCGCCACGCCGAACTTCTATGTGTTTGAAATGTACCAGCCCCACCAGAAGGCAAAAGCCGTCCGTCTGGACGTGCAATCGCCGAATCTCTCCTTCCAAGCAGCGGGCGGAAAAAAAGAAATCTTCCGCGTGGCCGGCTCGGCCTCGCGCAGCGGTCCGAATCTCACCCTGACGCTGGTTCACTCGCACGCGAGCGATCCGGCCGCCATTTCCCTCCACTTGGGGAGCGCCACCGCGGTCAGCGTCCGGCAAACCGTGCTCACGCATGAGAAGTTGAACGCACACAATACGTTCGACAAGCCGGACGAACTGGTTCCCAAATCGTCCGCGACCGGCTTGACCGGCTCGAGCTTCATTTACCAACTGGCCCCTGCCTCGATCACTCGGTTGGATATCCGCCTGGCGTGAAAACGGTCGCCGAGTCGCTCCCTCGCGCGATGAACGAGAGTGGCACTGCGTAGTCTTACCTCGTAGTCCTTACGAGCCGCCGGCTTTACGCCGGCGGTCTTCGCACAGCGTGCCGAGCGCGCTTGGAAGACCGCCGGGGTAAACCCGGCGGCTCGTCGAGATGACGACACGGCGCTAGAGCACGCGTTAGCGAAAGTCCTCTATCCCTCCTTTTTTTCTTGGTAAATCTCGGGGCAAAAGATCTCCATGAACCGCTCGGGACTCGCCACAGGCGTGAAGCCGAACTGGCGGTAGAGACCGTGCGCGTCGCGGGTGCCGAGCAGCATGCGACGCAGCCCCTGCAGATCGGGATGGGCCAGGATGCACTCGAGCAGCCATTTCGACAGTCCCTGACCGCGCGCACTCTCGACCACAAAGACGTCGCCCAAGTAGGCGAACGTGGCCCGATCGGTCACCAGGCGGGCAAAACCGATTTGGCGCCCCTTGTGGTACAGCCCGAAACACAAGGCGTGCTCGATCGATTTTCGGACCACTTCCAGCGGAATGCCCGCGGCCCAGTACGAACGATTCGACAAAAACTCGTGGATCAGGGGCACATTGAGTTGGGCCGGGTCGGTGGACACGAGGAAATCCCCCCGCCGCGCCACCTCGTGCGGATTTTCACGAGCGTCGAGTGCCATACTTTCGCCTTTCTGGGAACGACGACGGGTCCCTGTCAGAGTCGTCCGATCGGACGACACTCGAACGACCATTCCGGTTCATCGAAGCCGTTACGAGCGGGCTACGCGTGCGAGTTCCTCGTCAATGCGTTGATCCCGTCGGCCAATCCCAGTAGCGTGTACGTCGACCGCACTGTTACCGATTCAAAAGGCGCCAGCCATTCTTCAGTCACCCACGTTTGTCACGGCCCAGCAACACATCCAGCAGGAACAACAGCGGATCCACCCGCACGCCAGCGGTGACTTTTCCTGGCTGCTTTCGGGCATCACCCTGGCGACCAAGGTCATCGCGGCCCAGATTCGCCGGGCCGGCCTGGTCGACGTCATCGGCAGTGCCGGGACGACCAACGTCCAGGGCGAAACGGTTCAGAAGTTAGATGTCCTCGCCAATCAAGCACTCTTGGCCTGTTTGGGCAACCGCGGAAATGTCGGCGTGCTGGCGTCAGAAGAAAATGACGAGCCGGCCGTCGTCCTGCGGGACCCGCAATATGGCAAATACGTCGTGATCTTCGATCCACTCGACGGTTCGAGCAATATCGACGTCAACGTGAGTGTGGGAACGATCTTCTCCATCTTCCGGCGCGATCTGAAAAACATCGACCCACGCGATCCCAGTGCCGACGTGTTACAAATCGGCACGAAGCAGATCGGGGCCGGTTACGTTTTGTACGGCCCGTCCACCCTGCTGGTCTATAGCACCGGGCACGGCGTGCACGGGTTTACGCTCGATCCGTCATTTGGAGCCTATGTCCTCACGCATGGCGACATCAAAATGCCCGAGACGGGACCGTACTACTCCGTCAACGAGGCCAACCTAGCCAGTTTTCCGACCGGCTACCAGGAATTCGTGGCCGCTCTTCGCGAGGGGAAAACAGGAGCCACCTATTCCTCGCGCTATGTCGGTTCGCTCGTGGCGGATTTTCACCGCACGCTGCTCAAAGGGGGCATTTTTTGCTATCCACCCACTCGGAAGCATCCCCAAGGCAAGCTGCGCCTGATGTACGAAGCCAATCCGATTGCCTTTCTCGCCGAGCAAGCCGGCGGATTGGCCACGGACGGAGAGCGTCGGATCCTCGACATCCAGCCCGACAGTCTGCATCAGCGCACGCCGCTCGCCATGGGCAGCCGCCGCGAAATGAGTCTCTTGGCTGAGATGCTCCAGCGTCACAAGGCACACTGACGAAACCGAGCGCGGACGGGGTGCCTTTCTTCCACCCTCTTCCCGCTGCCCGCTGCCCGCTGCCCTCTTCCCTCGATCTACTCGACGGCTTTGGCCGCTTCGATCAGTTCTTCCAATCCCACGAGCCGCTCGCGGGCACTCTCGACGCCGCCGGCCAGCCGGATAAACGTGAGACCGGCCTTCAAGATCGATTCGGCATGCCCCTCGCCGTTGCCATTGCCGCCGCGCGGCTTGCGCCGCATCACGCGCTTTCTCTTTCCACTTCCGGCCAGTTTGTAGAACGTGCTCTTGAACGTGCCGTCGTTGATCTTCTCATGAGGATGCGATTTTTTGATCCCTTCCAAGGCCGTCTTGGCAGAGATACCTCGATGACTCTTCCGAATCGTGCGAATCGCCGCTGTGAGATTGAAACCGTTGCTTTTTCTTGCCATGTGATATGTTCCCGAACGTAAGATGGCGAGCGTTGGAGTTGGACACGTGACCCAATGGACGGTCCGATCGGACCTGATAGCTCCCCTGCGGGATTTCGCCCACAAAACGCAGAACAACGAACGTCACATTCCAGAGTGGTCACACCGCTAGGTAGAAATACTATCTAACGACAATGTAATCTATCAAGTGTTCTTATGTCCTTGATGGACCAAGTTGCGGACCACGCGCAGTGCCTCCTGCATATGCCTCCGGCCAAAGAACTGAGACTGGAAGACATGACGCACGATACCCTGACGATCGATCACATAGGTGACACGCCCCGGTAGCAAACCTAGCCTCTTCGTCACGCCGAAAGCACGACGCAGCGATCCGTCGGGATCAGACACGAGTGAATACGGCAAATTCTGCGCCTGCGCGAAGCCTCGATGTGACGCCTGCGAGTCGCCGCTAATGCCGATCACCGCGGCTCCCGCCTCGACGAAGTCTTGATAGGCATCCCGAAAGGCACACGCTTCGGTCGTGCAGATGGGCGAATTATCGGCCGGATAGAAGAAGAGCACGATTGTTTGAGAGTCAGATGCCTGATTCAGAGAAATCACACGGCCATCGTGTGCCGACAGGGTCACGTCGGGAACACGATCACCAACTCGAAGCGACGTCATCCAAGTTGCCTTTAGCGCAATTCAGGATTCGGGGGTCAGGATAATTGCTGATTGCCTGTGCTTTTTCTGTTCTGGCCCCTGGCCCCTGGCCCCTGGCCCCTGACCCCTCACCCGCGGGGCATGTAATACAAGAGGACGATCCCATTCCCGAACACACGCGTTTTGACGAGCTTCAGAAGCAGTGTCTTCTGCATACCGTCAAACAGTCCCCTTCCCTTTCCCAGCACGATGGGATTGACCATCAATTGGTATTCGTCGATGAGATTCTCGTCCGCCAATTGCGCCACGATAGAGCCGCTTCCCAAGATCGTGATATTTTCGTCGCTCGTCGTTTTGATGGCCCGAATGGAACGCACGAGATCCCCTTGAATCACCGTCGTATTGCTCCACGTCGGAGTCCCCAGCGTGCGGGACGCGACGAGCTTGGCTGAGCCATTCATGCGTGCGGCGACGACCGGGTCATTTTTGATCGCCAGGGGCGTGGGCCAGTAGCTCGACATGAGTTCATATGTCTTCCGGCCAAATAACAGCGTGGCTTTCCCCTTCACATTCTCCTCGACGAACGCCTGAATCTCCGGGTCGCCCCTGTGGAACCAGCTAAGGTCGCTGTTTGCGCCCTCGAAATAACCGTCGAGCGTCACATGATTGAATGTGATGATCTTCCCCATATTTGTTTTCCCATTGATTGGGTGGCACTGGCGGCTTGCCCGCCAGTGTCCTCGCGCGTTGGACGTCAAACGAACACTGGCGGGCAAGCCGCCAGTGCCAACCAACGCCGTTAACCGTATTGCCGTGTCGAAATCCGCTCCGATTCGCCCGATTTTTTTGACCCCAAAGGGGGTCGCCGATAATAGCCCAGCGTTTTGAACGCTGGGGTTTCGCGGCACAAGTTCGCCTTTCAAGCCCCAGCGGGGCGACAGAGTCTGAGGGCGATGTCGCGGCATCGTTGGCACAAACTCTTTCGTCCCTGCCGGGACTCTCAATTGTTCATGCTTCGGCCACGGTCCCAGCGATGAAATCGCTGGGCTATTCTCGGCCGCCCGGAGGGCTTAGGAACTCACAACAACATGGTTAACGGCGTAGAGTGCCACCCACCATCCTCTTTGTTACCTTTGTTGCCTTCTGCTGAATCCTTGGTCTTCCGTCTTTTGCCTGCGACAACGGCAAGCTTCACGGACTCTTCAAGGGGACAATCGGCAGAACGATCTGCGACGGCCGCGACGCATCATGGTAGACGGTATTGACCGCAATCTTGGTTAACCGGTTGTCGTTGAGCGGCTCGCCCGTGTTGGGATTGATATCGAACCGCGGGAAATTACTGCTGGAGACGTCCACCCGAATGCGATGCCCCCGCTTGAAGATATTCGAGGTGGGATAGAGTTGGATTGTCAGCGGATAGACCTTCCCCGGCGTCATCAGCTTCTCGCTTTTTAGCGAGTCGCGGAATCGGGCCCGGCGAATGCCGTCAGCAATATTCAAGTCGAAACCGCCCGGATAGTCGCTGCTGGCCGGGTACACATCGATCAGCTTGGCCGTGAAGTCCGTGTCGACGGCCGACGAGGAAATCCACAGTTTGACCTGCATCGGGCCGGTGACTTCCAGATCCTCCGCGAGCGGGTCCGTCTGAAACACGAGAATATCGTTCCGGGCGGAAAGGGGGATCGGGTCGGGATCGTTCCAGACGTGGGGGCCGCCGCGCTGATCCCAGGCCCCCTGGAGCAAGATGCCGCCCCCCGACGAAATGTTGCCGCCGATCGTCGGCACCGGCTTGGCGGGATCGAATTGGAAGCTCGTCGCTCCACCATTTTCTGCCGCCGTCTGCCGTGAAAGCTTGCCGCGGGGCTGGAGATAAAAGGCGGTCGCTTTTGCGCGAGAAAGGGGCCACTCCTGCTCGTCGCGCCAGAATCCGCCGTGGTTGAGGCGCCCGTCCGCCGTTTTGTGCCCGTCGCCGGACCCCATCACGAAGATCCGCACCCGCGTGGCAAAGGGGGCACGCTTTCCCACGCCATTGTCGATCCCCTTGAGCCAATGGTCATACCACTCCAAGTGCCAGGCGAGGACATCGGGAATCGCGGCCGAGCGGCCGAAGGTCACCTGGCCATGCTGATACTTGCCCTGCCCGTCATGGATCCAGGGGCCCATGATCAAATAGACCGGGCCTTTGAGCCGGCGGCTCAAGACGGCGAAATTGGCCGCCGTATTGCCTCCCCACGAGTCGTACCAGCCGCCGATCAGGTAGAGCGGGATGTCCTTGTATTGTTCGGGGTAGTCGAGGATGTCGTTTTGCTTCCAAAAATCGTCATTGGCTCCGTGGGCGAGCCCTTCCACGAGCCAGTCCTCATATTCGGGAATGAATTTGAGAGGCGTGGTTCCGCGACGCAGGGGAAGGTTCATCAAGTAGGAGCGGCGATTCTTCGTCATCTCCTTGAGCATCGCCGCCGTGGCCCGGTCGCGTGCCTGCCGGCTGCCGTTCGGCCCGGTGATGGAATAGATCCAGTTCCAGAACCGCAGCTCGAAAGCTCCGCCGTTGCGCATGCTGGCATGGCCCAGGTTCGACATGGCGTCGATCGGAATCGCGGTCGCCAGCTCCGGCGCGCGCTCAAGCGCAATCGCGTGCTGCGTCCCACCGACGTACGATGAACCGATCGTGCCGACCTTCCCGTTGGCCCACGGCTGCTTGGCGATCCAAGCACAGGTGTCGACGCCGTCGCGGCCGTCATCGGTCAACATGTGCCACACGCCCTCGGACCGGAACCGGCCGCGCGTATCCTGAAAGACGACGGCATACCCGTGGGTGGCGAAATAGCGACCGTCCCCTTCGTTCTGCTTGCCGTATGGCGTGCGCATGAGGATGGTGGGCCATTTGCCGGCAACGGGCTGACCGTTTCGGGCGGGAAGATAGACGTCAGTCGCCAGGCGAACACCATCGCGCATGGGAACCATGACGTCCTGGCGTGTTTGGACCTCGAATAGCTCGGCCCGAACGGTGCCACAGGCGATCGTCAGAATGAGAAGCCAGATAAACGCTGTCGAAAGTCGGCAGAGGCGATTCATGGTGCTTTATTCATCTTGGCGTGAGAGGGTTGGAGGGGAATTGTTCATCATATCGACAGGACGGTCACTTCTGCGGTGCGTAGGTTCCCCCCTTGAGAGGAGTCGTCTTGTTGTGTGACATTTCGGGCGGTCGTCCGTTTTTCACCGGCCAGTGAAACAGCGAGGCAAGCTGGCGTCTTTCCTGTTTCTCGCGTTCGATCAGTTCGGGAAGCGTGTACGTTTTATCTCCAAACCGGCGCCCCTTCATGGCGCCCGACCGCTTGTCGATTTTCTCCCAGATGTAAGTCGCCGCGATTTGATAGCGATTGACCGCTGCGTCGGCAAATCGCTCGGCCCTTTCGCGAGAGTCGGGACCTCCGCCGAATTCGTAGATCAGGGCCGCACTCGCCGCGAGAACCTTCTGTTCGTAGTAGTCCGCCAGCAGTTTGTAAGCTTTCATGTAGTGATCGAGCGATTGCGCCTCGTCATGGTGGAGTTTGACTGTTTTGAGGGCTTGTTCGGCTTCGCGCAGCGCCGTTTCGCCGAGCTTGCGGATGTTCCGCATGTGGGCTTCCGGAGTGATGGGATAATCTCCCAGTCCCCACATCAATTCCTGTGAACCGGGATGCTCGCGGTTCTTCGTCCAATCGGACCCGTCGTTGTTGAGGAATTGAGAGCCGTATTGGGCCACGACCTTGGCGTAATACCGCATCGGCAGCAGGCTCCCCGCGCGCACCGGCGACGCCAGGTAGTTCCAACGCGGGTTGTCATCGGTCCAGTACCAATAGGGGAGGATCAACATCCGCGACGTCCCCAGATCGTGAGGCGCCCAGGCCAAGGCGGAGAGCTCGGGAACAATGCGGGCCGACGCATCGTACGCTTTCAGGAAATGTCCGGCCGCACTCCGATCGCCGTAGAGTTGCTCCAATTCCGCAATCCAGGGCTCGTCGGAATAGGGAACCGGATTTTCGGCGTAGTAACCGAGCGCCTGACGCATCAAGAAAGAATTGGCACTATCGGCTCGAAACCAGGCGAGGATCCCATGGCAATTCTCAAAACGCCGAAACTCGTGGATCATCTCCCAGGCCAGCCGGGGCGAATTGAAAGGGAAACCGTGCTCGATGTTGTGGTGCATGACCTCTATCACCGTGGGGACCTGCCCCTGCTCCAACCACCGCGCGTAGGTCGGATACGGTTTTGCATCGGTGAACATCTCGCCGTTGCTCTGCAGAGAGAGCCACGTGTTGCCGTACACCCGTTTGGGAGCGATGTCGGTCAGGAAGTCGTCCAACGGCTGCATCCAGCTTTCGACCAGGAACAGCGGATTTCGTCCACTCGCCTTGAGGCCGGGAACGATCGCCTCCTGATACCAGGTGCTGCGCTTCCCGGGCACCGCCTCGCCCATTGCGCCATGCAGCCCGTCGAGATCCGGGTGGGTCTGGAACAGTTCGGCAACCGCCGCCTCGGTGAACGCGCGGGTCAGTTCGTTGCGCACGCCGAAGTGAGGCCCCATCTCGGACAGCCGGTGCCGAAAATCGACCGACGCAGAGACCGGCAACCCGACGAGCCCGTGCGCCTTCGCAAAGGCGGGCGTGGTGACGATCGAATAGGTAAAGAGAATGTTCTTCAGGCCGAGTTCGTGGGCCCTGTGAAAGATCCAGTTCGCCTGTTCGATCGCGCGGTCGTATTGCTCCGGCTTCAAATCCCTCGCTTCCGGAAATTTCCGGTGCCGGATGAGAAACGTTTGCCAGCCACTCTTGGACCACGGTTCGACCCAATACAGGATGGCGTTGTAATGCTCATTGGCCCACACGCGCAACGCGCGATCCCAGGCGGCCCGGTCCCAGAGCTGCTGCGCCTCGGCTTGCCGACCGTGCTCCGCGTACCAGAACGGATTACGCAGCGTCTCGACGCCGATCCGCAATTCCAGGCTGCCTGCGGATTCGCGAGGCGGAATATCCGCCTCTTTCGTCGAAACCGTCGGCGGCTTTGTCGGTGGTGCGAAAGGATCGCCGCGCGCGGAAGAATCAAATCCGCACGTTGCCCACACGAACGCGGCCAGCGGCAAAAGGATCACGAAAGTGGCACGCCCGGTGACTGGTCGCGAACACCCCATACGCCATTCCTCGCCAGTGCGCGATTGTGCAGAGAAGGCTCCTGTCGGCCCTTCGAAGGCCGTCTGAAGCCATCTTAGCCACCCGTCGCGTCTCGATCACGATCGGTTTTACAGCTCCTGTAAAAGACAAGTCGGAAGTCGGTCCCCACGAATTGCTTCTGACGTTCGGATTTTCATCCACCCCCTCTGCCCTCTTTCCTCTTCCCTCTTCCCTCAAGCGCAGCGCCCATTTTTCTGTGGTGGCGTTCGATTTTTCTGTGGTGATCAACCTCCTTTTTTACGCCGCAGAAAAACCAGAAAAATCGCCCAATCGGGGCGTTCGCGGCCCAGGCTGCGCGGCAAGGCCGTATAAAAACAGAGCGGGGAGACCGATTTGGTCTCCCCGCAGTGTTTTTTGACAATCAATCCACAGCGATCGCGGCGATCGTGCGGTGTCCGCGTCATTTTTTGACGGGCGCTTTGCTGGGCGACTTGTCCTTCGAGACGGGAGCCGCCGAAGCGAGTGTGGCTGCCGGCTTGCGATTCATGATTTTGGTCGATTGGGTTTTGACTTTCCCATTCGACATGGCCGGCTTTGTCGGTCCGATCTTCTTCGTCGGCTTGACCTCGGGGGTTTTCGCAGTGGTGAGTGAACGCTTGTGTTTCACGCTCAGCAATGCGGAGAGGTCCCGCTGCCGGTCGGACTTGAGCGAGCTGATCATGCCTTCGAGCTTGCTGATCTGGCCGTCGTACCGGCTCATGATGGCGGCCGCTTTTTGCGCTGTTCGTTCGTCAAATTGAGGCGTTGATACTCAGCCGGAAGTTTCCATGAAGCCGATTGCTTCTTCAGGATGGGCTTGCTTTCGACTTTCTTTGTCGACGCGGTGATCACCGGCTTTTTGACGGGCGTCGGCTTGGCGGCCTGCGGCTGCGGCTTGTTTTGATTCACTGCCGGCTTGGTATTGATAACCGGCTTCGTCGTGACCGCCGGCTTTGTCGTGATGACGGGCTTGGTGTTCACCACGGGCTTGGCAGCGACAACCGTCTTGGAATTGACCACGGGCTTCGCGTACACGACCGGCTTGGTCTTTTCAACCATCTTGGTGTTGACCGCCAGTTTCACCGGGACGGCCGGCTTGTGGATCGAAACGGGCTTCGAGTTTGACACCGGTTTCACGTTTGACTTTTGCACCGGCTTCGCGATTGCCGGCGCAATTTTCGCATTGACCATCGGCTTGGCGACCACCACCGGCTTGGAGTTGAATTTCTTTGCCACAGGGGCCGGCTTCGTCGCGGGAATTACTTTGGGAGTCGTAGTCGACTTGACGGTCGTCGCCGGTTTGGCGCTTTTCACGGACGTGCTCTTCGCCGGAGAACCGATGGTCACCTTGGACATGGCGGCGACGTGAGGCTTGGTGATTGTCGCGGTTTTGACGCTGACCACCGGCTTGGAGTTCACTTTGGGGGACGTCTTTTTCGAGGTCGATTGCTCCTTTTTCTGCACGGTTTTTTTGTTCTGCACCACCGGTTTGTCGGATTTTACCGACAATTTCTGGCTGGTTGCCGCTGGCTTGGCGGTTTGGACCGCCGGTTTTTTCACGTCTGTTGGTTTTTTGATGTTCGTTGGGGTCGTGTCACCGCCGAAGCCTGGCATTGCGGTGAGCAATGACATCCCCGCTGCGGTGGCAAGACCCAGGATCCAATCACGTTTCATGTCCCACTAACCTCCCGACTTCACCAATGAGCCCGGCCGAACCGATCGAGCCGGGTAACATTCCCGGCGCACCCGATCTCACGAAGGAAAGTTCGCACCTTAAGTTGAGATCTCCATCGGCAAAAAACGCGACAGGTACCGTGCGTGAGATCGGCGAGCGAAATTGTGCGAACATCCCGTCCGGCTTACCCAACGGTCAGCCTCTCGAGCAGACGTTCGACGTCAGGCGCGGTGCGATGCGGGCAACTCGTTCGATCGGAGCATCGCAGCCGAGAGGCAGCGCCGCTTCGTTCCGCATGGTTTCGCGCTCTCGCAAAAACGGCAGAGCGTCACCAAAGCGGCGGGCCGTCCAGGCGCTGCAAGTAAGAGCCTTCAAAGGCGAAGAAGCGGCGATCGACGGCTTGTTGAGCCTCCATTGTCGCCGCTCCGAAGCGAATGGCCTGTCGCACCTGGTCGTCGGCGACGTTCCCCAACGATTTGAGACCGGCCAGAAGGGACTTCACCTGGGGATCGTCGGAAATTGTGGCTTCCGTAGTCTGTCGCTCTTTGGTGGCGTCCCGGCTCTCGCGGTCGGACCAGATTGTCTTCCAATCGCCGTTCTTCAGCCGGATGGCAAAGACCGACTCGACCGTGGCTTGCCGAGACGCCGCGTCGAGATCGACGCGCGTTGCGCGAAACGCCCGAGCCTTCTCGCTGTTTGCCTCCTGCCAGGCCGTTTTCAGCCACACATCGGACGACTCGGGATTCGCCGGAGGCGAGCGACGGTCGCCCAGCAAATCCTTAAACATGGCGTCGACCTGACTACCGAGCAGGCTGGGGACTAGCGCGGCCGCGTCTTTTGGCTTCGATCGTCGGTCGACACGGACGAGACGGGCTCCCGTCCCTTGAAAGTCGAGCGGCTTGTCGAGCGCGTATTCGACGAGAGCCAGGCGCGCGGCCCATTCCTGTTCGTCCTGCCTGCGAACGGGGAACCGGTCGGCCAAATCCGGCAGCGGCTGTGCCGGGTCGATCCCGCGTTGCCGAAGCTGCTGCTCCAGTTCGGCCGCGTCGCGGGTTTCGACGTTGGCGAGCCGTTCGTACCAGCTCCATCCGGCGATTCGTCGATTCGCCGCCGACGCGGGCGTGGCTCTGGCAATTTCGTGTTTCGTCAGATCGATCCACACGAACTGCGGTTCCGCGGGTGCGCGTGCCTCGACAAGCAGCTTCTCGACACGTTTGCGTTCCGATCGCAAGAACGCGCCGAGCCGTGAGTCTTCCGGAATCTGGCCCAACTCCCGATTGACTCGATCTCGCAACTCCTCGAGCGCAGTCGTCCGCACGGAAGCTTCTGAGCTTGTTCGTTTGGTAAAGAGCGCCGGGTTGGTTTTGCGCAGCCACTCGCGCGAGACGGCCATCGTCAGCGAGCCTTCTGCGGCCGCATGCACAATGCCCCCGCGAAGCGTCGTGCCCGATTTGAGCCGCACGATATCGACTGCCACATGCAAATGAGCGGCTTTGTGACGAATCGCTTTTCGTTGCAGAACCGGCGGCGCCTCGACGCTCGCAAGTCTCCCATCTCCGCTCGCCGGAGTGCCGAATTCCTGCGCTGTGGCGACAATCGCGTCCGCCGCACCGAGAGCCAAGACGACTGCGACTACGGCCGTGCGGATCATGGTGACCCTGAGAAATGGCCAAAATCTGGACTGTTCGACAAAGCCACGCAGGACGGTGCGCGTCACGTTTCCACGCGCCCATTATAGCCGCGGCGGAAAACACCGAGTGTCGACGATAGAAAAACGCCCCGCGGACGGTTTGAAGACTCACGGCGCGGGCGTGCGACTCACGTTTCCGTCGAGTAGCGCCATTCGTCGAACGAGCGCCGGCACGCCTGGGCGATTTTCGCTTTAAAGTCGGGAGCGAGTTCGGGAAACGTGTTCTTGCGATAGTCGGCGACCTGGGCCAGGTGTCGCCGCACCGCCGGTTCGACATGCTCGAAGGGGGGCAGGTCGAGCGCTTCGTACGCACTGCAAAGCTGTCCGATCGGATCGGCTTCCAGTTCCTCAAAGCTCAGTTCGTGGAAGTGGCCTGCGGGAATCAGGGCCCTTTCCTCAAAAAACGCCTCGCAGATCTCTTGATAGGATCGAATTGCCGCACCGTCGAGGCCGCTGAAATCGGGGTGCTGGAAAGTCCACCAAGGCGTGACTTTCAAAACGGTGTGGCGGGCCGATTGCAAAACGGCGTACGGATGGCGGTGAATGTGAACGAATTTGGCGTTCGGAAAGAGTTCGAGCAGCAGCCGGATCCGCCCCGTGTGCGCGGGCGATTTGAGCACCACGGGCCGTCCGTATTTAAAGCTCAATTTGCGGACGAACCACATGAGTGCGGCCTTCCATTGTTCCAATTCCTCCTCGGTAGTGGAACGCAGGGTGAGGAAGCGGTCGTAAGCACCGGCGTTTCGCGGCCAGGCTTGGCTCATCAGGAACGAAAAGCCAGTGAGCGAGCACAGGGCCAGTTCGTCTTCCTGCGGCTCTTCGATGCCCATGGGCATGTTGTCCTGAGGGCGTTTCCGCGGCATCACCAGCCCCACCATCTTCGCGCTCAGCTTCTCGGTACAGAGAAACGAGTGCGGATTGAGCGCCTGGTAGAAGTTGGGATAGGCAAAGCGGTCGTCAAGCGCAAACAGTTTGTGCAGATGAGTCGTGCCGCTCCGCCAGACGCCAAGAATGAATAAGGGGGGTTCGACTGGCGCCTGAAGGATTCGCCGGCCATAGAGTGCATTTTCGCACCAGCGCAGCAGCGAATTCTGGAGGCTACAGAACGTGGTGACGGCCGCCCGACCCCAATACGGGCGGTCGACCGCAAAGCCATTTTGGCGGAGGGTCTTCCACCAATCGCCGAAGGTCATCCCGAGGAACAGCCCCGGGCCAAAGCGGGCGGCAAAAGTCTCACGCCAAGACATGAAATCGAGCCCTCCGGGCGTCGACACGTGCGACCGCACGTCCGTTCGCACTACATAGACAAATTCGGCGGTTCGGCAGTCGGATCGTCGATAAGATTGTATTGACCTCTCGGCGTTTAACCTTGTCGCCGGCTGCTTCGATTCCTAAACTGGCCTGTCGACACCTCGATTCCCATAAGCTGTCAGGCGAAGGTTTTAAACAGGCGGTTTCCGATGAAAGCTGGAATTCACCCCGAGTACAAAGAGGCCGTCTTTATCGATACGTCGACCGGCCATAAGTTCTTGACCCGTACCACGATGACGTCGAAAGAGATGGTCAAGTGGGAGGACGGCAAAGAGTATCCGCTCGTGCGTGTCGATATTAGTGCCTATTCGCACCCGTATTTCACCGGGAAGATGAAATACGTCGACGCGGCAGGTCGAGTCGAGAAGTTCCAGAAGAAATACAACTGGAACAAGCGGAATCAGCCGGCCGAAGGAGAAGCCGCCGCCGGGAAGTAAGGCGATTGGCCAGGGGTCAGGCGACGCGCGCCGCGGGAACCGGCAGCAAGGCATGAAAACGGAATGAGCCGAGAAATCCACATCACGATGAGCCAACGACAGGGGCGACGGGCGTCTCTTCAATTCCGTCACTAGCTCCGTCTCTGGCTCCGGATTTCGTCGGTTGTCATTTCGTCTGCCTTTCCCGCTTGGTGAGCCATGTACCCCAGCCTCGAAACGAAGCTCAATCGCTACGATCAGTTGGAGCGGATGCTCCAAGATCCAGAAATCTCCGCGGACCCGGCCAAGTTCCTCCCCCTGCAACGCGAACAAGGGGGGCTGGTCCGCGTGGCCCGTGCCATGCGGCGTTATCACGCCCTCAAAGATGACGTCGCCACCGCCCGCATGATGGTGGATGAGGAGCGAGACCCCAGGGCTCGCGAATCGATCAAAGCCGAGCTGGACCACCTGCAGCAAGAGCTCAAAGCGTCGGAAGCCGAGTTGGAGGATCTCCTCACCGCCGGCGATTCGGCGACCCGCAGCAGCCTGATCATGGAAATCCGCGCCGGCACGGGGGGTGACGAAGCGGCCCTCTTCGCCGGCGAGCTGTTCGATATGTACAAGCGGTTCGCCGACAAGCGCGGCTGGGAATACGAAGTCCTCGAATTCAATACCACCGAGCTGGGCGGCCTGAAAGAAGTGACCTTTTCCATCACCGGCGAATGGGCCTTCCATCAGCTTCAATTCGAAAGTGGCGGACACCGCGTGCAGCGTGTCCCGGAGACGGAAGCGCAGGGGCGGATTCACACCAGCACCGCGACCGTCGCCGTGCTGCCGGAAGTGACAGAGGTGGAAGTCGACCTGCGCGATGAAGACCTGAAGATTGACACATTTCGCGCGGGCGGTCCCGGTGGTCAGAAGGTCAACAAGACCGAAAGCGCCATCCGCATCACGCACCTTCCGACCGGCATCGTCGTGCAGTGCCAGGATGAAAAGAGCCAGCACAAAAACAAGGCGAAAGCCAAACGCGTCCTCCGCAGTCGCATCTTCGATTACAAGCAGCAGCTCATTCACGATGAGCGGTCGGCCCAACGCCGTTCGCTGATCGGACGGGGTAACCGCAACGAGCGGATTCGCACGTATAATTTCCCTCAGGGTCGCATCACCGATCATCGCATCGGCCTGACGCTGCACAAGATCGACCAGGTGATGCAGGGCGACCTGGACGAGCTTGTGGGAGCACTCGTCGAGTTCGACCGGCAAGAACGCCTGCAAAGCGGAGCTGCCACCCACTGATTTCCCTGAAACGGCCGTGACACGAATGACGGGACCCGGCGGAACCACAACGAGCGATGAGTGGACAGTCCGCCGGATCATCGACTGGACCACGGCCCATCTCAAAAAGCACGGCAGCGATACTCCCCGGCTCGATACCGAAATCCTGTTGGCTCAAGCGCGGGGCTGTCGTCGGATCGAGCTGTACACGCGGTTTGACGAAGTGCTCTCGGAAAAAGAGCGAACGACGATGCGGGATCTGGTCCGCCGCCGCGCAGTCCGAGCCGGTTGCCTACCTCGTAGGGCACCGCGAATTCTTCGGACTCGATTTCCGCGTGACACCGGCCGTGCTCATTCCGCGGCCCGATACCGAGACTTTGGTGGTTGAGCTGCTCGATGTCGCCAAATCGGTGCCGTCTCCTCGTATTCTGGACGTCGGCACGGGCTCCGGCTGCATTGCGATCGCAGCAGCCGTTAATCACACCACCGCGCAAGTGACGGCCACCGACTCGAGCGAGGCGGCTCTTTCAATCGCCCGCGAAAACGCGGAAAGCCATCACGTCCTTGATCGCGTCCGTTTCCAGTCCGGAGATTTGTTTGGTCCGGTCGGGAACGACCGTTTCGACATCGTCGCCAGCAATCCGCCTTATATTGCCGACCACGAAAAAGAGACCCTGCAAAACGATGTGCGGAAATATGAGCCACCCTCCGCGCTTTTTGCCGGGCCGACCGGATTGGAGATTTTGTTTCGCCTGATCAGCGAGGGTCCGAACCATCTCGCCCCCGGTGGAACGTTGATGGTTGAGATTTCGCCCGAACAGGCTTCTGCCGTCGTCGAGCGGATGGAATCGACCGGCGCTTACGCAGGCATCCGAGTCATCAAGGATCTTCCTGGCCTGGCCCGCGTCGTTCGGGCCAACTTGCAAGGATGAGCTTCTAGTCAAGGCGTCCACGGATGGACATGTTTGTCATTCAAGGCGGAAAACCTCTCAGCGGGACCGTCGCTGTCGGCGGAGCGAAAAACTCTGCTCTCCCCTTGATGGCGGCCGCATTGGCCGCGGACGGCGAAACCATCCTTCGCGGCGTGCCCCGGCTCGTCGATGTCGACACGCTCTCGGCATTGTTGGAAACGCTCGGAGTCCACGTGAGTCGAGGCGACCAGAACGAGTTATCGCTCCGCGTTGTCGATGAGAGACCGCATATCGCCGATTACGAACTGGTACGGCGGATGCGGGCCGGCTTTTGTGTCTTGGGTCCGCTGCTGGCCCGAAGGGGCAAAGCCTGCGTTTCGCTCCCCGGCGGATGCAACATCGGCGATCGGCCGATCGACTTGCACTTGAAGGGGCTACGAGGCCTGGGTGCGGAGATTCGTATCGAGCGGGGTTATGTGGAGGCCCGGGCCTCACGGCTGCGGGGCGCGCATCTCTATCTGGGCGGCCCTTTCGGGAGCACCGTCACGGGAACCTGCAACGTGATGGTGGCGGCAGCTCTCGCGGAAGGCATCACCACGATCGAAGCTGGCGCCTGCGAACCGGAAGTTGTCGATCTGGGCAACCTGCTCAATGCGATGGGAGCACGCATCAGCAGGCTCGGCACGCCGTCATTGCACATAGAGGGGGTCGAGCGACTCCGCGGCGTCGAGCACACGGTGATTCCCGACCGGATCGAAGCGGCTACGCTAATGATCGCGGCGGCCATTACCCGCGGAAATATCACGCTCACAAACGTCTGTCCCGACCACATGACATCGGTGCTCGAGAAGCTACGCGAGATCGGTGTCCGGATTCTTGTACGTGACGACACGGTGGAAGTGAGAGCGGAGAGCGACTTGCGGCCCGTCGATTGCATCGCCCTCCCCTTCCCGGGACTTCCGACCGATATTCAAGCACAGATGACGGCCCTGCTCACGACAGTTCCCGGCACGAGCGTCGTGACCGACAAGGTCTTTCCCGATCGCTTCATGCACGCACCCGAACTGGTGCGGATGGGCGCGCGGATTCGCCGGGAAGGCAATCGCGCGATTGTCAGCGGTGTCGAACGATTGAGCGGCGCGTGCGTGATGGCATCCGACCTTCGCGCCAGTGCGGCACTGGTACTATCCGGATTGGCGGCCAGCGGCCCGACCGTCGTGCGACGAATCTACCATCTCGATCGCGGCTACGAGCGTCTTGAATTGAAGCTACGCCAGCTTGGTGCGAGCATCGAACGCCTGAAGGACGAACCGGTCAACGTTCCCAAGGCCCTTCAAGCGACTCAGAACCCGCGCATCGCGCCTCCGCACTTCGACGCCTCCGCCAAATCGCCCTCGCTGCACGCTCAATAAACGCTGTGACGCATTCCTCATCGATGAGCGAACCGTAGTACCGTTGCGCCGAACCCTCGCTCATCTGCCAAACTGCCCCGCGCCACAATCATCGCAAGTTAATACTCAACAACAATTTGCAACACAGTGAAACATTTTGACTGAAGTTGATGTATTTTGATTCTTATTGATTGAAATAAGATGCAATTTGAAATATGTTGGAATATCATGGTCGAATCTGACGATTCTCATGGAGGCAATCGTCCACAAATGCAGGAGGTCCTTGGGCGTGCTGGTCGACGAGCGACGTCAAATAATATTGCAAGCAATTGAAAATAAAGGTTTTGCGTCATTGACACAGCTCGCGGAACTGGTCGGTGCCAGTGATTCCACGGTTCGACGGGATTTGGAATTTCTTGACGGAATCGGCCAGATCCGCAGGACGCGAGGCGGGGCAGCGTACGTTGGAGAATCCCTGACGTCGTTTGACGTGCGGCGAACGCAGGCCCGCGAGCAAAAGGAACATATTGCCGACGTGGCTGCGGCCCTCGTGCAAACGGGCGAAACGATCATTCTTGACGGCGGGACCACGACCCTGGAGGTGGCCCGCCAACTGGCGGGACGGACTCTGCAGGTCGTTACCAACTCGATTCCAATCGTCAACGCCTTGGTCAATTCGCCACAGACTGAACTGATTGTGATCGGAGGATTCCTTTATCCGAAAACCGGCGTCAACCTCGGGCCGATTGCGGTGGAAGCTTTGAAAAGTATTCACGCGCGGCGGCTGTTCATCAGCGTGGGCGGGATTACGGCAACCAGCCTCTTCAACAGCAATGCCCTCTTGGTCGAGACCGAACTCCAGATGATCGAGGCGGCCGAAGAAGTGATTGTCGTTTCTGACAGCTCGAAGTTGGGACACTCGGCCCTCGCGCAGTTGTGCCCGCTGGAGACCGTCGATCGGCTGATCATCGATGACGGCATCACGGACGAATGGAAACAAATCGTGGAGCGGGCCGGCATCCAATTAACCGTCGTGGAGAGCTAGCAAATTGGCAGCCACGTTAGTCCGAGCAGACATTGAACGCACGGTCCGCGACATCCTGGCGAAGCGCTTCGCCGGCAATGGGCAGCGGCCGAAGTCGAACCCGCTGGTCGTCAACATTTCGGCCCGCCACGTTCATCTCACCGATGAGCACGTCGGCATTCTCTTCGGTAAAGCCGAACTCGAGCCGATGAAGGCGCTCTACCAGGACGGCTTTTACGCGGCCAAGGAGAGCGTGGCCGTGATCGGCCCCCGCTTGCGGATGATTCCGCAGGTGCGCGTGCTCGGACCGTGCCGCGGCGATTCGCAGGTTGAGCTGGCGTTCACAGACGGCATCTCGCTGGGCATCGATTTGCCCGTGCGGATCAGCGGCGACCTGCACGACACGCCCGGCTGCGTGCTTGTGGGGCCGGCCGGTGTCGTCGAACTGAAAAAAGGCGTGATCCGCGCAATGCGGCACGTGCACATGGGCCCGGCTGACCTCGCGTATTACGGCGTCAAAGATGGGGAGTTGATGAACCTGCGGGTCGTCTCCGCAGGCTGCACGACTGTGCTAGAGGATCTCAAGATTCGCGCCGGGGAGAAAATCAAGCTCGAAGTCCATCTCGACACGGACGAAGGGAACGCGATCAACCTCGACGCTGCAACGTCGGTGGAGCTCGTGAAAAATCACGCGTGTCAATGTCAACACTAAGCCCACGGATAGCCGTCCGTGGGCTTGTTCGTAATTCGTTTGAAAAACTTCAAGTTCACTTTTGATCGGGAGAATGCTCATGGCGAAGTCGATGGAAGCCCTGGGAATGATTGAAACCAAGGGGCTTGTGGCACTGATCGAAGCGGCCGACGCGATGCTCAAGGCGGCCAACGTGCAGATGGTCGGCTGGGAAAAGGTTGGCAGCGGCCTCGTGACGGCGTTCGTCGTCGGTGACGTGGCGGCCGTCAAAGCGGCCGTTGACGCCGGAGCCGGTGCGGCCGGCAAGATCGGCGAGGTCGTCAGCGTGCAGGTTATTCCGCGTCCGCACGAAGAGCTGAGCGGCATCCTCCCCAAGCCCAAAGTCGCGAAGTAAGCCCCACGATCATCCCCGCAAGCGAATGAATTCAACCCATCCGGAGAAACCATGAACGAAGCTATTGGCTTGATTGAGACGAAAGGGCTGGTCGCCCAGATCGAGGCGGCTGACGCCATGCTGAAGGCGGCGAATGTCAGCCTGGTGAAGCAGATCCAGATCGGCGGCGCCTACGTGACGACTGTCGTCCGCGGCGACGTCGGATCGGTCCGCGCGGCGGTCGACGCCGGTGCGGCCGCTGCCTCGCAAGTTGGCGAGCTGGTCAGCGCCCATCTGATTCCGCGGCCGGAGCAGAGCCTGCTGGAGAACTTTGTCTGACGAAGGCTGGGATGCTGAAGATGAAAGTTCTGGTCGCCAATTTAGGCTCGACGAGCTTCAAGTATCGGCTATTCGACTTGCCGAGCGAGAAGCAACTGGCGCGGGGCGGGATTGACCGGATCGGTCAACCGTCCAGCAATTGCTTCGCGGAAATCGAATCGCCGAGTGGCGGTACACACCGGGAAGAATTGAAAACGCGCGTGGCGGACCACGCCGAGGCCGTTCAGATCTGCCTGGACCAATTGACGAATCCAAACGGGGGCTGCCTGACGTCCGTTGCCGAAGTCGCGGCGATCGGGTTCAAGGCGGTCTTCGCGGGGAGGCTCAGCGGCGTGCGGTTAGTCGATGAAAACCTGCTGACCACGATGGAGGCCCTCTCCGACGTGGCGCCGGCGCACAATCCGCCGTACGCCCGGGCGATGCGGGAGCTGAGGCAGGCCTTTCCGGAAATTCCCTTGGTCGCCGCGTTGGAAACAGGGTTTCACGAGACGATCGCGGAGGAGAACCGGGTGTACGCGGTCCCCTACGAATGGAAGGTCGAGCACGAAATTCAGCGCTGGGGATTCCACGGAGCGAGCCACCGCTACATCGGCGGACGGATTGGCGAAATCCTGGAGCGCGACGACCTGCGGGTGATCTCCTGCCACCTCGGCGGGAGCAATTCGCTGTGCGCGATCTGCTGTGGAAAATCTGTCGGCACAAGCATGGGACTCAGCCCGCAAACGGGACTGCCTCATAACAACCGCGTGGGGGATCTCGATCCCTTCTCGCTGCCGATTTTGATGAAAGCGACTGGCAAAAATCTCGAGACACTGCTCGAGGAGCTTGCCGAAAAAAGTGGTCTCTTAGGAATCAGCGGACTGAGCGGCGATGTGCGGGACCTGGAAGAAGCAGCGGCGAAAGGTCACGCCCGGGCCGATTTGGCGCTCAATGCGTTTGTGGCGGCGATTCGCCATTACATCGGAGCGTACCTGGTCCTGCTCGGCGGCGCGGACGCGATCGTCTTTACGGGCGGCATCGGCGAGAACAGCCGCCGCGTGCGTCGCGATGTGTGCCGCAACCTGGAATGGGCCGGCCTGCGGCTCGATGCCGAGCGCAATGAAAAGGCACAGGGCGAATCACGGATTTCGTCCGACGAGAGCCGTGTCGAAGTGTGGGTCGTTCCCACGAACGAAGAATTAGTCGTGGCCCGGCAAGCGGCCGCATTGATTGGCGCACATTGATCGGTGATTGAAAGCGGAGACGGCAGATGTTCGTCGGGCGGGTCACAGGCAGCCTGGTGGCGACGCAAAAGGTGGAATCAATGATCGGGCAGAAGCTGCTCGTGATCGAACCGCTCCGCGTCAACGAAAAAGACCAAAGCAACTTGGCGCCGACGGGTCGAACGTTCGTCGCCGTGGATACCGTCGGTGCGGGCGAAGGAGAAATCGTGCTCTGCGTGCAGGGCTCGAGTGCCCGCTTTACACCCGAGACCAAGCAGCTTCCGATCGACGCGGCCGTCATCGGCATCGTCGACCAGGTTCAGGTCGGCTCCAAGACAGTTTTCAGCGCCCGGGCGGCGTCGGGACGCTAATGCGACGCGAGTGAGGAAACCGTGTTGGAAACTGACGACCGATTACCGAGCGAAACGGTGCCCTTCAGAACGGTGCAGATCATTGCCGCTGCGCTCGTATTGGGGCCGCTGTTTTTTCTCATAATTGCGTTCTTCTCGACCCGGGGGCAGGCACAGGCGATCCAATGATTGCTTATCTCGGCGCGGGCCTCGCGGTCGCGCTCCTCTGCAGCAGCCTGGTGGCCTCGGCCTTCATCGGGAACCAGAAAGTGCGGCAACTGCAGGCCGGAGGAAATCAGTTGAGCAACCTGGATTTTTTCCAGGTTTTGCAAACGCGGGTCATCGTCCGGGCCGCGATGCTGGAGGGGGCCGCGTTTTTCTGCTGTATCGGCTACATGATGAGCCAGTTGTGGTGGTCGATGGCGACGGTGCTCGGACTGCTCGTCGTGATGCTCGTCTTGTTTCCCACGCGGTCCAGCTTCGACGCGTGGGTCCGCGAACAGCGGGAGCTGTCCGGGCTCGACCGAGGGGACGGATTCTCCTGATATCGCCGGGCACAGTCCGGCGGCTCGTCCTGCAGGCGTGAAAATCTCGATCAGCGAACACACAGACTCGAACGAAAGACTTTAAGGACCTTCGATGATCCAAGCCAACGAACAAGCCATTCGGCAGGTCGTGCAAGAAGTCCTCGCGCAACTCGGCCGGCGGACCAACGGAACCGGCAATAATGGCGCACCGCGCAGCGGCGACTGGGGTGTCTTCCGCACGGTCGACGACGCGGTGGCCGCGGCGAATGACGGCTTCAAAAAGCTGCGGGACCGGTCGCTTGCCGATCGAGCCAAGGCGGTCGCTTGCGTCTATCGCCTGTGCGATGAGCAGGCGGCCGAGTTAGGCCGGCTCGAACTCGAGGAGACGAAGATCGGCCGTCTCGATCACAAAATCGAGAAGCTGCAAATCGTCAAACTCGTGCCGGGGATCGAGTTCCTCAAGTGCGACGCCACCAGCGGCGATCACGGTCTCACGGTGACCGAGTACGCCCCGTTCGGCGTGATCGGCGCCATCACGCCCGTCACCCACTCGCTCCCCACGTTGGCCGGCAATGTGGTGAGCATGGTGTCGTCGGGCAACACGGTCGTCTTCAATCCGCATCCGGCCGGGGCGCGGATCGCCTGCGAAGGCGTTCGCCGCTTCAACCGGGCAATCTACGAGGCGACCGGACTGGAGAATTTGCTCACCATCGTCGAAGAGCCGACGCTCGAAACGGCCGGCCAGATCTTCGAGCATCGCGGCATCCGGCTCCTGGTGGTGACGGGAGGTCCCGGCGTGGCTCGGGCCGCGCTCGCGAGTAAGAAACGGGCGATTGTCGCCGGCCCGGGGAATCCGCCGGTCGTCGTCGATGAAACGGCCGACCTGGAAAACGCCGCTCAGTCGATCGTCAAGGGGGCCGCCTACGACAACAACCTGCTCTGCATTAGCGAAAAGGAAATCTTCGCCGTCGAGAAGATCTTCGAGTCGCTGCTTGACGCCGTCGGCCGCCACGGCGGATATCGCCTGAACGCGTCGCAGATCGATCAGCTCACGAAACTCGCCTTCTCTCCGCCGGAGAAGACGGGCGGGCATGCCGTACTCAACCGTGATCTCGTCGGAAAAGATGCCAGCGTGCTCGCCACGCTGATCGGCGTCCGCGTGCCGGCCGACACGCAGATCCTGTACGGCGAAACCGACGTCCACAACCCGTTTGTTCCCGAAGAGCAGATGATGCCGTTCGTCCCCTTCGTCCGCGTGCGGGACGCCGCGCAGGCCATCGACCTGGCTCTGGAATACGAGCACAACTTCAAACACACGAGCATCATCCACTCGCGCAACGTGCGGACAATGACCACGATGGGGCGGGTGATGGATACGACGCTCTTCGTGAAAAACGGTCCCTGCATGGCGGGGCTCGGGCTGGGAGGCCAAGGCTACCTCTCCTACAGCATCGCGACTCCGACGGGCGAGGGAGTCACCAATCCGCTGACCTTCACGCGGCAACGGCGCTGCGCGATGGTCGACGACCTGCGAATCATCTGATCATGCAACTCGCACAAGTACTCGGACACGCCACCTCGACGATCAAGCATCCCACCCTCAACGGATGGCGGATGCTGATTGTCCAGCCGCTCGATGCGCGCGAGCAGCCTGACGGCGTTCCAATCATCGCGCTCGACGCGCTCGGCAGCGGGCGCGGCGACCGCGTGGTGATTTCGAGTGACGGCAAAGCCGCACGAGAGATGATCGGTGCCGACAATAGTCCGGCCCGCTTTAGCATCATTGGGCTGGCCGATCCTGTGGTGGAACGACCCGCAACCAAGCCGCAATAACACACCCTGAACCAAGCAGTGCAGTAACCGAGATGAGCCAGCCGGAGGACATGATCGAGCGGATCGTCGCGGGAGTGCTTGCGCAACTCCAGCGACCCGCTGATGCCGCGCCCTCCCGGCTCGCTCCCGCCCCCCCTGCCCAACCAAGTCCCGCAAAAACGCTTGAAATTCAAGACGACGTGGTCACGGGCACGCTGCTCGAAGAGCGGGGAATCATTTCGGGGCCCGTCATTTTTGGCCGCAAAACGGTGCTCACGCCGTCGGCTCTCGATTTCCTGAATACGCGCAAGCTCGCCTGGCGGCGGGCGGATCGGAACAACGCAGTCGCGGAGACACGTGGAAAATGGCTGGCGATCGTCACGCGATCGACACCGGCGGTCGTTTCCGCTCTCGAGCTGATCGGCAAAGACTCGCCCGTCGATTGGACCCGCGAATTGAGCGGCTGCCATCGCGAGGCGGCCCAGCGTGCGGTAAGCGCGCTGTGCCGCGGCGAGTGCCATGCCGCCGTCATCATCACGGGTAAACCCGAGGCAGCCGTCTGTCGGGCCAATCGGAATCTGCATGTGCGGGGGGCAGCGGTTGTAACGGTGGCACGGATCAAGTCGCTCCAGGAGCAGATGGGGGCCAACCTGTTTGCCATCGACCCGACGGATCGCACGCCTTTCGAGCTGCGCAAGTTGCTGCGGGAATTGTGTTCCGGCGGCAAACCGACGGCTCCGTCCGATTGGAAGGAGTGATCCGGCGATGCGGATTGGTGAAGTGATTGGAACCGTAACGCTCTCGCGCTGGCACCCGTCGCTGAAGGGGGCGGCGTGGCGGATTTGCGTTCCTCTCAACCGGGACGGTTTGAAGGGTTCGGAAGCCGGCCGTGAGGAATCGTTTGTGACCTATGATGAACTTGGTGCCGGACTTGGGTCGCTGATTGCCATCAGCGAAGGGGCCGAAGCCTCGGCTCCGTTCCACCCGGAACAGAAGCCGATTGACGCATATAACGCAGCCATTCTCGACGTGATTGACGTCGACTAACAACGAGGAAAGTGGACTCTAGCGATGGTGAAATCGATGACGACCAGAGGAGCCGGTTCGGCCAACGGTTGGAGCAGCGGCATCCATGACCGGAAGCTCAAAGAGCAGATCTGCGAGATCGGCCGGCGGGTCTATCAGAAGGGATTTGCCGCCGCCAATGACGGCAATATCTCGATCCGCGTCGGCGAGAACGAAGTCCTCTGCTCGCCGACGATGATCTGCAAAGGCTACATGACGCCTGAAGACATCTGTGCGGTCGACCTCGACGGCAACCAGATCGGCGGCAAGCGCAAGCGGACCAGCGAGATCCTGCTGCACCTCTCGATCATGAAGGCACGCGAGGACGTCAAGGCGGTCGTGCACTGCCATCCGCCGCACGCGACGGCCTTCGGGGTCGCGGGCGAGCCGATCCCGCAGTGCGTGCTGCCCGAAGTCGAAGTCTTCATGGGCGAGATACCGATCGCTCCCTACGAGACGCCGGGCGGGCAGAAATTCGCCGATACGGTGCTGCCGTTCCTCAAAGGAACGAGCTGCATCATCCTCAAGAACCACGGCACGGTAAGCTTCGGCAAGACGGTCGAAGAGGCCTTCTGGAAGACCGAAATCCTCGACTCGTACTGCCGCATTCTGATGCTGGCCAAACAGCTCGGCCGGGTCGACTACTTCACGCAGCAGCAGACGAACGAGCTGCTGGATCTGAAGAAGCGACTCGGCTTCGACGATCCGCGGTTCCACGTCGAGAACTGCGACCTGTGCGGCAACAGCGCCTTCCGCCCGGGATACAAGGAACAGCTTCCGCAGCCGAAGGCCTTCGAGGCCGCTCCCGACTATCCAGGATACCTCCAAAGCAAGGGGGCCCCCAAAGGGAACTCCGAGACGGACGATCTCGTCCAGGCCATTACCGACCAGGTGATGCAAGCCCTGTCCAAGTAGCGATCGACGAATTTCCGTAGATGAAAGAGCATTGAGTTCATGAAAGTCGCAATCATCGGCGGCGGCGGATTGGTGGGGTCGAGCGCGGGATTTGCCCTGCAGGCTGGCGGCATCGTGCGCGAGATCGCGCTCGTCGACGTCAACCGCGACATGGCAGACGGGCAAGCGCTCGACCTGATGCACGGCAGCTCGCTCATCGCCGACCAGAAAATCACTGGGGGCGGCACAGAGCTGGCGTCCGACGCCGACATCGTCGTCATCACGGCCGGCCTGCGTCGCAAGCCGGACGAGAGCCGCCTCGATCTCATCAACCGCAATGTCGAGCTGTTCCGCAAGATTCTGGCTGACCTCAAACAGCACGGCATGAAAAAGGAGGCGATGGTCTTCGTCGTCTCCAATCCGGTCGACGTGCTCACGTATCTGGCCGTGAAAGACTTGTCAGTTGGCCCGCAGCGCGTCTTCGGTTTGGGAACGATGCTCGACACGACGCGGCTTCGCGGCATTCTGGCGCAGCAACTGAACGTCCCGCCAACACAGGTTTCGGCCATGATGCTGGGCGAGCACGGGGACAGCATGGTGGCCATCTGGTCGGCCGCGCAGATTGCCGGCTTGCCGCTCGACAAATGGCCCGGGGTTTCGCCGACGGTGATTCAAGAGGTCGAAAAGCGGACGCGCGGCAGCGGAGCCGAGGTCATCAAGAAGAAAACTGGCGCCGGCTTCGCGGTGGGCGTGTCGATCGCCGAAGTCATCCACAGCATCGCGCTCGACCGGCGGCGAATCCTGCCCATCTCCACGCTGCAAACAGGGACGTACGGGATCCGCGACGTCTGCCTCTCCGTGCCGACGGTTGTCGGACGCTGCGGCGTCGTGGGCCACGTCGAGATCGAATTGTGGCCCAAGGAGCGGATGGGCCTGCAGAACTCCGCGAAGGTCCTCCGCGAGACGATCGACAAAGTGCTTAAGTAATAAGGATGAAGGATGAAGGATGAAGGATGAATCAGACTCGCAGGCTTCGCCTGCCTGATCTGGCTCGTCCTTCCGCCTTCATCTTTCCATTCCATGCCGCATGGAAAAATCGCTCGACCGCAAACTCCGTTCGATCCATGCCGATCCGCATGGGTCGAAGGAGTTCATCATTGCCGACGCCAAGGACGCCGACATGGCGTTCGGCTTGGCGCGTCCGGGCCGCTCGCCCGAACGGCACGACGGCGAATTGCGGTTCAAGACGCTGGCCGAGTATCGGCAACAGATCCGCGAGGTGATCCAGCAGCAGATCGTCGATATCGTGTTGATGTCGGCCAGCACGAGCGAAGTCTTGTGCCTCAACGAGCGGCTGTTCGACGGCTCGCCTGTCACGCCGGCGGCTCGGGCCAACGACGCGACCGACGTCCATATTCCCCGCGGCGGCAAGAGCTATCTCGAAGCGGCCCGGCCTTTCCGCTCAGCGTCGCTCGATCACATTCAATGCGGCCATCTCGACTGCCGGCCCGAGGAGCGCACCCGCGGCGTCGATTTGGGCCTGTATTCGGTCACGTTCAACAACCGCTGCGAACTCGATCACGAGACGCTCACCCAATACAAGCAGTTTCGCGAAGAGGCGGAACGCGTCGGATTTCGGCACTTTCTGGAAGTCTTCGATCCCAATCTATCCGACGTCGTGCCTGGCGAACTGGTGCCTGGTTTCGTGAATGATCTCGTCGCGCGAACGCTGGCCGGCGTGACCACCAAGGGACGGCCCGTGTTCCTCAAGATGGTCTATCACGGACCGCGAGCGCTGGAGGAACTCGTCAGTTACGATCCGCATCTCGTCGTGGGCGTGCTTGGCGGAAGCGCGGGGACGACACTCGATGCGTTTCAGTTGATCCACGACGTCCGCAAATATGGAGGACGTGCCGCGCTGTTTGGCCGGAAGATCAACCAGGCGGAAAACCAGTTGGCGTTCATCGAGTTTTTAAAGCACATCGTCGACGGCGTGATCGAGCCGCTCGAAGCGGTCAAGGCGTATCACGCCGTTCTGGTCAGGCTTGGCCTCAAGCCGCATCGCCCGCTCGAGGACGATCTCGTACCGCAAGCAATGGCGACGAGTTATGGAGGCGATTCGACTCCAACCGGAAAACCGGGTGGGAAGAAGGCGTCCGCTCCCGTCGACTTCAAGAAAATGACGCCGACTGAACGCCTTGCCTACCATCAGTCCCGCTTGAACCGGCTGTTCGGCGACCTCTAATTCGCCTTTGTCGCGGCCATCGCGACGGCAGGAGGAGTGCCTGGTGCAACCGGGGCCGGTGCGAGAGCGAGCTTCAGCGTGAAGGTCGTCCCCTTCCCCATCACGCTTTCGACGCGGATGCGTCCCTTGTGGGCCTCGATGATTTCGCGGCAGAGGGCCAAGCCGAGGCCGGTGCCACCTTGGCCCTGCTGGTCGGCCTGCTTGGTCGTGTAGAACGGCTCGAAGATTACGCGGAGCTTGTCCGCCGGAATGCCGCAGCCCGTGTCGCGAAGAGAGATTTCGGCCATGCCACTCTCATCGTTGGCGTGGACGGAAAGATAGAGCGTCCCGCCGTTCTCCATCGCCTGCCGGGCATTGACGATCAGGTTGAGCAAGACCTGCTGAATCTGGTTCGCATTGATGAGGGCGAAGGGGCGGCCGACAAAGTCCGTCTGCAAACGCACACGGTGCATCTGCAGGTCTTTCTCGACCAGCACCAGCACATCGTCGACCACGGCCACCAGATCGGAGAGCTCCCGCCGCTCGCCCTGCGCGGGCATACGAGAGCATGCCGGTGGTGATCTTCGACGCCCGTTGGCCGGCGGAGAGGATTTTGTCAAACGCTTTTTCGCGCGTGCCGACGTCTTTGTGCCGCAGACCCATCTTGGCGTAGTTGATGATCGTGGTGAGGACGTTATTGAACTCGTGCGTGATCGACGAGGCGAGTGCGCCGACGGAGCTCATCTTTTGTGACTGCAACAACTGCCGACGGAGTTCGTCGTTCTCTGCCCGGAGGCGCTCGACTTCCTGTTCGAGACGCACAAGGTTCTCCGCGGTCATGGCTGTTCCTTCAGTCGTATTCGCGGTCGGCGGCTCAATCCGTGTCCACCGGCGACGGTCGTCCCCTGGCAAAATAGTCGGAGACGATCGAATGTCTCTGTTTTTCTCGAGGTGCTCGCTGCACAGATCGGCCGGTCGTGCCGATTCTGTTATTTCTTCGTATCGGAGTGGTTGAACGGACGACTGAAGGGGACGATCGGTCCAAACGGAATCGGTCCCAACGCCGGCTTCGGCGGTTCCTGGTTTGTCGCGCCTGATGATCCCGCCGACCTGGAAGAGAGGGAAGCCTGGCGGCACTTTGACGCCGCCAAAGCGGTACCCCGCCAATTCGTCCCCGCGATTGGCGAATCGTAACCCGTTCGGATAACGTGGATTACGACCAACTGCTTAAATCCCTCCACTTTGGGGCAGGCGAGCTTTCTGTGATCCGAGTCGAAAACCTTCACGTGCAAGCAGGCACGTTCATGCTCGACTCGATTTCATTCGAAGTCGCCGCAGGCCAATATGCCGTGCTGATGGGACGAACGGGGGTCGGCAAAACGACTTTGATGGAAACGATTTGCGGCCTCCGTCCGGTCGACCGGGGACGGATCTGGCTGCACGATCGCGAGGTGACGGCGCTCAAACCGGCCGAACGGGGGATCGGCTTCGTGCCGCAGGATGGCGCCCTGTTTGAGACGATGACCGTCCGGGAGCAACTCGGCTTTGCGCTCGCTGTCCGGCGGCGATCGCATCGAGAAATCGGCCGCCGCGTCGAGGAATTGGCCGAATTACTGGGAATCCGCCAATTGCTCGCTCGCAAACCGGCCGGACTGAGCGGCGGCGAGCGCCAACGGGTGGCACTCGGCCGGGCGCTGGCAGCCCAGCCGGGTGTGTTGTGCCTGGACGAGCCCTTAAGTGCACTAGACGACGCCACGCGGGAAGAAATGTATGGACTGCTGACGTCGGTCCGACAGGTCGCCGGCGTCACGACACTGCACATCACCCACAATCGCAGCGAGGCGATTCGGCTCGCCGACGTGGTGCTCCTCATGGAGGCGGGCCAGATACGCCGGATCGCTCCCGCGGAGCTGAAACAGGACTTTCCGTCCCCCCTTCCGACCGACGGTCGAGGACGCGCTGCGGCGGGGCGCCGAGCGGATTGACTTCCCCGCAAGTCCCTTTAAAATCAGGAGTTTCGCTCTATTTGGCGCGGGAGAGCCAGGTTGAACGAGGCCGTTCACAAAGCTGACATTTTGGTCGAGGCACTCGGCTGGATACGCCAGTTCCGAGGACGCTACGTCGTTATCAAGCTCGGCGGGAGCGTCCTGGACGAGAAGGACGCCGTCCGCAGCTTTCTCACCGACGTGATCTTCCTCGCCACGGTCGGCATGAAGCCGGTCTTGGTGCATGGCGGGGGCAAGTCGATCTCCCAGTCGATGACAGCCGCCGGCATCCAGCCGCGGTTCGTGCAGGGTCGGCGGTATACTGACGAGCGCACACTCGAAATCGTGGCCAGCACGCTGGCCGAGATCTGCGGATCGCTGCTCACCGAACTCCGCCGGCAGGAGGCCGACGCCGTGGGGCTCAATTACCTGGGCCGAAACTGTTTGATCGCGAAGAAGTTAACGCTCGACGGTCCTCACGGCGAATCGCTCGACCTGGGGCGGGTGGGCGAAGTGGTCGACGTCGACTGCTCGGCAATCGAGGATGCTGCCCGCGGTGGTGCAATCCCCGTCATTCCGTCGATCGCTCTCGATTCCTCGGGCGGGAAATTGAACGTCAACGCCGACACGGCGGCCGCGGCGGTCGCCCGGTTTCTCGGAGCCGAAAAGCTCGTCTTTTTGAGCGACGTTCCGGGCATTTTTCGCGACCGCAAGGACCCCGCGACGCTGATTTCGCACCTCCCTGCGAGCCTTTGCCGCGGTTTGATTGTCGAAGGAGTCATTGATTCGGGAATGGTTCCCAAGGTCGAGGCGGCACTCGACGCATTGCGGGCCGGCGTGAGAAAAGTGCACATTGTCGACGCCGCCACACCCCATACCCTCTTGCTGGAGTTCTATTCGAACCAGGGAGTCGGGACTGAAATCGTCCCCTGACGCGCTCCCTCGTTCGAGTCCGGATGGCAAAGGAATAAAGCGTGAATCGTATTGAGGCCCCCAGCAGTGCGCAGGTGATCGAGTGTTTTGCGCAGTACGTCATCCCCAACTACAAGCGCTACCCCGTCTGTCTCGTGCGGGGCGAGGGCTCGTACGTGTGGGACGCCGAGGGGAACCGTTATCTCGATCTCTTCCCCGGCTGGGGCTGCAATATCCTCGGCTACTCGCCGCCAGCGGTCGTGCGGGCGATCCAGGCGCAGGCGGCCGAACTGATCCACGTCCCCAACACGTGGTACACCGAGGCCCAAGGCGAGTTCGCGGAACTCCTCTGCACGCGCGGCTTCGGCCAGGCGTTTTTCTGCAATAGCGGGGCCGAAGCGGTTGAAGCCGCCATCAAGCTGGCCCGCCTGCACGCGGGAGGCAACCGCTACAAGATCATCTCGTTCGAGAACAGCTTTCACGGCCGCACGTTCGGAGCGCTGACCGCCACGGGCCAGCCGAAGTATCACGAGGGAGTCGGCCCACTGGTCGCCGGTTTTCGCTACGCCCCGCTGAATGACCTCGAGGCGGTCCGCACACTCATCGACGACGAGACGTGCGGAATCCTGCTCGAGCCGGTCCAGGGCGAAGGGGGCATCAACGCCGCCGACAATGATTTCCTCACCGGCCTGCGGCAACTGTGCGACGAGCACAAGTGCCTGCTCATGTTCGACGAGGTCCAAACGGGCATGGGACGCACGGGGACCTGGTTTAGCTATCAACGCACGCCGGTTCAGCCCGACGTGATGACGCTGGCCAAGGGTTTGGCGGGGGGCGTCGCCTGCGGCGCGATGATCGCCCGCGAAGAGGTCGCCAAAAGCCTGCGGCCGGGAACCCACGCCAGCACGTTCGGCGGAAACCCGCTGGCGATGGCCGCCGGCTGTGCGACGGTCCGCATGATCGAGGAAGAAAACCTGCTCGAGAATTGCCGGCGGATGTCCGACCGGTTCCGCGAGCGGCTTCAGTCGCTCAAGAACGAGCTGCCGATTATCGGCGCCTTGCGGATCGAGGGACTGATGGTCGGCGTCGACCTGACGATTCCGGCAGGTCCGGCCGTCGAAAAGTGCATGCGCCGCGGAGTGTTGCTCAACGCGACGCACGACACGGTGGTGCGGCTCTTGCCGCCGCTCAACGTCACCGAGGAACAAGTCGACGCGGGCTGCGACGTCCTGGCCGAAGCCCTGCGGGAGATGGCGGATGAGAACTGACCGGCCGTCCCGGACGGCACGCTTCGAGTCGGACGGACGCCCCCGCCCCGAGGCGCGGGGCTCGGCCCGCAAGCTCGTCCGCGAATCCGCCAAAAACGCGGCACCCGCGCGGCGGCATTTGACCAACCTGCTCGACATCACGCCCAAAGATACCGAAGAGATTCTCGCAATCTCCGCGGACCTGAAGGAGCGGATGAAACGGGGCGATCGCCCTGCCCTCTTGCAGGGCCGAGTGCTGACGCTGATCTTCGAAAAGCCGTCGCTGCGCACGCGGAACAGCTTCGAGGCGGCGGCCATCCAGCTCGGCGGCGGCAGCGTGTTCCTCACGACGCTGGATGCCGGCCTTAACGGCCGCGAATCGCTTCCCGACGTGGCCCGCGTGCTCAGTTCGTACTCCGACGTCCTCGTTATGCGGACCTTCTCGCAGAAATTGATCGAGGAGTTTGCCCGCCTGTCGCAGTGCCCGGTCGTCAACGGCCTGTCGGACGAATTGCATCCGTGCCAGGCGCTCACCGACCTGTTCACGATCCGCGAGACGTTCGGACGACTCGCAGGTCTGCGGCTCGTGTATATTGGCGACGGCAACAACGTGGCCGCCTCGCTGGCCATGGCGGGCGCCTACTGCCGGATGCCGGTGACGTTTTGCTCGCCGGACGGATACCAGCTTTCCGAAGCCGTGCTCGCCGATCTCCGCGGCCGCTTTCCCGACATGGCGGTGACGCTCACCTCCGATCCGGCGATCGCCGTCAAGGATGCCGACATTGTCTATACCGATGTCTGGGCCAGCATGGGGCAGGAAGCGCAGGCTCAAGAACGCCAGAAAATCTTCACCCCCTATCAGGTCAACGCCCGGCTGATGGCCAAGGCGCCGAAGTCGGCCCGCTTCATGCACGACTTGCCGGCCAAGCGAGGCCTGGAAGTGACCGACGACGTCATGGACGGCCCGCAGAGCATCGTGTTCCAGCAGGCGGAAAACCGCATGCACCTCGCAAAGGGCCTGCTGGTCTGGCTCTTGGGGAGCCACCATGCGAGCTGACGGCCGCTCGGTCGAGGACCTGCGTCCGGTCGTCCTCCGTCGCAGCTTTACGGCCGCCGCCCCGGGGAGCGTGCTCTATCAGGCCGGCCGCACGATCGTCCTGTGCACGGCCAGCATCGACGAAGGGGTTCCCCCCTGGAAACTTAAGGAAGAGAACCCCAGCGGCTGGGTCACGGCCGAGTACAGCATGCTGCCCGGCAGCACGGCCCCCCGTAAAAAAAGGGAGCGGGGCCAAATTGACGGCCGCAGCCAGGAAATCCAACGGCTCGTGGGCCGCAGCTTGCGGGCCGCCGTCGACTTGGCCGCCCTGGGACCCCGCACCATCACCGTCGATTGTGACGTTTTGCAGGCCGACGGCGGCACCCGCACCGCCAGCATCACCGGCGGCTTTGTGGCCCTGGTCGACGCGGTCAGCTCGATCCGCGAAAAGCTCATCGGAGAACGGCCAGTCTTCGTCAACAGCGTGGCCGCCATAAGCGTCGGAATCATCGAGGGTTCGGTCCTGGTTGACCTCGATTACAGTGAGGATGTCCGGGCCGACGTCGATTTCAACGTCGTGATGACGGGGAACGATGAATTCATCGAGGTTCAGGGGACCGCGGAAGGCCGCACCTTTGGGCCGGCCCTGCTCGAACGGCAGCTCGACGCGGCCCGCAAGGCGATCGCCCGGCTCACCGCCCTGCAGCGAAATGCGCTCGGCGAAAAATGGCCTCTGGACTCGTTCGGCAAGACTTGCTAGATTCCCGCTCCCTTTCCGCTCTCAATCTCAAAAATTCAACTCGCCTTTTGGTTCGTCCTGGCCTTCGGGACGCGTTCCGCATTCAGATCAGAACGGAGTCTGTCGTGCGAGCCACCATCCACCCCCCCCGCCCCCTGGTCGTGTTGGCTTTTTTTGCCTTGCTTGCCATCTGTGCCCCCTTAATGGCCGTGCATATCGAGGCCGTGCGGGGCAAGCGATACGGACTGACGAAGCGGCACGGCCCCTGGATGATCATGGTCGCCAGCTTTAATACTCCTCCCGAGTACGAGCGCACCGAAGGCATGTCGCCACGGGAGGCCGCCGACCAACTCGTTTATGAACTCCGCCTCAAGGGGATCCCGGCCTACACGTTTGCGCAGCAAGAACAAGACGCAACGCTCACCACCGTTGACCGCCGCACCAACGAAGAACGCGCCGCCAAGACCCGCAGTTGGGCCGGCGGCATCTGCGTGCTCGCGGGCAACTACCCCACCAGCAACGACAAGGTCGCCCAGCGGACCCTCAAATTCATTAAGGCGTTCCAGCCCGAATTCCTGCGGGACGTCACCGCCCAGGGCGAAGCCGGCCCCGGCGAACTGATCAAGCGGACGAAGTCGGGCGGCGTCTACCGCGTCACCCCCAACCGCCGCTTTCCCTTCAGCGGCGCTTTCATGACGGTCAACCCCGAACTGACCGAAGAAGACCTGGCCCTTCGCAAACACGACCCGTTCATCCTGCGGCTCAACTCAGGCTCGGATTATTCGCTGCTGACCAATCCTGGACAGTACACCGTCGTCGTCGCCACCTTCCAGGGCAAGGCCGAGCTCACCAGCGAGGCCACCGAGAAAAAAGTCCAGCCGATCAGCTCGTCGCTCAGCGAGGCGGCCGACCGCGCCTGGCAACTGTGCACGGCGCTGCGGCGAGCCAAGTCGTACGGCTATGACCGCGACTTCGACGCCTGGGTCTTTCACGACCGCTACACATCCATCGTGACGGTCGGCTCGTTCAAATCCAAAGACGATCCGCGGATCGCCGAAACGCAGAATCTCTTCGGAGCAAAAATCTCCTCGATCAAATTGGACGGCTCCCCCACCCTCGGTGCCGAGGCCTTCGCCATCCCGCGGAAGCCCATCGCCCACGAAGACGTGAAAACGTGGATCTTCGACCCCTTTCCGCAAATCATCGAAGTCCCCCGTTAACGAGCACCGTCGACGTCGTCCGGTTGATTGACACGGCGCCGGCCCGGCGAAAGACTCGGGGGCATGAGCGACCGTGATCCGACGCGACTTGTCGTCGCCAGCCGCAACCGGGGCAAACTCCGCGAAATTCGCGAACTGCTCGAGCCCGAAGGGATCGCCGTCGTCGGCATCGACAGTTTTCCCGACCTTCCCGAGATCGTCGAAGACGGGAACTCGTTCGCCGAAAACGCCGCAAAAAAGGCGACCGAGACGGCCCGCCGCCTCTCCGAGTGGGTGCTAGGCGAAGACAGCGGCCTCGAGGTTGACGCCCTCAAAGGGGCCCCCGGAATTTTTTCCGCCCGCTACAGCGGCCAAGGGGCAACCGACGAGGCCAACAACGCCAAACTCCTCCGCGAGTTGGCCGACGTCCCCGCCGAACGACGGACCGCTCGCTACGTCTGCAACGTGGCGGTCGCCGACCCGGCCGCGACCGTCCGCCTGCAACTCGAAGCCTATTGCCGCGGCCGGATCACGACCGCCCCCCGCGGCACGAACGGCTTCGGCTACGACCCGTACTTTCTCATTCCCGAATACCACCACACGTTCGGCGAACTGAGCCCCACGGTGAAGCGCCACTTGAGCCACCGCGGCCGAGCCTTCGAACGCCTCGTCCCGCAGCTCGTCCACGTATTGAAACGGTCCGGTTGAAGCGTTGGGAATGGGGTCGCATCCCGGACGAAAGTCCCGGAGTGCTCTGTTTATCGTTATTTGATTTCCACCGGGCCAAAAGCCGGCAACGGCATATCGTTTTCATCAACAATGTTGACGTACGGGGCTGCTCCCGCGCCGTAGTACAAAACCACGTTTTGGTTCGGCACCGACGTCGCTCTCAAGATGATCCGGCCCGGCCGTGCGGCGTCGAAATCGATCTTGTAAATCCAATCCAGCAGCTCCCCGCTCTCTTTCCGCTTGAGGCAAAAGCCGGTCGGCCTGCCCGGTGCATGCAGCTTCCCGGTCACGCCGCTGTACTCCACGACAATCGTCGGCCTTGCCGTTTTGCCGAGATGAACCGACACGAGCTTGATCTCGCTGCGCGGCATGGCGGCCTTCTTGACGTAGGGGACCGCCAAATAAGCCATCCGGTTCCCCATGCGCTTCAACGAATCGTAATCCAGATGGAGTCCGTCGATCACGTCGAGGTCGAGACTCCCAACACAGTGCGCGTGCGACAGAATCGTGGGGATCGACCGCTGCTGTTCGCGAATCATTTCCCAGCCGGTCGCATGATTTTTCGCGCCGTTGTGATGTCGGCAAATCTGCGCGAAGATCACCGGGAGGTCCGGATCGTGGCAATCCTTCCGCAGAGCGTCGACGAACGTCTTGAATTGCTGCGCGTAGGTCCGGAGGGGATCGATGAGTGACGGTTTCCGGACGGTTTGTGTCTCGTCCCCGAAAATGGCGTCCTGCTCGCCCTGAAAAAAGAGCAGCCCTTTCACGCGCCCGCCGACGCGATGGAGGTGATGCTCCAAGAACCCATAGCGATTCTGCTCTCGTTGAGCGGGGTTCCAAATCGCCAAGGCTCCGCCCGTCGCGCAAGGAATCAGGCCAATTGGAATCCGCGTCTCGGCATAGAGCTTCCGCGCGAAGAAATAGGAGCAGTCAATGCCGCCGACGGGCACCTTGGCCGCGATCGTCTGTTTGATCTTCTCCTCGGTCCACTCCGGATGTTGGTTGCGCAGATACGAGTAAGCGAGGCTCTCTGGGATCCGGTGAATCGGAGGCAGGCCGGCCGCCCAATGCGCGTCGCGCTGAACATGCTGCACGTCCAGCATGTTCAAATAGGGCAACGCCGGTAAGTTCTCCTTGATGACGTCGATGCCGAACATGTTGGATTGGCCGCCCAAGATCCAAATGTCGCCGACCAGGATATTGTGAAACGCGATTGCGGCGGCAGCGTTGTGCCCTCGGGGAGCGACGGTCACCGTATAAGGTCCGCCGACCGGAATTCCCTCCAGCAGCGCCGTACGGCCCAATCCGTGCCGATCTTCCCAGCGTGCGATCCCCGATCGAACGATGCGCTGCCCGTCGTCGATCTTGAACTCACAGGGCTCTGCGTTGTTCAGCGGCGGCGTGAGCGCAATGCGACAGGCTCCCTTGTCGTCCTCTGTCCGTTGAATCACTTGATAGTTTTCGTTCAGCAGAGCGATTCTGTCTGCGGAGGAGGCCTCGGCGGTCGGAAGAATCAAGCAGAGAGCAACGATCGCGTTCATTGACGTGCCTATCTCTCCTGTGTAACTGAGGGGATGTCTCAACGCGTTGCGAATTTCTGGATCCGCGAGTTCATCGTGTCGGCGACATAGAGGCACTCGTGACTGTCCAACGCGAGTGCGTGCGGCGTGTGGAACTGGCCGGGAAGTTTTCCCGCGCCGCCCACCCCGCGCAAGAACTTTCCGCTGTTCGTGAACTGCTGGACCCGGTTGTTGGTGGCGCTCACCCACACGCGGTTCTCCTGGTCCACGCAGAGTGCGATGGGGCCGCCCAGACCCGCCATGCCGTTCTTGCCCCGGGGCGGAGGTCCGCCGAATCCCCCCTGCTCGCTCTCTTTTGAGCCCCAATACGCCAGGAGCTTGCCTTCCGGCGTGAACTTCTGAATGCGGCCAAGCGCCGCGTCGGTGGTGTAGACGTTGCCGGCGCGATCGAAAGCCACGAACTGCGGCCCGGCAAAGCGGCCCCCGACCGGTTGGCTGCCGCCGAATTCTCCCGGCTCGCTGCCGTGCTTCCCAAATTTTCCGACGAATTTTCCCTGCGTCGTGAACTTTTGCACGCGGCTGTTTCCCTGATCCGGCACATACAAGAGGCCGTCGGGACCGAGCGCCACGGAACCCGGCAGCCGGAACTGGCCGTCGGCCGTCCCCTTCGTGCCCCATTCCCGCAAGAGCTTGCCGCACGGGGAATACGCGGCGAGCTTATTGCTGTTCCAGTGGGCCACGTAAACGTTTCCCTCCCGATCCACGGCGAGCCCGCCCGCATACGGCTGCACGGGGAAGCTCCCCAGGAAACGCCCCTCGGCTGTGAACTTTTGCACGCGGCGATTTCGAAACTCGGCCGTATGCACTTCGTCATTCGTGCCGATCGCCAGGCCGACGCAGGCCGAAAACTCGCCCTCCCCGTGGCCCGGCCGTCCCCACGCGAGCAGAAAACGGGGAGCAGCGAGTTTGTCGTCACTTGTCGCCCGCGAACCGCCCCACGTCAGCGACAAACCGGCGAGCCCCGCCCCGACGAGAAACTCTCGCCGTGATCTCGTGTCAAACTCTCGCTGCTGCTGTGAATCATCGGCTTTCATGTGTCCGCCTTTTGGAACGACGCCTGTCAGCATGACGCCATGGCCATGCGCGAATCAAGCATCGACGCCAGTACACAAGACAGGGCGGGCAGTGCGACTAGCGGACAAGGCGGCCGCGGCCCCGGCGGAGCCGCGGTTTCTTCGCCCCTCCTCCCTCTTCCCTCTTCCCTCTTCCAGACTCAGCGCCACCATGGGAATCTGCTAGGCTGCAACCGTGGCAACGCCTTATTGATGGAGAGATCGGTTCGATGCTTTCAACAGGATCTGCGCCCGGTGCGGACACTTCCGCGGCGAAATGTGACGGGGATGCGCGACGGCCGCGGCGGTCGGCGGCGACTTGGCTCTTTCTCGGACTGCTGGGCGCGGGCGCGGTCGCCTGCGTAGCGCTCATTGCCTACCGCACGCTGGTCCCGCGCGATGCCGATGAATACGGGCTCGTGCCGACCGGCAACGTCGCGGCGGACGCGAAAACCTTCTTGGCTACGGCACGGGCGCAATCACTGCCGCCCCAGAAGCTCGCGGAGAGCCGCGCGGCTCTCGGGCAGGCCAGCCCGCTGCTCGGCACGACGGCGCCCGATTTCGAGTTGAGCGACACCGAGGGGCACCGAGTCGCGCTGCGGGACCTGCGGCGCACCGGCCCGGTGATCGTCGTCTTTTACTACGGGTATTACTGCAGCCACTGCGTCGCCCAACTCTTCGCGCTCGAGGAGGATCTGCCGAAGTTCGCCGAGCGCGGTGTGCAGATCGTCGCTCTCAGTGCCGATCCCCTCGAGACAACGGCCGCCCGCTTCCGCCAGTACGGTCACTTTCACTTCCCGGTCCTCTCCGATCGCGATAACAAGGTCGCGGAGCAATACAGCGTCTACACCCCGGCGGTCGGCGACCACGATGAGGATCTCAAGCACGGCACGTTCATCGTCGACACGAGCGGACGCATCGTCTGGAGCTATACGGGGTCTCAGCCTTTCGTCGACAACGGATTGCTGCTCAAGCTGGCACAAGCCTCTGCGCGAAAGAAATCGTAGCGCAAGGCGATGTGGCCGGCAGGTGCAGTTCAGCAGTCGCCCCTTGCGTTGCCGAATGAAGCCGAGGCTGCGATGCGATAGAAACAAAAGTCCAGATGAAGAACCGCAAGTCCGTCAACAGAGAGAAGCAGCCATCATGAAGCATCGAATTTTCGGAGTCTGCGCCGTCGTGGCATCCGTGATGACCCTGTCGGTCTCCCTTGGTGCTCGGAGCACTTTGGCCGCGGAAGCGCCACTTTATCGCGGGGAACTCGTCTTCCCGCTGCGGCACGACCACAATCACGCGCCGGGTCTCGTCGAGTGTGCCAACGGCGACCTGATTGCTTCCTGGTATCGAGGTCACGGTGAACGCAACTCGGACGACGTGGCCATCTACGGAGCGCGGTTGCGGAAGGGGGAAACCCGGTGGAGCTCGGATTTCGTGATGTACGACACGCCCGGCTTCCCCGACTGCAACACGTGCATGATGATCGATCCGGAAAATCGTCTGTGGCTGTTTTGGCCCGTCATTATCGCCAACTCGTGGGAGTCGGCGCAGACGAACTATCTCTATTCGCGGGATTACACCGGGGATGGACCGCCGAAATGGGAATGGCACGACGTCATCTATTTGAAACCGGCCGATTTCTCCAAGGAGCTGGCAAAACATCTGGAGGAGTGGAAAAAGGCGCGCGCGGCACGATTTGCGAAGCTATCTCCGGAGGAAAAAGCGAAGGTCGAATCGCGGCGTCGGCGGAAGAACACCGAAAAGAGCGTTTCTGTCGACGACAAGATGTATCAACGGATGGGCTGGCAGGGGCGCTGCAAACCGACCCTGCTTCCCGTGAGCGATCGACACCCGCACGGACGAATTCTGCTCCCCCTGTATTGTGACACGTTTTCGCTGGGGATCATGGCGATCAGCGACGACAAGGGGCGAACCTGGTCTGCCAGCCGGCCGATCATGGGAGCGGGTGCGATCCAGCCCTCGGTCATTCCGCGGCATGACGGCACGCTCGTCGCCTATCTGCGCGACAACGGCGGTTCCGGCCACATCAAGATCAGCGAGTCAACAGACGACGGGCAGACGTGGGGACCGGTGACGTTGTCGGAACTGGCCAATCCCGGTGCGGGAATCGACGGCGTGCGGCTGGCCAACGGTCACTTTTGCCTCGTCTACAACGACCAGCCGCGCGGACGCAACAGCCTTGCCGTCTCCATCTCCGAGGACGAAGGACAATCCTGGAAATGGACGCGGCATCTCGATCGGCATGAGAAAGGCTCCTACCACTATCCCTGCGTAATCCAGGGGCGCGACGGAACGATTCATTCGATCTACAGCTATTCCAAAGGCGGCGAGAGCATGAAGCACGCCGCGTTCACCGAAGCGTGGGTGAAACAGGGCGACAAGTGAGCCGGCTCGAATGGGCGCGCCACGGCGAGGCGGCCCACACCGGATCCACCCAAAGCGAACCCGGACGACGCCGCTCACTCCCGACTCACGTCCTGGAACTTGGCACGTCGCAGCTCTTGCGCTCGACGGTGCGTCTCGACGGGTCGGTCCCCTGTGCCAATGAGGGCGGAATGAGTCGCCTTGTGGCAGCCGCCAGCCAACCCGGGTACGATCGGAAGCGCGTCGTCGTGGGGGTCGGTACGGAATCCTTGTTCGCCGTCGAAAGAAAGTTCTAAGAATGGCTCAGTACCGCATTATTTGCGCACGTCAAGAATCGTTTGACACGCCGCACGTGCACCCCCACGTGGTCATCGTCGGCACGGAAAAACTGGCCGGTTATTCGAAACTCTGGACGATCACGCAAATCTATAACGCGATGGATCAGGGGGATACGTTCCACACTCTGGGAGACAAGAGCCAGAAGTCTGCCGCCGTTCAAAAATACAAATGTCCTCATTGCGACGAGAGCACCCTTCGGTCGGCTCGGGATGCCGTGGCGGACAACAATCTGGACAATCTGCCATCCTGCCAATAGCCCGCCTGATTTCCTCCTAGAGTTTGTCGGAATCCACAGACACGAGTGTCTTCAAAAGCCCTAATTCCGCCAGAGGGGCGGATCTGCGACGGGGCGAGATCCTACGGCCTGGGTCACAGCAAAGCGAAGGCCCAGGATCCGAGCTTCCGGGGTCTCTCAAATCAAGCTGCAAATCGAGATCGGATTTAATTTGACATGGTCGACAGGCCTGGGCAGACTGAAGGCGTCCCTCAAGGAATTAAAAGATGAAGGTTCTCCACGCGATCAGTCTCCTTTCTGGAGCTGCGCTTCTGCTGCTGGCAGCTTCTGCCCGCCCAGCGTCTGCCGGGGAATTTTATGCTTGGGGCTCGTGCCCGGGCTGTGGAGGCGGCGGATACGGATACAGCGGAGGCTGCGGATACGGAGCCTATGCATCCGGCGGCTGGAGCTTGGAGGCCGCGGTCGGCAGTAGCGTCCAGTCTGCGAGTGACTACCCCCGGTACATCGTCGGCCATGGGCCGATGTTTCCAGGCGAAAACTACACGGGCCCCAGGTATTCGTATATGACGCCGCCCACGCCCGCTGCGTCCACCGCACCCATTCGTCCGTGACCGACGGACGACTTCGGTCCAAGTTCGGGAAGCCGGGACCAAGCGGTGCGAGGCCGTTCGCCCGGTGCCCGGTGCCACTTCTATGAGAGTCTGTTGCCCGTCAAGGTGGAAAACGGCGATTTGGGCGATTTCCCGCGGAGTTCCCATTCTTCTATTCGAGCATCGGCGTTGTGGCCTAGCCCCTGTGGGTTTTCCGAGAGTGCGAGGGCTGCCCTATCTGCTGCCGAGAGTGGCGTGCGGCAACCGCATCGCCATCCCATGTGGCACTCGAGCTCACCCTCGCGAGGCGGGTCCGCGTCGTCTCCTGCGTCGTCGAATTCCCTCTTGCATTGAAGCACGTCCTTTCAAAAAAGTGGGGTTTGCTGGAACCCCGTTCGCCTCGCCCTCGCGTCGGCCTTCACAATCCCAGGACGACGTGAGGGCGAGGCGCAACGGGTTCACCCCCGTTTGCTGAGCCTGAGCCGAGGTCTGAGTTCTGTTCTGGCTGACCGAGCTGCGGGGGAACGATTTGGTAGTACACCCCTCTCAGCCAGCGATTCGCCAGGGCCGCCGTCGCCACGTTGGCCGGCTTGGTGGAGCGCAGTCGCGAATGCAGTTCTTTCCAGCGCGCGTCGTGCCCCGGCAAGCGTTTGGCCAACTGGATCATGGCCGCGCGCAGCAATTCATTCCCTTCATTCACGAGCCCCGCGTCGGCCTGGCGCTTGCCGCTGGACGCATTGCAGGGGGTCAGACCACAGAACCGCGACAATTGCTTTCCATTGCGGAAGCGATCGAAGCGTCCAATCATTGCGCGGAGAATCACCGCGGTCACGAGGGCCACTCCCGGAAGAGCCAGCAGCTTTTCCACCAGCGGATCACCCTGGGTGGCCTCGGCGAACCGCTGGTCCACGTGACGGACGGCTTCCTCCACTTGAGCGAGGCGTTGCAATTCTTGATTCAGGACCCATTGAGATTCAGGGCCCAAGGGGAGCGTGACAATCCAGGCCATCCACGGCTTGGTCCACGCATTGGCGGCCGAGCATCGGGGCATTCGTTCTTCGCGCAACAGCGACCGAATCCGCAGCTTGATGTTCTTGCGTTCGGCCACCAACCCTTGACGATGTCGCACCAGACGACGCAGTTGGCGTGTGTGACTGTCCGCCAGCCACACTTCCGGGAGATAGTTCACGCGCAACAGGTCGGCCAGCAGCCAGGCATCTCCATGGTCGGTCTTGTCACGGTTCTTTTTCAGGCGCTGAACCGCCGCGGGATGAGCCAGTTTGACGGACCACCCCGTTTGCGCGATCAGCTCGGCGGCGAAGTCCGCCGATCCACAGCAGGCTTCGATCGCCACACCGCAGACCGACGCTCCTCGCAACTGGACGAGGCGACGCACTTCGGCCGGGTCGTTACCCACGTTACGGTTCACAATCAATTCCCCGTCTTCGGCCAACACGCAAACGCGGATCGTCTCATCGTGATAGTCCAGACCGACGTAGCAGGATACGATTGACATGTCTGTTGCTCCTGGAAAACGATTTTGTACACACCACCGGCATCGTAGCCGGTTCCAGGGCAACAGACTCTCATCCCCATCTGCTTAAACGGCTTCCGTTTTAGCAGTGCTCTTCTCGAATCGCCGCGAGACGTGATCAGCAACACGTCACTCAGCGGCTCTGAACACTCCCTTTGCTGGAATCGAACTTCACGGGAGTGCTCGTAGCACTAGTTACCGCGGCCATCGAGCACGTAGTAGCGGTACGTGTACTTCCAGGCAAACTCCCCGGCGGGATCGATCGTCATGGTCACGAACGGTTCGATCGACACGACGGAACGAATCGACCACAGGGCCATCTTGGACAGAGGGCGGTCACCGGTAACCTGCAGGCCCGCTCCCACCTTCGTGTTCTCGATCGTAAAGCCGTAGTCCGCGGCGGTCGTGCCGAATCCCTGAAAGGCGGTGTACACAACGTCGCGATCGTGGAGTCCTCTCTTAAACACGATCTGGTTGCCGCGCACTTCAGCCAGCGCACGATCAAGCGTACGAGCCGCCTTGATCTCGAACGGCACCTTCAAGACAAAGTCAGGTCCAGTCGGTTGCTTATCGAGGACCAGAAAATTGTGGTCGTAGACGCTGGTCGAGAGCCGACGCGTGCCCGTGTTCTTGAGCCGGTGCTCGATCACCATTTCTGGTCGCTCGGGGACGAGCCGGATCGTTTTCACGTAGCGGTAACCGTAGCCGGACGTCGCATCGGCGAGGCTGTGCGTGAACTCAATCGAATCGCGCTTCGTCCGCACGTTCCACGATCCCGGATCAACGATCTTGTAGAGATGGTAGGAGCTGTAGGAGCCAGCCGCCTCGGGCTTGCGCAGAACTCCCACGCCGATTTTGACGAACGTCCCGCCCGGCGGCGCGTCTTCGTAACCCAATCCCTTGCCGTCGGTCGAGAACTCTTCCACCGGCCCGGTAATCGCGCCGCAAGCGCCCGCCACGATGTCCGCGCCATCGAAGGCGAAATCGTAGACCGAGGGATCGACTCTCGTGAACCAAGGCCCGTAGTAGCTGTGTCCGCAATACACAAGGCTGCCGATGATGCCCGACCAGTCGAATCTCGTGGCCCGGTAAAAACCCTTCTCGCGATCGGGCAGGTAAAGTCGCACCTGGATCACGTTGTTGGAGATCTCGGCTGTGACGGACACGGTCTTGTCCCCTGGTGATCGCGGTGCAGGTTGTGCTTGAACTCGGTTGATCCCGGCCAGCGCCACGGCCAAGGTAACGATACGGAGTTTGGAGCCCATGCTGGTTTCCCTTGTTCGTTCATTTCACCTCCTCAATCGCCGGCAGTGATCATACTCGCATCCGCGGCAGCGGTGAAAACTGAACCGAAAAACGTTGTCATTCAGCTTCAACAGAGGACCAAGCGAGCGCGGCGGGCGTACGCGATTCCTCGTTCCCAAGCTCTGCTTGGGAATGCGCTTTCTCGAAGCTCTGCTTCGCGAAAAGCGGCGTTCCACACGCCGCTCTCACAAAGCCGCGCGAACGCGGTATCAGGGGACGGCCAACAAGGCCAGAGTGTTCGGTTTAAAGCATTCCAAGTTGAGCCCCGGTCCTGAGTAGGCGATGATCTTGCCGCAGCGAATCCAGGCCGTTTCCCCCGCACCGCCGAGGCGCCCGATCTCGGGGATCGCCATCAGCTCAGATGCACCGTCGATATCGGCCACGACGAGTTGCAGTTTCTCCTCCGCCTTGAGCCGCGTAATGACCGTCGTCAGCTCGTGGAACGCACGATACGCAGGCTCGCTCCAAAACGCGATCACGAACAAAATGCCGCGGTCGATCGATCGCACGGTCTCCACGGTCGCGTCGGGGACATAGTGAATTCGGTCGAAGGGAAACGTCGAACACACCAACTGGCGAATTCCGTCCGGATTGCCAGCCATTCGAGTGGCTCCATCGAAGAATCTGATTCACCTGCATTCTTAGCCCTCTGGGCGAAAGAGAATAGCCCAGCGATTGATCGCTGGGATTGGCCGCCGAGTTCAGCGCTCCGAGTCCCGGTAGGGACGACAGCAATCTCCGCGGACATTCGTCGGTACGGCCGAGAACGCTCTGCCGCCCGGGTATCCGTTGCGACGGGTGCGGGGCTTGTCGGATTCTACGGGCATCACAACCCAGCGTTGAAACGCTGGGCTATTATCGGTCGCCCCGTCCGGGGCTTTCAGACTGCCCCACGGTTGGCTTTCATCAAGCCCCAATTCCGCCATAGGGGCGGATCTGCGACGGGGCGAGATAATTCGGCATCGGGCAACAACGGCGATCCCAGAAAGCGGTTGAGATTTCGAGCTCCTCTGTAAGTGGAGCCGAATCTGGAACTGGGACTTTCGCCAGTCGCGATCTTACACGTCCCTGCGGCGTGCGGCGGACTCACGGGGACTTCCGGTCCTCTCGCATCACGAACTCGAAGGCCCGCGAATCACTCGCTTCCTCCATCACCTCATAGCGGAAATAGAGCGCGACATCCGCGAAAACGTGGGGAAGCTTTGCGAGGCTCGTCTCCAGCTCCGCTCGCGTCAGCGGCCGACTGATGCGCCAGACTTCACCATGCTCGTATTTCAGCTCGACCGTCGCAACTCCTAACTTTTGCAGGGCATCGACGGTGCGTTCGGCATTCGCAACGCTCGTGATCACGAGGTCACATGATTTGAATTGGTAGCCCTTGTCGTAGAATTCGAGATCACGTTCGACGGAATAGGCAGACCCGAGTTCAAAGAGTTTCCCGGTCGCTTTATTGACGATGACGCCGTGGGATCCAGCGAGACGTGCCGAACATTGATAGGGAAAAAACCAGCCCTCTCGGAGCTCGCGGACGCCGTCCTCGTTTAGCTCGATCCTCTCGTCGGCACGAGATCCGATGACTCGTGCGGCTATCTCTCGTGCGGCGGCTCGGTCCAACATCGGCTCGCCCTTCGGACCCAAAACGCTGTTTCGCAGAAGAATTCTGATTCGATTCTGCCGCTCGCGGTCAACGTACAAGCTACACCGATCACGGTGGCGGAACAACGACTTTTCGTCTCCAAAAAATGGTCAGCGTCAGCGCAATGCCGCTGATCCGGTGGTTGACGTCGCGTCTGTGCTGGACCGCGCTCGGTGCCACTGCTTAAACGGCTTCCGTTTTAGCAGTGCTCTTCTCGAATCGCAGAGAGACGTGACCGGCAACACGTCACTCAGCGGCTCTGAACACTCCCTTAGCTGGAATCGAACTTCAGCCGAGCGCTCGAAGCTGCAAGAACGCTCGCAAGAGCACTGCTCATCCGAAGCGGCTGAGCAGTGGCACCAGGCGAATTCTCCCCGAGTCCGCAATCGGATGCCTCTTGTGGCTCGAAAATTCGCACAATTACAATGATGTGGCATGTGGTCTGCCATCGTCGAATCCGTTGCACCGCCATGAACAATGTGCGTGTCAAAAGTATCGCGATCGGTGCACTCATCGCACTCCTTGCTGCTGGAGCGATCGCCTTGTGGAGCAGGTGCCCTTCAGACCCTGGGGCCATTCTGCTGGTCGAATGCTCTCATCAGGGAGGATACTCGGAAACAGATTATTGGTGGCATCTGAATCTCGACGGGAGTGGAAACGGGAATCTCGTGATCGATGAACGCCTCAGAACCGGCGAGAAAGGGCGGGCCATCTCCGTGCCGCTCGCAGAACTACAGAAAGCCGTTCGCGAGTGCCGGCTTTGCGAGCTTCCCTCTGTGATCGGAGCCCCCGCGGTCGACTCCCCTACAAACCGGATGCGGATTAAAACGACGAATCTTGATAAGACAATTACGTTCGAGTCCGTGGAGCCCCGCAACGTCAAGGACGACGATCGTCGTGCGTTCCGGCTATGGAATGTCATTTATCGCCGAGTGGATAATCGAAACTACATCGTGGAAGTCATTGGCAAACATAATGTGGTCCTCTTCACTCTCGGCAAGTTCTCCGATTACGAAAATGCTCAATGGTGCATGGTTGCGTGGAATGATTCGCATTGGGATTGGGCTCGTATGCGTGAGATCACTCCGCGGGCAAGCGCGTCGTCAGCAAAGTGAGCCAGCGAGTATCTTCGCCGGGGCGTGCGGCCAGTGGCCTCTCCTGCGAGGCGAGGCCGCATTACTGTACCTGGACGTCGACGGATTTATGCCGTACGAAACTCTCAAAACGACTTCCAAACATGGCTACACCCATTTCGATGCCAGCGTCGGATTCAGCGATCGACCTCCAGGAATTTACCCGGAAGAATGGGCTCAATTTGAAAACCGCCGCAACTTTTGTCGTTGGACAATTCACAAGACGAAAACGTTGGTGTGCAACCTTTCCTGGGATCTGTCGTCGGGTATGTGAAGTGACGGGTCCCCCAGCGGCAATGATGACGCGAAATCTGCTCGATATTTCTCAGCCCGGACTGCGGCTTTGGGAATGTCCGCCTTCAATTCGTTTTAAGCCCCAATTCCGCCATAGAGGCGGATCTGCGACGGGGCGAGATCCTACAGCCCAGGTCGCAGCGCAGCGAAGGCCTGGGATCCGAGAGCGCATTTGTGTTTGGTCCGAAAGCCCCAATCGGGGCGAGATAAATCGCGATCGGGCAACAGCCGCGACTAGCGCACGCAACGCGCCAACTGTCTCGGCCCTTCAGGCCTTTATTTGATTTTTATGTGGCCCTTTAAACCCGGGGTTGCGCAAAGCCTCCGCCCCGGGCTGTAGAGTTCGGCCCCTTCAGGGCCGAGAAGCCGACAAATGCCCGTCCGTTCGGAGCCCGATGGATTGTCGCGCTTCGGTCATGGTGAAGATCAAGCCTCGTCCAGCACTTCCTCGTCTTCCAGCGAGTTGTAAACACTTTCGACGAATTGCTGGTCATCATCCGTCATCGTCAGGCTCTGCCGATATTGAAGCGCGTTCGGCATCGGCGATGTATTCGATTTCCCCGTGGTGTTCTTTGACCACCTGATAAATCGACGCGATGTCCGTCTTGAAGAATTCCTTGCGAGGATTGGTTTTGTTAATTCGCAGCTTGAAGAGTTTGCGATGCAGCGCCGTTTCAAGGGCCGGAGCATTTTTCGACGAAATCATCATGTGGACGTCAAAAGGAAACGGCACGGAGGCACTGCCCAATTCCAATATTCGGTGATTGGGATCCTCTCGGCGCGTCATGCCGACCTTGAAGACGCCCTCGCCAAATGAACCAATATTCGAGATGACGTAGACGTGACCTGATTTTGTGAGCTGAGCCTGCGAAATCGCACGCCGCGCCTTTTCTTCGGCTTCGGTTAGTCTCGCCTGCAATCGTTCCACTTCTTCGCTGTGTTGGTCCTTGGCCTCGGCCAGGGCTCTCTCCAGGGCTACCTTGATTGCCTCTCGTTCGTGCTCCAACTGCTTGAGTTCTCGCTCAATTTCACGTTCGCGCAGTTGTTCTTCCCGGATTTGGGCCTTGATGCGAGCCTGTTCCTCTCGCTCAAACGCCGCGCGCACGATCATCTTGTATTCCGCTTTCAGGTCGTTCAGCAGTGACTCCTCTTCAGCAGCCGAGATTTCAAAACCGATGCCACGGCACCGTTCAATGACATCCTTGAGGCGCTGGTTGCTGGCCGAAAAGTTATTGGGAGTGAGCGAGGCACCGATCCATTTGACGTTTTCCTTCAAGTAGCGGCTGCCGATATCCTGAACCTTCTGCTGCACCGCTTCCTGGGACTCCCGTTGGACGTGTGTATCCAGCTGCACTTTGCGGACCTGAACAACGATATTGCGAAGGTCCCGCTTCAGAATCGTGTTCTCGTCCTGCAGTTCTTTGTATGGAACAGCACGCGCATCAAACTCGGCGCGCGCCGTTTTTAATTGGGCGGCTGCTTGATCATATTGCTCCTCGCGCGCCTTCAAGTTCTGCAGCGATGCGGCGATGTGTTTTGACTGTTCTTCCTGCGCGAGTTTCTGTTCTCCGAGAGACTTTCGCCTTGCCTCCGTCAACATGAAGAAGCAAAAAGCCCCGCCGGCCATGCCCAGCAGTGCGACAATGATGTAGTCCATCGATCACGCCCTCAATTGTGGCTCGCGGGCTCTTTTACCAAGAGCACAAAGAGTCGCTTCTGCCGACATTTCGGACAGGTACGTTCTTCGAGCACTTTTTCCTTAATCGCCTTCACAACGGCAGCACAGGAGGGACACTTCGCGAGAACCGGCTCGTCCAGGTGCGTGACCAGAGACAATTGATGGTGGCCACTGTTGCCCAAACGGTTGACCAATCCCATGTCGGCCCATGATTTGGCAATGGAGCGCCACTGCTTCGAGTCGCCTCGCAGAGCGACCCGAAGATTGTCCTCTTCGACCGTGAGGTGTTGCTCGAGGTAATGCCAAAGGCGGTGAGCCTCCCACATCAAAATGCGAGCCTTCCTGACGTGATCGCCTAGATCGACGGAAACATTTTTGGCGATTCGTTTTTGGCTGCGCAGGAGCTCCTCAAGCCGCTCCAGGCTCTCGACGTCGAACATGAGGGAAGCATATTGCAGGACGAAGTCGATGCTGGCGATCGAGGTCGCTTCCTTGCCGGCATACTTTTTGTCGAATTGCATCATGCCGTCGACGTGGTCGAAAGATGACACTGCTAGCTCAACCGCCTCGCGATACGACCCTGCGCGTAGAGCGGTCGACACCTGATCCATCAGCGCATAGTATGCGGCCTGATGCTGCTCCATTTCGGCTTTTGTCATAGCGGTCGCGGAACCTGAGTCGTGAAATCGGTGTGAGACAATGACCTTCGTGGAGATGGTGAGATGGCGACTGAATGAGTAGAAGGCAGGGGAACCTTGGCTGCAAGAGCCGATGTTGAAAAAACTGTCAGGTTCCTGATCGGAGTCGCGGCGTTCGCTTAATGCGAAACACTGGCGGCCCAAAGTCCGCCTGTGGCGGACCAGTGGCACCCAACGTCGTTGCCCTTTTTGCCGCCTCTGGGTGCCACGCCCACGGCTCGGCGTGGGCATGTCCTCGAACGTCGAGCGGATTCGCACGCCCACGCAAAGCCGTGGACGTGGCACCCGATCAGCTCGCCACTGGTTCGGACTGTCTCCCTCTGCCCCCTTCCCTCTGCCCTCTCCCCTTCCCCCGCTCAATCCCCCGTGCACACAAAAAACTCGCGCCGCTTGGCCAGCTTGGCGAACGCACCCGATGCCGCGTCGATCTGGTCTTTGTATTTTCCACGCGGGGCCGAGCAATGCTCGTCGATGAACGCCCGGTTCCACTCGGCTTTGATCAGCCGGATGTTCCCCGCTTCGAGCTGAGCCTCCCACGGTTCCCAGCGGGTTTGCTTCGAGCCGGTCACGCGTTCGGTGTGGACGGCGTAGCCGGCCAGGGCGCGCGTCGTGATTTCGGCCGACTCTTTGCCGCCGCTGCCCGGTTCTTGTTCTTGCCAGACGGAATAGCACTCCCAGAGGGTAGCGTCGGACATGGTGGTTTCGATGATTTTCGTCTCGCGGGCGTGGGCCGCCCATTGGCCGCGGACGACGTGGATCACGTACCAGATCGGGCCTAAGCGGGCCATCAGCACGCCGGCCGTGTACGCGCCGCCTCCTTCGGTGCCGGCTTTGTCCCAGTAGCGGACGGCTCGGCCGTCCGCAAAGATGCTCATCGGCAATTCGTAGAGGTCGATCGTCTGGAACCACGTGCGCTTGAAGAGTTCGCCTTCGCGGGCGGTTGGGTTTTGCTGGAGTTGGCCGGCGGCGCGGTGCGGGCGGAGCTTGCGGGTGAGGTCGCGGACGCGGTCTTCGCTGAAGACGGCGGGCCATAACAGTTCGCCCGGCTCGGTGCGCGGGTCGGTCCAGCCGATCGAGGTCGGCGGCATGCGGCCTGGTTCGAATTCCATGGGGAGGCAGATGTGGTCCCAGCCTCCTTCTGCCAAGAGGTGACCGGAAAGATCCTCTTCGTGGAATCGCTGGCCGATGGCCACGCGGCGGACGTTGCGCGAGATGCCGCGGGTCGTCGTCGTGCCGTCCCACCAGTCGAGGCCGTTCTGGCGGGCGACGTCGCTGTCGCATTGCTCGGCGTTGAAGAAATCGTCGGCGACGAGCAGGTCGGGATGCTCGCCCGTGCCGATGCCTCCGTTCGAGGTGGAGACGCGCCAGCCGCCGCGGTTGGTCTCGTAACGCATCTTCTGGTTCTGGTCGTCGACGAAGGTGAAGAGGTGGCCCCACCGTTCCTGGTACCACGTGCTTTCGATCAGGCGGCGGGCGCGGACGGCGTCGCGGGTGGAGAGGGGCTGTGCGTAGGAGATGAACAGCCACCGCATGTCCGGCTGCCGACAGGGGCCCCAGACCCAGGCGGGCCAGAAGACGGCGCACAGCAGGCTCTTCATGCAGCCGGGCGGGACGTTGATCAGGAGCTGCGGAATTTCGCCGTGCGTGACGGCCTCGAGGTGGCGGCACAGGCGCCGATGTGCCAATTATCCACGAAGTCGACGCGGCTCTCGACGTGGGGCCAGGCCTGTTTGACGAACTCATGCAGGCTCGTCTTGGCCCGTTCCAGCGGCGTCTTGTGGTCCCTCAATTCTGAGAGGAGGGCCGGGCGGGAGGCCGGGGGGATCGAACGGAGGAAGGCAGTCAATTCCGATTCGTCGAGCGATAGCATCCAGTCGCGCTCGACGTTGGTCAGGAGGGAGCTCGCCGATGCGGAGCTGCGTGCGGATCGGTCCGCCGTCTTTGCCGGTGTGTTCATATCGTTGTCGGTTCCCCCATTCTTGCGGGTTCTTGCGTTCGAGATACCAGGCGGCGGCCTGCCAGTTTTTATCCATCGCCGTGCGGACCGTGCCCAGGGCCTTGAGCGCGGCGGCCGCCTCGGCCTGCTTGACCTTCTGCGCGAACTCGAAATACGCGCCGCGCGTTTCACGTTCGCCGCGGCGAAGCCAGGCGCGGAGCGTTTCGTACTGGATGCCGACGTAATGGCACGCGTCGGAGCGATACGCGCCGACGGTGAGCACGGTCAGGATTTTCTCTTGGATCTGCGGCGTAAATTTCGCGGGCCGGCCGCGCGGTTTTTGCTTGGGCATGGTTTTGGAGATCGATGTGATTGGGCGCGGCGTGCGGCGAGTTCGGCGCAGCGTGTGACGCCGCGAAGGCGTGTAACGTTCGAGGTGGGATGTCGTTCTACAGCGCGAGGTTGTGCCGACCTGACGAGCCGCCGGCTTTATGCCGGCGGTCTTCGGAAAAGGGATCAGGGTTCAGGGGCCAGGAAAAACCATTGAAAGGCGTGGCGTTCTCGGGCCTTTCCTGACCCCTGATCCCTGATCCCTGGCCCCCGACCCCTCGCCCGACCGCCGGCGTAAAGCCGGCGGCTCGTTAACAGACTTCGTTAGGGCATGTTAGGCAAATCGGCTTGAGCAAACGGTGCCGTCGCGTGGGAATCACGCGAGGAGGTGGGATTTCGGAAACGTCAGGCTGCGACAGCCGTGTCGCAAGAATGTCTCGCTGCAGCGAGCGCTCAATTTCGGACAGCACGTCCGGTAGCTGGCTCTACTATGACGTGGCACAATCGAATCACGAAGATCAGTTTCGAAAAATCGTCGTAAGTGATGTGGCGGGAACATGTTGCACGCCGCCGTTTCGTGGTTTTGTAGGGTGGGACAAGCCCGGGTACCCGTGCTTCGCGGGTGCCGGGCGCGGGCCCACCATTCCCGAGCGACGTGCGCGATCTGGTGGGCCGGCGCTCACTCCGCTCGCTGGTCCCATCCGACGGTTCGCGTTCGCCCCCTCTGCCCTCTCCCCTCTGCCCCCGTCCCTCAAGCGCAGCGCCACCTTTTTCTGTGGTGGGTCGCCCTTTTTTTACGCCGCAGAAAAACCAGAAAAATGCCCAAACCACAGAAAAATCGGGGGGCGGCTCGGGCGCGTCAGGCCGGTTTGCGGGCGATCCAGCAGCCGTACGTCATTGCGCCGCTGCGATAGGCCCGCAGAATGGTCTGAAAACGGTTGAGAAACAGGAGCTGATTGCGATCGACGAGGCGGGCGAGCCAGTGGATCCGCGAACGCTCGACCCGGCGGGAGCAGATCTCCCAGGTTTGGGCGACGCGATTGGTCCAGTCGAACGATCGTTCGACCTCCAGGCCGGCCCCGACGAACCAACTGCGATAGTCCTCGCCACTCCCCAGCGACGGGCACAAAAACCCTTCGCAGACGTCGTAGCATTGCCGCTGGGCGTCGTCACTCAACGTGCCATCGGCGGCCTGCCACGCGCAGATGGCGGCGCGGCCGCCCGGCTTGAGCCAGCCGGCGGCGCGGCGGAAAAAGGCTGGCTTGTCGAAGAGGTGCTCGGTGCATTCGAGACTCCAGACGAGGTCGAACGACTGAGGCTCGAACTCGACGGTCTCGGCATCCGCTGCTTGGAACCGGGCGTCGCGGCTGACTCCGCTCCAGCGGGCAGAGACGGAGGCCCAGCGGCGTTGCACGGGACTGAGCGTGATGCCCGTCACGTCGCAGTTCCACTCTTTCGCCAGGTGGATGGCCGAGCCTCCCATGCCGCAGCCGACGTCGAGCAGGCGGGTCCGTGGGCCCTTTTTTTGTCGCTCCAAACCGGCTTCGCGGATGACCGTGTCGGTGAGTTTAAGCTGCGCTTCGGCCGGGCTTTCCGAACCTTCCCACAAACCGTGATGAATGTGGCGGCCCCAGAACAGGCGGTAAAAGGGGGTCGCCAGGTCGTAGTGCGAGCGGATGACCCGTTTTTCGATACTCGGGCAGGAGATCATCAAGGGCTCCGCGGTGCGACGTTACTTCTTGATCCAGATGTCGCCGTAGACCGTCAACACGTCGGCGACGCCGACCGTGCCGAGGGCTTTTCGATAGGGGGGAATTTTGTAGTCGGTCTGCTTCAGGTGAAAGTTCCCCTTGATATGCAAGTGGCCGCGCTCTTCGAATCCTTCGGCGGCGAATCGCAGGGGCGCTTGGCTCCGTGGAGCTGGAATTCGCCTTCGAGGCGGTACTGCGGCCGGCCTCTTCGGTCGCGGCGTTCGAGCAACTGGAACGATTCGACCTCGAACGAGGCGACCGGAAAGCGTTTGACGTCGAGGATGTCGGGACCAAGCATCGTGTCGGTGACGTCTTGCTGGGTTTTCTCGTCGATTTCGCCTTTGAGGCCGACGCTGCGGCGGGCGAGAGGCGTGTCGGCCCGGAAGGAGAGCATGTCGAAGACCATGCGTCCCGCCCGGCGGCCGGAAAGGAATAGACGCCCTTCACGCAGGCGTCCTTCGACACCGTGCTGGTGCCCGAAGCCGGTCTTGTCGACGAAGATATAGACGCGGCTGGCGGCAAGGTTGATGTCGCCCGCGGTCAGATCGGCACGCGGAACACCCGGCGGTCCGGTGAGGGGCGGCGGCGGCCCGCCCGGCTGTCCCCAGACGACGGTCGACGGGCCCAGAGCAAATGTGAGGGAGACGGCCAGGGCGAATTTGAAAACATCCTTGTAGGGCATGGAGCGTTCCTTGATGCGCGGAGCCGTTCAATATCCGTGCGGCCACACGTGGCGCAAATCGAATCCTTCCGAGCCTGCCCGGCTGGGGGCGATGCTAACAATCGCGGCTGGCGCTGGAAAGTTAATTCGGGTTTATTTCGGCCGCGGCACAGGGAGCGGACGATTGGCTGACGGGGACGGTGCTGCTTGACGCCGGAGTGCAAAGAGTTGAGTATCCATGAACAGAGCAGCTCGTGCCTCGGAGTTGACCGGCGAGAATTTTGCGATGCTTGAGCGTTTCCGCATTCGCCGGCGCCAGCCGGAAATCATGGACCAGCCCGGACTTGACGAGCAGTCGCACCGCCGCGCTTTGGCCGGGCTTCGCCGCATCAACCGCTTGAGCCGGACCGGTTTGGTGGCCTGGACGGCCATCGAACGCCTGGTGGCGAGCGACCCGGGCCGCACGTGGCGCGTGCTCGACGTGGCGAGCGGCGGCGGCGACGTGGCCATCGACGTGGCACGGCGGGCCGTGGATCGGGGAATGAAGGTTCTCGTCGAAGCCTGCGACGTCAGCCCTTTTGCCGTGCGATACGCCAACGCCCGGGCGGCGGAGAGGCGAGTCGAGAACGTGAGTTTCTTCCGCCGGGACGTGCTGGACGGCCCGTTGCCCGAGGGCTACGACATCGTCATGTGCTCCCTTTTTTTGCACCATTTGGACGAGGAAAATGCCGTCGCGCTGCTCTCGAAGATGGCGGCGGCCGCGAGAAAGCTGGTCGTTGTCAACGATTTGCGACGCTCCGCGGTCGGCTATCTGCTGGCCTGGCTGGGATGCCGGATTCTGTCGCGATCTCCCGTGGTCCACGTCGACGGGCCCCGATCGGTGCAGGCCGCGTTTTCGCTCGATGAAATGCGGGGCGTCGCCCGACGCAGCGGTCTGGATAGTGCCGTTTTGAAACCCCGCTGGCCGTGCCGGCTGCTCCTGCAATGGAGCCCGACATGAGCGTGCGCCTCGACCCCGCGACTGGTGCCGGCTCTCTCTTGGACGAAGCGCGGCCCGCACCCGAAAAGTCGCCAGCGGTCGAGAATGCGGCGAGATTATGCCCGGCAACGGTCGATTTGCACGAGGCCGCTCGGACGGACTGGTCCGTCGTCGTGATCGGCGCGGGTCCGGCCGGTGCGCTTGCCGCGCGGCAGACGGCACTTCTCGGCTTGAAAACGCTGCTGGTCGACAAGAGCCCGTTTCCGCGTGCGAAAGTGTGCGGCGGATGCATCAGCGGACTCGGGCGGCACGTTTTGGCTCGCGTGGGACTGGGACATCTGGTCCAGGAACCGGCCGCCACGCCTCTGAATCGATTTGACCTGGCAGCCGGCGGACGGCGAGTTTCGCTCGCGCTCCCTATGGGGGCCGCGATTTCGCGAGCTGATTTCGACGCGGCGCTGGTCCGCGAGTCCGTCGCCGCCGGCGCGGAATTCCTGCCCGAAACGACCGCCCAGGTCCGCGGACTGGCGGATGGCTGCCGCTTTCGCCGCGTCTCGTTGCAAGGCTCTTCGCGCGAGGCCGTGCGGGCCCGCGGACAGCTTGTCTTGGTCGCTGACGGCTTGGGGCGGACGAGTCTCAAGCGTCATGGTCCCTTTGCACCGCGAGTCTTTGCGGCGTCGAGGGTTGGTCTCGGCGCAACGCTCGCCGGTAGTGAATGCAATGTGCCGCAGGGAACGGTTTTGATGTCGGTGGGACGTGAAGGTTACGTCGGCATGGTGCGCGTCCCCGATGGCACCGTCAACCTGGCCGCCGCCGTCGATCCACAGGCTCTGCGAGAGATGGGACCGGCCGGCGTCGTTCGCGACATCCTCGCCGGTGCCGGAGTTGCGGCTCCTGGCGGACTCGACGGGGCCGAATGGCGCGGAACCGGACTGCTCACGCGTCAGAGTCCCCGCGTGGCGGCGAAACGTCTGCTGTTGCTCGGTGATGCGGCCGGTTATGTCGAGCCATTCACAGGCGAAGGGATGACCTGGGCGATGCTTGCGGCCGTTTCTGTCGCTCCCCTGGCCCGGGAGTGGCTGCGACCCCGGGCGGACGGAAACTTTGCGTTTCGTGCTTTCGTCGATACGTGGTCGCGGGAGCATCGGTCGCTCGTCGCCCGACGGCAACGGGATTGCCGGATTTTGGCCTGCCTGTTACGACATCCCGCAGCGGTGCGGATGCGCCTGAGCGTGATTTCACGAGTTCCGGGAATCGCGAAGCCGTTGATTCATTATTTTTGGAATCAGAAGGATCTGTCATGAGCTTATGCATCAAGGGAATCGGAACGGCTGTTCCGCGGCACTGCATCGCACAAGAGGACCTGGCGGAAGTCGCCGGGCGGTTTTGCGGACTCAACGATAAGCAGCGGCGGATGTTGCCGACCCTCTATCGGCACGCCGGTGTGCAGAAGCGGCACAGCGTCGTCTTGGCCGGCCCGAGTAATCGGGACGCCGCCGGACAGTCTTTTTATCAATCCGTTGAAATCGGCGGGCCGAACGGGCCCAGCACGGCCGACCGGATGCGCGTCTACGCGGAATGCGCGACGCCGCTGGCGGCCGACGCCTGCCGCCGCGCGTTGGCCGCCGCTCAAATGGAGCCGGAGGCGATCACGCACCTGGTGACTGTCTCCTGCAGCGGTTTCTGCGCCGGGCGTCGATGTGCAGCTCTTCCACGAGTTGGGGCTGTCTCCGAGTGTCGCGCGCACGCACGTCGGTTTTATGGGGTGTCACGGGGCGCTCAACGGTCTCCGCGTGGCCCGTTCCTTCGTCGAGGCCGATCCGAACGCGCGGGTGCTCTTGTGCGCGATCGAACTTTGCACCCTGCACCATCAGTACGGATGGAATCCCGATCAGATCGTAGCCAATGCGCTCTTTGCCGACGGATCGGCGGCCGCCGTTTGCGTCCCCGGGACGGAGGAGAACGGGACCGACGAATCGCTCTCCGCCCTTTCGTCGGCCTCGATGATCGTGCCGGAGACGGAAGACCTCATGAGCTGGCGGATCGGCGACAACGGATTTCAAATGGGTCTGTCGGCCCGAGTTCCCGACGTGATTCGCACGACGTTGCGGTCCTGGTTGCACGGCTGGCTGGCGGCGGAAGGAGTGAGCCCGGAGCAAGTCGGCCAATGGGGGATTCACCCCGGCGGCCCGCGGATTTTGCAGGCCTGTCTCGAGGCGCTGGAGCTGGAGCCCGAGGCCATTGCCGCCTCGAAAGGCGTGCTGGCCGAGTTCGGAAACATGTCCTCGCCGACGATTCTGTTTATCCTCGATCGGCTCCGCCGGCAGCAGGCGCCGGGTCCCTGGGTCTTGCTGGCCTTCGGGCCGGGGCTGACAATTGAGGCGGCCCTGGTCACGCCGAATCTCAAAGCGGCGGCGGCCCCCGCCATCGCGGGAACTTCGGCCGGCGGCTGATGCCATCTGGCCGAATACACAGCGAAACCCGAATCCGATTCGACCCATCGCCAGAGGTGCGATATGCGCTTTGCTATGTCTTTCGGCACCGTCCAACGGTCCCTTTTTTTGGCGGCGGCAATCGTCGCCGCATCCCAACCGGTGACCGTGCTCGGGCAGGTCTCTCCCCTGTCGCTCAACGATTATTCCCGCCTGGGAGCGCGCCAGACCGCGGCGACCAAGGTGAACGACCACATCTGTCTAGCCCTCGGTTTCAGCAACACGTTTTTGGTGCTGACGGACGAGGGAAATGTGGTGATCGACACCTCGTCGGCACTGAGCGCCCGGAAACACCACGAGTTGTTGCGGAAAGTCAGCCAGGCCCCCGTGCGATACATCGTGCTGACCCACGGTCACCACGACCACACAGGCGGAGTCTCCTTGTGGAAAGAGCCGCAGACGATCCTCGTGGCCCAGCGGAATTTCCTCGAACTCGACCGTTATCAGACGCGGTTCTCGCGATATCTCGCCAGAACAGGGGCCGCCCAGTTTGGTTTGGACGAGCGCGCGCTGAACGCGTTTGACCTCCTGCCACAGAATCACATCCTGCCGACCGTCACCTTCGTTCAAACATATGAATTCACGTTGGGCGGAACGAAGTTCGAACTTTTCAGTGCCCCGGGCGAGACGTACGACCACCTATGCGTGTGGATGCCGCGGTACAAGGCGGCCTTCGTCGGGGACAATTTTTACGATTCCTTCCCCAACATCTACACGCTCCGCGGGACAGAGCCGCGCTGGGCTCTCGACTATGTGGCCTCGCTCGACAAGATCCTGGCACTGAAGCCTGAGATCGTCCTCCCCAGCCACGGGAGCCCCGTGATCGGACACGAGAAAATCAACGAGCGGCTCACCCGCTATCGCAATGCGATCCTTTACGTCCACGATGCGACCGTGAAGGGAATGAACGAGGGGAAGGACGTCTTTACGTTGATGCGCGAAATCAAGCTGCCGCCGGAACTCGATGTGGGAGAAGCCTATGGCAAAGTGAGCTGGTCGGTGCGCGGGATTTACGAGGGCTACGTCGGTTGGTTCGATCGCAATCCGGCCTCGATGTATTCGGAGCCGCCCACCGCCGCTGAGCCCGAGCTCGTCCGCATGGCCGGAGGCGCCCGGCAGTCGCGGCCAAGGCCAGAGAGTTGGCGAAATCGGGCGATCCCGTGCAAGCGCTGCGCCTTGCGCAGGCGGCGCTCCTGGTCGATCCGAAATCGACTGCGGCCCTCGAGTCAAAACTGGCGGCGCTCACGGTTTTGCACGCTCGATCGCGGAACCTGATCGAGGGAGCCTGGTTGACGACGCGCCATTCGCAATACGAACCAGGAACTGGCTCGCGCGAAATGAGGGAGCGCAACGCTCAGGTCGTCGATCGAGCCGCCGCGGCCGTGTGCGGCACGTCTCGCACGCCCGAAGTCTTCTCGGTTTCGCGGTTGATGGGAAGTTGCACGGTCACCGTCGTGCCGACGCCCTCTTGGCTTTCCACGGCGATCTGCCCGCGGTGGGCGGCAACGATCGCCTGGCAGATGCTCAAGCCCAGGCCCGTGCCCGTCGTCTCCGCGAGGCGTTGCCGCGATCGGTCGCCTCGGAAAAACCGCTCAAAGATATGCGGCAAGTCGGCCGCCGCAATTCCGCAGCCGGTGTCCCGCACGCGAAACACGGCCGAGCCGGGCGTTTGACGGAACAGTTCCACGCGAACCGTTCCCGCCGCTCCACTGAATTTGAGCGCGTTGTCCAAAAGGTTGTTGGCGACCTGCCGCAAGTGGTGTGCGAAACCGACGACTTCGATCCCCGGCTCGATGGCGCTTTCCAGCTCGATTTGTCGCGATTCGGCGGCCGCGCTGAACATTTCAACGCAGCGACTCACGAGCGCGCTCCACCCGACGGGCTCGCTCCGCGATCGCAAGCGTTCCGAATCCGTTTCCGACAAGAGCAGGAGTTGGTTGACCAGTCGCTCGAGCGAAACGCATTCGTCGATGACCTCGGACAAAAGTTCCTCGTATTCCCGCGGCGTGCGGTCTCCGGCGAGTGCCACCTCGACGCTGCTGCGGATCGCGGCGAGCGGCGTGCGCAATTCGTGGGCCGAGTTCGCCAGGAGATCGTTGCTCTGGCTCAAATAGGCGGCAATGCGGTCGAGGAATTGGTTGACCGTGCGCGACAGTTGATCCAGCTCGTCGTCCGTCTGGCCGGTGGGGAGCCGTTCTTCCATGCGGTTGGGACGCAGGCCGGCCGTCGTTTTGATGATGGCAGCCAGTGGGCGGACCGCCCGTCCGGCCAGCCAGTAACCCGCCAGAGGCGCGGCGACCAGCAGGAGCGCCACGCCCCGTCCCGCCAGGGCATCGATGCTCGAGATGTCGCGTTCGATGAAATCCATCGGGCGCCGACCCGGATCCGCAGCGGCCGGCCGCGAGCCGTCGTCTGGTTTTCTTCAACAACCCGGTACCCGTTCCAACTCGCCGGCACCAGCTCGCGGCGCACGGCGTCGCGCGGGCCCAAATTGGGTGTGAGATCGCTGGCCCACAACCGCCGGTCGTCACCGTCCATCAGCTCGACGAACCAACCGTTGTGCTGGTGGACGCTCTCCTTGCGATTGAGCGCCTCCAGCAGGAGCACGGCCGGAGAGGAGCCTTTCATCTGGGCAGCCGCTCTCAGGTCGGCCGCCGTCGTATGCAGATCGCCGACATCCAGGCTCACCTCGCGCGCGTCGGCAATCAGAACTTCGTCCATGCCGGAGATGAGCGTTTGCCGCAAACCCTCCCGCACGCCGATAAATGCAGCCAGGGCGGCGGCGAGCACGAGCCCGGCGTTCCAGACCATCAGGCGGAAGCGGAGCGTCTTGACGGCCGATGCGGCCGATCGCGATAGAGAACGCATTGATTGAGCAAAGCGGAACGGCATCGGCGGCCTGGCAATCAAAACGGTTTAGCCGGCTTACGATCCAGGCCCGTCTCCCGCGGCGCGCAAAACGTAGCCATGCCCGCGAACCGTATGGATCAGGGGGACCTCAAATCCGCGGTCGATCTTATTGCGGAGGCGGTTGATGTGGACGTCGATCACGTTGGTCGTGCCGTCCCAATCATCGTCCCACACATGTTCGCTCAGCATCTTCCGCGTGACGACCTGTCCCTTGAACCGCATCAGGAATTCGAGCACCGTGAACTCGGTCGGGGAGAGTTCGATCTCGCGCCCGCCGCGGGCCGCACGCCGCGTGGTGATGTCGAGCGACAAAGGTCCGATCGTCTGCGTCAGCGAGGGGCGCAAACCAGAGCGCCGCGAGAGCGCTTCAAGTCGGGCCGTGAGCTCCGAAAAGGCAAACGGCTTGACGAGATAATCGTCGGCTCCCGAGCGCAGTCCGCGAACGCGGTTCTCGACCGATCCGAGTGCCGTCAGAACGAGCACGGGGGTCTGGATGCCCTGCCCCCGCAGCGAGGTCAGGACCTCAATGCCGTCCATATCGGGGAGCAACAGATCGAGGATGATCGCGTCGTAGCGCTGGGACTGGCCGAGATCGAGGCCTTTGCGACCGTTGCGCACCCAGGTGCAGGCGTGCCGGCAATCCGACAAACCGCGTTGAAGGGCTTTGCCAAGGATCGCTTCGTCCTCAATTACCAACACGTCCATCGGACGGTCCATTTTTTCTGCTAAGAGACCTACTTCCATTTTAGGTATTCTGTCTGTTAGTGCGAAGTGCTTGAATCGATTGGGACCGTTCGGCCCAAGATGTCCGTTTCCCCTCACTGCAAAACTGAATGAACGCTGAATGCGCCTCAAGAGGAGTTTTTAATAGAGAGAAGTTCAAAATTACAGGCCGGACGTCTGCCAGTCCACGGTGGCTTCCACAGTCACGGGGATCTTCCGCACTGGGTGCTCAAACACGAGCCGCACGGCCCGCAGGGCGATCCCCTCGCGGAATGGGCGTTTCGAGCCGTATTTGCGGTCTCCGAGAATCGGGTGTCCGGCAGCGGCAAGCTGCACGCGAATTTGGTGGCTGCGACCCGTGTGGGGCTCGATTTCGAGCAATGTCGCATCGGGCAGTGTTTTGAGCCGTCGATAGGAGAGAGAGCCTTCGCGTGCGGCCGGCGTGGCTTTCGTCGCCCGCCGCACGATATTTGTCTCGCGATCCTTCACCAACCGGTCGACGAGCGTTCCTTTGGAAGCCGCGACGCGGCCTTCGACGAGGGCCTGGTAAATTTTCGTCACGCGGCCCGTGCGGAACTGCTCCGCCAGTCGGGCGGCCGCTTTGCTGGTCCGTGCAAAAAGCACGACCCCCGCAACGGGTCGGTCGAGACGGTGCACGACCCCCACGAAGATGTTTCCCGGTTTTTGATAGCGGATCCGCAAGTCGTCGCGCACCCAATCGACGAGTGAGACATCGCCCGTCCGATCGCCGATCGTTAGCAGGCCGGCCGGTTTGAAGACCGCCAGACAGTGATTGTCCTCGTAGAGCACGCGCAGCGTCGGGCCGCGAGGCACGCCTTTTTTTGGTCGAGCGGTCACAGGATCACAAAGTCGCTGATTGACGGCGAACTGTCGGGAGCCGCTTGAATCACCTGCGGCGGCCGCGGGAGGTGCACTTGAAACGTGACGTCGGCGATGCGGACCACGTCGCCGGGCTTCAAGATGGCTTCGGTGAAAATGCGGCGGCCGTTGACGAAGGTGCCGTTCGTACTTCCCAGATCGCGGATCCGCAGCGAGTATTCGTCTTTCTTGAAGACGCAATGATGTCGGCTGAGAAGGGGGCTGCTGGGACGCAGGTCGCAATCGCGTTCCGCCCCGATCAGAAAGCGGTGGAAATCGAGGCGGATGCGCTCGCCGCAGTGAGCGCCCGTGACGACCCGTAATTCTCCGACACTGGCCGGTTTTGTCGCAGCGCTCATTTGCGGCATCGCCGCGGCCGTCGCGGCGGAACTCGATGTGACCGACGAAGCCGATCCATGTGTCCGCGCCCATTCCGGCGGCGCGGCGGGCTGCGGCCGAGAGGCGGGGGGCGGAGGGGCGGAGGCGAGGAACCTGGTCGTTTGTTGATTGTCCTGCTGGGGGCCCGATCCGACGGGTTGTGCCGATCTGTCGGCCCGCAAATCGAGCTTTGTGGTTTCCGCCTGATGCTGGACGGGTACCGCCATAGTGTGCAACGGTTTCGAACGGCTGGCCGTCGTCCGGACGATCGAACGGCGAATGCACATATCGCGGCTGCGGGGGCGCTGCAATCGGCGGTTCCAGCTTACCGACCGGAAAGGGCAGTCCGATGCGCAGTGCCAGATCATCGGTGCTGAGTTCGATGCGCCGGCTCTCTTTGGGCAACGGGGAGACCGATTCGGACGGTGGATCCGGAACGATATAGATCTGCTCGCAGGCCGGACATTGCGACTTCTTTCCGGCCGACGATTTACGTCCGATCACTCGCGCCTTGCAGTGCGGGCACTGAAAACGGAATTTGTCGTCTTCGGCCTGGTCAGCCGGCACCAAAACGGTGGCGCCGCACGCGTGGCAATGGACCTGTCCGCCCGCGTAGACCTCCGCGACCTCGAACTCCGAACCGCAGGCACATTGTATATGCATCATCGATCGCAACCTCGCGGCTGCTGCGAAAGCGATACGAGTTGGGCCCGCATTTTCTCAGTCACGACGGATTCGTCTAAGACATAATTTTCCGCGACAGGGGGAGAAGTCTCAAGTGTCCGGCGAAAGCCGATTGGCAACAAGGGCCCGGACCGCGGCCACATCCTGCGAGATTTGTCGCACAAGGTCCTCTTTGCTCTCGAAGCGGCGCGTCGGGCGAATCCGCTCCAAAAGATCGACGTCGAGCCAACTTCCGTAGAGATCTCCGGAAAAATCGACGAGATGCACCTCCACTTTGCGGTTCTGCTCGCCGAAGGTGGGATTCGGGCCGATGTTGATCGCAGCCGCGAACGAACGGTCACCCACACGGCCAATTCCGCCATAGACGCCATCGGCCGGAAGCAGGGTTTCAATCTTCGCCAGATTTGCCGTCGGAAAGCCGATTGTTTGACCGCGCCGAGCGCCTGTGACCACTTCGCCGCGGAGACGATACGGATGCCCGAGCAACGCGACAGCTTCCGCCATTTTCCCTTCGTCGATCAGGGAGCGGATGGTGCTGGAGGAGACCATCGTCTCCCCCCCACCGGCTCGACGACGTGGAGCGCAACTCCCCGAAGCCGGCACAGGTCGCGCAAGGTGTCGATGTCGCCCTTGCGATCTTTCCCAAAGCAGAAATTCGGTCCCTCAACGATCCCTCGGGCTGCCAGCTCTTTGACGACGATCGAGTCGAAAAACTGTTCGGGCGTCAACTGCAGGAGCTGGCGGTCGGTCGGATAGGCCACGACGCACGAAATGCCGGCGCGCTCGAGTAGTTCGGCCTTCTCCGAGAGAGTTGTGAGGCTCGGCGGGACATGTCCCGGCCGCAGCAGGGCGAGCGGGTGTGGCTCGAACGTCAATACGACCGAGGGAACTCCGTCGCCTTTCGCCAAGGTCTGCAATTTTTCGGTGATCTTACGGTGCCCCGAGTGCACGCCGTCGAAATTGCCGATCGAAACGTAGCCGCCGCGGTAAAGCTCGGGCGACTCAAATTTCTTCAGGAGGACCATGCCGTCTTTTCGCTTGCGGTGTGATGCGGCTTATTTCCAGTTCTCGATCGGCGACGAATAGCGTTGGAGACGTTCGCGATCGATTTCGACTCCCAATCCGGGCCGCTCCGGAATCGGCAAGAGCCCATCGGCGTCCGGACGAAAAGGCTCCGCCGTCAGATCTTCGATATAGGGGGAGGGAGTCAGATATTCAACATACCGCGCGATCGGTATCGCCGCCGTCAGTTGCAGGTCGGCCGCCAGGCCGATCACCGTGTTCCATCCGTGAGGGACGAATTGAATGTTGTGGTCCGCTGCGGCCCAGGCAATGCGACGCGATTCACTCAAGCCGCCGTTCTTTGTGCAATCGGGCTGGATGATGTCCACCCCATGCCGCGACAGCCAGGGAAGAAACGACTGCCGGCGGGTCAAGACTTCACCGCCGGCGATGGGGACGGGAGAGACGCGCGTCAACTCGACGTAACCGTCCAGGTCGTCGGGCGGCAGCGCCTCCTCGAACCAGGTGACGTCGTAATTGGCCAGCATGCGGGCCGTCTCGCGTGCCCAATTCAAACCGTGGGGCCAGAACTGCTCGCTTCCCCCCGCGTCGACCATCAATTCGACCCGGTCGCCGACCGTCTGCCGGGCCGTCCGCATCAAGAGTTCGTCGAAGCGGCGGCTCCGCCGGCCAAACGGACGCCAGCCGAGCTTGATCGCCCGAAATCCACGGGCAACGGTCTCTTCCAGGCGTCTCGCCAAAACGTCCGGCTCATCGAACAGGATGGAACCGTACGGTTTGATGCGAGACCGATAAATCCCGCCGAGAAGCCGTCCGACCGGTTGACCGCACGCCTTCCCCAAAATATCCCACAGCGCGAGATCGAGCCCACTGATGGCGTGCTCGACCGCACCGCCGCGCCCCTGCCAGAAAGTCGATTGCCGGAGGATTTCGGTCGTTCGTTCCGGCTCGATGGCGGAGGCGCCCTCCAGCAGGGGCCACAAGAGGCGCATCGCGCCGGCCACCAGCGCGCCCGAAGTGAAGCAGCTTCCCCAGCCGGTGAGGCCCTCGTCCGGGATGACTTCGAGAAGAGTATGCAGGTCCTCCTGAGGCTCGTGTCCCTGCGGCCAGCCGCCGTCCACCGTGCCACCGGTGAGGGGAAAGATGCGGACGTCGATAATCTTCATGACCTACCAGAAGATCAGCTTTCGCGGACGGCATCAAGGCACCTCAATTGCGGCTCACGGTCAGCCGAGAAGAGGCAGGTTGGCAGCCCCTAGTGACGCAGGTCGCACCGTTGCTTGATGGGGCACGGGCGCCTGCTATACTCGATATCCCCGCGGACGTGGCGGAATTGGCAGACGCGCAGGATTGAGGGTCCTGTTCCCTCTTTTGGGAGTGAAGGTTCGACCCCTTTCGTCCGCATTTTTTTGGGGCAACGACCGGCGCTCATCGCGGTCGCTCGGCGGCGGTCAGTGCCGCGATCAGTTCGGCATACGCTTGATCTTCCTGTGGGGAGAGGGCGCGCCCGCTTTGCAGGCGGGCAATCGCCTCGTCAGTGCGGCCCTGGGCCCAAAGGGCCCTGGCAATGCCGGCCCGGGCGGCGAAGAGCGTGGGATCGTATTGCAGCGCCTTCTCGTTCCACGCGACCGCCCCGGAATAGTCTTTTTTTGCGCGGTAAATCTCGGCCAGGCCCAGGTAGGCCGGCGTGCACGCGGAATCGATTGCGAGGGCACGCCGAAAGTGCGTTTCGGCTTCCGAAAATCGACCGAGACGGGACAGGACGGCCGCCAACTGGCAATGTGTCCCCGGGCTGCGTTCGTCCAGACTGAGCGCGACGGTAAATTCTTTGAGAGCCTTGCGCTCATCCCCGGCCGCGAGCAGGGCATTCGCCAGTTGCCGCCGCGCGAGGCTATCGTGAGGGGCGAGTTTTGCCGCCTGCCGGCACTGCTCTAATCCCTCCTCGACGCGGCCCTCCTCAATGAGGGCCGTTCCGTAGAAACCGCGGGTCATCGAGTTCTCCGCGATGACAGCCAGCGCATGACGAAACAGCGTGTCGTTGTCCCGCCAATAACCGACTTGAACAAATCCCAACGCCGCGTAGAGACCCACGACGGCTGTCGCCAAAAGCGGCCGGAAACGACGCAGGCCGATTCGATCGAGGAGGACGGGAACCGACCAGGCCGCCGCGACATACAGTCCGATCGCCGGAAAATACGCGTACCGATCGGCCATCTGCTGCCGCCCAATCTGCACCAGACCGATGAGCGGCACGAGCGTCCCCAAAAACCAGCACCACCCCACGAAGAGAAACGGCAGACGCCGCGCCTCCACCACGGCGACGGCCGTGACGCTGATCAACACGAGCGCGGGCAACGCGACGTCGAACAGCGTGAGTGTCAGCGGATGCGGATAAAAAAAGGCCAGCTTCCACGGCACCATGATCTTCGACACATACAGGCCATAGGACAAAACGGCGTTGAGCAGCCGCTGCGGAACCGGCATTGCCTCGAGTGACTGGATTGCTCCGCCCAACGCCTGCGCGATACGCGATCACGCAAAAAGCCGCCGCCACCAGGGCGAACGGAATCTTCTCCACGAGTCGCCGCCGAAAGCTCTCCTTCGTCAGCCGTTCAAGCGGCCAGAAATCGAGCAACAGCCACAGGCACGGCAGCGTGACGAGCGTTTGCTTGGCCAGCAGACTGCAAAGAAACAGGCAAAACGACGACGCCCACCAAGCAAATCTCTGCCCGCGAGCGAACCGCACATATGCAATGAGCGCCAGCAGGCCGAAGAAAATGCTCAGCACGTCTTTGCGTTCGGAGATGAAGGCCACCGACTCGACGTGCAGCGGATGGACGGCAAACAGCGCGGCCACCAAGGCACTCCGCAATTCGTTGCCGGTCATCGCGACAAACAGGCCGAACACCAGCAGCATATTGAGGACGTGCAAGACAAGATTGGTGAGATGAAAGCCGCCCGGATACGGGCCGTAAACGCTGGCGTCCGCCATTAGCGAAAGCCAGGTCAGCGGAAACCAATTGCCGTCGAAGAGCGTCGTCCAAGCCCAGTGCACGCTGCCGGCGTGCAGTCCGCCCAGCACGTGAACATTCTTTGAGACATAACGCCCGTCGTCCACGCCGAGGAAACCGAAGCCGCAGGCCCGTCCGTAGACGGCAACCGTCAGCAGAATGAGCAGAACGCACAAGACGGTGCGACGGCGAGGCATAAAACCAGCATACGCCGGCAACGCGGCCCGCTGCAAAAGAGAACCGCCCCCCCGTCGCTTGCCCCCGCCCCCCGCCCCCCGCCCCCTGCCCCCTGCCCGCGCCCGCTCCCCGCCGTCACCCTCAAGGATGCAATTGCGGCAATTTGTCGGGAACCCGCTCGATGACGTGCCGGGCGACAAGCAGCTCGGCTAATGTCCGCATATTCGAGTTCGCATAATCGATCAAAATCTGATCGGTCGTGGGATCCCAGCCATAACGGGGCAGTTCGGCATAGACGCTTTCGGCAGGTTCCCGTCGCACCAACAGCCGGTAAAACGCGACGCAGGCACCCGTCCGCTGCGTCCGGCCGAACAATGGACGAGGACGGGCACGCCCTTGCGCTCCGAACGGACCAAAGTCTCGACCGCGTCGGCATACCGCTCGATCTTGCCTTCCGCGTTGCCACGTAACGGAAAGCAAAAATGCGCGACACCCTTCGAGGCGGCAATGGCGATTTCGGCCTGCTGATCCCGGTCCGAAACATCCAAGCCGTTCAAATCGATGATCGTGCCGATGTGATAGCGATCGATCACGCCCCCAATCAGCCGCCGGGAAATCTGTCCGCTGCGATAAACTTTGCCGGCGACGACCGTGCCGAAACGCTTCGGCACAAAATTGTCGCGCAGCAGACCGAACCAGAGCCCGGCGGCGATCCCTCCGAGCAGCAAGGACACGATCGCGCCGAAAAGCAGCGCGGCGGGAGACGCGGCTGGAGGCGGACGCACCCGACGGGGATGCGGAGTCCAGGTTGACTCCTGAGCGATCAGCCGTCTCCCGCGATACAGAAGCGGAACGGAATTTCGACGCAAGGCTCATGCGGCGGCCCAGCACGACGGCATCCCGCGGCCCGATTTGCTAACAGGCGCGTCCTGCGGTGCGCGAACGGCCTCAGGGAAACGGCCTGAGACTCACAGCGACCACGCGCGGCGACGAGCCAACCACGGGAAGGGGCGAAGAATAGCGTGTGGGCCGTCACTCGCCCAGGCCATCTTCAGCAACAGCGCCAACCGCACAATCGAATCGCAGACAGAGTGCGGAGAGAGTTTACGAAAAACGCAGCGACGGGGTGGAAAAAGAGACCCGGCAATCAGGCCCGGCTACGGCGACGTTGGGCGTCGCGACTGCGCAGTTCGAGCGACCGGCGTTTGCCGACGTTCGTCGGTCGTTCGCGTCGCTTCGATCTCCGAGACCGTCTTGCGAATTCCGTTGAGAAGATTGGCGGTCTGGAACCAAGGGCTAATCGACTTCATGACAGCTCCACTCTGCGAATGGTGTCCCTACACCTTCGCACGACATCTTAACTCCAGAACTTCAGGGAAAAAAGTGTTTGCAAGACAGATAGGCGGGTTTTAATTGAACCTACGTCTATTGCTCGCATTCTGCAAACTTTGCGCCCTGCGTTGACAAATGCATACACAATTCTCGTTCGGCGTTTCGGGGGATCGACGAACCCTCCAAAATCCGCCGATCGCGCAGCTTCCAGTGCCCGGCACGGCGTCTTAACTCAAGATTTCAAAGGAATTTATGCCGTCGACCAGGAAGTGGACGAATCGCACCGGACCATCCTCAATTCTAGTGTCGAAAATCCGCCAAGCGGGCGGACCGCCGCTAACTAAAAGTTGGCTGAAGAGACGGGCAGCCTGGATTATTTGCGTGAACGCCACGAATTGCGGCGAGGCGTCCCCGCCGACCGATTCGGGACGCCCCCTGCCCCGGGGATTTTCGCAGCCGTTCGAAAGGGTGGAAGCCGGCCCGACCGATGTGACTCGGTCGAGTCGGCTTCCGGAATCCCTCTCTCCCTAACGTCGCCTGAAAATTCGCTTGAGTGGCGGTCAGTTTTTTTACGGGTAGTCGCAGGAGAACGACGGCTACCGGATCTTAAGGCTTGCCACTCCGATGATCGCCAGGACGGCCGAACCGATCCAAAACCGCACGACGATCTTGATTTCGTGTTGTCCCCGGAACAGGTAGTGATTGTGCAGCGGGCTGCACGCGATGATGCGTTTTCCCGTCAGCTTGAACCAGCTCACCTGAGCCAGCACGCTGAGCGTCTCGATCACGAAGATCCCGCCCACGACCGCCAGCAAAATTTCCTGCCGCGAGACGAGCGCCGCCAAGGCCAACAGGGCCCCGATCGGCAGCGATCCCGTGTCGCCCATGAAGACCTGGGCCGGATAACAGTTGAACCACAGAAAACCCAGCATGGCTCCGACCATCGCGCCGATCACGACGCTCATTTCGCCGCATCCCGAAATGAACGGAATGCCGAGATAGTCCGCCATCGTCTTGTGACCGGCCAGATACGTCAGGGCCACAAAGGCCGAGCCCGTGAAGACCGTGCAGCCGCCGGCCAATCCGTCGAGTCCGTCCGTCAGATTGACCGCGTTGGAGGTCCCCACCAGCACCAGCGTGCTCCAGGCCAGAAACGCTCCGCCCAGCCACACCGCGTGATTTCCAATCGGCCAGTGCAGTTCCAGTCCGCCGGGAACGTTCCGCCGCTCCCAGTACAAAACCAGGCCGATAGCCGCCGCCAACAGAAATTGTGCCGCCAGCTTTTGCCGCACGCTCAGGCCGTTGCGACGTGTATTGAGTTTCACCCAGTCGTCGGCCGCTCCCAGCGCACCGAAACCGATGGCCGTCACCAGGGCCAATTGTACGTAGCGATTCTCGAGGTCCCCGCAGATCAGCGTGGCAATCACGATCGAGGCCACGATGAAGATCCCGCCCATCGTGGGGGTCGACTGCTTGGCGGACTGAATTTCGTTCAACCGCGGCGAGGCACTGTCGATCCGTTCGCGAAACCGCGATTGCAGCCAGCGGATGGCAAACGGGCCCAGCGACAGGGCCATCACAAAGGCGGCCACGCTGGCCAGCGCCGTTCGCGCCGTCAAAAAGACGTGCGAGTCGCCCGAGAGATGGCGTTCCATCTCCCGCAGCATCGGGCCGAACAGGTTGACCAGCCACACCAGCATCGAACCAGACCTCTCGATGCGGCCGATGGGGTTGGACGTCATGCATTTCGGACATTCCGTCACTCCCGAACCGCATCCCGGCGCGGTCACAGTGACCGCAGGTGTATCCCCGGGCGCCGAGGTACGACCCCGGCGCCCGGTCTGTGGATTCTGTTATGAAGCGGACGATTGGAGTGATTGACCCAGAAATCACTAGTTCCAATAGCCTGTATGCTTCCGCTCAACCGAAGCCGAGCGGTACGTCGGATCCCCGCAAACCCTGACGTACACAACAGAATCCTCAAAAACTATGCGCAGGCCCGGGCGGGTTGACCCGGGCGGTGTCTCTCCTTGGAAAGTTCGTTCTGGCGAATGAGCCACTCGCTCACTCGTTCCATCTGCATCGAACGTGATCCCTTGACCAGCACGACGTCGCCCGCCTGGCGCCAGCATTCGAGCGCCGACAGCAGCACGTCGAGACGGTCACTGTGTGCGACCTGGTCCGCGGTCATCCCGTTTTCGAGCGCTCCGCGGCGGACCTCCGCGGCGTAGCGGCCGAAAGCGGCCAACCGATCGATTCGCATCTGGGCGGCCTCGCGACCGGCGGCGTAATGCCAGTCGGCCGACTCGTCACCCAATTCAGCCATGTCGCCCACGACCAGAATTCGTTGCCCGGCCGACGGCCACTCGCCCAGCAATCGGCAGGCGGCGTCCATCGAGACGGGATTGGCGTTGTACGTGTCGTCGATCAGCGTGAGCGTTCCCAGGGTTCGCACCTGGCAGCGTCCGTCGACCGGCGTGAACTGCGAGAAGCCTTCGGCAATTTGTGGCGTGGACAGCCCCAACTCGCGGGCGACCACCACCGTGGCGAGCGCTCCCGGCAGGTGATGCCGTCCGGCCGCTTGGACCGAAAAGACCGAACCGTCCACGCGAAACCGCAGTTGCGGCCCGATTGCTTCGACCGAGCTCGCACGAAATGTGTTGTGTGACTCTTCTCCCACGGTGACGACAGGGCAGCCTGCCCGGCCGGCGAGGCTCGAGCAGCGTGCATCGTCTCCGTTCAAGACGGCCAGGCCGCTGGCCGGCAAGGCCTCGATCAGCTCGCCTTTGGCCTCGACGATCCGCTCGACGCTGCCGAAGCCTTCCAGGTGGCTCGCACCGATCGCCGTCACGATTCCGAACTGCGGAGCGGCAATCGCCGCCAGCTCGCGAATCTCACCCAAGTGCGACGCGCCCAGCTCCAGCACGGCAAAGTCGTGCCGATCATTGATCTCGAGCACCGACAGGGGCAGGCCGATGTGGTTGTTGTAGTTCTTGTAGCTGCGGCAGCCGTCCAGCCGCGTCCGCAGCACCGAGTAGAGCATCTCGCGGGTCGTCGTCTTGCCGACGCTTCCCGTGACGCCGACCACCAGCGCGTCCCTGCGCTGGCGATACCAGCGGGCCAAATCCTTCAGCCCCTGGATCGTGTCGACGACAACGGCCGCCGGAAAACCGCGGGGAATCGATTCCTTCGATTCGACGACGCAGCCCGCTGCGCCCCGCTGGTCCGCCTCCGCGACGAAATCGTGGCCATCCTGGCGTTCGCCGCGAATTGCCCAGAACAGGTCGCCTCTCTCCACGGTCCGTGAATCGGTCGTGATGCGGCGGAACGCGACGCTGTCGGCATCGACCGCGGCCGAGTGGCCTCCGGTCGCCGCCAAGAGTTCGTTCAACGAGACGCGTTCCATCAGACCAGACCCGGCCGGCCCCAAGGCCAGCAGAACGAGGAGAACAAAAGTGATTTCGACGAATTTCGGCAACATGGAATCGTGTTGATGTTCGTGGGGACCGATGCCTGTTCGTTTACGCTCCGCAGTGGGCCGCCTCGGCGACGTGACGGCGGCGAGCGAGGGCCGCCCGCACCACGTCGCGATCGACGAAGGGAATTCTCCGGTTGCCGATGATTTGTTCCCGCTCGTGACCTTTCCCGGCCACGAGGACGCAGTCGCCCGGCTCGGCGCTTTCGATCGCCCGGCGGATCGCCTCGCCCCGATCGGGCTCGACGACGAACGCACGACCGGTCGGATTGCAGCCGGAGACGACTTCACGAATGATTTGTTCGGGGTCTTCGGACCGCGGATTGTCGCTGGTGAAAATCGCCAGATCGGCGGCGCTGGCGGCCTTGCCGATCAGCGGACGCTTGCTCCGGTCGCGGTCGCCGCCGGCTCCGACCGCGCAGATCACACGGCCGCGGCCCAGCCGCTTGAGCGAACCGACGCATCTCCGCAAGGCATCTTCGGTGTGGGCATAGTCGACAAACACGTCGAACGGCTGGCCGCATTCGATCCGCTCGAGCCGGCCGGGAACGATGCGAAGTGCCTCGATCCCCGCCTTGACCTCGGCCAGCGTGATATCGAACCGCTCCATCACGGCGATGGCGGCCAGACAGTTGGAAACGTTGTGCCGCCCGACGAGCGACGTGGCGATGTCGATCGATTCGGCCCCGCGATGCACGCGGAACCGCGTGCCGTCGAGCGATTCCTCGAGGATCGTGGCCCAAATCTGGGCCGACCGCTCGAAGCCGTACGTGATCCATCGCGAATTTGCCGGCAGCCGGTTCACCAGGGCCGCACTTTCCGGATCGTCGGCGTTCAAGACGACGAGCCCGTGCGGCTTGAGGTAATCCAGCAGCTTCGCCTTCGATTCGCGGTAATGGGCCGCGTCTTGATGGTAGTCGAAATGGTCCTGCGTAATGTTCGTGACGATGGCCGCGTCGAACTGCGTGCCGGCGGCCCGGTCCTGGTCGAGGGCGTGGCTGGAAATTTCCAGGGCGGCGTGCGTCGTGTCGCGAGCCACCATCGCCGACAGCCACGTGGCCAGCAGCCGCGAATCGGGTGTCGTCATCTCCGACGGTGCCGAGTCGACGCCGTTGTGATATTCGATGGTGCCCAACAGGCCGGTCCGCAGTCCGGCTGTCTCGAAGATCGAGCGGATGAGCCAGGTCACCGTCGTCTTGCCGTTGGTCCCCGTCACGGCGACGAGGTTCAGGTGCCGCGAAGGATGTCCGGCCAAAGCCGCACACAACTCGGCATACGCGCGTCGCACGTTGGGGACGACGCACTGTGGAACTTGCACGCTCGGCAGGGGACGTTGGACGAGCAGACTGTTGGCTCCGCGCTCGATCGCTTCCTTGACGAAGGAGGCCCCGTCCACGTGCGTGCCGGGGATGGCGGCAAACAGAGTTTGCGGTGCACACTTCTGGCTCGACTCGACGGCATCCGTGACGCGGATGTCGGCACAGCCCACGAAGCTGGCTGCCGGCACAAGCGTGCGAAGACTGACGGGGACCCGCAAGGGGGACCGCTGGGACATGCGGAGGATCTCCCCGACGAAAGCGCGGTCGTGCACGCACGATCGGCCGTTTCCGAGTGGAGACGGGCGCATCGTAACGGCGGCACGAAGCAGTTTTCGGCCGGGCTCTGGAAACGTTATGTGAGGAGGAGGAACTACAGAATCGTTGAGAGTTGATTCTTGATCGCGACGATTCGCGTCGCACTCAAGAGAGAGGCATTCTCATGATTCCGCAAAAAGCGTCAAGCCGATTTTGGAGATTTTTCAGAAAGGCGTGTAAAGGTTACATGCGAGGGGAGAGGGCAGAGGGCAGAGGGGAGAGGGAAAAGGCCACAAAAAAAGGCACGCGCAGCGTGCCAGGTGTTTTTCCCGTCTGCCCTCTGCCCTCTGCCCCCTGCCCTCTCCCCTCACTTGTGCTCTATCTTTCCCCACATGTGCCCGCCCACCTTGTCATGTTGCCACGTGCCGGCGTAGCGGTCGCCGTAGATCATCACCCGCGACGTGAAGGTGCCCATGCCGGGCACGACCGCGTTGGTGAGCGTGATCACCGGCGTGTCGCCGGCCCAGAGGATTTCGATCGTCACCGGCAGCTTGACGTCGTGCTGGCCATACGTGATGCGGGCCGTGATCACCCAGCGGTTTCCCGCGACCTTCTCGGCACTCTCGATCTCGTAGCGGTCGGTGTGTTTCTTCGCGTCCTCGTGGCCGTCGATCGAGAACTGCCCGACCATCGTCGCCCCGGTGAGCTTTTTCGCCAGCTCTTTCTCGAGCGTCTTATGTTCGCCCTTGTCCTCGGCCACTGCCGCCACGCCCAACGAAAGAATCACAGCGGCCGCCAAACAAATTGAGTAACGCATCGTCCGCTCCCCATCATTGATTGCTGAGCCTACGCTTGTCAACGCGCCGTCAAAACGCCCTTACGAGCCGCCGGCTTTACGCCGGCGGTCTTCGTGCGCGCTCAGCGCCTCGTTGAAGACCGCCGGCGTAAAGCCGGCGGCTCGTAGGAGGAGCGCGACAGAGCGCTGGAGTACTAACAGCTTGCCCTACGTTTAAGACTTGCTACTTCCGACAGCTTCCATCCTACATCTCCGCCCGCGGCGGAACAAAGCCGGCCCTTTGACCGGCCGTTTCGTGCCGGCGTATACTCGGCCCGATGAACGCCCCTTCCGAAAACGGCCCCGGCCCTTCGCTCGATTCGGCTCCGCTGCACGGCCTTCCTCCCGACCCGGCCCGCATCGGTCCCGCGTTTCAAAAGCTGTGCGAAGTCGTCGCCCGGCTCCGCTCGCCCGACGGCTGTCCCTGGGACCGCGTGCAGACGCTGGAAACGATCAAGCCCTACACGCTCGAAGAGACGTACGAGCTTCTGGAAGCCGTCGACGCCCGCGACGACGCGGCCATCGTGGAAGAGCTGGGCGACCTCCTGCTGCAAGTCGTCCTCGACGCCCAGATCGGAGCGGACGAGGCCCGCTTCGACCTCGTGGAAGTCGTCGAGCGGATCACGCAGAAGATGATCCACCGCCACCCGCACGTCTTCGGCACGGCCGTCGCCAACACGGTGGCCGACGTCTCCAAGCACTGGCACGAGGCCAAGCGCAAGGAAAAAACGCGCGACTCGGTCTTCGACGGCATCCCGGCCGCCCTGCCGCAACTCGCGAAGGCCGTTAAGCTGGCCAAAAAGGCGGCCCGCGTCGGCTACGACTTCCCCGACCGGGCCATGCTCTTCGACAAGCTCCGCGAAGAGATCGCCGAATTGGGCCGCGAACTTTTCCCCGACGGCATGATTCCGCAAGTCGCGGCCACCGTCGACGCGCAGGTCATCCCCGACGCGCCGATCGACGACCCCGCTTTGCAATCGCGGGTCGAAGACGAGTTGGGCGACATTCTGTTCGTCATCGCCAACATCGCCCGCCGCTGGAAGATCAACCCCGAAGAGGCCCTCCGCCGCAGCAACGCCAAATTCGAACGCCGCTTCCGCTACATCGAAGCCCAACTCGCCGCCCAGAATCGCAAACCGTCCGACGCCACGCTGATCGAGATGGAGGAGCTGTATCAAGAGGGGAAAAAACGCGAGCAAATGACGAATGACCAATGACGAAGGAATGACGAAAATTCAAATGACGAAACGCACGCGCCTGAGTCATTCGACATTCGTGCTTGGTCATTAATTGGTCATTGGGCATTCGTCATCAGATAGAATCAAGGATGAAAGAAATGAAATGTGTACTCGTGTGGATTGTCGCCGTTGCGAGTTGTGTGACCGCGGCTGTCTCGCTAAGTAGTCAAAGTAGTGCTGGCGATAAGAAGCCCGCGGAGAAGAACAAGCTTTCTGACAGAGAGGCCGCAGGCGTCGTTTTTTCCGCGTTTATGGAGATAGCTCTCAAGGAAGGCCTGAACGAGTTTTGCGACGTGCTCGGCGCGCGTGCATCAATGGAACGGGCGTTGGTGATGCAAGCCCTAAGTCGCGATAGCGGACCGGACGAGAAAGGTGCGATAATCACAATTTCACTAATTCAAGCCGCAGGAACCGAAGTGCCTGCGTCGACGCGGTCCGCGCGATTCAACCCCTCGTGTTTGGTGGTCTTTACGAAGTGCAGTACGGCGAGTGTCGCGAAAACAACCGCGGTCGTGTCGTATGCAGAGTTCGGAAAGGGTAAAGTGAATGGGGTGCTGGAGAAGTTCGCGTACGACGCGAAAGGTGGATGGCAAGGCATTAAATGAAAGCCGATTAACGTGCCATTAGTGCTTCCCTAATAGTGCACGTATGCCAGCCACCCGATCCCCACCAGCAGCGTGACGATCGTCAGCGGCGTTCCCACCTTGCAGTAGTCCCAGAATGAGATCTCGACCCCCTGGCGATTGGCGTTCTCGACCACGATCAAGTTGGCCACCGAGCCCAGGACGGTTAAGTTGCCCGCCAGCGTGCTTGACATGGCGAGGACGAGCCATGCCGTCTCGCGGCCTGCGGCCGGGATCGATTGGGCGATCGGCTCGAGCAACAGCACGGCCGGCACGTTGCTGACGAGGTTCGAGAGGGCGGCCGAGATCAGGCTCAACAGGCCGACGGGGTGGCTCGACAGGCCGTCCCAGTGGTCGATGCCCCACTTGCTCACCACGTGCACCTGAAAGGCGTGGACCACGATGAACAGCCCCGTGAACATCACGAGCAGGCCCCAGTCGATTTGGCGATAGACCTTCTCCGGCTTCACGCGGCCGACGAGCAACAAGGCGGCCGCCCCGAGCGCGATCAACTCGAGCGGCAGGCCCGTAAAAAAGAGGACCACCGTCGCCAGCGTGACGGCCACACTTTTCCGCAACAGCCAGCGGTGCGCCGCGCGCAGCGGCCGACCGTCCGACTCGATGAGCGAGCCATTCGACGCCGGAGACTCTCCCGGCGTGTCGCTGACGCGGAGCCGCGCACGATACACGAGGGCCACGATCAGGAAGTTGAGCCCGAGGCCGATGACGGCCACCGGAAACAGACGGAAGGCGAACCGCAGATACGAAATGCCCGAATGCGAGCCGATGAAGATATTTTGCGGATTCCCCGTGATCGTGCCGGTCGAGCCGATGTTGGCCGCCGTCGCCAGGGCCACGAGGTGCGGAATCGGGTCGAACCGCAATCGCCGGGCAACGTGCAGCACGAGCGGGGTCAAGGTGAGGCAGACGATGTCGTTAATCAAGAAGGCCGACAGCAGGCCCGAAAGTCCGATCGTCACGCCGAGCAGGCCCAGCGGCGTCCGCATCCGCCGCAGGGCCCACTCGCTCAACTGCAGAAAAAACCCCGAAAGCCGCAGAAAGGCGATCACCACCATCATGCCGAACAAGATCGCCAGCGTTTTGTAATCAATCGAATCCGGCCGCACGGCCGCATCGAGCGTGAGGCAGCCGGTGACGAGCATCAGCGTCGCCCCGACGAGCGCAATCCCCGCGCGATCCATCCGCAATCCGGGCACCTTGCCGAAAGCAAGGCCGAGATAGGTCAACGCGAAGATCGTCGAAGTCAGGTAGAGCACGAGGCGAGAAACTCAGCTCGTAGGATGAAGGCGGTCGCGTACTCAAGCCGCATTGAAGCGACTCTCGAACGTCCGCAAACGCTGCTCCAATTCGACGGCAATTTGCGGCGCGGCCGGATTTGCTGAGTTGGATTAGCTGGCGGCCGCGATCCGGAGGAGGCCGATCGGCTGATGGCCCGTCAAAATGAGCCGAGCGAAGGCGCGCGTTTCTAGGCCGCTTTGCGCCGGGGAGCGATGACACTCCCTCTCGGCACGCAGCCGCACGCAGCCGCGCAGCCGACGACGCTCCGATCATCCATTATACGGCAAGCGTCAAGGGGCCTTGCCGGCGGCGGGGATTTTTCTGTGGTCGATTTCCTTTTTTTGCGCCGCAGAAAAACCAGAAAAATCGCGCGAAACCGGGCCAACTGTGCAGAAATTGTTCAGGCCGGTTGTGTTGGACACTTGGGAAAATGGACTCGACCTTAAGGCGAGGCGACGCCGGTGATCGTGATCGTCACTGTGCCGGAGCTCAGCGAGGTTTCGCCCAGGCTGTCGCTCACCGTGTACGTGAAGGTGTCGGTCGCGGTCTGTCCGACGGCCAGCGAGTTGAACTCGCCGTTGGGGTCGTAGGTAAACGTCCCGTTGGCGTTGACGGTGAGGAGGGCTCCCGACGGCAACATGGTCGCGGTGCCGAGCGGGACGTTGTTGCCGTTGGCGTCCTGCACCGTGGCGACGGAGAGCGTGGCACCCGAGTTGGCGTCGGTGTCGTTGGTCAGGAGATTGCCCGTGGTGAGCGGCGTGTCCGCGTCGGTGCTGAAAGCGTCGTTGACGGCGACGGGCCGGGCGGGCGTGATGCTGATCGTCACGGTCCCGGCACTCACCGACGTGTTCCCCAGGCTGTCGACGACGGTGTACGCGAAGGTGTCGGTCGCCGTCTCTCCGGCGGTCAGCGAGTTGAAGGCCCCGTTGGGATTGTAGGTGAAGGTACCGTCGGCATTGACCGTGAGCAGGGCTCCCGAGGGAAGCTCTGTCGCCGTTCCCAGCGGGACCGAGTTGCCCTTGGCATCGTCGACCGACGCCACGGAGAGGGTGGCGCCCGGGTTGGCATCGGTGTCGTTCGTGAGGAGATTGCCCGTGGTGAGCGGGGTTTGTGCGTCGGTGCTGAACGAGTCGTTGACCGCCACCGGCTTGGCCGAGGTGATCGTGATCGTCACGGTGCCGGCATTGGCGGAGGTTGTGCCGGCACTGTCGGTGGCCGTGTAGGTGAAGGTGTCGGTGGTCGAGCCGTTGGCTCCCAGCGAGCTGAAGGCCCCATTGGGGTTGTATGTGAAGGTACCGTTGGAGTTCACGGTGAGCAGCGCGCCCGATGGCAGCAGGGTCGCCGTGCCGAGGGGGACCAGGTTGCCGTGGGAATCGTGGACCGTACCGACCGATAGCGTGACGCCCGTGTCGGGATCGGTGTCATTGGTCAACAGGTTGCCGGTCGTCAGCGGCGTGAGCGCGTCGGTCGTGAACGAGTCGTTGACGGCGGTGGGCGCCGGCGCGGTAATCGTGATCGTCACGGTCGCCGCGTTGAGCGAGAGGTTGCCCAGGCTGTCTTTGACCGTGTAGGTGAAGGTGTCGGTGGCCATCCCCGATGGGCCGAGCGAGTTGAAGGCACCGTTGGGATTGTACGTGAAGGTGCCGTCCGAGTTGACGGTCAGCAAGGCTCCCGAGGGCAATTGAGTCGCCGTCCCCAGGGTGATGGCATTGCCGTCGGCATCGTGGACGGAGTTGACCGACAGCGTGGCGCCGCTGTTGGGATCGACGTCGTTGGTGAGCAAATTGCCCGAGGTGATTGACGTCTCGGCGTCGGTCGTGAAGTCGTCGTTGACCGCGACCGGGTTTTGGCTGCCGGTGATCGTGATCGTCACGGTGCCGGAGTTCGCCGATGTGGCCCCGCGGCTGTCCGTCACGGTGTAGGTAAACGTGTCGGTCGCTGTTTGGCCGGCCGCGAGAGAATTGAAGGCGCCGTTCGGGTTGTAGTCGAAGGTGCCATCGGAATTGACCGTCAGTTGGGCGCCGGACTGAAGAGTCGACGGGGATCCCAGCGTCACGGAACCGCCATTGGAGGTCGTCACCGTGGCAATCGACAGCGTGGCTCCCGGATTGGTGTCGGTGACGTTCGTCAGCAGGTTGTCGGTCGTCAGGGGGGTTTGGGCGTCGGTGCTGAAGGATTCGTTGATCGCGACCGGCTGGGCCGCCGTGATACTGATCGTCACGGTCGCTTCGTTCGACGTGGCTCCGGTGCTGTCGGTGGCGATGTACTGGAACGTGTCGGTCGCCGTATCTCCGGCATTCACGTCGTCGAAGGCGCCGTTCGGGTTGTAGGTAAAGGTGCCGTTGGCGTTGACCGTCAACAAGGCTCCGGACGGAAGTTGCGTTGCCGTGCCGAGCGGGACGGCCGTTCCGCTGGAGTTGAAGACCGACGCGACCGAGAGCGTGGCCCCCGCATTGGAATCGGTGTCGTTGGTCAACACGTTCCCGGTTGTGAGGGGCGTCCCTTCGGTCGTGCTGAACGAGTCGTCGACCGCGACGGGGGCCTGGCTCGTCGTGGCGGCGGCGGCGGTGATGGTGATGGTCACAGTGGCGCTGGCCGATGTTCCGCCGTTTCCGTCGCTCACCGCGTAATCGAACGTGTCGGTCGCCGTCTGGCTTCCCGTCAGGGAATTGAACGCCCCGTTGGGGTTGTATGTGAACGTTCCGTTCGCATTCACGGTGAGAAGCGCGCCCGAAGGCAGCGTGGTCGCTGTTCCCAGGGGAACCGCCGAGCCGTTGGACGCGGTGACGTTGGCCACCGAGAGGGTGCCATTGTCAGGAGCGGTGTCGTTCGTGAGCAGATTGCCCGTCGTGAGCGTGGTGTCCGCTGCCGTGGTGAACGACTGATTGACGGCCGTGGGGGCCAGGTCGAGCAACCCGGTCGCTTCCAGCAAATCGGACGCCCAACCGAAGCTGTTTGTAAAGGCCGCGTCAGTGGCGAGGACGTTCGTCGGCTGGTTTTGCAGGTTCTCCAGGTGCGGTGACGGGCCGCTAAACGTGTTGGGGAATTCGGAACTGTTGGTCAAATAGCTATTGCTTCCGCCGCCGCCTTGAACCGTGACGGGGTGGTCAAACGTGTCGGAATACGTTCCGATCGTGTCGGCCCCCTGCCGCGTGTCGATCATGACGTTGCCGTCGACGGTGTAACCGACGATGAGCACGTCATCCGGGCCGGATCCGGCACTCACTACGAGGCTTTTCGAGATGGTGGCGTCGTCGGACGACATCAACGACACGTCATCGCCCCCCGAGCCGACTCCAATCGACAGCTTCCCACCGACCCATGCGTTGACGACCGAGACGGTGTCGTTGCCGGAACCGGCCGAGACGATGAGATTGGTATCGACGGAGACCGTTCCCAAATCGGCGTCGGTGAGGGGATCCTCTCCGGAAGTCGTGCTGGTTCCGCCGATCACGATCGTGTTGTTGCCGCGGCCGGCCGTGATCGACAGGCCCTTGCCAATCTGGACATTGGCGATGGTAATCGTGTTGTTGCCGGAGGTCGCGCTGATGACGAGATTGCCGGCCAGATCAAGCGCGCTGCCGGAGGGATCGCCGACCTGCAGGGTGTTGTCCCCGCCTCTAAGCGCGATGCTGATGCTTTTGACAGTGGAGCTCGCCGTGAAGGGCCCGGCACCGCCGTTGATTTCGGTCGCGCCGCTGTCGGTGCCGGCGACTTGCAGGCCGCTTGCCGTTTGGGTGATGGCGATGTTGTTGGCCGACTGATCGCCGCGGACCGTGAGCAGTCCGCTCGCGGCGAGCGAGACAACCACGTTGCCGGCCAGCAGCGTGCGGTCTTCGAGCTGTTCAATCGCGGCCGGGATCTCAAGGAGCCGTGCGCGGGAAAGTCGTTTTCGTCTTGGCGGCATGTTCTTGGCAAATGGAGAAAGTTTCAGCACCTCCATTCGATCGTAGGGGTCGATCGAACACTTGTCAAAATGCGTTGACGAGAAAAACGGCGTGGCTTAAGTCGAGCTGAAGTGGCGTTTTGGCGACAAAAACGGGCAATCCTCACGACCCGGAAGGACGCGAGGCGAGCCATTTCTGCCAGCCGGCGATTTGCTGTTGGCGAAGGGGAGGATCAGCAAAAGGGTGAAAGGGGAGTTCGGCTTTCGAGACATGCCTGAGAGCGCCGGCAGCCGCTGCCCGAAGGGCCAGTCGCTCATTAGCCATCAGGCCCAGCAACACAGGCCAGACGGTTCGCCCCTTTTTTTGGAACGCGGCCAGAATCTCCTCGCGGCCCGTTCGGCCCGGCTTGGCCAGTTCCTGAACGAGGCGTTCAGTCATTGCCCGCTCGTCGGCCGCTTTTTGCGACTTCAGGAAACGGTCGAGCAGATCGGGGAGGAGCTCCTCGGGATGAGGGTTTGCCAGGCTCTGCGACAAGAAAGCGAGAAACTTGTCCGGCGACAGGAATCCGCTGTGCGCGCCAAGGACGCGTCCCTGGTTGTCGATCATGACTGCCACGGGAACGCCCTCGACTCCGTATCGCGCCGCCAGTTCCTGGTCCTTGTCGACGTCGATTTTCACCCAGAGGAACTGGCCGGCCGCCTGCGTCACCTTGGGATCGGCAAGCGTATCGGTTTCCATTTTCCGGCACCACGTGCACCAGGTTGCGCCAAACAGGAGGACCGTCGGCCGTTCGACTTTGGCCGCCTTGCGGGCCTCTTCGATGCTGCGGTGAAATTCGATCGATCGCGCAGGGGCCGCGGCACCGGCGACACTGCTCGTCACCAGCAGGCTCAACAACAGGGGCCACGCGACCGCTTTCATGGACACGAGATCCAATTCTCGGAATCGGGCTTAATGCGTCAGGGCGTACGCGAGCAGGTTGACGTTGATCTGCCGCGCGTTGCGGATCTCGTTGCCGCCGCAACAGCAACAGTTCCCGCCCGCGTGATGCGTGTCATTCAGTCCATCGGCGCTAAACACCAGCACGATCTTGCCGTCGATCGAGAGGCCGTCCAAGCCGGATTGCCCGCGCGATTTCGTCAGGTCGAGCCGCGTGATGTCGTAAACGGTGTGAAAAATCGGATGCGACAGATCGAGCCGCGTGAGCTTGAGGTCGGGAAACGTTTTTTGGATCTCGCGTCGAAAGCTCGAAGACCACTCCGGACTGCTGCACCCGGCCGACGCCACGAGAAACCCGCCCCCGACAAGATAATTGCGGAGATTGGCCCGCTGCAGCTCCGTCAGCCGGAAAGAACCCTCCCCCGTCATCACAGCAAAGGGATGCTCGTACATCTCGATCGATTCGAGCTTGATCGGTACGAACTCCCGCTTGGTGCGGATGTTCGTCGCTTTGGCGATCTGCTTGAGGAACTCCGGGCTGAAGCAGACGGACGACTTCCCTTCGCCATAAATCAGGTTCGCGCAGTTCACGACTCCGCGACCCGGATCTTCCGCGTGCAGGACCGGACAGAGGAGCGCGGCCATCACCAAGGCGGTCCGCACAGCCCAACCGATGTGCCTGGTTCGCGTTCGTTCTAGGGCCATCTCATTGCTCCTTGGCAAGGCGTTTGAAGTAGGCCTCGGCCTGGTCGCGGTAGCCCAACGGCACTCCGTGGAGATTGCCGGCGGCCGACCGCGACGTCTGTCGCGTCGCCGGATTCAGCGTTTCGGCCGCGCGCGACGCATCTCGCTCGGGCCCGGTCGCGCCCCTTCCTTGTCCGTGCGCTGCCGAGCCGGTCGCACGAGTGGCATCGCTTTCCCCCTCGGCAAGTTGATGCGGGCCAAATATGGACATCCGCGATTGCGAGCCGGCGAAACCGGCTTCGCCTTGGTTTCCCTGACGTCCCAAGCCGAGGCCTTGACGGCCCTGCGCCATTTGTTGCAGCGATTGCTGCAACCCCGATTTGGAGAGCCCAAAACAGCCGTCCAGGTCGCCGGACTCGGCCCCTCCTTGAGGGGTGCAGCTTTTTGTCAGCAGTGATTCGAGTTTTATGGCAGCCGTGTCGGCTGCTCCATGGGCCCCCTCGCCCTGACCTCCGCGGGCCGACCGGGCGGCCTGATCCTGATCGTTATTGACCTGCATCTCGTCGATGGATTTGCAGATCTTAAGCGCGCCGCCGGACATTCTGGGCAGGGCTTTGCGGGCCTTTTGAGCGGTTTTCTCGAGTTCGGTTTTGGCCTCGTCGAGTTCCTGTCGCAATAGCTCCTGTTCTTTGGCGAGTCGTTGCAAACGTTGGAGATCCTCTGGGGCGAGGCTCGGACGATCACGAAATTGGGCCATGCGGTCGGCCAATTCCCGCTGCTGCAGAATGGCCGATCGCAGCCACTCGCCTTGGCTGATCAGGTCGTTGGCCAACTGCATCTTTTCGACGTCTTGGGCCGTTTTTGCCAGTTGCTGCTGATTGGGCTCATCGAACGGCGATTGTTCTTTTTGCAGGTTCATGGCGGACTGGCGGAAGGCGTTCGCCTGCTCGCGATTGGCCGGCTCCTTGCGCAAGCGGGCGGCTTGTTCACCCAGCTGCTTGGCCAGGGCTCCCTGCTTTGTGAGTTGCTTGCTGAGTCGCTCGAGATTGTCGCGGTAGGATTGCTCCAAATCGTAAAGCTGCGTCTGTGCGGCTCGCTCGTGCATGTCTTTGGCAAGCTGCTCGGCCTCTTTGGCAAATTTCTTGAGCTGCTCCTGGATCTCGGTCATCTTGCGGAGTTCCTCCGCAGAGAGTTGCTGCCCGCTGGTGAGCTTCTTCTCGAGCGCGGCTAGTTCCTTCAACATCTCCTCGCGCTGGCTCTTCAAGTTTTCCAGTCGGCGTCGAAAGGCGTCGAATTCTTTCGCGAGCTCGTCCATCTGGTATTTCTGACGCGCGAATTCGGCGAATTCCGTTTGCGAGATGACATGGATCACCGACGTCGGCGTGTCGGCAAAGTGGCCGCCGCCCGGATAGTTGTCGTAGGCCGAGGCGTAATAGGTAATGATGTCGCCCGCCCGGGCGCCGAGCTTGCCCAGGTCGAACGTGTAGTGCCCCCGCGCGACGGTCGGCTGCATCTTCTCCAACTCGAGCCGGGTTGGGTCTGGCCCCCAGCCATTGACGCCCGCAAACAACAGGACGCGGTCGATTCCCACATCGTCGACCGCCTGAACCGTCACGGAAACCTTCCACCCCTCGACGGCCGCGACGAGCGGTTCCGGTTCCACGATGGCGACCTGCGGCGGTTGGTCGGGGACGGAAACGAGCGTTCCCGCGCGCTCTTCGTGGCTCTCGGCACCGTTGGCGCCGAGCAACGTGAGCCGATAGCGGCCACTGGACGTCAGGGAGAACTGACCTCGGACCGTGGTTGGGTCTTTTTCGTCCGGTTCGAGCGTGATGGTCTTTTTCAGCTCGCTGTTTGCGGCACTCGGCTTGTCGTCGGCGTCGACGATCTCGAGCCGGGCGGAGCGCAGCGGCATCGTCGCCGTTGCCGAGATGAGAATCTCGGTCCCCTCCAGCGCGGATCTCTCGTCCGTCAAGTTCGTGTCCGGTCTCGGCCCAGCCGGTGTACTTGGGAAATTGATAGCGGACCTCGGCCTTCTCGAAAGAGGGAACGGCCAACACCGTAAACCGGTACCGATCACTCCGCCCCTTCGGCGTTTCGATATAGAAGTCGCGCGTTTTTTCGGCTCGCTCGATCGGCAGGACGAAGTTCGCGTCTTCCGTCCGAAACATGGGAAGGGGGTGCCGCTCTTTGCCGTCGATAAAGACCAGGTTTGCCCGGTCGGGCCGGTCGGGTCCGTCGATGCGGGCCGAAATCGTCGCCGGCTTCCCCTGATAGGCCGACTGCGGCGTGATCGCAATCTCGAAGGCGAGCAGGCTGAAGGGAGGATGGTCGCCTGTCGGATCGAGATACCGCGGCACGACCATTGCAAACACCCGAGGCGCCGCCAGATAGCTGACAGTCAACACGGCGACGGCGGCGACTGCCGCGGCCGCCGTCTTCCACGGGCGGCGGAGGTCAACCACTTCCAATGACGAAAGTTGAGCCGCCAACTCTTCGCCTCTCTGAACCGACTGCCGCACGAGCGGGGCATTCGAAGATTCGCTCGGCCCGTCGATGAAATCGACCGAGTTGATCAGTCGGCTGTCGAGAAGCCCCAATCGCATTTCGATTTGACGGGCCACTCGGCGCGGATTGAACCGGTTCCGCCACATTTGGCGGACAACATACGCCGCCGCCGTGAGCAGCAAAGTGACGAGCAAGAGGTCGACGGTGATCAGAGCCGACGGATACAAGCCCAAGACGGCATCAATTGCCAGGGCGGCAAGCACGGCAGCCAGAAGGATGCAGACCGTGCCGCACAGCGCCCGGACGACTTCCAGCGTCAGCGTCAGCCAGCCGGTTCTTCGCAAGAGGCTCGGTAAGTGCGCGTAGCTCATCCCGGGCGTACCTTCCTGTCGGTGGATTCTACCCCCGAGACGAGTCGGTCAACAATTCCTCATTGGGCGTGGGGCGGTTGGACCTTCCAGTCCTCGTCAAAGAAATCGGCGGCGGCAATCTTGCCCGGCCAATCCGGGTCCGGCGGTGTGCGGAGATCGACAATCGCCCAATCAGGCAGCTTGGGAATCTGCAGCGCATTGCTGAAATAGGCGTGTTCGCGGAATGTAAAGCCGCTGTTGAGCACGACGTACCGCTCGGGATTGAGCGGGTTCGGATAAATCAGGATCGCCGCGTGGTGGGCTGCGTCGAAATGGCGCCCCGCATCGACGGCGATCTGGTTCCCCGCACGACGAATCGGCAGACGATCGGCAATCTTGGCGATGAGCGAATTTTCCGAATCGGAGCCGAGATCGCCCCACAGCACGAGATTCATCGACGCAATATCTTCGGGCGTGACGTCCTTGTCGTCCTTCACGCGCGGTTCACCCCGGAACTGCCGCCGCCATTCGGTGATGGCTCGTTTCATTTCGCTCTGGACCCAGGCGCCAACCTGCGAATTCGCCGCTTTCCCAGTCGGCCGGACAAAGAGAAAGGAATCCATAAAAGCGTCGTCGATCGGTCCTTGCAAACCGTGTTTTTTGCGGAGCGCGGCGTCGGGCGAGCCCGCAACCCAGGTTCCACCTCTTCGCACCAAGGCGACGTGACCCGCCGAGTTTGGATCAACCGAAATCGTGGCGGCCTTGGTCGCCTGATCCTGTCCGAGCGGCAGCACCTGCACTTTGACGGCAGACGACGGAGTCGCGCTGTCCGAGTGCGGTAACTCGATCGTGAAGGCTTTGATGTTTCTGGTGCGGACCGTGTAGTTCTTGTCCGCATTGCGATGCGCTTCGATCCGCGCCTCCTCCCAGTGGTGATTGAGAGCGTCGACGGTGATCCAGGCACACTTGTTGTAATGCAGGGTATAGGTCGTGAAATGGACCGTTTCCGGGTCCTTTTCGCGCCCTTTTGCGGCCAAGGCGGAGATCCGCCGTTCGACTTCGACCCGGGCCTGAGGATGGTACGAGTGCTTCGTCTTCGGCCCGATGATATGAACCAGATCGAGCCCTTGCTTCTTGAGGGCTGCGGCCATGATGTCGGCCGCCTGTTTTTGCGAATCGATTTCGCCGGAGTAGGCCACCGTGGGACAGTGCCGCAGATTGTCGGCCCAATCCGTGCAGTCGTACAGGTGATAAAGCTTGATCTCCCACCACGTGGGAGTGAGCGTGACCTTGTGGAAGACTTGGGCGAAGGTGGGAGTTTCCGCAAAGCCGGCACCGGGATTGGCGGCGGCCCACCGATCGGGATAGTGGACGGCGAGGTGCCACGTCGAGGCACCCCCCATCGAAAAGCCTCGGACGACAATGCGATCGTCGTCGATGCGATACCGCGACCGGACGGAATCGAGCGCTTCGAGGGCATCGATCTCGCCGGCGAACTTGTTGGCGTTGCAATAACGTCCGTAGGGATGCAAGACGATCGCGTCGGGAGGTGCGAACGTTCCGACGTTCCTTTCCCGGTCCCGCAGAAAGTTCACCTCGCTTAGCGTTTCGCCCCGACCGTGGAACCAGAAATCGAGCCGAAACTTGTGATCGCCCTCCGTCGTGTACGACTTGGGGACGACGAGACCGTAGGGCTGCACCGATCCGTCGAGCCGCGAAACATAGCCGCGCACGACGAGCCCATGCCGTGTCGTCCAGGGTGCATCTCCTTTTTGGAGTGCGCTCGCTCGCGCAAGTCCTTCGTCGAGCAAAGTCTTCGCCGCGCCGATTTCGTTGGGTTTGAAGAATTCGTGATCGGCCAGCGCCGTGTGCACCGCGTTCCAATAAATGATGACGTCGGGAAGGAGTGCCTGAGTTTCCTCGGCCTTGGCCGATGATTTCGACGTTGTTCGAATTGACTCAATCTCTGCGTGGAGCGCATCGAGTTGCTTTTGAAGAGCGGCCTGCTTCGCCGCAGGGACCTCGATCCCCGGGGGAGGCAATTGCTTGGCCCCATCGGCCAGGGCCTCTGAGCGCGGGTACGCGAAAATCGTGAAAATGGCACAGCACGCGGCGACCGTCAAATGACGCAGCCGAATTGTCCGGACCACGGTGGCAAGGCGGTTACTTGGTGGATTCATCAGCTATCTCGGAGTTGGAGGGTCCAGGGGCGGGAAGCGTGTGACGGAGCTCGTGTGGCGAGTCCGTCCAAAATTCGCTCTGGGACCTTTAGCATAGGGCAGAGACGACCGGCCCGGAAGCGGGAGCCAACATGGACTTCTCCAATTTGCGAATTGTCGATCTCAGCGTGCCACTCGAGCACATGGCCGCGAGCGAACCGCTGCCCGCCAAAATCCATTACGTCGCCCACGCCGACGAAGGCCTGGCTCAGATGCAGCAATTCTTCGGCGTGACGCCGGCCGATTTGGTCTATTCCGGCGGACAGGGATGGGCCGTGGAAGAGATCCAGGCGATCACCCACACGGGTACCCACGTCGATGCGCCGTATCACTATGGTGCCACGTCGGAGGGAAAGCCGGCCCGCACGATCGATCACGTGCCGCTCGAGTGGTGCTTTGCACCGGGCGTCGTGCTCGACATGCGACACAAAGCGGCGGGTGACCTGATTACGGTCGACGACCTGTCGGAATCGCTCAAGCGGATCGGCTACACACTCAAGCCGCTCGATATCGTCCTCTTGCAAACCGGTGCCGACGCCCGTCTGGGCTCGCCGGAATATTTTCGCCAGCCCGGATTGGGGCGCGAGGGCGTGTTGTGGCTCGTCGAACAGGGCGTGCGCGTCATCGGCATCGACGCCTATACGCTCGATCGCCCCTTCGCCGACATGGTTGCCGACTTCCACCGCACGGGTGACGGGCACCATATCTGGCCGGCCCACTTTGCCGGCCTGACTCGCGAATACTGCCAGATCGAAAAACTGGCTCACCTGGACCAGATCGGTCGGTCCCACGGCTTTTTTGTGTCGTGCCTGCCCGTCAGCATCAAAGCGGCGAGCGCCGGCTGGTGCCGTGCCGTCGCCCTTGTGCCGAATTAATGGCGACGACGGCCCACAATCGCAGAATTCCTTGATCCCTTTCGGCCAGGTTCACGTTTTCAGCGACGGCGGCGCATTAAAAGCGAACGCGGAGTTTTCGGCATGACGGCAGATTTAGACCCGGAAGGAGCCGTCAACTCGAAGCGGCCGCGAAGGCGTCGCACGGCCCTCTTTTGGCTGGTTCTGATGACCGGCGTCCTGGTCCTGTTTGTCGGTTACCGACTGGCGACGTTGCCCGACCTCCGCCCGCCCTTCGACGTAGCCCGCTTCGCCTCTGTTTCAATTCCAGACGATCAGAATGCCTTCACCTACTACCGCCAGGCGAAAGACCGGTTTGTCGAGGCATCCGCCGTCGTTCCCGATGTGAAAGCCCAGTCGCTTTTATGGAAAAAGTTGGAAGCAACAGTCGGCAGCGGATGGTCAAAAGCCGACGTGCCCGTCCAAAAATGGTTGCAATTGAACCAGCCGGCGCTCGAAGTCTGGAAACGAGGAACCGAGTGTCCCGACGGCATGGAGATGCCGCCCGGCACAAAAACGATTGAAGCCATTCTGGCCGTGAGCCAGTCGCAGCGCGAACTCGTGAAGATGGCCCTCTCGCAGGCGTCACGCACCGCCACGGGAAAACGGCCCGTCGAGGCGTGGCCCTGGTATCGGGCCGTGCTCCGCTCCAGCCGGCACGTCAGTCGGCATTCCGAAACGATCGGACGATTGATTGGCGTCGCGATCCACTGGATCACGGTCGAGCCGGTGCTGCGCTGGTCGAGCCGGCCGGAATTGACGGCGACCGATTTGCGACACGCGCTGGCCGACGTCGTGGCCATCGATACGATGACTCCGAGCAACTCGGACACACTCAAGGCCGAGTACCTCGCTTCGTGCAAAACGATGGAGGCCAACACGGCTGGCTGGTCCGGATTGCCGTTCCGGGTGATCGGGTTGCGAGAGAGCTTTCAAGAGGCGCTCAATCTGGTCTATGCGAATTGGCTCAGCCAGATTGACCGTCCGCGGTTCCGCCGTTTGCCCTCAAAGGGCGGCAAGTGGCACCTGTTCGAAATCGACCCGGCCGCACCGCGCGATCCGATGATCCTTTCCCCCGCTGAGATTGAAGCACGGTGCGGTGTCGTCCATCAAAGCCTGGCAACCAGGCTTGTCGACTTGCTCGTGCCCAGCATCATGGCCTTCATCGACAGTATCGACCGGGAACGCACACGCCAGGCCGCGCTCGTGTTAGGCGTGGCGCTGGAGTTGTATCACCGCGAACACGGTCGATTTCCCGACGCGCTGGACGAGTTGGTCAAGAAAAAATGTCTGAAGTCGATCCCGGCCGATCCTTTTGGAAAAGGGGAGCCGTTGCGTTACCGTCGCGACAGCGATCCGCGCAAGGGGGCGATCCTGTGGAGCGTCTGGACCGACGGAATCGACCAGGATGGAAAACTCGAAGCGGATCCCCAACGAGAAGGCAGTCCAGGCGACAAGGTCTTCCGAATCGCCGCTCCGCGATAGGCCAAACGAGGAACGATCGCATGCACCGAATTCGGGCCGTGGCACTTCTGCTTGTCCTCGGGTTTTCGCCGCTGCTCCGGGCGGAGGCTCCGCCTGCCACCAAGCCGCCGCGTCAGGCGATTTTGGGCCACTGGCTGGCGACGCTGAAGGTCGGCGCGTATTCGCTCCGCCTGGCCGCCACATTTCGCGCCGAGCCCGACGGATCTCTCCGCGGCACGCTCAACAGCGTCGATCAAACCGGCGTCGACAATCCGCTCGACGAGGTCTCTTTGCAGGAGACCAAAGTCCGACTCGTGTTGAAGGTCAGCCAGCTCACGTACGAGGGGACCTTGAACGCGGCCGGAACAGAGATCGATGGCCGGCTTTCTCAGCATGGTGCCAGGCTGCCGCTGGTTTTTAAGAAAGTCGACCAGCTCCCGGCGGCCAAAAAGCGGCCTCAGGAACCAAAGCCGCCGTTCCCCTACAAAGCAGAGAACGTGACTTATTCAAACGCCGCCGCCGGGGCGAAATTCGCCGGCACGTTGACACTGCCGCGGTCCGGCGGACCGTTTCCTGCTGTGCTGTTGATCACGGGATCCGGCCAACAAGACCGCGACGAAAGCATCTTCGGCCACCGTCCGTTCTTCGTGATTGCCGACTACCTGACACGGCGCGGCATTGCCGTGTTGCGGGTCGACGATCGAGGCGTGGGGGGCTCGACCGGAGACGTGGCTCACGCCACGTCCGAGGATTTCGCGTCCGATGTTTTGGCGGGCATCGCTTATTTGAAAAGCCGGGCCGACATCGACCCGCACCGGATCGGCCTGGTGGGCCACAGCGAAGGCGGTCTCATCGCACCGATGGTCGCCCGGCGGTCGCCCGACGTCGCGTTTATCGTGCTTCTGGCTGGCACGGGAATCCCCGGCGACCAAATCCTTTATCTGCAGCAGGCGGCCATCGCCCGGCAGATGGGAGCTTCGACGCCGGCGATCCTAATCAACCGCGCGGTTGAGCAGCTGCTGCTGACGGCGATCAAACGGGGGACCGATCCGGCCGCCCCCGATCAGAAATCCAAGCAGCCGGTGGACGACCGCCGTGCCCCCCCGCCCAAAGACGATAAAAAACCAGCCGACAACGAGGCCAGCGCCGCCATGGACAAGCTCGCGAAGCGACTCGGTTCGCCGTGGCTGCGATTCTTCATCTCTTACGATCCGCGGCCGGCACTCCGGGAAGTGCGGTGCCCGGTTCTGGCGCTCATCGGCGGGAAGGACATTCAAGTCCCCGCCAAAGAGAACCTGCCCGAGATCGAGAAGGCGCTAAAGGCCGGCGGAAACAAAGACTACACCGTGAAAGAGCTGCCCCATCTCAATCACCTGTTCCAAACCTGCCGCACAGGGAATATCGACGAGTACGGGCGCATCGAGGAGACGTTCGCTCCGTCGGCTCTCGAGCTGATTGCCGATTGGATCAGCCGCCATACCCGCTGACCGCCGGCGTTCGATTTGAGGAATTCGAACCCCAACTCGGTCGGCGTCAAGTGATGCCGAGTTGTGCGGCGGTTTGTTGTGGTTGCGAATCGTCGAGCCGTCTTAGAACGGCGGCATGGCGGGCGCCGACGAGAAACGGGAACTCGCCTCCACGCGACAAGCGGCGTCGAGGAAAAATGCTTCGATCTCTGCCGCGGCCGCCGCGTTGGAAAACAGCACGCCGATCCGCTCGCGAAATGCCGCTCCGATCGCATCCCGCCGCGCACGGTCGCTGGCGATGGATACGGCGCGTCGCACGTAATCCTGCGGATCGGCGGCGACACAATCGGGAACGCCGATCCGCCGGTAGACCGCAGCCGTCCCGCGTCCCCGCGCGAAGGCTCCGGGCAAGGTGACCAGCGGCACGCCGAGAGCCAGCGCATGGTACGTCGTCGTGCCGCCGCAGAAATGGACCGTGTCGAGCAGGACGTCGCTCAATCTCAAAAACGCGAGATACTCGTCGTAAGGCATTCGCGGCACGAACGCGATCCGGTGAAACACATCCGGGATCGACGACCGCAGGCGATCCTGCAACAGCCGCGTCCAATGCTCTTCGTGTGCCGCAAAGAAAATCACAACTCCGCGGGGGTCGCGGCGGAGGATTTCTCCCGCCAACAGGTCAAATTCGGGATGAATCTTGAACAGCGTCTGCTGGCAGACGTACCAGTGCGCGTCCGCCGGGACCGGGTAATCGCCGCGCCGCGCCGCGCGGTCCGGTTCAGGCGGACGCGAAAAATAATGCGGCATGTGGGTGAAGCGGACGAGGCGTTCGCTGTAATGCGCCTGGGCCCCCGCAGGCTCCAGGAGATCGCAGGAGAGGAAATCATCCATCGTCGGAATGCCGGTCGTCACGGGATGGCCGAGCGTCACGCACTGCACGCGCGCGAGTCGGGCAAATCCGAGAAAGTACGTCCACGGGTCCATCCCGATGTCGGTGTATAACAGGACGTCGAGTTCCCGCGCAGCAATCTCCTCGCGCGCTTCGGCAAGCCGCGACGAGAGCAGGATCGCCTCGTCGGCCGACTCTTCGATTCCGTCCGCGACCGCGCCGCCGGCCCGGGGAACTCGGAACACCGTGTACCGCGCGCCCGGCGCGGAAACGCGCGCAACAGACCCGCATAGTGATCGCCCACCGGGTGGTTATCAAAAAACCGTGAGATGAGGCCGACGCGAATCGGCCCGCCCCGCCGGCGCGGCGGCCGCAGGCAGTGCGGCGCCGTGAACGCCAGCGACGGAATGGCCCGTGAATAAACCGCCGCAATCTTCCGCTGCAGGTCGACGTCATGGCGACCGTGATAGGCCAGCAAGAAGGCCGGGCCCAGCGTCTGGTCGATCGGGTCGGCGATCTCCATGTCGGTCTGCAGCAGCCCGTCGAGATCCTCCGACAGCTTGCGGCGACGCGCGTCGATCCACGTGGACGACTCGGCGATCACCGGCAACAACAGGGCCGAGCGGATTTTCAACGCCCCGTCCCGAGGACGCAGGCTTTGCGCCCGGCGCAACTCGTCTGCCGCCTCCGCGCAGCGTCCCTGCTCGGCCAAGGAATTGGCGAGGTTCTTCCGCGCGGAACGAATCGGGGTCGACCGCCAGCGCCCGGCGGTAACAGGCGATTGCCTGATCGTGGTCATTCCATTCGGCGAGCGTATTGCCCAGATTGTTCTGGGCCGCCGCGAAATGCGGATCGAGCGCCAGCGCCGCTTTGTAACAGCAGGCCGCCTCGTCGAGTCGCCAGGCCACGTGATACAAATTGCCCAGGTTGTTGAGCGCCGCCGGGTTATTCGGATTGAGCCCTAGCGACCGGCGATACGCGGCCTCCGCCTCGGGCCAACGGTGCAGGGCTTCCAGCACGAGTCCCAAATTGGCGTGAAAGATGGCTTCGTGCGGCTTGGCCTCGATGGCCCGCAGGATCAGGTCCCGCCCGTCTTGCGGAAACCCGCGGCCAAAGGCCGCCATTCCTAAGAGGTGCAGCGCATCGGGCTGCCGCGGGTCGGCCGCAAGGACTCGCCGGTACAGCTCTTCGGCTTGATCGAGGCGGCCCGCTTGATGGTGCCGCAGACCCTCTTCCAAGGTCGCCAGAATCAAGGCGGCCCGTCCTTGTGCCCCTCATCCAAAATGGGAGTTCGACACTGGTTTCATCGGGATTTCCGCCTGCGCGGGTTGAGCGAACTTTGACGGTTGCGGGAAGATTTCCGTCAATCCTTTTGGCGTCCACCTGCGAGGACACCTTTATTTGGCCGAACCTGTACTCCCGGACGGCGCGCTCTTCCCTCCCGCCATCGGATACCCCTGCCAGACATATTCCAGAGCTTCCGGCAAGGTTTGCTGCTTTACGCCGCCGTCACAATGCCTGGCGTTGCGAGCAAAGACGAACTGGTAGTGATAGCCCTTCTCGGCGAGCACCGCGGCCATGTTCTCGTTGGCGAGCACCCAATCGTGCATGTTGTCGTGCATCACATTGGGGTTGAAGAGATCCCGGTCTCCAACTTCCATCCAAATTCGCAGCGGCTTAGCCGGGCTGTTGCGGAACAGGCTTTCGTGAAGCCCCCACGCGCCGTGCGGCGTCTCCGCATTATGCGGCCATTGCTGGTTCACGAAAGTCCCCGAATACGTCAGCACGCGGTGGTAAAGCTCGGGGTGATACCAGGCCATAATCATCGCGCACGAACCGCCGGAACTGCATCCGGTGGTCGCCCGTCCTTCCGGATCCTGGGTCAGTTTCACCTGGCACTGCTTCTCGACGAAGGGGAGCACCTCGTTCTCGACAAATTCGGCATACAGGCCGGACATGGTGTCGTATTCCAGTCCGCGTTGACTGCCTTGGGCGTCGCCGCCGCCATTGCCGATGGAGATGGCGATCATCACCGGGACGCGGTGCTGAGCGATGAGATTATCCAGCGCCGTGAACAGCGACCGATCCGGGCCGTCTGCTCCGACAATGAAGGGCGCGGGCGTGCCGGCCACGTACTGCTGCGGGACATAGACGGCGACTCGCCGCGTGTACGGAGCGGGATGGCTCGTCGTCACGACCATCCTGGTGGGGTCGGCGGGGTCGGCTGTTCCAGACGTGTTCGGCTGTCGGGCGATGCCGGGATAGATCTTGCTGTCGGCAGAACGCATCGTGAGGTTATGCACCGTCCCCTTCGGCACCCCCTCGTGCGCTGTCATTTCCGCGGCGCGTTTGTGCGTCGGTCCAATGATAAAGTTTCCGTCGACATCCGGTCGCGGAATCGTCCCGTCGGGTAACTCTTGGGCAGAGACATATCCCGGCGCATGCGGATCGCGGGTAGGCGGTGCCGGGCGCGTCCGACGCGGACGTGCCTGCTCCGCAGTTGCATCCATCACCAGAGCGATGCTCGCGATCAGGATGATGATGAACGCAGCTTTTGATGGCCTGATCTGCACGGTCTTTATTTGCACGGTGGACTCCTTGTTGTCACGGGAATGAGTGCGATCAGACCATAATTCCCAACTTTTTTCGGAAACGCCATCGAACGACCGTTTTCGCGTCAACCGCGTCGCGATCCCCCGCGCAGCCTGGGCCGGGCAGTGCCCCAAATGGCGATCGCCGCGACGACGAAACACCAAAAGGGAAACACGCCGAAGCCGGGAATCGCTTCCATGACGAGCCCCGGCAACAGAAGCCAATTCCAGCCCAGCACCAGGAACAAGAGAACAGCCGTCGCCACGTCCACTCCCCACGCGACCGGCGGCGCCACGGTCACGAAGATCGAGAGGACGTCGGAAACGCCGGCAATCGCCAAAGCCGCGACGATCTGCGCTTTGGACAGACCGTGAGGCAAGGTCGCCCCTCCCGCCGGATGCGGCGATGGCTCATCCGATCGTTTGGCCGGTTCGGTTGGCATCGGCTGTCTGTCCAGTTTCCGACCGGCGAAAGGGGACCGGTCAATTTCGACGAGCGCTCTTACCGGCGGAATCCGCCGCCGAAACCACCGCGAAATCCACCATCGCCACCACGAAATCCGCCCTCGCCGCCGCGGAACCCGCCCTCGCCACCGCCGACACGGTCGCCACCACCAAGTTCGCCTCCGCGGAATCCGCCCGCCGCGCCTCGAAAGCCCTCCACGTTCCCGCCAATGCCTCCGGGAACCCCCACGGCGGCGCCCTGTAATCCATAGCCGCCGACAACGGGATATCCGTTGTTGTAAACGGGGGGGTTGATCACCGCCGCGCCTGGCTGGGCCACTGCGATTTGACCGAAGCCTTCATCCGAGGGAATGGCGGCAGCCGCGTAGCCTGCTCCCGCTCCCCCGTAGCCCGCTCCGCCGTAAACGGCGCCGGCATGGTATCCGCCGGCCGCTCCGTACGCTTCACCACCATGATAGGCGCCCGCGGCTCCGTAGCCCTCGCCATTCGGGTGGTATCCGCCCGCGGCCCCGTTGTAACTTCCTTCATGACTGCCGTTGTAGTGCTCCCCGTTGTAGCTGCCTTCGCGGCTGCCGCTGTAACTGCCGTTGCTGTAGCTCCCTTCATGGCTGCCGTTGTAGTGGGCGCCGTTATAGCTGCCTTCGTGGCTGCCGCTGTAACCGCCAGCACCGTAGCTGCCTGAGTGGCTGCCGCTGTAATGGTTTCCGCTGTAGCTTCCCTGACGGCTGCCGCTGTAATGGCCGGCGGACGCGTTGCCGTGATAGCCGCCGAAGCCGCGAGCCAAAACGGTTGCCGGAACAAATGCTGCGAACGTCAGTACGGCCGCCGCACCGACGAGTATTTGCTGTTTCATCGAATCGTCTCCTTGAGGACGTGAGAGTTCATTCCATTCACACTTTGTATGAAGAGCCCGTCCGAGTCCCGTGAACGAGCGTCGCTTACGATTTGACAGGCTTCAAGATTCGCGAGCTGAGAAACGACTACGGCTTCGCAGCCTCTCGCTTGAGGATGACTTCCTGCAGATCGGGAAGTCGAACACCGCCCACCGTTCGGTCGGTTGATTTCCATCCCAGCGTGTTGTCGTCGATCCTTCGCAGGAATGTGACACCGGTCGTCTTGGTTCCGTCAGCCTGCACGCCCGACGCCTGCGACTCCCAACCCCCCTCCTGCGGTCGCCAAACATTCTTGGCATGACCGGCGTCGGACGAAAAGGTCCACGAGCAAAGCTGCTGCACCTCGGGATCCCAGCCGATGATCTGAAGTCCCGACGACGTGGGCAGGCCGCCGTCACTCACCACGTACTTGCGCTCGATATAACTTTTATTGGCCAGCCAACGGCATTTGGTTTCGACCGACACGTTTCCCTTGCTCGCGTGCCAGGTGCCGATCAGCCACTCGAAGTCGTCCAACTGGTGGTAGTTGGAAGGACGTTCCACGCGCATATCGTGCACCGACGCGAGCAGCCATTTCCCGTCTTGCTGCGCATAGACGGCCGTGTAACGGCTCGTGCCCGGAGCACCGGCGGGAGGCGGGTCGAGCATCGCGCGACCGTCTTCGATCGCCGTCGTGCCGTTGACCAGGCGGACCGAGTCCGTGGCGCTGCGAATCTTGGTCTGCGGACTGGCGGCAAAAAACTTGGCATATTCTTTCTTGATCGCGTCGCGGCCCTGGTAGCGGCGGCCATCTTCATCCACGTATTCCGCGTCAGCGGTCCATAAGGCGGCAACCTTGTCGGCACTCCCCGAGTTGAAGGCCGCATCGAACTCCTGCGCGGCTTTGCGAACGGACTGTTCAGCCGCGGACGCAGATTTGGCCGGAGTCGTTTCCCCGACCGGTTCCGCAGCTCGAACCAGGTGGGGGCAGGCGACCAACAGGGCAACCGGCAGGATCATCGAAGATCGAAATTTCATGATTGAGATTCCACAGGACACGGTTTGGTTGACAGACGACGCAAGATGCGTCAGGCAGTTTTCGAACGTCATTTCCTTCGAGGCAGGCAACGCACCAAACGCTCATCCGTCCGTGCAGCACGACTGCCGGCCACCACGCCACGCCGCGGAGTTTCATTCCGAGCGCGGCGAAAGTCAGGAGGGGGGCGACGGGACTGCCACGAACTCCGTTGTGAGGCGTTTCCAAGCTGCTTGATGCCGATCCTCGTTATTGATCAATTTGTGAAAGCGCGTTGCGCAGCGACGTGCTTGAAATCTGGATCAGCCCCCCGAAGGGCTGGTCCAAATCCACGATCAGGAACATCGCGCTGGCCACCGACAGGCGCAGACCAAGAGGGTGGCGACAATGGTCGAGTTCCAGGGGCTGAACAGGCCGAAACTCGCAAAGAGAACCGTCAGCCAGAACACCACCACGACCAGAAACGCCGTCGGGATGGCGCTTGCGTTTTGCTCGATCAACAGCCAGCGACTTCTGGCAAGATCCGTGGTGAGTTGCAGGGCCTGAGACTGGGCCCAGCGTTGTCCCTCGTTCTTGGGCGTGAGGTCTCGAATTTGATCGATGAGCTTTCCGCCGTTGGCCGTGATTGTTGAGGCCTCCAACCCGGACGCGATCGAAGCGTTCTCAGGCCAGAGGCGGTCGATCGTCGCGGCGACCAGGCGGCGGAGAGCCTCCCGCGCGTCTTTTGTTTCGGGTCCGTAGCGGGTCAGCGCGCGGTCGAGCAGCACAAGATTGGCGGCCAACTGCTGGAAACCCGTCCGCTGTGCGTCAAACGAACTCTTGGCCGAGGCAATCAACAGGCCGAGCACGAGCGCGGCGAGCGTCGCGATCAGACCCATTCCCAGCTTCACGACGTCTTTCGACTCTGGGCTCAGATGATGCTCAGGCAGGACCGCGCAGGACCATACCCGCCAGCGCACCGCCGAAGGTACACGCGAACACGATCCCACCAATCGCTATCGACCCCACCCAAAACCTCTCACTTAGTCAGCGTGCCGAACCGCAACAAGCCCGCAAGCAGGAGAAAAGTCGCCCATCAAACGAATCATCGAGTTCCCCGGATCTCAGCCGCATCCGCTGCGACTGTGCGGATGAAACCGCTCCGTCGCAGCCTGCGATAGAATCGCCTCTCGACCTTCGCGGCACGCACCGGCGGCCCGGTCTCACGTAGAAAGTCCCCGATCCCGACCGAGCAGGCACAGCGCCTGCCTGGAATCAGCAGATTGATTGAGATGTGCGCCTCGGTCCGGCGAGATGTGAATTGACGCGCGCCGCGCAGAGCCCAGCGGCTCCGCTGCACCTAACTTTCAAGTGGCGTGACCTCGAGAGATGCTCCGTGCGTCAGCGAGTTCGCGTTACGTCGCGGAATCGTTCCGCGATTTCGATCGCAATCAGCCACTGCCTCAGAAAGCAGCCAGGGGCTACGAATTCACCAAATTTGGAGCCGGCCCGCGCGACAAAACGTCGGGACTCAAAGCGAGAAATCCAAATCTGCCGATCAGCAGGAACTAAAGAGAGACGGTCGTGGCCCAAAATGCTTACCGTTCGTCAGTAAGCGATCTGAGTTTGACCGGGTGCTTTGCCAAAGTCAAGGAGCGTCGCCGGCGATCAAAATTCTCGTGCAGCGAGCACTCAGGTGACGCGACGAACGCTGCGTTTTCACCGACGCTTTGTGCCGCGGAACCGCAGACGCGAGACCGGGGAGCGCGATCAAGTACCGCAGCAACGATCCGCCGACAGAGCACCTCGCCAGCGAGCGAACTGAGACCGGCGTTCCCGGGTTTATTCCGAGAAAAAAGTGATCTTGAGAAAAGTGCCTCCTCAGCAGATTTCGTGGGCGCATTTCGGCTGAGCCAGGCCACCAGGTGTGTGAGATCAGGTGATTTTCACGGCTTCGAGGGTGCTGAAGCTCGGAAGCGGGCCGAATTCTCGAATCGGCGCCAGGCGTTCTCGCGAGGCGGCGGTTCATCACATCAAGTACGGTATCGTCCGGCGCAACTTGCACGCTGCGGCACACGAATCACCCCCCTATATCTGCCAATATCGAACTTGTCCCGTTTTCCGGGTCGAAGCTTTGTCCGGGGAATTTGGTTCGTGCCCCCGGCGGCGCCTGCGGCTCCTCGCGCGGTACAACGCCTCTTCAATCAAATCGACCACCCTCGGTCGATTGCTCTTGACGACTTCCTACTACGGTAGTAGATCCACACACAAAGAATGGACGACCAAAGATCGGCCGTCCAGGGCAATTGAGGAAGTCCGCATGAAGGAAAAGCATCATCTGGCCGAGCTGCAGTTGGCTATCATGCAAGTTTTGTGGGAACGCGGCGAGGCGACCGTCGCTGGCGTCCGTCAAGCGCTCCACAAGACGAGGCCGCTTGCCCACACCACGATCGGCACCATGCTGGCGAAAATGGAGCTCAAGGGACAGGTCCATCATCGCGTCGAGGGGAAGTTCAACATCTATCGGCCGGCGATCCAACAACGCAACGTGCGTCGATCGATGGTGTCCAAGCTCGCTGCGAGCCTTTTCGCCGGCGATGTGACCCAAATGGTCAGCCACCTCCTCGACGGCCGCGACGTCTCGCGGGAAGAACTGGCCCGCTTAAAGTCGCTCATCCGGCAGAAGGAGGCGGAACACGATGGCAAATGACGTTCGGCTGGTTGCCTTCGCCATGCTGACTTTCGTGACGACGTATTGGCTGCATTCCACGCTCCTGTTGGCAGCGACCTGGATGTTCGTCCGGACCTGCCGTGTGCGGAGCGAAGTGCTGCGCGAGCGTCTCTGGAAGATGGCCGCCGTCATCCCACTCTTCACCGCGCCGTCGGAGCTCACGCTCCATCTTTCGCAACCCGTCGCGCAGATCGCGTTGGATCGACTCTGCCGAAGCAGCGCCGTGACGGGCACCAACGAGGGCCCCAAAGCCACCGCCCAACCGACGAACTGGACCCCGCCCGATTCTGAGACCGATGCCGTCGTGGTCGCGCGGCCGATGCCGAGTCAGCCGCTTGACGTGGGCCCCCCGGCCGCCGAAATCTTTCACGCATCGCCCGAAGTGGGCGAGCAAAAGGCTGCCCCGGCGCCGAAAATAATCCGCTCATCCGTTGCCGCAACGCCCTGGCCGATCGCGCTCGTCTGCGCCGTCAGCTTCGTCGGTCTGTTTCTGGCCGGCGGCGCGGTTCGAATGGTCTGGCAATCGATTTGCTTTCAGCGACGGCTGCGGAATTCACGAGTGGTTACCGGGTTGTTCCGTGATGCGCTCACAGATGTTTTGCGGCGCGTGAAGGTCGCGCGGCGCGTGCGACTTCTTTCCTCTCCGTCGTGCGGCCAGCCCGCGGCGTTTGGACTCCTTCACTGGACGATTGTTTTGCCGGAGCGGGGGATTCATGAACTCGCGGAGGACGAACTCGCGGCTCTCTTCGCGCACGAGATCGCGCACCTGGTGCGGGGCGACGCCCGCTGGCTGTGGATCTGCCGCGTTCTCTGCTCCTGCTTCTCGTTCCAGCCGCTCAACTTTGTGGTCCGCAACGAGCTACGGAGGTCGGCCGAGATTCTGTGCGATGAATGGGCCGTCCGGAGATCGGCAAACGCTTACGCGCTGGCCCGCTGCCTGACGCGGGTCGCCGAATGGGATCGGCGGAGCCTCCCCTGGAACGAAGCACTCGCGGCGATCACCGGACGTTCCAGCCTTTCGGATCGGGTTGAGCGGTTGATCGCCGGCGCCGCGTTCGACGATCCTTGGAACACGCAACGGCGGCGGCGGATGTTGGGAGTGGTCTCGCTCGCCGTCGCATTCGTTTTCGCCGCGTTCGCACCGCAGACCGCCGTCACGGCCGAGCCGAATGAACTGCCTGTCGAACGCGATGTCTCACCGGGTTTACCTTTGCCCGCTTCGTCGTCGACGCTTGCTGAAAGCGTCGACTCGCTGGAACAGGAAGTCGGCCGACTGCAACGCCAGATGCGGCGAGTCAATGAATTGCTCAAGCGCGCTCACAGCGATCCCGAGCTGCGCGATTGGCATCTGCGACTTCGCGCAAAATGGCGACCTTAGTGAACCGCGAGCGACGATTGGTCGCTCTTTGCCGCGCTCTGAGCACACCGGCGCAACCTGGCGACGGATCCCATTGAATATGACGCCGACCGCTTTACGCCGGCCGCTTCTAGAAAGGATTCTCAGATGATCCGCACAATTCGCATCTCAATCACGATCATCGCGGCGGCATTGTCGGCAGTCGGGATCGCGCGTGCCGGAGATCCGACGCCTCCGTCCGTCAAAGCGACTCCCGCCGCAGGCGCGGTGACGACTGAGGACGTGCTGCGGCGCACGGTCGACGAAATGCGTAACGACATGCGCGAATTGCGGCGCGACGTCGTCAAATTGCGTGAAGTCCTGGAAAACCGGGCAGACGGGCACACACCCGCGGAGAGGGCGGAATTTGCCGACCTTGTCGAAGAATACAACAAACTCGTCAAGCAGGACCGCTGGGCCGAGGCCGAGCTGATTGCCAAGCAGGCCAAGGAGCTCGCTCGCAGGTCCGAGCAGCAGGTATCAATGAGCGCGATGGCGACAATTATGTATGAGAAGGCCCGCATTGGACGGCAGGTCGCCCGCAATGCCGAGCAGAAGGCAGCCGAGACGCCGGCACTCCCGGAATGCACGATTACTGGACTTGATGCCGCCACCCGACTGCAGGCCGCGAAATTCCATTTCTTCCCAAACCATCCCGCGTCCGAGCGAATCGAAAACGAAATGGACTTGCTCAAACTCGCGAAAGTTTCGCGCCTCTGGTCCGAAGTCATCAGGCTCAGGAAGAGCGGCAAGACCGAGGAATCCGTCGCCGCGTGTCAACGAATCATTCAGGCTTTCCCCGAATCAGACTACGCGCACCTGGCCCTTGACGAACTGGCGATGTCCGCAAGCGGACGTTCGTCTCCCCCTGCTGTACCGGTACCAATTCTGGCAGCCCTGAAAAAGCCTGTCAGCCTCCATTTGAATCATGTGCCGCTCGTTGAATTTGCGGCGGCGGTTCAAAAGCAAGGTGATTTCAATCTCGTCCTTGACCATGCGGGTCTCAACGAGGTTGCGGCGGGACTCAAAACGCCGATTTCGATCTCCGCCGACCACATCCCTCTCGCAGACGTCTTGAATCGCGTCTTAGAGCCGCTCGGGCTCGATTACATGATGAAGAACGAAGTCTTGGTGATCTCCAGCCGGTCGCGTTGCAGGCCGATCCTGGAGGTACAGACTTATCCGGTGGCCGACCTGATCACAGACAACAAAACCGCCTCTGGCGCAAAGGTCGATTTCGAGCCCCTGACCAGGTTGATCACGAGTACGGTTCAGCCTGCGAGTTGGGAGGGCTCCGGTGGCAGGGGAAGCATTCAACCGGTCGAGAACACGTTGAGCCTCGTCATTCGGCAATCCGCCGCCGGTCATCGGAAGACGGGCGCACTGCTGCAAAAGCTGCGGTCAATGAGTGGAGACGTCTCGCTGACCGCAATCATCATCGATCAGTCGGCAGCCCAGCCCTACGAGAGGGGCTATGAGGCGGTGATGACTCCGTTGAGCGAACAAGAAGTGAGGACGATGGTCGAGTCGACGCGCGGCACCGCCTGGACGGTTCAGCGAACCAAGCTGATGCTGCGTTTCGGCGCTCTGGCCTCACTTGCGCTGCAAACGCCGCAATCAGGCGACTCACGGCACGATGCAATCACGTTCGAGTCGGCCATCTCAGTCGATCGGAAACGCATCGGTCTGAGTGTAGGCACTTGCGATCTCGCCACGGGCAAACCGACAGGCACGAGCATCGAGACCAGCATTCCGAACCACCAAGCCATGCGAATTGCGTTGAAGAAAGAGCATAAGCTTTTGATCGTGCGTCCGGAAATAGGCGACGAGCAAGAAGAGACTCGCACGCGACCATGACTGTCGGACGGCAGTTTTGACGCAACGGTTCCGGATTGTGCGGCCGATTCCCCGTTCTAGAGTAAAGACGGCAGGACGACTGCCGCCGGTCCGCGGACATCGGGCGAGTTTTGAAAGGAGGTCGCCAGGCCGACCGATTCGCCGCGCCCGTCTCGCTCGCTTCCCGAAAAACCGGATTTCCGCCATCTCAAGGATCCGGCTAGAGCGCGTTCCATCCAAGTGTGGCGGTGCCGCGGCACAAAGCGTCAGTGAAAACAAAGCTTTCGTCGCGTCACCTGAGTGCTCGCAGCAATAGAGCGCGTTCCAACCAGATGTAGCGGTCACGCGGAACTGGGCGTCCGCAAAATACCACGCTTTCGTCGCGTCACCTCAGTGCTCGTAGCACTAAAGACCTGGTTCGATCGGGCGAGGCTCCGTCGCTTGCCCAGGCCCAGCTGCGGCTGGCTCGCGAGTATGGCTTCGCCAGTTGGCCGAAACTCGAGGCGCACGTCGAATCGCTCCACGAAATCGGCCAGTTGAAAGCGGCCATCGACGCCGACGACCTGGAGGCGGTCAAGCGCCTCAGGACGCGCCGGCCGGAACTCCACCGCACTCCGCTCGGCGATGGCAAGAGCCCGCCCCTCACGTGGGTCGCCTCGTGCCGCGTGCCCCCCAAGAGACACGGCTCGCCATGGCGCGGTGGTTGATCGAGAACGGCTCCGACATCCACCAGGGAGAGTCCGCTCTCGTGCGGCCGCGTTATAATCAAAGGGGACTATGGGCAATGAGGCTCGTTCCAGCGGAGTACGTATGAAGCTGTCAAAAACTGCGGAAAAAGTCATCAATCTCGCCAGGCAAGTCCAGGACTACTGGAACACCGAGCTTCCGAAGCGCCACCCGAACTACCCGTTCATTTCTCCGGAGGAGGAGTCCGCGCCGCCACCGCCCGAGCGAGCGAAGCTGATTAAACTGCTGGCAAGCCTGCCAAAGGAAGACGTTCAAGGACTTATTTTTCTCATGTCTCTCGGTCGAGGAGACTTTGGGACAGATGACTTGGCGGCGCATTATGCAGCAGTCAAAGAGCGAGTCAGCAAGCCCGAGTTGGCGGTGTCGCAAATGGTGGGGAAGGTGCCGCTGGCCGACTATCTAGAGGACGGAATCGGCGAGTTGAAAAGAGTCGGGATCGACGTGGACAATTTGGCTTTTACGTCGGCTAAAGTCAGAAAGTAGCGCGCATGTTTGGCATGCGGAATCCCGTCGAGTCACTGGTCTCTTCCGGTGTCAAAGGAGCCGGGACTTGGCATCGAACGCTTTTGCAAATCACCTCGAACAGCTGCTGCGTGATGCCGAAGAATTGGACGACGCCCACACGGCGCTCAGTACCGGGAAACCTGGCCGGCAATACGGCCTTGCCTCGTTGAACAGGGCGATCGTCGTCGTCAGCGTCTCCGCGTGGGAATCCTATCTCGAGGAGTTAATGAGGGAGGCGGTGCAGGCGCTTCAGCCACCGGGGCCTCCTTTTGGTGCCCCTTGGCCCGCGCTGAATGTTTACGTAACGGGTCTCCTCAACAACTTCAATTCCCCGAATCCAGTGAACGTTGGACGGCTGATTCGTAATAGCGTGGGTTTAGTGGACGTGCACCTTTTTTGGACTTGGCCGTACTGCACATCGGCCCAGGCGGTGCAACGACTTACGGACGCGATGAATTACCGACATCAGATTGCCCACGGCGTCAACCCACGGCCGATTATCCACCACAACTACTCCAGCCAGCTGCCAAATTTCTTTCGCCGACTGGCGCCTGCACAGATGCCGCTGTTCGCAACCATTTAATAAACGTCCATGGACTGGCCGCCCCGTGGCCGCCTTGATCAGTAGGCTATTTTGCGAATGGGCGCTGCGAGAGACCGGTGCGCCCGCAGGCGGTGCGAGTTGGTCACATCGTCCGACGCAGGTTCCCGCGATCGCTTTTATCCAAAAAGCGACGCGCGTCGCGGCCAACGTGATCTGGCTTGGTCTTCTTTCGTAAGGAACTCCGACGCCTGTCGGAAGACAGGTTTGCCGTAACTGTCCCGGATTATGCGGGCGATCCCCAGTTCTCTCATGGACGCGGCAGGACGATTGCCGCCGGTCCGCGGAAAGGGCAGAAGCCCATCGTCCCTCCAACGTCTTGAAGCGAACCTTCTTTCAGCCCGCCATGCGGACCCCGGGCGATGCTTTGAAAGGCGGTCGCCAGGTGCCACTGTCTGAGCGGCCTCCGCTTAGAGCGCGTTCCCATCAGATGTCGCGGTCACGCCGAACTGGGCGTCGGCAAAAAACCACGCCTTCGTCGCGTCACCGCAGTGCTCGTAGTGGTCCGTCTACCCGAAAAGGCAGGCTCTGGGTGCCACTGGCGGGGGCTCTGGCCCGCCAGTGTCTTGATTCGCGGACCAAGCGGCATCGGCACTGGACTTCGGCGGACCCATTGGAATGGGTGCCCCAGTCGAGCCGCGTTCCATAGTCCGCCTCTGGCGGACCAGTGGCACCCCCGTCGTGGCTGCCAGTTTCGATTAGGAATAGACAGTGCTCGTAGCACGAGCAGTGTCTTCCGCCGAATCACAGCTCGTTCGAGTCAGCGCCCAGGCCGAGAAGGTCGAAGGCCGCGGCTGACCCGGACGAAAGGGCACCCCGTTCAAGCAGTGCCACCCCCGCCCCACCGGGCGCCGAGTCGCGGAAGGCTGGCGATTGCACAGCGTGCGTTTCGTGCAGCTTGCAACCTCGGCCGCGCCGTTTGCAATCCCGCGGCAGAACAGCGAACCGAACGATCGCCCTAACTGCTGGCCCTCACGGGATACCGTTCGAGTGCGGCGGCGGTACGGGACGTGCGTTGTGGCGAACTGGGACGGGAAGTTCCCTTCCAATTCAACCGCAGCGGGTTCGACCTCAAAAGTGTGCCCCATCGGGCGCATTGCAGGCGCTTTCGTCGAGCCGTCACCGAAGGAGACTGGGATGAAGGTCAAGAACGGGGTGGTGTTTGTCGTGGTCGTCGCGTGCGCAATGGCGGCCCCGGGTGTCGTCGTTGCGCTGGAGGGCAAGCCGACCGAGGGACGCAGTGCGTCCGCGTCAAAGCGGATGGTGTTTGAGATCAAGGAGAAGGGCGAGGTCGCCGTCCTCTTGCCGTTGGCAGCAGGTGACGTGACCGCCACGACCAGCGGGGACAAGCAGACGGACGTGCATCTCTTTATTTACGACGGAGACAACAAGGAAGTGGGCCAGGACACCAGTCCCGGCCCGACGTGCGAAGTGAAGTTCACGCCGCTGAAAAAGGAAACGTTTAAGCTCCTCGTCAAGAACGAAGGCCCGGGGTCGAACAAAGTCACGCTGGACGTCAAGGCCCCGGAAGGGGACGACAAATCGGCCGAGGGGAGCAAGGACGCTGCAGCGAAGAGCATGGTGTTTGAGATCAATGAAAAGAGCGAGGTCGCCGTCTTCCTGCCGTTCCTGGCGGGCAAGGAAGAGACCGTCACGGCCAAGGGGGACAAGCAGACGGACGTGCATCTGTTCGTCCACGATGGAGACAATCAGGAAGTCGGCAAGGACACCACGCCCGGCCCCCAGTGCGAGGTGAAGTTCACGCCGGCGAAAGAGGGTCCGTTCAAGCTCGTCGTCAAGAATGAAGGCCCGGGTCCGAACAAAGTGACACTCGAGACGAAGGTCGCCGAGTAATTCGGGTGCTCTTTCCCAGGCGTCGAGTCCCCGCCTGGATCACAACCATGCGGGGATTCTGACGGTGAGCACAGAGCGGAGACGAACAAGGCGACGCGCACATTTGACAACGACCGAAGGCCAGGGCGCGAACAGAGCGCTGCGGTCGTTACCGCCGACGGATCACGGAGGCAGGCTCTGTGTCACCTCTGCCCCCTTCCCTTTGCCCTCAACCATGCCCCGCAACGGGGCGCAATTTGCGCAGTCATCAAACATTCTACGCGGGTCAAGGGGGGCCGTCGGGCCGCGCGATTTTTCTGTGGCGATTTCCTTTTTTTGCGCCGCAGAAAAACCAGAAAAATCGGGGAAACTGTGCAAAAATAAGTCAGGCAGCCGCGGACTGGACACTTGGGTGAATGAGACAAACTGCCGTTCTGGCAGGCATGGGCCGGGCGGATCCTGCTGGGTCGGACTCAGAGGACCGCGATTCACAGGACTGCGACTCAGAATCGAATGCCCGTGCGGAGCATGGCGCCCGTGTCGACGTTGAAGCCTTGGGGGGAGACGTCGTAGTCGATGTGGCGGCCGAAGATCCAGCCCGCTTCAAAGAAGTAGGCCGACGTCGCCGCGGTCCTTGTTGATACCGATCATGGCCCGCCAATCGGTCGAGCTCGACGCGATCCCGCTCGCCGACGACCGGGTTGTAGATTTGATAGGCTTCCGAGTGATACTCGAGGCGGCCGTAGAGCGTCGTCTTGAAACCCCACTCGTCCCAGAGAAACATGCTCACCCGCGCCTGCGGGAAGGTCAAATCGAATTGGAAGATCTGGTTCGGGACGATAGATCACGCCGGCCCAGGGAAGCACCCGCTCGTGCAGGCGGTCCCAGAAGACGGCGCCCAACACGTAGGTCAGCTCGCGGTTGGGCGAATAGAGAAAGGCGGCCCGGCCGTCCCAGTTGAAGCCGTCGCTGGTGAGGCTCTTCTGGAAATCGCTGTCGATCGAGGGATTAAAGGCCACGACGACGTTCAGCGGGCCCGGGGCGGTCGTTTTCAGCTCGAAGTCCCAGCCGATGCGGTTGAGTGAGCCTGGCAGGTTGGACGGATAGGTGCCCGGGGCAGACGACGGACCGGTCAAGAGCCGCAGGTCGTACTGCTGCTCGAACGAGAATGTGGCCGGGATGGGATAAAGCGGTGCGACGTACTTCCAACCCAGGTCGAAGGCCCATTCGCCGAAGCGGTCGGCCCCGTCTTTGACCTGCGAGAAGGGCATCACGCCGAACTCGTAACGCTGCACCCAGCCGTGCGCTCCGGCAAGGGACCGGCCGTCGTGGTCGGAACCATCGTCACGTCGGGCGTCTGTGCGCTGTACGGAAAACCGGACTGCATCATTCCCGGCGCAACAAGGCCGCCCGGCGGGACCATTCCCATCGGCGGCCCCATCGGCATTCCCATCGGGGCGCCCCATCGGCATCCCATACTGAGGAGCACCTCCACACGTCGGGCAGGAGCCCGGAGGTGCAACCATGCCGGGTTGATATTGTGAGGTGATGGGCGGCGGCAACGCGGCCCCATTGGGGCTGACGACCATCGGAGGAGCGGTCAATGGCTCCGCCGACGGCGGCACCGCGCCGGACGTCGCGGTGAGTGGACTCTGTAGCACGGCGGTGGGGATGGGCACCGTCGCCTGTGCCAGCTGATTGGGTTGCCCTGTCATTGGAGACGTTGTGGGCACATCGTCCGCCAGGAGGGCGTTACCAGACACGATCAACAGGCAGAAGAGGATCTGTCGTTTCACGTCGGAACCTGTTTTTTCGAATGATGCGGGGTGGATTGCGCGAGGTGCGTTGAACAACGGCCACGGTAGCGGTGATGCCGGCGGGATGGCCGTTCTCACCGAGTTTGGGCCCGTTGGTCAGTTCGAGACGTTCGTTGAATCGAGATTTAGAAAGACGGGAAGTGAGGTGGGGATTTTGCGAAAGATTTGAAATGCGTCAACAGCAACTCCGCCCAAAACGGCCTTACGGCAGGCGAAATTTGCCGGATTTTTTTCGAGACCGCGGTTTTGCGGTCAAAATCCGGTCGGACAGGAAGATTGAGTGAATTTGGCTCGGGAGACCGTTTGAACAGCGCGAGACGCTACGGTCGTCCGGACAAGCCAAACAGGATGGGCGAAGGGTGCAGCGGCAAGCGGCGGACCGGTTATTTGTGGTAACCGAGTCCCGCCATCACGTCGTACAACTCCTCGAACGTGATGAAGCGGCGGCGATGACGCAGCTTGTACTGGTCAATCGCGATCGCCAGCTCGTTAACCTCGTCACGCGCCGAGTTGTACGAGTTGCCGAACTGCCGACGCTCGAACCCGCCAGCCCAGGTGTTGGACGGAACCTGTCGACGGTCGGCGAATTGTGCCGACTTCTGCTCCAAGACCTCTTCCATTACCATACTCCTGATTAGGCAAGCAGCCGTGAAAATCTAGAGCGTTAACCGGGTTCGGGCAAACGCATTCCCACCTGAAAGCCGGATTTTCACCAGGGTCCGTGCCGGGTCTTTCGCCTATTCCGTGCTTGCGGGCGCCGAGAAAGCGTGTTCTGACGGCCGATGCAGACCAAGATCGCCATTCTCGGCAGCGGAGCGATGGCCACGGCCTGTTCGGTCCTGTTGGCTGAGCACGCGCGGTCGCACGGTCTCAATTTGGGCTCGCTCAGCCGAGCGGGCCGCCGAATTGGCCCGCGACCGCGAGAATCGGCGGTTGCTGCCCGGCGTGCCGATTCCCGACTCGGTGACGGTCACGCATTCGATCGCCAGACGGCGTCTGAAGGGGCCGATCTGTTCGTTGCCGCCATTCCCACCCGATATTTGCGGGAGACTTTGGCCGCGATTTCGACGCAAATCCCCGACGGCGTTCCGGTGGTCAGCGTCGCCAAAGGGGTGGAAATCGCCACGTTAATGAGGCCGAGTGAAATCATCATTGACGTCCTCGGTCCCCGCGGGGTCGTCGCCCTGGGCGGACCGAGCCACGCCGAGGAGATCGCCCGCCGCATGCCCGCCAGCGTGGTGGCTGCCTCGGTGGATCCCGAGCTGGCCCGCCGCGTGCAGTCGCTGTTCAATACCGACCGTTTTCGCGTTTACACCAATGCCGACATTGTCGGCGTCGAATTGGCCGGCGCGATCAAAAACGTGATTGCGATTGCGGCCGGCATTTGTGACGGGTTGGGTTTCGGGGATAACGCCAAAAGTGCCCTCGTGACGCGGGGTCTGGTCGAGATGACCCGATTCGGTACGGCTTTAGGCGCGGAAGCGGAGACTTTCAGCGGCCTGGCCGGCATCGGCGACCTGATGACGACCTGTTTTTCTGGATTTAGCCGCAACCGTCACGTCGGCGAATGCCTGGGCCGCGGCCAGACGCTCGAGCGGACGGTCGCCGAGATGAACGGAGTGGCCGAGGGAGTGACGACGACGCGTGGCGTGTTCGACCTGGCGGGGCGAATGGGTATCGAAATGCCCATCACGGCCGAGGTTTACGCCGTCCTGTTCGCGGGCAAGTCGCCCGCACAAGCGACGGCCGCTCTCATGCTGCGGCCGCCGCGAGAGGAACGGTAAACGCATCCGCTTGTGACGGTTTCCACGATCTGTAATACTCGCCACAGTTGATGTGTCCGTTCGGGCCGGGCGCGTAACCTGATCGGCAATTCTGTCACGCCCTTCCGAACCATCGCAACGTGCCTGGATCTCGATGAAGCAGCAGAACATTCAAACGAAGACCTTCGCGAATGGTCTGACGCTCATCGTGGAACCGATGGACGATGTAAAGTCGGCCGCCGTATCGCTCTTGGTTCCGGCCGGCAGCGTGTTCGATCCGCCGGGACACAATGGATCGGCCTCCGTCCTCTGCGAATGGATGCCGCGTGGAGCCGGCGATCGGGACAGCAAGCAGCTTTCGGCGGCCCTCGACAATCTGGGCGTCCAACACAGCGAGAGCGTCGGGCTGGTCCATCTGACCTTCACCGGAGCCACGCTGGCCGAGAGCCTGCCGCAGGCGCTGCCCTTGTACGGCGACATGATTTTGCGGCCCTGGCTGCCGGAGGATCAATTCGAGGCGTCCCGGTCCGGCGTCGAACAATCCCTGATGGCGATTGAGGATGAACCTCGCCAGAAGATCATCCTCGAACTGCGACGCCGCTGTTTCGACTCGCCGTGGGGCCTTCCTGCCGAGGGGTCGCTCACTGATTTGGAGGCGCTGTCGCCGCAATCGGTTCGCGATCAATATGCAGCGTGCTTTCGTCCCAACGAGGCGATCTTCGGTATCGCCGGAAACGTCGACTTCGATGAAGTGGTCGACCTGGTGGGCAACCTGTTCGGCGACTGGGCGCGGAAGCCGACGCCCGCATTTAAAACAACACCGAGCGGCCCGCCGCGGGACCACATCTCGCTCGACTCGGCCCAAACGCACATCGGCGTCGCCTACGACGCCGTTCCCTACCGCGATCCCGACTATTACGCGGCCTGGGCGGCAGTGAGCGTGTTGAGTGGGGGAATGAGTTCCCGCCTCTTCACGGAGGTCCGCGAGCGGCGCGGGCTGTGTTACTCCGTCCATGCCAGCTTGAGCAGCCTCCGCGACGAGGCGCGCGTGCTGTGTTATGCCGGGTCGATGGCCGAACGGGCCCAGGAAACGCTCGACGTCACGATCCGCGAGCTTAAGCGACTTGGCCAAGGAATTGCGGAAGACGAACTGGCCCGTTGCAAGGCGCGGGCGAAGAGTTCGCTCATCATGCAGCAGGAATCGACGATCGCCCGTTCGTCTTCGATCGCCCGCGACTGGTACCACCTCAACCGCGTGACGACGCTGGCGGAGGTCCGCGACAAAATCGACGCCCTCTCGGTCAAAGACGTCCTCGATTACGTCGATCGCCACCCGGCGGGTGATTTCACCATCCTCACCATCGGACCCAAACCGCTGGAGGAACCCCGTGAAGTTCCATGAGACGAAGCTCGCCAACGGCATCTCGGTCATCGCCGAGCTGAATCCCAGCGTGCTGTCGGTTGCCGCCGCCTTCTTTGTCCGGACTGGAGCGCGCGACGAATCGGCCGAGGTCGCGGGAGTGAGCCATTTCCTCGAGCACATGGCGTTCAAAGGGGACGGCAAGCACTCGGCCGACGACGTGAATCGCATCTTCGACGAGATCGGCGCGCGGTACAACGCGTCGACCAGCGAAGAGACGACGATGTTCTACGCCGCCGTGCTCCCGGAATATCTGCCTGCCGTGTTTGAAGTCCTGGCCGGCCTGTTGCGTCCCTCGATCCGCACGGCCGATTTCGAGGTTGAGCGTAAAGTCATCCTCGAAGAGATTGGGATGTACGAGGATCAGCCGTCGTTCATCGCCTACGAAAACGCGATGAAGACGCATTTTGGCGGCCATCCGCTGGGACAGAGCATTTTGGGCTCGAAGGCCAGCATTTCGGCCCTCAAACGCGACCAGATGGCCCAATACCACGATGAGCATTATCGCGGTGGCAACATCACAATTGCCGTGGCGGGCAACACCGATTGGGAGGAAGTGCTCAAGCTCGCGAACGAGTGGTGCGGCAAGTGGCCCGCCGGCCGCGCACCGCGACCCACCGACGAGGCGAACCCCAAAGGGGGCAAATCGGTGATCGTGAAGGATTCGAGCACGCAGCAGCATGTGATGCAAATGGCCGCCGCCCCGTCCGCGACCAGCCCTCTGCGGCTCGCGGCCGAACTGCTCTCGGTCATCGTGGGCGACGACTCGGGGAGCCGGCTTTACTGGGACCTGGTCGATCCCGGTTTGGCCGAGTCGGCCGACCTGTCGTACAACGAGTACGAGGGAAGCGGAGCGTATCTCACCTACCTCTGCTCGACGCCCGAATCGACGGCGGACAATCTCCGTCGCATCGCCGCCATTTACGACGACGTGAATGAACATGCCGTCACGGAAGAGGAACTGGAACAGGCCAAGAACAAGGTGGCCTCGCGCATCGTGTTGAGAAGCGAACGGCCGATGGGCCGGCTCTCGTCGCTGGGAAGCAACTGGGTCTATCGCGGCGAATACCGCTCGGTGCAGGACGACCTCGACGCCTTCCGCAAAATCACCGTCGACGACATTCGCGAACTCTTGGCCGCCTATCCTTTAGGTCAGCTTTCGACTGCGGCCGTCGGCCCCCTGCCCGCTCTCTAGCCGCATCATCCGACCGTCGCGGCATTGTAATCCGCTCTAGCCTTGCGAGGCCAAAACTGCAAATATCTGCGCCCCGACGGCAGGCTGAACCGTCGCAAACGATCACGTTTCGAGCAGGGAGACGGCGATGGCGCGGATGGCGATCGAAAACTACCGTTCCGGCACGGCAGCGACCCACGAGCAGTGTCGCAGCTTGGAAACGGGCGACATCCTCTTCTTCCCGACCGTTCCGTTTGACTTTCCCGTGGCCGACCGCGAATTTCTTTTGGGTCAACGCCAGGTTGGGGGCCAACTTCATAAGAACGTCAGTTACCGGCCCGCCCAGGATCGCCTGACGGGAATCGATCAGCACGACGAGGCGGCTCGCAGCCGCGTCCACGCGATCATGCAGTCGTTCTCGCAAAATGCCGTGGCCTTCATGGCGGCGCTCTTGCCTCGATACGCATCCGGTTGGAAGGTCGACTTTGCCAGCTACCGCCCCATCGAAGAACAAGGCCGACAGGTCTCGCTGCGCTCGCGCAACGACCTGATTCATATCGACAACTTTCCCTCGCGTCCCTCCAACGGTGACCGGCTGTTGCGGGTCTTCGTGAACATCAATCCCGAGCGGCCGCGCGTGTGGGTGACGTCCGATCCGTTTGAGCCGCTCGCCCGTCGCTACGCCCGCGAGGCCGGCCTGCCCCATCGGCCCGGCGTCGTCGATCGACTCCGCGCGGGTACGCTCGAGGCGCTCTCCAAGCTCGGACTGCCCGTCGTGAACCGGCCCCCCTACGACCAATTCATGCTGCGGTTTCACCACTTCCTCAAAGAGAGCACAGAATTCCAACGGCTGTGCCATAAGGACACTTGGCAGTTTCCACCCGGCTCGGCCTGGATCGTGTTTACCGACACGACGAGCCATGCCTGCTTGAGCGGCCAATACGCTTTGGAGCAGACGCTCATTATCCGCCACGAAAGCCTGTCGTGTCCGGAGAAGGCGCCCATCTCGATCCTCGAGGAGTTGGCGGGCTTTCCTTTGAGATCGGTCACTGCCCGCGCGGCCTGAGCCAGCTTGGCCCTCTCTTTTGTGGTCATGCTCAAAACCGGTTATGCTGACGCATAACCATGAACACCCACGAATCCTCGAAATCTTCCATCAGCCGGCGAAGATTTCTCTCCGCGGCTCTGGCGGCCGGCACTGCCCTTTCGACTCACGAGACCCTGTTGCGGCCCGCTCGCGCCGCGACGCGGCGGAAGAGTCCGAACGAGAAGCTCAACCTCGCGGTGGTGGGCCTCGGCGGTCAGGGACTGTACGACCTGCGCGAGGCCTCGACGGAAAACGGCGTCCCGACGGAGAATGTCGTCGCGATTTGTGACGTCGACGCGGCCCATCTCGATCGCGCCGTCGCCAAGTACCCGCACCTCAAACACGCGAAGCGCTTTGACGACTTCCGCAAGGTCCTCGATCTGGACAGTATCGACGGAATCGTGTGCGCCACGCCCGACTTCGCCCACGCGATCGTCGTGGTGGCGGCACTCAAGCGCAAGCTGCCCGTCTACAGCGAAAAGCCCCTCACGAAGACGATCGCCGAGCTAAGAACGCTGATGGACGTGACCGCAAAGTCCGGTGTTCCGACGCAGACGGGAAATCAGATTCACGCCGGCAAGAACTATCGCCGGGCCGTCGACATCGTTCGGGCCGGCGTGCTCGGCCCCGTCCGCCGCGTCTATATTTGGCAGAAGACAAGCGTCAAAGGATTGAAGCTGGTCAAAAACGCCAGCGTGCCACCCACTCTCAACTACGACTTGTGGCTGGGCCCGGTTTCCTACCGCCCGTTCAATCCGGCCTTCTTCCATTTCGACTGGCGATATTGGTGGGACTTCGGCGGCGGCCACTTGGCCGACTTCTGCTGCCACTACATGGATGTACCGTTCTGGGCGCTCGACCTCAAGTATCCCACGACGATCCAGGCCTGGGGCAAAAAGACGCACGACGGCGACAACAAGATGCCCGACGCGATGCGTGTCGAGTACGAGTTCGCCGCCCGCGGCGACAAGCCGCCGGTGCACCTCACCTGGTATCAGGGCGTTTACCAGCCGGAATGGGTGAGCGTCTACAACAAGAAATCGGCCGTGTTGTTCGAGGGCGAAAATGGCCGGCTGCTGGTCGACTACGGCACGCGCAAGCTCTTCCTCGAACCGGGGCTGGAAGCGCACGACGTTCCTCAGGTCATCCCCGACTCGCCTGGCCACCACAAAGAGTGGACCAACGCCATCAAGACCGGCTCGAAGACCACGTCCCCGTTCGAATACGGCGGACTCCTCACCGAGTCGGGCCTGTTGGGCAACGTTTCTTACCGCGCGGGCCAGAAGAAAATCACTTGGGACCCGGTCGCGGCACGCGTCACCGATTGCCCGGAAGCTGACCAGTACCTGCACAGCGAGTACCGGGCCGGCTGGACGCTCTGAGCACTGAGTCCGAAGCACGAAGAGAGCACGCTCGTGTCTCAAATTCGTACTTCGGTAATTCTGGTCTGATCAGTCCCCGCTGCCCCATTTTTGCCGATCGAAATCGGCAAACGTCTGGCCCGCTTCGGCCAGTCGCTTGAGGAGCGGTGACGGCTTCCACCAAAAGCCGTGCTCCTTCTCGAATTGGCAGACGCGGTCGTAGACTTTCTTCAGGCCGATCGTGTCGGCGTAGAACATCGGGCCGCCGCGGAAGGCGGGGAAGCCGTAGCCGTAGACGTACACGATGTCGATATCGACCGAGCGGAGTGCGTGGCCCTCGTCCAGGATGCTCGCCCCTTCGTTGACCAGGCCGTAGATCGTCCGCTCGATGATCTCTTCCTTCGAGATGGGGTGCTGCTTGATGTTCCCCTCTTTCACGGCCGCGGCGATGATCTGCTCGGCCTCGGGATCGGGGAGCGGCGCGCGGCTCCCCTTTTCGTATCGGTACCAGCCGGCACCTGTCTTCTGGCCGTGCCGGCCCGCCTCGACGAGCCGATTGTCGGCAAGGTGCGGACGCATTCCCTTGGGGATGTGATGCTCGGCCTCTTTGCGGACCTTGTAGCCCACGTCGAGCCCGGCGAGATCGCCGACGGCCAATGGACCCATCGCCATGCCCCACTCGTACATCGTCGCGTCGACGTCCTGTACTTTCGCTCCTTCTTCGACGAGGAACGCCGCCTCGCGCATGTACGGGCCGAACATGCGGTTGCCGACGAAGCCCCAGCAGTTGCCGACGAGCACGCCGACTTTGCCTAACCGTTTGGCGAGCGCCATCGACGTGGCCAGCACTTCCTGCTTCGACTGCTTGCCGCGGACGATTTCCAACAGCTTCATCACGTTGGCCGGGCTGAAAAAGTGATTGCCGACGACCATTTGCGGCCGCGAAGTCGACGAGGCGATTTCGTCGATGTTGAGCGTCGAGGTGTTCGAGGCCAGCACGGCGCCCGGCTTGGCGACCTTGTCGATCTCGCCGAAGACTTTTTTCTTCAGCGCCATGTTCTCGAAGACGGCCTCGACGACGATGTCGGCCTGGTTGAGGTCGCCGTAGTTGAGCGTCGGTTTGATCATGGCCAGCTTCTGGTCGACCTGGGCCTGCGTCATCTTGCCCCGCTGGACGGAGACGCCGTAGTTGCGGCGGATCGTTTCCAGCCCGCGGTCGAGGGCCGGCTGGTCGACCTCTTTCAACACGACGGGGATGCCCGCGTTGACGTAGGTCATCGTGATGCCGCCTCCCATCGTCCCAGCGCCGACAATGGCCGCACTCTTGATGTCGAGCGGTTTGACGTCTTTGGGCAGATCCGGAATCTTGGCGACCGTTCGTTCGCCGAAGAAGACGTGGATCATCCCTTTCGATTCGCTGGCGAAGAGACACTCCTGAAAGAGCTCCGCCTCTTTCTTGCAGCCTTCCTCGAACGGTAGCTTGGCGGCCGCTTCGACGGCGTCGATCGCCCGCTGCGGTGCTTTCATCCCGCGCCATTGTTTGGCCGCCTGCTTGCGCAGTTCGGCAAGAGCCGCGGCGTTGGCGGCCGGATCGCCGAGGCGATCGGCCATCTCGCGCGTCTTACGCGGCGGCTTTCCACTCACGCTCCGCGCAAAGGCGATGGCTCCAGTCAGCAAATCGCCATCGATTAATTGATCGACGATACCCCACTCGTGCGCTTGCTTGGTGGAGATAGGATTGCCCATGGCACACATCTCGGCCGCGTGGACGACGCCGGCCAATCGCGGCAACCGCTGCGTCCCGGCCGCGCCGGGGATGATGCCTAGCTTGACCTCCGGCTGACCAACCTGTGCATTAGGAACAGCGACGCGGTAATGGCAGGCCTGTGCGACTTCGAGTCCTCCGCCGAAGGCCGTGCCGTGGATCGCACACACGACCGGCTTGGGACAATTTTCGATCGCCAGGAGTGTCGGATAGAGGCCGATCTCGCGGCTCTTTTTGCCCGACGTGATTTTGCCGAACTCCTTGATGTCGGCACCGGCGATGAACGTTTTGCTGCCGCCGATGAGCACGATCGCTTTCACCGAGGGATCGGCACCCGCCGTCTGCACGTGGGCCAAAATGCCTTCCGGGACGCCCGGGCTGAGTGCGTTGACCGGCGGATTATTCACGGTGACGATCGCCACGTCGCCCTCTTTCGAGAGTGTCACCAGGTCGCTCATGGTTGGCTCTTCTTTCTCGCTGAGTCTTTCTCGCCGAGTCTTTCTCGCTGGGGGGAATTCTCTGTGTTACCGCGAACGGGTATAACACGGAGAAGCTTTGTGCCCAGGGCACTCCATCCGTTCAGCCATTTTCTTCGTCCCGCCAACGGCGGATCTTCGGCCCGCCGCGGCGGGTCTTCGACATTCGGATTTCGTGCGTTGCCATTCTCCAGGAATCACTTGCCATGCACAACCGTTTTGAACTGACCGGCAAAAACGCCATCGTGACGGGAGCGACGCGGGGAATCGGCCTCGCCATCGCCCGCGGCTTTGCCGAAGCGGGAGCCAATGTCACGATCTGCGGCCGCAAGGAGGAAACCGTCGCCGCGGCGCTCGGTGAGCTGGGTTCGCTCAAGGAAAAAGTGCACGGCGTCGTGGCCCACGTCGGCAAGAGCGAAGACGTCGAGCGGCTGATCGCCGAGGCCGAGAAAAAGTTCGGCCCGGTCAACGTCCTCGTCAACAACGCGGGGACGAATCCTTACTTCGGCCCAATCGTCGAGTCGGACGACCGCGCCTGGGAGAAGACGTTCGAGGTGAATCTCAAAGGGCCGTACGTCCTGTCGCGGATTCTGGCCAAAAAAATGATGCAAGCGGGTGGCGGCTCGATCGTGAATATCGCCTCGGTCGCCGGCTTGCAGGCGGCCCCGCTGCAGGGCATTTATTCGGTGACGAAGGCCGGCCTCATCATGCTCACCAAGGTGATGGCCCGCGAGTGCGGCCGCAAAAAGGTCCGCGTCAACTGCATCTGCCCCGGCGTGATCAAGACGCATTTGAGCGAGGCGTTGTGGAAAGACGACGAACGCCTCAAATCGTTCGTCGCCAACAAAGCACTCGGCCGCATCGGCGACACGGAGGAAATCGTCGGCGGAGCGGTCTATTTCGCGTCCGATGCCAGCTCGTTCACGACAGGTGCCGTGTTGACGATCGACGGCGGCATGGTGATTTGAATTCGCACCGAGGATTCACATCACCCGACGTCGTTTGCGGCCGCCGACGAAGCTTTGCAGGACCATGTTCCCCAGATCGTCGGCATTGCAAAACGCGGCCACGCCCTGAGTCACCTGTGCCAGCCGTTCGACGAAATTGACCAGCCCCAGATAGAAGTAGTCTTCAATCAGAGCGAAGCTGGAAATCGTCAGCCCTTCGTCGGAGCAGCGCTTCGCTTCGGCCAGCGTGAGGCGGGCGGTGGATTCGGCCGGCGGATAGATGAGGACGATCTCACGGCCCTCGATATGCGCGGTCGGTTCGCCGTCGGTGACGATGATGATCTGCTTGTTCTGAGCCGGATTGCGGCGGAGAATCCGCCGGGCGAACTGCAGGCCGGCGTGAATATTCGTGAAGTGCTCCGGAACAAAGCGAGGGGGCTTGTCGAGGCTGATCCGCAACCGGACGCGCGGATCGTAAATGCTCACCGGTTTCGGCGCCGACGACAGAAGTTGCCGTTCCGAAAGCGGCGTGGCGTAGGTGTAGAAACCCACGACCTGCAGAAAATCGCCCTGATACCGGCTGCGGATCAGCGACTGTAGGGCCATCGCCACCTTTTTCGCCTGCCCGTATTTGCCGTACCGCGTCATGCTGCCCGACATGTCGAGCAGGACGACCGTCGCGCACGACGTCTGGTACTCAGTGTCGTAGACGACCAGATCTTCTTCGCTGATGTGGATCGGCGAGCCGCCCCCTTGCCGGAAGAGGGCATTCCGCAGCGTCTCGTGCATGTTGAGGTTGGCCACCGGATCGCCGAACTCGTACGGCTTTGATTCCTCGTGGACGGTTTGCCCCGCGCCGCGAAACTCGGTGTCATGCTTGCCGAGCTTGTCCTTGCGGGCGATCTGGAAGAGTTCCTCGAGTGCCTTGTTTTCGACTCGCCGAATGCCTTTCGGCGTGACGACGTATTTCCCTTCGGCGTCCTTCTCGACGTAGCCCCGCTTGACCAACATGTCGACGACGTCGGGGTGCTCCTCTTCCCATTGGTCGAGGTAGTCCATGACTTGGTCGCCCCAGTCGAGCATGTGCTGGGTCAGCTCGTCGAAGACCTTGTCGGCCGACTGCGGGCTGAATTGCTCCGAACCGTCGAACTTGGAGTATTCAAACTGGGCCATCGGATTCCGTTTTCGCGTCGGCTGCCGAGCCGCTTGGACTCAGCGAGGGTTCCTCCGGGGCACCGTCGGCCGTTTGCAGTTCCTGCAGGATGGTCGAGACAAGCTGTGGCAATCCCTGGCCGGTAACCGCCGAGATCCGCAGCACGGGGCTTTTCACCTCGTCGTCGAGTGCGCGACCGACCTCTTCCGCCTCCGAGAGTTCACACTTGGTGACGCACACAATTTCACGGCGTTCGGCGAGCGTCGGATCGTACAACCGCAACTCTTCACGGATTTTACGGAAGTTGTCCAGGGGGTCCGACCCGTCGGACGGTGCCGGCTCGACCAGGTGCACCAGGATCTTCGTCCGCTCCACGTGCTTGAGAAACTCATGCCCCAGACCGCTGCCGGCATGGGCCCCTTCGATCAAGCCGGGAATATCGGCGATCACGAATTGATGCTCGTATCCCGTCCGCACGAGTCCCAGATTGGGATATTTCGTGGTGAACGGATAATCGGCGATCTCCGGATGGGCCCGCGACAGGCGGCTTAGCAGGGTCGATTTGCCCGCGTTCGGTTTGCCGATCAATCCGACGTCGGCGATGACTTTCAGCTCGAGTGAGACATTTCGGGTTTGACCCGGCTCGCCGCGCTCGAACTGGCGGGGCGCCCGGTTCGTCGAGGTGGCGAAACGCTTGTTGCCGAATCCACCCTTGCCGCCCCGGGCGACCACGACCGAATCGCCGTCCCGCTCCAAGTCGCGGAGCAGAAAACCGCGATCGGCATCCAGGATGAGCGTGCCCGGCGGGACGCGGATCACCGCGTCCTCTCCCCCTTTGCCGGTCATCAGCGAACCTTGGCCATGCTCTCCGCGGCCCGCCCGCCAGTGCTTGTGGCCCACCAGGTTGGCGAGGCTGGTGGCGTTTTCGTCGGCGACCACGATGACGTCGCCCCCCTTGCCCCCGTCGCCGCCGCTTGGTCCGCCGCGCGGGACGCGGGCCTCGCGGCGAAAGCTCATACAGCCGGAACCGCCGTCTCCGGCCTGACAATAGATGGTAACGCGATCGACGAACATAAGCTCAATTATGACCGATTCGGTCCGGAAGTCACGGGCCGGCCGAGTTTGGACCCTTCAGATTGGCCCGTTGACCATTTTTCGCCAATGGCGTAAATTCCCGCCCTTCCCATCTAGGGCAAACCAGCTGGGCGGTCGCGAAGGAGCGCAAAAGCCATGTGCGGGATCGTGGGATATGTCGGCTATCGAACGGCCCAGGAAGTCCTGATCGAAGGTCTGCACCGGCTCGAATATCGCGGCTACGACAGTGCCGGAGTCGCCATTTCCCACGCGGGACGCATCGGCGTGCGGAAAAAGGCGGGGCGCGTGCAAACCCTGGCGGCGGCTCTGGAAACCGCACCTTTACCGGGCAGCGTTGGCATCGGTCATACGCGGTGGGCCACCCATGGCGCGACGACGGACGTCAATTCGCACCCCCATGTCGGCGGCAACGGCGAAGTCGTGCTGGTCCACAACGGCGTGATCGAGAACCACGCCGCTCTCCGCAATCAGTTGCAGGAGCTGGGCTACGTCTTTCGCACGGGGACCGATACCGAAGCGATCGCCCACCTGATGGCCCATCAACTCGACGAACACATGCGGCAAGAGACAGGTCCGCTCGACGAGCGGATCTGCCTGGCTGTGATCAAACACTCGGTGGCCATGCTGAAAGGGACATACGGGTTGGCGATTCTCTTCCGCGATTTGCCGGATGTCCTCTTTGGCGCACGACTCGGCAGTCCGCTCGTGATTGGAGTCGGGCGCGAGGAGTATTTCCTGGCCAGCGATTCCAGTCCCCTCGTCGGTTTTACGGAGGAGGTCGCCTATCTCGCCGATCACGAGATCGTCGCGCTTAAGCCGCAGGGGATGGAATTGTCGCATCGCGACACGGGGCCGCATTCACCGTCTGTTTATTTCCTCGAAAAATATCTCGGCGACACGGACCGCGGCCGCTTCGAACATCACATGCTCAAGGAGATTTTCGAGCAACCGCAAACCGTGGAAAACGCCATGCGGGGCCGCCTCGATGAGGATGAAGCGACGGCCAAGTTCGGCGGCTTGAACCTCGATCCGCAGGATCTGCGGCGGATGAACCGGATCGTGCTCACGGCCTGCGGCACGAGCTGGCACGCGGGGCTGGTCGGCGAATACCTGCTTGGAAGAATTCACGCGGATTCCGACCGAAGTCGAATACGCCAGCGAGCTGCGTTACCGAAATCCGCCCATGACCGACATGACGATGGTCTTCGCCATCACGCAAAGCGGCGAGACGGCCGACACGCTGGCCGCCATGCGGGAGTGCAAACGCAAAGGACATCCCACGCTGGCGATCTGCAACGTCGTCGGTTCCACCATCGCCCGCGAGGCCGACGGGGGCATCTATCTGCACGCCGGCCCGGAAATCGGCGTGGCTTCAACGAAGGCGTTCACCTCGCAGATCACGACGCTGATTCTGCTCTCGCTTTACCTCGGGCGGATGCGGCACCTCTCGTTCCCGGCCGGGCTGCGGATGATCGAGCAGCTCAAGGCCATGCCTGAGACGGTCGAGCGAACGCTCGCCTGCCACGACGCCGTCCGCGAGGTGGCCGAGAAGTACCATCGGGCCAACAACTTCCTCTACCTCGGCCGGCTCTATAACTTTCCCGTCGCCCTGGAAGGGCGCTCAAGTTGAAAGAGATCAGCTACATCCACGCGGAGGGTTATCCGGCCGCCGAGATGAAGCACGGCCCGATCGCCTTGGTGGACGAAGAGACGCCGAGCGTGTTTGTCATTCCGCGGGGCCAGATCCATCCGAAAATCATCAGCAACCTGGAAGAGATCAAGGCCCGCAAGGGCCCGGTGATCGCCATCGCCTGTGAAGGGGATGACCGGACGGCCGAGCTGGCCGACGACGTGATCTTTGTCCCCGAAGTCGAGGAATACCTGCAGCCGCTGGTCACCGTGCTCCCCTTGCAGCTATTGGCCTACCACGTGGCTCTGCTCCGCGGCTGCAACGTCGACCGGCCCCGGAATTTGGCAAAAAGCGTGACGGTTGAGTAACCCCGTTGGGTGGGCATTGGGTGACCGACCGCCTACAATATGGCGGTACCTTTGTCCAGGGGTGCCCATCTCATGCAAATCTTACTAGCCAGCCCGCGCGGGTTTTGCGCCGGCGTCAACATGGCCATCGAGTGTCTCGATCAGGCCATCCGGATGTTCGGACCGAACATCTACGTCTATCACGAGATTGTCCATAACCGATACGTCGTCGAACGCTTCACGAGTCAGGGCGTGACGTTCGTCGAAAACCTCTCGCAGGTGCCCGACGGGTCACTGTTGCTTTACAGCGCGCACGGCGTCTCCCCGCAAATCCGGGCCGAGGCCCGATCGCGGCATCTGCAGACGATCGACGCGACGTGCCCCCTGGTCACAAAAGTACACCTGGAGGCGCTGAAATTTGCCCGCGAGGGGTATCACATCGTGCTGATCGGCCATTCCGGTCATGACGAAGTGATCGGGACCATGGGTGAGGCTCCGCGCAGCATCACCCTCGTCGAAAGCGTCGAAGAAGTCGACTTTTTGCCCTTCCCGGCGCATGTGAAGATCGCCTATCTCACGCAAACGACGCTGAGCGTGGGCGAGGCGAACGCCGTCATCCAACGCCTGAAACAGCGCTATCCACAAATTGCCTCGCCGCCGAAGGAAGACATCTGCTACGCGACGACGAATCGGCAAGAGGCCGTTTCCGGATTGATGGAGGAGTCGGACGTCCTGATCGTGCTGGGAAGCCAGAACAGTTCCAATAGCCGTCGCCTGATGGAAATCGGCCGGGCCTGCGGCAAGCCGGCCTATCTGGTCGACGGTCTCAGCGAGCTGCAGCCGGAATGGTTCCACGAAGATCAGACGGTCGCGATCACCGCGGGGGCCAGCGCGCCGGAAGAGGTGGTGCAGGAATGCGTCGACTACCTGGTTGAAAACTTCGGCGCGAGCGTTCGCGACGTCACGTTTCGCCGCGAGAGTGTCAGCTTCCCTTTGCCGCGCGAGCTGCGTGCGAAAAAGGCCACCGTCTGACTCCGCGAATCCGACAGTCACGTGTGCGGGGGAGCTTGAACAGCGGGCCGCAATAGCGCACGCTGATAGTCAGGGAGACATCGTCACATGGATCTGGATTCCGAACAGCTGAAGACCCTGGCCGTCGCCGCTAACGATTTCGAGGCGTCCGCGATCGTCGCTGCACTCGAGGCGGAGGGGATCCGTGCTCGGGCTGTCGCCGGCTATACGGCAGGCTTAGGCTTTCGGACCGAGTGCCCGGAGGAGTCTCGGTCATTGTCGCCGAAACTGATTTCGAGCGGGCCAAGACCGTGCTCAAGGAGTTGCGCGAGCACGGAGCGGGCGTCGACTGGGACCACGTTGATGTTAACCGGCCGGAGGATGCCGGCGAGTGAGTCGGAAGCAGGCGAGGGGAGTCCGCGACGCACGCGACACCGTTTGTTGCCTGGCGGAGAATTGGATCCGCATCCTCTTTCGACCTCGACGCCGCCGATCGGCCGCCGTTTTGCTCGGCATTGTCTTTCTGTTCGCGCTGTTCATCGCGGTGCCCCGACCGTCGCGTGCCGCCGGCGCCCTCGATTACTCCGTCATCGATTCCGAGTTGCGCATCGAGCGGCTCGATACCTCGTCCAAGGAATCGTTCCTCTCGATGCGGGTCGATTCGTTTGGCCGACTCTTCGTGGGCGGGCGCGAGGCCCTGTTTGTCTACGAACCGGGCGCTGATGGCCGTTTCGGGCCGCGAAAGGAGCTGCTTCGCTTCCCGCGCGATTCCTGGATCTATGACATCGAAATCCGCGGGAATGACTTGTACGTTCTCACACTCTCGGCCCTGTACGTCGTCCCCGACGGAGTGGTCAAACGCCACGAGCTTGCGCCGAAACGGCTGCTATGGGGCGTGCCGCGGTATCACGTGCACCAATGCTTTCATGCGCTGGCCTGGGGTCCCGAAGGCGATCTCTACATTTCGATGGGGGACACGCTCGTCCATTACGGAGATTTTGAGCGCCCCGATCATTGGGGACACTGGACCTTTTTCAGCCCGACGGAAAAGAACGGCGTCCCCTACACGGGTCAGGGAGGCGTCCTGCGGATTCGTCCCGACGGCAGCGGCCTGCAGGTCGTCGCGCGCGGCCTGCGCAACTGTTGCGGGCTGGTCTTCGATCACGATTGGAACCTCTTCGGCAACGACAACGATCATGAGTCACTGCCGCTGGCGTACGTTCCCGGACAATTGATCCACGTCGCGCCGCACACGGATTTCAGTTGGCCGCGCGGCTGGATGCCGCACATCACGCCGGACCGGGCCGACTTATTGGAAACCATGTTCACGGGGATGGGTCGGGCCGTGCCGGTGGGAGAGGCGTATCTCGACAGCCCCGACATCCCGACCAGGTTTCGCAACAACTTGCTTGTGGCGCGGTGGGGCGTGCGCGCCGTCATGCGGTATCCGATTTCACCGCGCGGGGCCAGTTTTCGAGCGTCGGAAACGCCCCTGCTTGTGGGGAAGAATGAAGCGCGGCCGGTAGGCGTCACGGTCGGCCCGGACGGCTCGATCTACGTCGCCATCGCTTACATGGCTCACAACGAGGGTTCGCCGATCTACGCCAGTGACCTCGTCCGTCTGACGTTTTCGAGGACGGCCGGGGTCACGCCGCCGGAACATGTCGAGCTGACGGCGCGGAGTGTGCCGTCGTTGTACGCCGATTTGTCGCAATCGACGTGGGAAATACGCCGCCACGCCCATTTGGAGTTGCTCCGACGGGGCGGCGATGCGCTCCAGCAGGCAGCGGAGCGGCTTCGCACGATCCCACAAGACGATCCGGCCCGTGCGGAACTGATCTGGCTTGCGGCAGCCGACAGGTCGAAAGGCGTGCGAGACCAACTGATTCATCTGGCGGACGACCCGCACAACGGGATTCGATTGCAGTCCGTTCGCGCCCTGCACGCATTCTTCTCGACCGACAGTCGGGCCGCCGCCATATTCACTGCGAAACTCACCGACGCCGATCCACAAGTGGTGCTGGCGGCGACGGGCTCGTTCTTCGATGCGTCGCCCGTTCCCCTCGACTCCATCGCCCGCGTGGCACGCTCGGCCGATACGTACCTGCGACAGTGCGCGACACGAGTGCTCGCCGAACGCGCGCCGTTTGACTTCCTGAAAAAGATGTGCGCAAGTTCCGACGACAAAACGCGGCTCGCCGGCGTGCTGGCTACCGGTTTTCGCCTCACGCTTCCGCCGCCAACGAAGCCGATTGATCCGTCGCTTCCGTTGGCCCCCTGGCCGGAAGACGCGGTCTACCACGTCCGATATTTGGACGAAACGCTCGACTTGCGCAAACTCGGCCGCATCGGAATGTTCACGGTCGCCGAGCATTGGAAGGCGTCGAAACACTCCGCCGCTCAGGAATTACTCTTTGCGCTGCTCCAGCAACGCCTTGACGATTCGGCCGAATCGGTCCGCCTGGAGGCGGCCTACTTCTTATCGCTCTTGAATGATCCCCGCGTTGAACCGGCGATTGCCAGGCTGCGCAAGAGGACCGAACGGGCGCGGCTCGCCAATGCGCCGTTGAAGTCGCTCGGAATCGCGTGGGTCATCGGACCGTTTGATGACGGCCCGAGCGGCCTGTCGAGCGTCCATCCGCCCGAGACCGGACCTCCCGATCTGAGCGCGAATTATCGCTCGGGCTCGAAGTCCCTCACCTGGCAACCGATGACAAACGACCGGTTGTTCGACTTCCTCAAGAAGTTCGGCCCCTCTCCTCGTTCGTCCTTCTACGTCTATTGCCGCGTCGAGACACCGATCGCACAGCCGATGATGCTGCTCCCCGGATCGGATGAGGGACTGAAGATCTGGCACAACGGGCAGGTCGTCTGGACGCATCAAGGCATTCGCGGTGCGCTCCCGCTCGAGGACGTCGTGTTTTTGGATCTCCAGCCGGGCGGAAATAACTTGTTGTTTCGAGTCAATCACGTCGACGGTCCGTGCGGCCTTTACGTTCACTACCGAACGCAAAAGCCGGTGACGGCCACGTTGCCGGAGAAGATCGGCGACACGACTCTGCGCGAGAGGCTCAAATCGGCCGCCAGCGGCTCGGCACACCTCGGCCCCGAATTCCTGGGGATCAATTGGCCGAGTGCCGTTCAGCAGGGGAACGCCGACCGGGGGAGAAGGCTGTTCGGCGTCGACGGAATCGGCTGCGCGAAATGCCACGCCATCGACAGCCGCTCGCCGGCCGTGGGCGGGCCCAGTCTTGCCGGAGCGGCGGCCCGCTTCACGGTCCCTTACCTGGTCGAGTCGGTCCTCATCCCGAGCCGTGCCGTTTCGCCCGTTTTTCGCGCGACGCTGTTCGTGCTCCGCGACGGCAAGACGTTGTCGGGACTGGTTTTGAGCGAGACATCGGGAAAAATCGAGCTCCTCATGCCGGACGCGACTCGTAAGACAATCCCTGCCTCCGACGTCGAAGAGCGCAAACTCCAGGACGTCTCGCCCATGCCGGCCGGACTCGTGAAAACGCCCCAAGAACTGAGCGATCTCTTGGCCTATCTCCTGGTGGCCACGAAGTGATCCGCCCGGGCCGTCCGGCGGCGGCTGAAAACCTCGCTTGGCGCGATTTGCCCTTCCAGGCAAAATTCCCGCCCGCGGTGCGCCCATAGGGGAGTGCGCCCGTTTTTGCAGGCGAAGGAGTCGCATGAAGCCACCCACGGAAGAAGAAGAGGTTCACCACCGACACGCCGCCCATGGGAGCGGCTTCAAAGGCGGAACACGACGCGACCGCGTCGTCATTTCGACCGTCGTGATTGGAGTGGGGCTGTTTCTGTTTGTGGGAATGCCCTACTTGAAGCACAACATGCCGGCCGAGGACGTCGTACTGAACTCGATCAACAACGGCGATGCTCCCGCGACGCGCGACGCCGATCGCGAAGCGGTCCGCAGTTGGCTCCGCGCCAACATCAACGATCCCCACCTGCGGGAGATCCGCTGGTGGCCCGCCCACGAATTGATCCAACTGCATCAACAGCGACTCCGGGCGGCCCGGGAAGCCGCCGAGGACGATCCAAGTTGGGAAGAGCAGGTGCGCGCGATCGAGAAAGAGGCGCCTGACCGCGTCTGCCGACTCAAATACCGCGTCCGGAACGAAGCGGGGGACGACGTCACTCGCGACGATCTGTTCACCTTGCGAGACGGCAAGGCCCACTACATGTCGAGAAACTCGTCACTGGCGCAAACCGCGCTTAAGTTTTTTGCCGATGACGAGGGGGTGCCCTGACGCGCTCTCGTCCGCAAGCGGAGGCAACGGAAACGCCTTCGACGACGGACCACGCGGCACGAATTTGTACGAGTCGATCGTCTCGATCGCCATGACGGTCCGCTCGTCTTGCCGCAAACGGGGCAGCGACACGCTCTCTCGTCCGACCAGCTCGTAATGCTCTTGCATCTCGGCCAGCCAGCGGGTGAACTTCGCCTCCTCGAAGGGGAAGCGTGACTCGCGATACAGGACACAGCGCAACGGCCACGTGCGCGAAACGCGGGTCAAATCGGGACGCTTGAGATGATAACGGCTCTTTTCGAGGGCCCGATTGCACAGATACTGTGCCGACCAACTCAGTTCCCTGTATTGTTCCGGAACAAAATCGAGCCCCAGATCGGTTTTGAGACAGGCGACCTCTTCGTCGCGCTGGGCGGCGAACCAAAACCCCTGGGCGAAGGCCCGCGCGCGATAATCCGATTGAGTTTTGTACGGGCGAAGGACGTCGCGGGTGACGACGCCGAAACCAATCGCGGCCAGCAGCGTGCAGCCGCAGACGAGGGCCCGCCGCATCGAAATGCCTCGAGCCGACCAGAACTCGAACGACTCGACGATCCCCGCCGCCGTAAGACAGCAGATCGCCGGCGCCAGGTACTGGGAAAACTTCACGTGCCCGCCGTACGGATACTTCTGCAACAGGGCGGCGAGAAAGTGGACGGCAGCCGGCGCGAGGCACAGCGCCAACAAGACGCCGTTGCGCCGCCGCCACAAGCGCCAGATTCCAACGACGACAAAGACCAGCGTTGCGCTGCTGGCCCAGTTGGGCCCGCCCACCGGATAGGCCAGGAAATCGCTGGCGTGCGTCCGCAGCAACCAATAGGGGAGCTTCCACGGTTCGCGCACGGGTGGAAAATGCAGTTGCCAATAACGCGTCATGAACTCGGCTTCGGCCCCCGCCTGCACGCGGCCGCTCAGCCAGAAACAAAAACCAAATCCGGCAACGAGTCCCGCGTTCCAGATCCACCAGGCGCGCCATTCGGGCCGCGTTCCTGCCTTTCGCCACAGGCACGCACCGACCACCAGACTGAATCCCCCCGCTGCAAAGACAGCCGGATACGACAGAGCGATCGCCAGAGGCGTCAAAGCGGCCAACCACCACAACCAGCGGCTCTCGCGGCGTTCGAGCCACTCCACTGTCAAATACATGAGGCCGAGCGACACAAACAGGTCTGTGCCGTATTGCTTGGCCTCGGCCGCATAGCGAATGCCCGGATACGAGACGGCAAAAATGGCAACGGCCAGCAAAAGTCCGAGCCCCGACAAGAGGCGCAACGCCGTCCGCCGGAACAAGAACACGCTGGCGACGGAGCAGGCAAACGGAACGAGCCGCAGCGCCAATTCGGAGAATCCGAAGATGCGCACGGCCGTCCGCTCAATCCACAGGAACAGGATCGGCGCAACCTGATGGAAATCGAGGGGCCGCAGCAGCTCGGCATAGCTCCGCCCAATGAAGTTGACGCACAGAAAACTCTCGTCGTCCCACAAAGGGAACCGCAGGGCGTACCGCATCACACGGGCAAACAGGCCGAGCAACACGAAGAAGGCGAGCCACCGCCCCAGCGCGACGGGATCGAGAACGCGCCTCTCGGCGGACGACGGAAGATCGGGGACCAGACACGCCGCCGGTCGCACGGAATCGTGTCCCGCGCCCGCGGTTCCACTCGCCCCAAACAATCTCCGCCATGCCTGCATCGGACTTACCCCCTGGCGACTGCGCCACGCGGTCGCTTCGGGAGTCGGCATCTACTGAAAATCGGCAATTTGGTCAATCCGGCCCCAACACCGCGCACTGCGTTGACTGGACGCAGGAGCGAAAAAAAAACGGCGAGGGAGAGTCCCTCGCCTTAAGCACGCACGATACGTTCGATCAGAGATCGCCGGTTACCGCCAGCCCCAGCCCCAACCCCAATACGGCCGGACGACAACGCCGACCGCGGGCGGCGGCGGAGCGCCATATGCGACCATCGGAGGCGGCACATTCGCCGACGGCGGTGGAGTGGTCTGCATCACCTGGATCAGGTAGTCGCCGACGCCATTGGCCTTCAATTGCACGATCGCTTCGGGCGTCGTGTCGAACCGGCCGCCGCGCGAATGGATGCTGTTGACGATGATCTCGGAGCTTAAGCCGCTGCGGACCATGTAAATGATGTCGGCGTTGGTCAAAGCAGCCTGATCAGCCGCCACTTGAGCCTGTTGATAGGCGGCTTGGGCGGCCTGGGCGTTTTGCTGGTTTTTCTCGTCCTGTGAGTGCCCGATAAGCGCACCGCCAAGTCCGCCCGCAGCGGCACCAATCAAGGCTCCGGCAGCCGCGTCGCGTCGTCCGAAGGCACTACCGACGATCGCTCCGGTGAGTGCACCCAAGCCGGTGCCGACAACCGCCCCGCCCACGGCATTGCTATTGTCGGTCGTCTGACATCCTGTCCCGAACACACACGTGGAAACCAAAAGACCGCAGACTGCCAATCGTTTCTGGACCCACATGGCTCAATTCCTTTTGATGCCGGTCGTCCGACCAGACCGGGGCGCAGCCGGACTCCCCAGAAATCTCAGTCGTCAAAGAGGGGACGGCCACTTGAGCATGTTTGAATCGACAAAATTTCCGGATTACGGCGAGCCTTCCGTCTTCGCAAAATGTAGAAACTGGATAATGCGGGTGGGTGCTTTTGCGGTGGTGGAAGCAGGTCGGCGGCACTGCGACTCGTTGAGTCTCGGTCGAAGGGAGAGGACTGTATCAAACAGCCAAAAAACTGAGAACGCGAGTTTTAAACGGCAGATTAACGAAATCGCAACGTGTAAGGCCCCTGCAAAAAAGTTCAGCGGGCGTTTGCGGCACCGAGTGCGCACATGTGCAGACGAGTGCGACGACCGTCGGCTGTCCTCTTCCACTCGCCCTTTTATGTCAGGACATCGCGCACGACATGGCCGTGCACATCTGTGAGGCGGAAGTCGCGGCCGGCGTAGCGGTAGGTGAGATGTTCGTGGTCGATCCCCATCACGTGCAGGATCGTCGCATGATAATCGTGAACGTGGACGGGGTTGGCCACGATCTGAATTCCGTGCTCGTCGGTTTCCCCGTAGGTGGTTCCCCCTTTGACTCCCGCACCGGCCAAGAGGCAGGTAAACGCCGCCGCGTAATGGTTGCGCCCCTTGCCGTCGAGTTTGTCGGTCCACGGAGTGCGGCCGAACTCGGTGCAAATGGCAACGAGCGTCTCGTCGAGCAGACCGCTCCGCTTGAGATCGGCAATCAAGGCGGAAAGCGGCTGGTCGACGCGGAGGGCTTTGGGCCGATGGTCCTGCATGTTGCCGTGCGCGTCCCAGTTGTTATTGGAACCCGTGTCGACCAGCTCCACGGTGCGGACGCCGTTTTCGACAAGGCGCCGCGCAACGAGGCACTGCCAGGCGAACGATTTGTTGTCGTGTTCGCGGACGCCGTAAAGGTCCAACGTCTCGCGCGTTTCGCGGGATAAATCAAGGACCTGCGGAGCCACGCGCATCATGCCCCGCGCAATGTCGAAGCTCGTCTGCCGGGCCGGCAGGTTGAGATCGTCCGGCCGGGCAGCGGCGTGCAGCTCGTTGGCATCGCGGAGCATTCGCTGCTCCAACTCGTGCAGTGCCATTGTCGGAGCGGACGAATTCAAGTCGGGGATCGGATGGTCACCCGGGTAAATTCGCACCCCCTGGTGGACGGGAGGCAAAAAGTTGCTGTCCCACACCTGCGAGCCGCCGTAAGGCGGATGCTCGCACAGCACGACATACGACGGAAGATTCGAGTTGAGCGTCCCCAGGCCGAAGCTGAGCCACGCTCCGATGCTGGGCAAGGGGACCGTCGCCGAGCCCGTATGCATCGCCAGCACCGACTGAAAATGCTCGATGATGTCGGTGTGCAGGCTCCGCACCACGCAGAGCTCGTCGGCCACGCGCCGAGATGCGGAAACAGCTCGCTCATTGGCAAGCCCGACTCGCCGTGCTGCGAAAAGCGAAACGGCGAACCCATCAGAGGCAGCACGTCGGTCCCGCGTAAATGGATGGCCGCAACACTCTTCCCCTGGTCAACCTTCAGCCGCGGCTTGGGATCGAACGTGTCGACGTGCGAGAAACCACCGGTGAGGAAGACGAAGATCAGATGCTTGGCCCGCGCCGGATGATTCGATCGCCGCGGCGCGAGCGGATTTCCGCCGTGCATCGCCGCCGCCAGGCTCAGCGGGCGATAAAGGCCCGCCCCGCCCGCCGCCAGGCCGAGCCCCGCGAACTTCAAAAAATCACGGCGACGCGTGTTAATGAGCTGCTTCATAACGCCATCCTTCGTGGGGCAAGCTGCCAGCTCGCCTGTCTTCGTCAACTCAATTTCCGTTTGATGCAGGCACTTGTCCCATAAGTCCCGTGCTGCCAATCAGTCCACATACACAAACTCATTCGAGGCCAGGATCGTGCGGGCGTAGCTGAGCCAGGCTTCCGACTCGGCCTTTTGACGGCTCAGCCCGGCGCCGGTCGCCCCGCGGGCATACGTCTTCACGTAGTTGCAGGCCCGGCTCACCTCGCCCTGCAGGGGAGGCCGGCAATATGCCAACGCCAGCGCTCGCGCAATGCGCACCGAAGGTTCTCCCTCTTCGCGGCAAAGCCTGCGCAAACGCGCCCGCCGTGTCGCGAATAAAATCGCTGTTCATCAAAAACAAAGCCTGCAGCGGCACAGTCGAGGTGGATCGCACGTCCGTGGTCGTATTTGTATCGGGTCCGTCGAACAGGCCCAAAAACGGATGGCGAAACTGCCGCTGTGTCATCAGATAAACGCTGCGGTGCTCCGACGGATAAGTCGCCTTGAACGGAGAGTGCTGCGTCCAGTGCCAATCGCGGATCGGGGGAAACGGATGCGGCCCCGGTCGCGAAAGATCAAGCACGCCGCTCACGTCGAGCATCGCGTCGCGAATCGCCTCGGCGTCGAGTCGCTGCCGGTTGAACCGCCAGTACCAGCGGTTGGACGAATCGAGCGCCAGGTCAGCCGCGTCGGCGTCGGAAGCGAGTTGATACGTCTTCGACAGCATGATGAGGCGGTGCACCGACTTGATCGACCAGCCATGTTCGATAAACGTTGCGGTGAGCCAGTCAAGCAACTCGGGATGCGACGGAGGGCTGCCGCGCGTGCCGAAGTTCGACGGCGTGGCCACGATGCCCCGCCCAAAATGATGCTGCCAGACGCGGTTGACGATCACCCGCGCGGTAAGCGGATTTCGCGGCGACGCCAACCAATTGGCAAGCTCCAGGCGGCCGCTCTCGGTCGGCCCGGGTGCGGGGGCCTCGCATCCTGAAAGGAAGCGGGGCACCCCGCGCGGAACTCTCTCCCCGGGCTGGCTGGGCTCACCATGGAGTTGAATGTTTGCGTCCGTGACCGTCCCCTCGCTGACGGCATAGGCGACCGGCAGCACGTCCGGCGTGCCGCGGCGTTGGAGGTACGTCAATCGCGTCTGAAGCGCCCTCAACCGCTGCCGCGTGGCGCGGTCGTGGCGTTTGGCTTTTTCGAGCTCGGACACGTCGTGCCGCAACCGCGTCAACTCGGCCTGATAGGCCGACATCATGGGCGACGCCTTGGCTGCCGGAACGAGCGCCGCGAAGGCCCGCCGGCCGAACTTCATCGACTGGAACTCTTCCGAGCCGGCGTACGGGAAGCGCGTGCTCGAAGAAGACGCCGTAGAGGGCGTAATAATCGCGCGTCGGAATCGGATCGAACTTGTGATCATGACACCGCGCACAGCGCAGAGTCATTCCCAAGTAAGCCCGACCGACTGTGTCGATCGTGTCTTCGAGCGTCAGATGAAACAACTCGTACGGAGCCGTCGCGTACCGCCGAGAGAGAGCCAGAAATCCGGTCGCAATCACCTGCTCGGAGTATTTCTCCGCCGGTCCCTGCTGTGCCAGAATGTCACCGGCGATCTGCTCGCGGACAAACTGATCGTACGGCTTGTCGGCATTGAACGCGTCGATGATGTAGTCGCGGTACAACCGCGCCTCGGGGACCGGATAGTCGGCGTTGTCGCCGGCCGTATCGGCATAGCGGACGATGTCCATCCAGTACCGGCCCCACCGCTCGCCATACTGCGGAGAACCCAGCAGCGTCTCCACCACGTTCGCAAAGGCTTCGGGCGACTTATCGGCCAGAAAGGCGCCGACCTCCTCAGAGGTCGGCGGCAGCCCGATCAGATCGAAATACGCCCGCCGCAACAAAGTCCGCTTGCTCGCCGCCGCGGCGGGATGCAGTTCATGTGCAGCCAGTCCGGCATGAATGAAACAGTCGACGGCGTTTGCCGACCAACCGCTCGCATCGCGCGGCGGTTCGACTTTTTTCACTGGCAGAAAGGCCCAATGCGTTTCGTGTACCGCTCCGTGCGCAACGTGGCCAAAGGCGTCGGTTGCCTCCCGCTCGGGCCAAACGGCTCCCTCGCGGACCCAACGCTCAAAATCGGCAATAACAGTGTCCGGAAGCCTCTTGTCCGGCGGCATCTTCAAATTGTCGTCGTGATACCGCAGCGCGCCGATCAACACGCTCTTATCGGGCTGGCCCGGCACGATCGCCGGCCCCGAATCGCCCCCTTTTAAGAGCGATTCGCGCCGATCCACGCGCAGATTGTTCTCGGTTTTCTTTCCGCCGTGGCACTTAAAGCACGTGGTCGCCAGAACAGGCCGGATTTTGGTCTCGAAGAAAGACTTCGCCCTCTTGCGAACGAACACGGGCGTCTCCCCGCGCCGAGGCGACAAACATTCCCACCACAAACATCGCCAGCGCAAAGGAGAATCGCATGCGGCGGGCCACCTGGCAGGACCGATCAACACATTCCGATGCGATGCATCATAACACGCCTGTCAAGCGATCGAAACTCTGTCGTCGGTGGAGGCGAGGAATCACACGGAACTGGTACCGGACGGGCTCCTCGTGGCATAAGCTGCCAGCTTGTACCGCAGGCCTCGCCCTGTGGACAAATGCGTGCAAGCTGGCATGGCAGCTTACCCCACGAATTTGGCCAAAGGCGGTCTTAGGCTTGCTCTCGAATCAGCGACCAGGCGAATTGCCCGGCAAAGAGAAGCAGACCCAGCGAAAAACCGAGAAAGACCAAAAACGTCCCCAGCTCCGGCACGATTAGCACGGCGGCCATCGCCGCGTACAGTCCTCGTTCGAGCAGATAATTGGACATTGGAGCGGGCTCGGCAAGACACACTCAAGCCAAAAGCCGCAAACGCAATAGCGGCTGGCGACACTCTCGATTCTAAACGGCCTCTCCAACCGTTGTCCAAACGAAAACAAGCAACGCAGAGGGACGGACGAATGTCGAAGTCGTCGCTTCAAGTCTCGCCGGCCGCGGGTTCGTCGTTCGGCCCTTGATGAAACTCGGCCCAGCGTTCCCACGCGTAGGTCCATTCCATCCACATCCGCATAACCGACCACAAGAGCCGCATGCGGCCCAGATGGGAGGGCGGAAGGCGGGTCTGGTTGGCGTTCGATTGGCGAACCGCGTCGCTCAGATTCCATCGCTCCGCCAGGGCCCGACAGAGGCTATCGGACGTCAAATCGAGCCTTTTCGGCTCCTGTTCGCTCGTCGTCTCTTTGAGGAGATCCCCGGCGTCGGCCATCACGAAAAGTTCAAACAGCCGCGGCCGATACGGATCGATCTCCAGCGGCCGGCCGGCCTCTTCTGCCTCTCGCACGACGAGCTCGATCTGGTCGAGAATGCTTTTGGCTAACGAGGGCTCATGCGATGTCGTTGTGCGCATCGACCAGTCTCTGCCTTTCCCGAGGAACAGCGCGAAACTTTCGTTTTCCTCACCACGACAGCTGCACTCGGCAATCGAGTGAAGCTTGGGCCGCTGTTCCCTGCATTATACCGGCACCTGGCACCACGTTCACGATCTGGCGGCGACCGCCGTATCGAGTATCCGCCCTACCGGGCGATTTTGATCGGCCCGGATAAGCTGGGCAAATTTGCCTGCCGTTATCGAATCCGTTGATGCGAACGACCGTTCAGCACCCAAGTGCGGTCGCTCAATGACTTACGGAGGCGTGAACAATCTCCACGCTCGGATCCTTCCCCTCCTGCATGTTTCCACCTCCGAAAACGATCACTGACGAGTCGTTCGCACAAGCCATGCGATGGAAGAAGCGTGGCCGGGCGAGTTCACCCGCGGCAAGCCATTCGCGGCCGTCATCTGAGAGCCGCCAGACCTTCCCCGAGTACGTCGTCGTGAACAACCTCCCCTGGCACGTGACGGCACAGCCGCCGAATCCCTCGAGCCCCTCGCCCGGCAGCTTCGGCCCTGGCAACCAAGTTTGCTTCGCGAGATCGAACACGTACGTGGTCGTTGTCGTGGCGCCGTCTTCTTGCATTCCGCCGAGGGCGTAAAGTTTTCCCTTGTACTCGCCCACCGCCAACGCGCGACGGCGGAACGGCGGCTTGGGCAACTCGGTCCACTCGGGACGCGGCGAAGCCAGGTCGATTTGCAGGGCCGAGTCATGCCAGACGGAAGGGTTGCTTCCCCGCAGCTCCCAGCCCCCCACGACGTAAATTCGACTGCCGACGACGACCGCGTCGTGCGACGAGCGGCCTTGCGGCAAAGACGCCAGGTTTTGCCAATGACCTGTCGACGGATCGTAGCCGCTGAAGTCAGAGACCGAGTGCAGATCGGCCGGCTCCTCCTTCTTGTTGCGCACCTCGAAACCGCCGATCCGATAGATCTTGCCGCCAGACGCGACCATCGCCAGTCCGGCGAGCCGCGGGACGGAGCCGACGACTTCCCATCGCTGCGGCGAGCGAAGATCGAGCCGCAGCAAGCGATCGGACTGCCCGTCCCGATCATACTCGTGGGCCGGCCCCAGGTGACCGCTGCAGACGTAGACATTCTGGTCAACGACGGCCGCACCAAAACTCGTGACGCCGAACGGCAAATCGGGCAGAGCCCCTTGCGGCTTGGCGGCTGTGCGGGCGGTCGCCGTCCGCGTCTGTCGTTTCGAGTTCATCGTCATCCTTTTCAATCCCTTTGCCGGCCTCTGCGCCGTCGCCTTGACGGCATGGTCGTCTGCAATCGTAACGACGAGCGTGCTGTAATGGCGGATCGTTTGGAATTTCTTGCCCTCCCGCTCACCGGCGATTTTCTCGACATACCTGGCCCGGAAGGCGTACGTGCCGCCCTGATTCGCTGAAACCGCGAATTCGCCGGCCGAATTGGAGGTTCCCTCAATCTCGCCACCTCCAGGCGGAACTGCCTTCACTTCGACGGCGGCAACAGGCTGACCTTGCCACAAGGTGCGCACGGTCAGTTTTCCCTGGACCAGCGACGGAACGAGCTCGAGCGGGAGCCGCTGATCGGACGCCGGCGCGTTCCATCGATTGTGCGTGGTGTCAGGATACATCCGCGCGTGATAGACGAGTAAATACGTCTCGCCGTTGCGGCTATGCACACCATACGTGTACGTGAGCCCGTACGCCCGTGGCGATTCCTTTCCGACCGGAGCCGCGACGAGAGACTCGTCCGCGTGCTTGATCTGTAATTCCTGCGACTTCCCGCCGGCGGAGATCTGCTCGACCTTCAAACCCCGAAGCCGCGACAGGAGCGCGGGATCATCCGGCTCCGGCGTCTCGCTGAAATAGACGTGAATGCGTTTTTCTTTGGGTGACGAGTCCGGAGCGATCCAGAGAAAATGAGCCTGCGCGGAGGCGGCAGTTGTCACGACGGCGAGGGCCGCCACGGCGGTTAATCGATGGTTGAGCATGCGGATTCCTTTTTTGATGCGCAGCGAGGCGCGGACATTCAAGTTTGACGTTTATTGACTGGCCAGCTTGAAATCAAACGTGTTCTGCCCCTTGGACTTCACGTCGACTTTCCACTCGACGTTGCGGGTCGGCCGTTTGGGGGCGGCGCCCGCAGGCGTCCTCGCGGCGACCGTTTTCGCATATTCGGTCCAGGCCGCCTTGATGTCTCTGGCCCCCGCCAACGGGTTTTCCGCGAGGCCAGGCACGATTTCAATCGAATTCGCGCCCAGCATGGGACCATCGCTCGTCGTGAACTCGTAGCGTCCCTCTTTGATCGTGGTGAGCGCGACGGGGCCCTTGGTTTGGCCCGCGGGAATAAAGCGAATCACGCCCGTCTTGAGAGGAACATCCTGCACGCGCACCTCACCGCGAACGGCCGCTCGCGGCGGTCCGCCGTGATGGCCGCACCCCGCCATGAGCGGAAATGTCGCGAGCACGAGAACCCCGGCCCACCATGTTGAGCTACGGAATCGAAAACCAAACAGGGCACGATCAGCGGTCATTGCAAAACTCCTGCAGAGACGACGATAACAAAGCCGACGCGACGCGAACCAAGGGCGACATCAAAAATCGTACACCGACTCGGCGCCGTTGCGCGAGCCGATCGCCGTCAGGATCGTCTGGTCGACGTACTGCATGAGGAACCGCACCGATCCGTCGCAGAACACAAAATTGACGCCCCCCGCCGGATGGTCGCTGCGGAATCGCATCAGCGTCTGATCGAACGTATTGGGGTCGAGCAAGATGTACGTATTCGGATTGAACGGAGCGCTCGTGTTGAAACCGGTCGACGCCGGATACGGATTGGCCCAGTAGGTGTAGCCCCAGTTCTGTCCGTTGTTGCACGAGGGGCTGGTCGAGAACCCGGAGATGTTCCAGGCCGACTCGCCAATCAGCACCGTATTGGTCAAGCCGTCGGTGACGTCACGCATCCGCGTAATGCCATCGACGGAGTCCGAATACACGATGGCCCCATTCAGCGTCGGACGCGGTCGGCCGAAGTACGACCAATATTGATCGTACGGCAACGAGCCGACGCAGACGGCATACGTGCCGGGCGCCTCGCCGAAGTCGCCGCATGGATCGCCGGCCACGTTATAAGGCACCTCGCGCCGCAAAACGGCGGTGGGGCAGATGTAAAACGGGAGCCGTTGCGAGACGACGGCCTGGTTCCCCGGATCGGTGTTCGCCAGGGCAAAATTGTAATGCTGATAATTTGCCGCTTGTTCCATGTAGGGGAGAATGGCCACGAAGGCGCTCGCCATCGAGATGCTGCTGTCGGCGTCGCTCCCCCCGCCCGGATCGGCATTGGGAAACGTGCGGTTGATGTCGTGATAGTTGTGAATCGCCAGCCCGATCTGCTTCAGGTTATTGCGGCACTGGGTCACCCGGGCCGCCTCCCGCGCCGCCTGGACGGCGGGAAGCAAGATCGCGATCAGAATGCCGATGATGGCGATCACCACCATCAGCTCGATGAGCGTAAACGCGCAACGGCGCGACATGCGAAGCCCTCCTCGAAAGAGAATGCCGGAGACGGAAAGCAGCCACAGGATTCGCCCCCGTCGAGCGGTCTTGGTCGCGCGACAGGAGCCGATTTCATTGCTGGCTGGCAATCAGCCCGAAGGGCTTCGCTGGCTAGCTACGTATTGAGATTGAATCTCAATCTCAATATTAAAGCCGCCCGCGAGAACATCTGCAAGTCACTTGGCCTCATTTTTTTAAGGCCGGTCAAGCACCGCTCCTCGGCCCCCCAGGTTTAGGCCGGCAACCTCCCCTTGAGGTTGGCCAGCGTAAACGGGCCGGGCTCCGCGATCAGGCGTCGGGCCGCCTCGACCTGCTCCCATACGTTCCACAACAGCACGCCGCGAACCCGGCCGTCGCGCACGTAATAAACCACGCCCTTTTTGAAAGGCTCCTGCCAGTCGGCGACCGTCTCCAGCCGGGAATCGACTTCTCCCACCGCTTCGTAGCCCAAGTCGAACAAGTCGGAGTAAAAATACGGCAGGTGGTCGTAAGAAACCTGCTGCCCCGCCATGGACTGACCGGCCATTTTCCCCATGGTGTTGGCATTATCTTCGTGCTCGACCCGCATCCGCCGCCCGAGTGCCGGGTTCATAAAACGGGCCACATCACCGGCCGCGTAGATCTCCGGGTTGCTCGTTCGCAGGGCCGTATCGACGCAAACGCCGTCGTCCACCTTGAGGCCCGCCGCCTGGGCCAGTTCGACGTTCGGCACAATGCCGACGCCGGCCACCACGCCATCGACGACGATCTCCTGCCTCGCCTTCGTTTGCATGTTCTGGATGGCGAGAGCGAATTGCTCGCCGCGCTTTTCCAAACCGGCCACGTTTGTCCCGAGAGCGACTTCAACGCCCTTCTGCCGGTAGTAATCGTTCAAAAACTTCGACAAATCGGCAGAGAACATGCGGCGGCCGATTCCCTCTTCCGGAAAAATCAGCACGACGTGTTTGCCGTTCATCGCCAAAGCGGCCGCGATCTCTGACCCGATAAAACCGCCCCCGATCACCGCGAACCGCGAACGCTCGTCGGCAAGCGTCCGCAGACGCTCGTAATCGGCCTCGGTGCGAAAGTAAATAATGTCGTTCCCGCCGAACGGCAACCGCCGCGGCGTCCCCCCGGTGGCCAGCAACAACTTGCCGAACGTGTAGACCGTCCCCTGGTCATCCGTGAGCGCTTTGCCTGTTGGATCGATGTGCCGCACCGTCCGCCCAAGATGCATTGTCACGCCCAGGCTTTCGGTCTTCCGCCAGATGCTCTCGAACGGCTTCCCTTTCCAGAGCCCTTTCGTCAACGGCGGCCGATTGTAGGGGGGCACCGTCTCGGCACTGATGAGACCGATGGAACCGACTTTGTCGACTTCGCGAACGCCCCGCGCGGCAGAGTCCGCCGTCATCCCACCGCCAACGATCAGGTACTTGAAGCTCGGCATCGTTGACTCCTTCTCGGCTCGCCCTGGTGACTCCTGCTCCGTTCGCCCGTGGGAATTCTACGGGCGCTCGCCCCGAAGTCGATCGCCCGCTCAGGCCTTTTGAGCCAGCACGCAAATCGCCGGCACCGGTTTCAACTCCAGAAGCTCAGTGCGAATTCTCGTCAGGCCTGCCTGGGCCTGCACCTCGGTGAGGGTTTTCGCCATCGCCAGCGCAGCCTCACGCGAGGGCTTGATGCGCGGTTGATAGGTCGTGGCCAGCACTCCGTGGGGAGCGAGGCATTTGACGCAGTTGGCGATGAACGCCTCCTTGTCGGCGATGAACTGGATCACGTTGATCGAAAAGATCCGGTCGAATGGACTCTCGTCAGCAGGAACATCGTCGATGGTGCCCGTAATCAGCTTGAGCCTCTTGCTCCGGACAGCCAGAGCATTGCGGCGGCCGGCCAGCTTGATCATCACGTCGGAATGATCTACGCCGACAACTTCACCCGCCTCCACCATGATCGTGAGGCAGGCCTCCAGTGCCACGCCCGGCCCGCAGCCGATCTCGAGGACGCGATCGCCGCGGGAAAGCGCGAGCAGCTCGACAGTCCATTGAGCCCGGCGGAGATTCGAGGGACGATTGGCGAGGATCAAGCCCACGCACCGGCCGAAGAGCCCGCGCGGCCTGGCGAATTGACCCGCGATTTTCGACCGCAGTGTTTCGAGAGGCATGTGCGAATCGCTTGAGGCAGGCCCTCGTTTGATCGGCCGGAGGACACCGCTTCGCCTCGGGCGGAACTGCGCGTCCTTGAACGCTCGATCTCGATTGAACACCCACGCCAAGCCCCGAGGCGAACCGATTTACGGTTTCGCTCGGCAACAGAATTTGTATTTACGGCCGCTGTTGCACGGACACGGCGCGTAGGGATCGGTTCCGGGGTATGTTTCGATGCGTCCGGCACTTCCGTGGGGGCCCAGCGACGAGACATTGTGACTTCGATGAAGTCGGGGGAACATCTCCTCGTGCCGCTGAATCATGGGGCCGAGCACGGACGTCCG
>CAWHWU010000012.1:0-324782 GCA_963833105.1 uncultured Planctomycetaceae bacterium
CTGGCTGTCCAGAAATAAGAGAATGGACTGTCCGCGCAACCTGAAGCACCTCATGTCGCCGATTCGGCAGACGGAAAGACGCTGCGGCCGTTGTTTCGTACGGTCCGGCTTTCCAGCGTGCCGCCGGCGGGCATTCGAGAAACTGCCGCTTACCGCGGGCGGTTGCGGCTGTATGGCGAGATCCACTTCGGCAGCGAGAATTCCGAGCCGGTGCTGCTTGTGCTCGATCGGGTCGACGAGTCGGAATGCGATCTGTACGTCGACGCCAACCGCAATCGCTTCATCGAGACGAAAGACAAAGTCAGCCGTGCTGCGGTGCGTCAATCCGCGCTCAAGACTCAAGCTGGGCGGCGTTCGGTCTGCGAATGGGTCGTGCCTCTGGCGGTGCAGATCGTGCAGCACGATGTCGCGAAGCTCTCTCCGCGCACGGTCCTGGTTCGCTGGCGCGGATCGCCGGAGGCCGTTTCGGTCGCGACGCTTGGCTACTGTGCCGGGACCGTCGAGCTGGGAGGACGCACCGTCAAGGCGCGGCGCGTCGACGGCGACGCCAACGGACTTTTCGCCGATCCGGACGACCGGCTGTGGATCGACGTAAACGGGGACGGCGCTTGGGACGATCTTGCCGAGCAGTTCCCCATGATTCCCTCGATTCAGATTGCCGGACGGCGGTACGCCGTGCGGGGCGATCGACTGGGCGAGCACTTGCGGCTCGATCTCGTCGAGGGGGAAGGCCGTGTCCGCTTGCAACCGGCGGGCCTGGCCACGGCAACGAAAGTCCGGCAGATCGCGTGCATGCTCGTCGGCGAGGACGGAATCGGGTTTACGCTTGCCGGCTCGGAGCCGGTGGCCGTGCCGAGCGGCCGTTACTCGATCAGCACGTTGTCCTTAACCGTTGCCGACGCAAGCGGCCGGAATTGGAGCTATCTGTTCTCGCGTGATCTCGGGACCGCGGCACCGTGCACGGTGGTCGTGGAGAAGGACCGCGAGGTGGCCGTCGATCCGCTGGGCCGCCTGCGGTTGAGTTTCCAGAATGAATACAAGGTGACGCAGGCGCAAGCCGGGCAGACCCTTTGCTATCGGCCGATGCTGCTCACTTCCCACGGACTTAACACGAATTTCTGCCTGCTCGTCGACGACCACAGCGACCGCGAAAGCGATCGGACCGCGGCCCACTTCCGGCTGCAGAGTCTCGCCGGGCAGGTGTTGGACCGGACCGAATCGCATTACCGCTGCGGTGCCTTGTGCGATTTCGCGGTCACGGTGCCGTCCGGCATCCATGCCCGCGAGCTCAAGCTCGACGGCGACGTCGATCTCGGCCCGGTTGCAGGCAAAGTGACGGCGGCCAGCCTCATCCCGCTCGCGGCGAATCGCCCGTAATTGTCGGATCCTGCTCAAGCCCCCGGACGAAAGACTCCCTGATGCGAACTTCCCCAGCGATCGCGTGGCTCTTGATGCTCGTTGTGGTGCCCGGCTCGCTGTCTGCTGCGCCCGAGCGCGGTCGGCAGCAACCGCTGCCCGAGTCGATCCAAGTCGCGGTGGTCGACGGGCGGGACGCACCGGCGCCGCGTGCCGAAGTCGTTGCATTCTGGGTCCAGGCGCCCGGCACCTCACAGCAACGCGTGGTGCGGCAGAAGATCGCGACCGACGCGCGGGGTCGGTTTGAGCTGCCGGTTTCCGGGCCCACCGTTTTCCTGACGTCTCGCCGGGGGGACGATTTCTCGGCGCCGACACTCGTTTCCGTCGCCCATCAAGATCGCCAAGGGACCCGGCTTCGCCTGGATCGGAAGCCCGCGGTCGAACTGTCGGGCGCATGATCGACTCCGATGGAAAACCGCTGCCCAACGTGACCGTCGAGATGCGTTCGCGGATCCAGCTGCCGCTGAATTTCGTCGGCAGCGGCGAGGCGTTCGCGTTTTCCGGGAACCCGGCAATTCGCACGGATGCCGACGGACGCTTCACGACTCCCGCAGTTCCGCGAACGGGTTTGTATCAGGCGACCGTCGCGGTGCCGGGTCGGGACGGCGCGAAATCGGAATGGTTGTATTTGCCGGCGCAGGGAACGGCGGTGTTCCGCGACCTCGTCGTTTCCCGCCGCATCGTCGCCCGCGGCACGGTTGCCGACCATGCCGGAAAGCCGCTGGCGGGCGCGAAGCTGGCGCTGCTCTTTGCGGGGGGCCGTGAGACGGCCGCCACGGATGCGAGCGGGCATTTCGAGTTCTCGTCCGTTCCCGATGGGCCGGCCCTGCTCACGATCCAGCATTCCGACTGTCGGTTTTACGGCGAAAAGCTGCAGGCAGTTCCGGCGCGCTCGAACGCCGATTAGCGCGCCTGACCGAGCCGGCGGCGGTCACCATGCCCGTTCGTCCGCTCGTCCCGCGACCGGAGAGGGTGCGACTGGCGCACCGGCTGTTTGATCCGTATCGCGATCGGATGCTGGCCAAGCCGGTTCAATTAAACAAATTGGGGCAGTTGGCCAACGTCGGAGCGGCGCTCGATCCGAGGGACATGCTGCGTCAACTGCGCGAAAAGGCGTCCGCCGTTCCCGCGCTCGCGGCCGATGGTCTGCGCGAACAAATCGTCCAGTCGTTGGGCGCGGAAAACATCGAGGAAGCTCGCGAGGTCATCGAAGAGGCGTCGGACCCCGGCACGAAGGCCGTAATGCTGTGCCAGCTCTGCCAGTCGGTCACGGATCGGGCTCAGAAGCGTCCGCTCTTGGCCGACGCTCTGGTGCAGGCGCGGGCCTCGCGGAACCCCAAGTTCCACGTCGTGGGGCTGGCGCTCGTGGCGCACAATTGCTGGATTTCGGGGAAAAAGAGCAAGGGACGGCCGTTCTCAAGGAGGCCCTGGCCGACGCGGAACGCCTGCCTCGGTTCGGCACCGGGTTCGGGGCCCGCGGCGCAGCTAGCCGTGTGCCTCGCTCGCGTCGACGTTCCGGCGGCCATCGGGCTGTTCAAAGGGGTGAAGGCGAACCCGCAGCCTTTCGCTCACCGCTGCGGAGAGTTGGCGCACGTCGTCGCCGGAATCGAGCCGGCCCAGGCGGAAAACATTCTCAAAATGCTTCCCGAATGGGCCGGCCCCGAGAAATTCAGCTGGCGGGATCTGTTCGTGCCGCGCGTCTGCTGTCGGATGGCCGGACGCGATTTGCCGCGGGCCCGCCGTCTGGCCGACGGGCTCGATTCCGCGGTCTCGCGGGGCTGGGCGTACGGTGCGATGGCCGACACACTGGCCGCGACGGACCGGCAAGCGGCGACCGAGTTGCTGCGCCGCAGCTTCGCCCTGCTCGATGAGGCGGTCGCTGAAAAGTCGAACCCCTTATTCACCCCCGCGCAGGTGGCCGGCGTCCTCGTGAGAACCGCGGAGAAAATCGATCCGTCGCTCGTCGCGGAGTTCTTCTGGCATGCCGTTTCGTTCGCGCGGCCGGAGTCCGTCGAGGAGAGCCAGCCGCCGCACCGGGAGAGTTCGAACGGCGATCTGGCCGCGGTCCTGGCCCGCTACGACCGGGACGTGGCGGCCATGATCTTTCTGGCGGGCGATTCGGGTGCGATGAATGCCCCCCTCAAGCTCGTCTCAATCGATCCGCAACGAGCCGTCGAATGCGTCGAGTCGCAGCCTGCACTCGATGACGAAGGCTGGCCGCGAGACACGTTTCGCCTGATGCTCGTCAGGAGACTCGTACTCCCCGATGCGCGCTTTTGGGACGCCACGTTCCGCGACGTGATCGGCTGGCTTCCGGACCAGCCGATCTAGTGTCAGGTTGACTGGTGCGACGGCTCAAACGGCCTCCGTTTAGCAGGGCTCCTCACGAGTACAAGGTGGATCTGCTTTGCAACACGTTCCGCAGCCAACCTTGCGGCAACGCATTCGCGGTTCGAGATCGAGCGGAGCCCTCGGAAGTGCAAGAACGCTCGGAAGAACACTGCTGAGCCGGACCCAAAGGGTACCCCGCTCAGCAGTGGTACAAAATGGCAGCGTGGCTCGTCGCGAGCGGCTCGATTGAGTTTCGTTTGCTTGGCCCCGGAGGGGCCGTCGAGGGTGGCCCGGCGTGCCAACGCCGGGTGAAATGTGCGCGACAAATACGCGCTTCCAAACCCCTGCGCCCATTAACGGGTGCGGGGCTTGGTCGACCGTGGGAGCGGAAGGTCTGCTCGCGGCGGTTGAGCACATGATCGGCAGAGCCGCCGGCTCGAGGCCGGGCACATTTTTGGCATGCCCCTTTGTGACTCAAACCTCCGACCGTCAACTGAAATGGCGTGCGATCCCTCGAGTTCGATCAACGGAAATGGCTTGCAACCCCTTGATTTCCAGCCCGCGATTCGTGCTCGCGAGGTGGCCAACGCATGTACACTGTGTGAATGACCGGTTGTTAAATTCTTAGAAAAATTGCAAGAAATTTCTTTGCAATCGCGGCGGGCGCGACGCAGACTGGGCACTGAAAGTTCGGGTTCGATGCCGGTCGAGGTCGGTCGCGTCAGGTGTTCGTCGCGGCGGCGTAAACCATCTTCGGACCAACGGCCTCCTCTTCGATCTGATTGAGGAGGGCTGTTGCCCGCGGCATACAGCACCTGATTTGCTTTTCCGAGTTCGCTCGCGACTCACGTCCCCGGCAGTTCGCCCGAGGGAGCGTTCATCCTTGCACTTCTGGCTCTCGTCCCGCTCTGCGTCGCGGCGACCGCGATCTCTTTGCGGCACGAGAGAGATGGTGTTTTGGGATCTCTTTCCGTTCCGTGCGCTTCATTGAAAGGGCCAGTCATGACGAACAGGCGACGGGGGTTTACGCTGATCGAGCTGTTGGTGGTGATCGCGATTATCGCGGTACTCATCAGCTTGCTGCTGCCGGCAGTCCAAGCCGCGCGGGAGGCGGCACGTCGGACGCAGTGCCGCAACAATCTGAAGCAGCTTGCACTGGCCACGCACAATTACCACGACGTCAACAAAGTGTTGCCTCCGTCGGTCACAATGCTGACACTTCCCGCGTGTGGTCCTGGCTGCACAAGCTTTACAGGCAAGACCGATGGCGCGATTTACACCTGCCACTACGACTTTAACCTGCATACGTGGGGCGAGAGGCTTCTGCCGTACCTGGAAGCGACCACGGTTTACAACAAAATCGACCACAACTCGTCCATCCAGTCTCCGCATAAATACACGTGGTCGGGCGGCAGCCAGTGTTTCACGTACCCAAATTCGTCGACCTGCTCCACAGCGTGCGCCGGGAGCTATCCTGCGGCGGCTGTGATTCCAACTTTTGTCTGCCCGTCGTGCCCCAGGCTCGCGAACCCCTTCCTCGAACAGCCGGATTGGGAGTGCTGCCCGGTGAATAATGGCAACGGCGGGACGGAGACCAATCAACAGTTCTGGCCCATCAAGCTCATGGGTGCGAGCGACTACCGGGGCGTCTCGACAGCTTTGTCCGGTGGAACCTGCGTTCAAGATTATTGGAGAGTTCTCAAAGGCGAAAATCAGTGCACGGGGGGGAGCCCCTGCGGCATGACCGCCATGCCCGCCTGGAATTGGTATTGCAACGGACAGACCTTCGAATATGTCCCAAATCAGGCCGGACAAATCAGTATTGAGAGAATCACCGATGGCACGCAGACCACGATCCTCTTCACTGAGGTCGCCGGAGCCCCGGATCTTTGGATCAGGGGCGGGGGTCCCTGCGGGATACCGGGGGGCAAGCAGAGCCCCGCACGTTATTGCTACCTTCACCAACAATGCTGTGGTGGCTGCTCGAAAACCGCTTGGAAGACCAGCAACCCGGGCGGTTGCTGGGGATGTTGGAATAATGGCTACTCCGGCAAGGGAGGAGGCTCCAATTTTTCCGGAACTTCTGCGACCTTTGGCGCCGGAAACGACACGCCCGTCTGCATCCTCAATTGCACGAACGAGTGGGCCCGGACTTTCGGCTATAGCTTCCATCCGGGGGCAGTTGGATGTTGCATGTGCGACGGCTCGGCCCGCATGATCAGCGAGAACATCAGCTTCTTGACATTCACGGCCCTGTTGACCATTCACGGAAGAGAGCCCGTTACAGACTCAGGCTTCTAAGTCAGTCACTTGACGGCGATTGCTTGACGGCGATTGTTTGAGGGCGATTGCCTGACGGGAAAAACTCCAAGAAGCTGCCTCCCGGAGCGACCGCTCTTTGGGGGGCAGCTTTTTGGCAGGCTTAGCGCACACATCGTTTTGAGCGGGAAAGGACATCACGGATGCTCCTGCGAACTTGTCGTGCAATCCGGGGATCCAGCGTGCTGGCTGTGCTCCTCGTCGCCGGCTGCTCATCGGGGCAAACGACCGATCAGGCCATCGACAAGGCGTTGGCAAACGCCGGGAAGACGCGGTCGGCGGTCTACCCCCTGGCTGGCAAGGTCACAGTGGATGGAATCACCCCGGATCTCGCGGAGGGGCGAAACCCTGAATGGATCGTCATGACGCTCAAGGACCCCGCGAACCCGCAGTCCAATGGGCGCTATGCGGTCATCTCTCGCAGCGGCGAATTCGCCTTCGGAGCCTTTGGAAAGAACGACGGCGTGAAGGCCGGCACTTACATCGCAACGTTCACCAAGCTGAAACGGGGACAGCACAAGCAGTACCCTGGCCCGGACCTGTTCCAGAACCTGTACGACGATCCGGATCGAAACCTCAAGGAATATCCGGAGCTCAAAATCGATCATCAGCCCCCGGGGAAAACGGATTATGTGTTCGACCTGAAGATCGCCGGCCGTGAAGCGGTCGCCGCGGGTCCCAATGCGGTGACTCACTTCAGGCATCTCCCAAATCCCCCGACCACAAATCCCCCGGACAGCAAATAGTCCGATCGGGGGCCGGGCAACGTGTCCGCATGGGATGCCGCTGCTGAGCCTTTCCAAACCGGCTTCCGGTTAGCAGTGCTCCTCACGAGTCCAAGGTGGATCTGCTTTGCAACACGCTCCGCGGCGGCCCTTGCGGCAACATTTTCGCGGTTCGAGATCGAGCGGAGCCCTCGAAAGTGCAAGGACGCTCGGAAGGACACTGCTGAGCCGGACCCAAAGGGTATCCCTCTCGGCAGTGGCACGCGGCGGTCGTGGTTCGAGGCCGAAACCGGCAACTGTCAAGCAGCCAATACCGGCAGCGTCACCGAGCCCTCGGGGGATTGGTCCATTCGAACGTGCCCATTTCGGGATCCCAAGCGGCGAGGTCGGTGTTCGGGTCATGGGCGTTGTCGACGGCCGCATTGCAGATTTGACACCCGTAAACGCCGTTGCCAATCGAATAGATGTTGATCGAAATCTCGACCGTCTTTTTTTGAACGGTTCCAAACATGAGTCCGCCACCGGTCAGGTACGAGTCGCCAGGAACCCCCAGCCCGTTGGCTGCGTCTGCCGTGTCTTCGCTGGGGAAGAAGAGGTTGTCGCCGTTTGTCTGGTCATCGAAGAAAGCCGTGTAATACGGACCCGCTGACAGCAGTTCGTAACGACCGACGTAGTGATTGGCGGGGAATTGGCTCGAGACGTCGCCCGCAGGAAGAGTCTCAGGGTTGGCGGTAATTTCGAGAGTTCCGCTGACGGCCCACAGGCTGCCATCCTTGAGGCCGGAAGGTACGACCGTAATTTGGCCGGTCGCTTTGAGGCCGAACGGATCCGTGTACGTGAACGTGATTTCCTCAGCTCTTGATTGAGCGGCTCCCGCCAACAGTGAACCGACGATCGCCACGGCTGTCAAAACAAATCTTCCCACGAGCGCTTGCATCGTTCCGACTCCTTTACGGACTCTTGAAGACCGGTGTCCAGCGAAAATGCGTTGGCCTGGCCCGTGGCAAGTGCTGCGAGCACTCAGGTGACGCGATGAATCCTTCGTTTTCACCGACGTTTTGTGCCGCGTGACCGGTCCACCTGGATGGGACCCGGTCTAGCGGCCCCTGAGAGGCAGCTTGGGCGATAAGCGTGCGCTCGCCGCCTGTAAAAATCAAGCGTGATGTGAAGTTCCGAATGCTGCGCGTGGTGCCACTGCTCGAACGGCTTCCGTCGAGCAGTGCTCCTCTCGAATGTCGTTGGACCGACTGTGCAATACGTTCAGCAGCGGCTCTTGCAGCAACATTTTCGCAATTCGAGATTGAGCGGAGCCTTCGTACGTGCAAGGAAGCTCGCAAGAACACTGCTGAGCCGAAGCGACTCAGCAGTGGCACCAAATCAGAGCTTTAGACCTGATCTTCGACGACTCGCCGTTTGGGGGTCCAAAGGCCGGTCAACGTGGCGGAGTCTGAGGAGCGCGTCGACGTAGTCGGAAGACTCGGTCGACGGCAATCGGTCCCGGTCCGCCAAGCACCAGACAGAGGGACATGACGATGATCGCGGCGTTGTATTCAAAGCCGCCGTTCTGCACGCTGAAACCGTGGGGCCAGTGAACCGTGGCGATGGCGCCGCACATGATCGCGATGATCCCCAGGGCCGCGAGACGCGTGAGAAAGCCGAGCGCCAAGGCGATGCCGCCCAGGAGCTGACCCCACGCGGCGGCCAGTTGTGCAGCGGCGGGCAGGGAGGGGTTCCAATTGGCTCCCATTTGATGGCCTTGGCCGGTCACCAAGTCGAGGCCGTGATAGATGAAAATCGCTCCCAGCATGAGCCGCAGCAAGAGCGGGGTCACGGTGTTCTTCACGGCGATCGTGAGCATGACGATTCCTCAGAAGGCCGTTGGAGTGCGCAGGGGAGAGCCATCTCGGCTCGCTGTCCGAGGATTCTATCACCGCTGGCGGCGTGACGAATCAGCAAACATCCAAAGAGCTGTGCCGAGCCGCGAAGGAGAGCGTGCTCTACGGTTTCTTCGTTTTTTCTTGGTCCTGTTCCGGCAGATACTTGCCGGACCAGTTGCGGCTCTGGCCGGGGGGGATGGTGAGCCATTTGGCCTCGGGGTTCAGCAAGCGGGCGACGTAGAGGATTTGACCGACGTGATAGACAGTGTGCGTGAGGGAACGGAGCACCGCTTGCCGCACCGTGAAACGTTCGCCGCGGATGGTGACGGTCCGGTCGTAATCCTGTTCGGAAAGGCTGTCCAAGGTCGACCAGAGCGCGGCCCAACCTTGTTGCCAGGCGTTCATGAGTCGTTCGCGTGAGTCGCCGGCGAGGATTTGAAATTCGCCGTCGCGGTTGCGGCCCGGCTTGTCGCCGTCGGTGGTCAAAAAATCGGTCCACCGCGAACGCAAGTTGCCGGCGACGTGTTTGACGATGAGGGCCAGCGGATTGACCGGCTCACCCGGCTTGTGAAAAAACGCCGCGTCGTCGAGGTGAGCCAACGCCGCCTCGGCCAGTTGTTGATGCCGGCGGAATTCGGTTTTGATGTCCGTGAGCATGGGACGCTCCGTTTCTATTTGCGGAATTGAGCAGTGGAGATCATTCGCCGACCGCGAATCTTCGTTCACTTCGGCTCCCCAGCGCGGTATTGTCGGACGGTCTTTGCGCCGAGGGAAGGGCCTGTGGCCTCAAAAGATTTGACACTCGGCTCGGCCGGCCGGGTCGTTCCGGAATGTTTTCGGCAAGCGAGCAACTTGCCCTACGGTGCACGATGGGTCGCGCGGACCAAGCCTTGCACAAAACGGGGAAATTGCCAGCGGACGCGGCGGTGCCCGCGACGCATGTGCGGTATTACGTGCTGGCCGTCGGCTGCGGTCTGTCGCTGTTGCTCTATTTGCACCGCCAGAGTTTTGTGCGGGCGCATCCCGATATCGGCGAGTCGCTCGGTCTCAACGCCGAGCAGTTCGGGAATATGCAGTCGGCCTTTCTGATCGGCTATGCGATCTTTCAGGTTCCGTGCGGGTTGATCGGCGATCGGCTGGGGGCTCGGGCGCTGCTCACGTTTCTGATTCTGGCCTGGTCGTTGATGACGGGGATTACGGCGCTGGCGGGCCTCTTTCCGGCGAGTGCCGGTGGGCCGTACGTGTTCCTGCTGGCGGCCCGTTTCCTGTTCGGCGTGTTTCAGGCGGGGTTCTTTCCGGTCTGGTCGCGCGTGATTGCGGATTGGATTCCCGTCACCGAACGTGGCTCGGCCCAGGGATTCGTCTGGATGTTCAGCCGGTTGGGGGGCGCGGTGAGTCCCTTCCTGTTTCTCGGATTGCTCGATCTGTGCGGGACGTGGACCACTCCTTTTTGGCTCGAGGCCGGTTTGGGCGTGCTGGTTGCCGTTCCATTTTGGATCTGGTTTCGCAACCGTCCGGACCAGATGCGGCAAGTCAACGCGGCCAAGCGGGCGATCATCGCCGCCGGTCGACCGGAGTCGGCGCCGCTGCGTGGTCCGATTCCATGGCTGGCCCTGTTGGGGTCGGTCAACGTGTGGGGGCTGTGTCTGATGTATGGATTCGTCGGCTCGTCGGGGAACTTCATCACGAACTTGCTGCCTCTCTATTTGAAGGTCAATCGACAGCTTTCGCCGGCGGCGACGTCGTGGCTGGCGGGGCTGCCGCTGGCCGCGGGGATCGTATCGTGCCTTGCCGGCGGCGTGTTGTCGGACTGGATCAGTCGCCGCTGGCAGAGCCGCAAATGGGGCCGCCGCATTAGTGGAATGGTGGGACTGACTTTGGCGGGGCTGGCGATCTTGGCCGTGCCGTGGGTGCATTCGGTCTGGATCCTGGCGGCGCTTTTATCCGCCTCATTTTTTGGCAACGACCTGATGATCGGACCGGCCTGGGCGGCGTGTGCCGACGTGGGCGAGAAGTATGCCGGCACGATCAGCGGGGCGATGAACATGGTCGGGCAATTTTTCGGAGCGGCCGGCATGCACTTCGCCGGTGCGATGCTGCACGAAGGACATACGCAATCGCTGTTCCTGCTGTTCGGCTGTGCCTACGGCCTGGCGTCGCTCTGCTGGCTGGCCGTCGACGTGACACGACCGCTAAGAGTGAAGGATGAAGGCGGAAGGTGGCGAGACGATTCATAGATACCGGAGCACCGCCTAACTGATGCAAATTGCACTCCACAATCTGGCGACTCGATACACCAACCTGCTGACGAGCATTCGCATTGCGCGGGAGACCGGTTATGCCGGGATCGAGATTGGCATCGACAAACTGCAACGTTATCTCGATCAGGGGTATGGCCTGCAGACTTTGCGGCCCCTGTTTGAAGCGGTTCCGCCCGTCGGGCTGTCGTATGTGCAAGACATCGAGCGGCAAGAGCCGGAGGCTTACGAAGCCCTGTTGGGCGAGTGCAAGGCCCGCTGCGTGATGGCCGAGAAGATCGGCTGCCCGATGGTGCAACTGCTCACGGGGCCGCTCGATCCCAAGGGGCCGTACAAGGGACTGGCGGGCAAACCGTGGCCCGAGATGCGGCGATTGACAGCCAAGAACCTGGCCGTGTTGGCCAAGATCGGCGAGGAGCACAACGTCCGCTTTTATCTCGAAGCGATCACGTTCACGCCGCTCAATCGGCTCGATCAGCAGTTGGAGCTGCTCTCGGAAACGGCCTGCGACAACGTCGGGCTCGTGCTCGATTTTTTCCACCTGTGGAACAGCGGCACGAATCCCGACGAGATCGCCCGCATCGACAAAAAGCACATCTTCTGCGTCGATTTCTGCGATTCGCTCGACCGCTTCGGCGAGCACGGCGACAGCTCGCAACGGGGCCGCAACGTCTGGCCGGGCGGCGGCTGCATCCCGCTCAAAGAATGGGTCGACGCGGTCCGCGCGACGGGATTCGACGGCATCTGGCGATGCGAACTGTTGGCTCCCAAATACTGGGAGCTGGACCCGTGGCAGACGGCACGGGACCTTAAGGGGTTTCTGGAGTACTTGCTGGTGTGAAAGAGGAAAGCCGGGAGGGCGGTCCGCTTTCACTCTTCAAGCTGGCCAGTTTCCTTCGAACACTTCGGCGGCGGGTCCCGTCAGGTAGACCGTGCCATCGGCGGCCCATTCGAGTTCGAGGTCACCGCCGCGGAGGTGGGTGAGGATGCGGCGTTCGGTGAGGCCGGCCAGGACGCCGGCGACGGCCGCCGCGCAGGCCCCAGTGCCGCACGCCATCGTTTCGCCTGAACCGCGCTCCCAGACGCGCATGATCGTTTCGGTCGGGGAGACGACTTGGATGAATTCGGCATTCACGCGGTTTGGAAATGCCGGGTGGCGTTCAATTTGCGGGCCGACGCGGAGCATGAGGTCATCGGTGATCTCGTCGACGAACGTCACGCAGTGCGGATTGCCCATCGAGACGCAGGTTACCTTCAATTCGCGTCCGGCGACGTCGAGCGGCACGCCGATCGGCGGATTGCCGGCCAGTCGCGTGGGGATTTCGGCGGCGTTCAAGATGGGGGGGCCCATGTTGACACGGACGCTCGTCACCCTGCCGGCCGACGTGAAGCAGCGCAATTCGAGGATGCCGCGGGCCGTTTCGATCCGCAGCGTTTCCTTTCGGGCGATGCCGTGGTCGTAGACGTATTTCGCCACGCAGCGCACGCCGTTGCCGCACATCTCGGCCTCGCTGCCGTCGGCGTTGAACATCTGCATCCGCGCGTCGGCCAGGGTCGACGGTCGGATCAGGATCAGGCCGTCGGAGCCGATTCCTTTGTGGCGATCGCTGACGGCGACGGCGAGTTGGGCCAGATTCTCGGGCAGGCGTTCTTCGAAGGCATTGACGTAGACATAGTCATTGCCCGCGCCGTGCATCTTGGTGAACCGCATGCGTCTCACTCGTGGGATAAGCTGCCAGCTTGTCCGTTTTGTCTTTTGCTTATGAATCAAAAACCAGGAATGGCAAGCTGGCAGCTTGCCCCACGATTACTCGCGCACGCGCAATCCGCGGAAAATGCTGCGGCGCAATGCGTTGTCACGCGGCGTGAATTCCTCGTCACCGGTTGATCCGGCCTCCAACGACGCGGCCAGCATGTGGAACTTCGCGTCGACGTCGTCGGCGAAGTAGACCAACAGTGCCTCGGGCGTGTGCGGCGCGATGGGCGAGCCCCATTCCGGCAGGTTCTGATGAGCGACGATGATATGCTCGAGCCGCAGGAGCGTCTCGCGATCGAGGTCGGCGATTTTCTTGCCCCGTTCGCGGACCATGTCGCGACCGAGCAGGATGTGGCCGATCAGCTCTCCTTCGGCGGTGCGTCGAGCGCCTTCCATGCTGAACTCGAGCTCAATCAGCTTGCCGATGTCGTGCAGGATCGCGCCGGCGACGACGAGTGATTTCGAGAGGGGCGGCTGCATGGTTGGGTAGTCAGCCGCGTATTTGTCGGCCAGGAAGGTCGCGTTTCGCGTGACCGACAAAACGTGCTCCAAGAATCCGCCGACGTAAGCGTGGTGATTCTGCTTCGCAGCCGGCGCTCGCCGGATGGCGTCGGCATGCTCCTCCAAGATTCCGACAACCAGCCGCCGCAAAGGTTCGGGCTCGATTTTGGTGCGAGCGATCGTGAGCAGTTCGGCAAACATCGACTCGATGTTGAACCGGGTCGATTTGACGAGGGCCGTCTCGTCGAAGCCGTCGCGACGGTCGGCCTCTTCCACGAGCCGCAGCCGTTCGAGCTCGAGTTGCGGCCCGTAGGAGCTTTCGACGTAGCGGCAGCGCAGCTTGTAGCAGGAGCCGACCTTCCAGGTGCCGTCGCATCCCTCGAACCAGGGGGAATCGCTCCAGACCATCGCCACGGCCGATCGGGCTGCGTCGCGGAAGGTGACCCGGTAATACGGTTTGCCGTCGCGCGTCGTGGCGCGGTCCTTGGCCGACAGCAGGACGAAACAATCGGCCTGGGCGCCCGGCTTCAGGTCGGCCAGTTTGTAGATGCGAGGTTCGGCGGGCATTTGGTCACTGTATCGCAGTTCTTGGTCGGTTTCCAATCGAAGAGAAATGGCAAGCTGGCAGCTTGCCTTACGTTAGGAGAGGCGCATCCAAACGGCTCTCAGGTATTCATTTTCAGGGCAATTCGAGGCGATGGGGTGGTCGGGGGCGGCCCCCGTTTTATCGAGAATCTGCATTGTGCGGGGGGCATGTCGCGGTTTGGAGTCGGGGGGCGTTTCCAGCAATGCGCCAGCTTGCCGTGAGGCGGAGTGGAGCAGCTTCAGGAATTCCGCATCGTCGAGGAGGCCGCTGCAGGAGCAGCTCAAGAACAGGCCGCCGGGACGCACGAGCCGCATGGCCACGCAGTTGAGATCGAAATGCTTGCGCCGGCCGTCCTCCAGTTCGTCCCGCGTGCGGATCAGCTTCGGCGGGTCGAGGACGACAACGTCGTATTGTCGGCCGTTGCGGAGCATGTCGCGCATGTAGGCGAATGCATCGGACTGCACGAAGTTCACGCGGACCTGATTGAGATTGGCGTTTTCGCGGGCCAATTGCAGCGGGGCCTCGTCCAATTCGACCCCCGTGACCTCTGCCGCGTTGCCGAGTTTTTTTGCTTGAACGGCAAAGCCGCCGGTGTAGCAGCACAGATCGAGCACCGACTTGCCGGCGCAGTAGGTCGCCAGACGTCGGCGATTCTCCCGCTGATCGCAGAAGAATCCCGTTTTGTGGCTCTCCTCGAACTGTACCCGGAAACGGGTGCCGTATTCGTGCACCGTGACGCTCGGCGGTGCGTGCTCCGATCGCAGGGTCGGTGCCTCGAAGGCTTCCTGGTCGAAGCTGGCCGGGCCGGGCCGGAGGATCCACGAATGCGTTCCCACGATCGCGCTCAGGCGTTCCAGCAGGTCGGCCCCACGCTGGAACATGCCCAGGCTGAACGCCTCGGCCGAGAGGACGTCGCCGAAGCGGTCGATGACGATTCCTGAGAGGCCGTCCCCTTCCGAATGGACGAGCCGATACGCATCGGTCTGCGCGTCGAGACCGAGCAGATCGCGGCGCAAGGCGGCCGCCTGCGCCAGTTGGCCCGTCCAGAAGGCCTCATCGGGAGGACTCGTGCCCCAGCGGACGAGCCGCACGGAAATCTCGGCCCGCGGATTGAACAGGCCGTAGGCAAAGACCGCTCCGCGATCGACATACACCGCGGCCAGGTCGCCCGGGCGGAGGGCCGCGTCGAAGCGATCGATCCGTTTGCGAAAGAGGTACGGGTGCCCAGTCGGCGATTTGACGAAGACCTTGGGGAGCGCGACGCCGAAATCGTCGGCCAGCCTCCGTTGAGCGACGAGGTCCGGCGGCATTGGGAACGGTATCGCAGGTTGCCGTCGCAATTGAACCGTTTCGTGCGGGGTGGGTTGCGGCCAGGGGCGTCGTGGTTGAGGAGGCATTGTCCAATCGTAAGCATTCCAGGCCAATGAAATCGAGTATCCGCTGAATCGAGCATCCGCTCCAAACGGACCCGGGAGACGGTGGAATGGCCCGGGGAGGGAAGAGGGCTCGTGATTCTTTTGGGTCATCCGCTATAATATTGATGGACGCCGGGGCGGTGGCCGGTTCGAGCCGAAGCTGCCTCGGTGCAATTGAAAACCTTTAATCGGAGTTGCTCGATCGATGGCAGTCACCATTACCGAAAAGGCCGCAAAGGAAATCCAACGGGTCTTGTCCGAACAGAAGATGCCCGAGGCGACGGTCCTCCGCATCGGCGTGGCGGGTGGCGGCTGCAGCGGATTCCAGTACAGTCTGGGATTCGACGAGCAGAGCGACGCCACCAAAGACCACGTCACAAGCCAGCACGGTATCCCGGTCGCCGTCGATAAGAAGAGCTACCTCTTCCTCGACGGAACGACGATCGACTTTTACGAAGGTCTGGAGAAGCGCGGATTCACGTTCGAAAACCCGAACGCGGTGAAGACCTGCGGCTGCGGCAGCAGCTTCTCGGCCTGAGGCACGAAACGGAGCGTTTTCGACGGGCTCTCGGTTCGCCCCACGGCGAACTGGACCTAGTTCGCTTATCGACCGGCTGGCGGAAACGTCGGCCGGTTTTTTCGCCAGCGTGAAATCTGTGCCGGCGGATTGAAAAGAGCAGCCTCACCGAGATAACGTTTGTCTTCATGAACGCCCGCAGTCCCAGCCTGGCGACCCTCTTTTCTTTGAACAGCACGTTGGGCCGCATTCTGCTCTATTCGCTGTTGATGAGCCTCTATAGCGGTTTGGCCGTCCTCAAAGAGCATTCCCGCTTCGCTGGCTACGCGGACGTGCATTCGACCGTGCATGCCATTTTAGGCCTGATGGTCAGCATGCTCTTGGTCTTTCGGACCAACGGGGCCTACGCGAAGTGGTGGGAAGCGCGGACACTCTGGGGCGCGCTGATCAATGCTAGCCGGAATCTCGCCCTGAAAGTGCGGCACTTTGTGCCAACGACGGTCGAAGAACGGCAACAGATGGCCAATTTGCTTGCCGTCTATGCCAGGACGCTGCGGGACCATTTACGCCGCATCAACGATCTGAAGCGAGTGCCCGGTTTCGAGGATCTCAAGGAAGATCCGAACCATCCACCCGGCATCGTAGCATCGCGGATTTACGCCCTCATCCAATCGTGGCGGAGCCGAAATTTCATTTCCGATCAGATGACGCGCGTCCTCGATACCGAAGGCAAGGTGTTAATGGACGTATGCGGCGGATGCGAGCGGATCCTCAACACGCGTCTGGCTTTTTCCTATCGCATCTTCGTCAACAAGTGTGTCTTTCTCTACGTGCTGACACTGCCTTGGGGCCTGGTGGCAGACTTCGACGCCTGGACGATCCCCATGGTCTTCGTCGTCTCGTTCTTGATGATTGGCCTGGAGATCGTGGCCTACTCGGTGGAGTCCCCTTTCGGCCACGAGGCGGACGATCTGGACCTGGACGGAATGTGCGCGACACTCGACCGTTCGGTCCACGAGATCATGGTCAGCTAATCGGACCGCTCAAACGGTCCAGCCCCGACGGTACTCCCGCTTGATGATCGGGGCGGCTTCCGGAGCGTTTGTGGCCTGTATCTTGTCCGAGTCCCATTCGATCTTCTTGCCCAGCCGCACGGCCAGCACGCCAACGAGCATCGCCTCGGTGAGACGCGAGGCGTAGTCGAAGTTCGAGAGCGACATCGGGCCTCCTTTGCACCCGGCGATCCATTCGATGTAGGGAGCGTTCTGACTGCGGGGATTCCGCGGCAAATACGGATCGGGTTCCTTGTAGTCGAGGAATTTTTCCTGGGGCAAGAGGATGTGCCGCAGGCCGTACTCGCTCGGCGAGTAGAGCCGGCCCTTATCTCCCACAAAGATCGTGCCCGACGAGGAGAGCTTTTTGCCGTCACCCAGCTCCTGCAGCGGCTTCTTACCGCTGTCGTACCAGGTGAGCGTGACGGCCGACAGCTTCCGCGGCAATTTCCAGTGCGAATCGGCTTTGGCTTCGCGCTCGGGGAAGTTGTAATGAATGATCTGCCAGGCGGGAGCCGACTCGCGCGTCGTCCCCTCGGCGGTTGCCTCGGCGGAGATTGGCGCCCCAATTCGAGCGCCCAAAAGGCCGGGTCGACGACGTGGCACGCCATGTCGCCGAGCGCACCCGATCCAAAATCCCACCAGGCCCGCCAATTGTGCGGACAGTAAACGCCGCGGTGCCCGTATGGCCGCTCGGGAGCGGCACCCAGCCACAGGTCCCAATCGAGTCCGTGTGGCACGGGATCCGACATTTGCGGCCGCACGACCGGTTGATGCCAGTATTTGCCCGGCCGATCGGTCCAGCAGTGGACCTCGCGGACCTGGCCGATCGCGCCGTCGCGGATCAACTCGACGATCCGCCGTGCACCGTCGAAGGCGTGCCCCTGGTTTCCCATCTGCGTGACGACGTTCATTTCGCGGGCGACTTCGCGCATCCTCCGCGACTCGTAGATCGAGTGCGTGAGCGGCTTCTGGCAATAGACGTGCTTGCCCATCCGCATGGCGAGCACGCTGGCCGGGGCGTGGTGGTGGTCGGGAGTCGAGACGATGACCGCGTCGATGTCTTTGCGCTCTTCGAGCATCTTGCGGTAGTCTTTGTACTTGGGAACGTTCGGATATTTCTTGTACGTTTCAGCCGCGCGCTCGTCGTCGGCGTCGCACAGCGCGACGATGTTCTCGTGAGAGCAACCGGCGATATCAACCCGGCCTTTGCCGCCGGCGCCGATGGCCGCGATGTTGAGCTTCTCGTTCGCCGAGCGGCTGGCCCCGCGAACGGATGAAGCCGAGACCCAGACTGCCGCGCTCAGTGCGGCTGTCTGCTTCATGAAATCACGTCGCGTCGTCTCTCGGATCATGTTGCACCTTGCGCTCTTGGTTTGCGAACTTCGCCCCGGGCCGGCCTCCATCATGCCGCGACGACCGGCCGGATCGCAACCGCGACGGACGAGAATCACAAGTCTACACCGCATCTTGAGTTACACTCGGCCAATCTCCCGTGGCCCTAAGTCTAGGATCGTGTTACATTTCGGCCCCTTGTATTTGCCAGGATCGTTCAAGGAAGAACGCGCATGCGCCAGCAATATCGACGGCAGTCGTTTTCCGCGTGGGTCTTTTGGGCGCGCTGGTCATCGGCGGAACCCTTTACGGGGCGTACCGTTTTGACTGGTTCCCCGTCGGTTATCCATTCCCCGCGTCGGCTCCGCAGGAAACGGCAAGCGCCAAAAAAACGCCCGCGCCCGACAAGGCGCCGGCCCAGTCGCCTCCCGACGGACAGATCGAAGTCGCCCAAAGTCCCGCCGGTCCGCAGAGCGAGCCGCCGCCGTCTGAGTTCGACGAGCCGCCGGTCGCCAAATCGGAGATCGCGAATTCGACAAAGGCACGCCTCCTGGAGCAGCGAGCCGAAGGCCCGAGTCCCAAGTTGCATTCCAACGCGGCGGCCAGGTCAACTCTCGCTCCGGCTAAAATGGCCGACACCACGGCGGTTCACGCCCCGCTCACGCCGTCGGCGACCATAAAAGCCACCGTTGCCGAAGTCACCCCCGCGGCTCGTCCGGAACCGGCGGCCGCGTTTCCAAGCGCGGCAACGGCAAGGCCGGCAGTCAGCCCCATCGTGCAGACGGCGAACGTCGCCGACGAGAAGGAAACAGCCCCCATCGATCCGGAGCTCGAGGCCCACCTCGAAAAGATCGATCAATTCCTGCAAAATAGCGACCTCTTACGCGCGCACCGCGAGTTGTCGATGCTGTACTGGGCAAAGCCGCGTTGGCGGCCGGCCATCAAGGAACGGATCGAAAAGACGGCGAACGCGATTTATTTCGATTCCGAGCCCCAATTCCTGCAGCCGTACGTCGTCAAGTCGAACGACCAGTTCGCCGTCTTTGCCAGGCGATACAATGTGCCGTGGGAATACCTGGCCAAGCTCAATCACGTCGATCCGAAGAAAATTCAGCCCGGCCAGCAGCTCAAAGTAATCAAGGGGCCGTTCTCGGCGATCGTCGAGCTGAACGGATTTTTGCTGACGCTGCACGCCTATGGTTATTATGTGCGGTCGTACCCGATCGGCATCGGCAAGGATGGCGCGACGCCGCTGGGGAAATTCACCGTCCTCAAGAAAGTGAAGAATCCGCAGTATACCGATCCGCAAGGGAACGTGATCGACGGGGGCGATCCCAACAATCCGCTGGGCGTCCGCTGGCTCGATCTGGGGAACAGTTACGGAATTCACGGCACGATCGCCCCGAACTCGATCGGCAAGGCCGAGTCGCGCGGCTGCCTTCGTTTGCGGAACGAGGACGTGGAGGAGGTCTACGATATGCTGGCGGTCGGCTCGGAAGTCACCATCCGGCGGTAAGCGGGCAGCACGGGGGCAATCGACATCATGTACGACCGGCAACGCCTGATCGAACTCTTCCGCCAATACGCGCTCAAATTCGGCGATTTCACGCTCGCCTCGGGTAAGAAGTCGACGTATTACCTCGACGGCCGGCTGATCACCCTGCATGCCGAGGGGCTTAAGCTCATTGCCGAGGGGATCCTCGAGACGCTAGGCGATCTCGAATTCACCGCGGTCGGCGGGATGTCGATCGGCGCCGACCCGATCGTGGGCGGCGTGCTGGCGGTCGCGGCCCAGCAGGGCCGACCCCTTCTCGGCTTTATTGTCCGCAAGGAAGCCAAAGAGCACGGAACGAAGCGTTTGGTCGAGGGACCCGTTCCGGCCGGCTCGAAGGTCGTCGTCTTGGAAGACGTGATTACGACGGGATCCAGTTCGCTCCAGGCGATCGACCGCGTGCAAGAAATGGGCTGCACGGTCGTCTGCACCGTCGGAGTCTGCGACCGCTTGCAGGGAGGAGCCGCGGCCTTCGCCGCCCGCGGCATCCCGTTCCGCACATTGCTGAAAATCACCGACTTCGGAATCAAGGCGAACGGCTCGCCATGACGGCACCGGCCGGTTGAGCCGGCTGAATTTGAGTCCCGCTGCAGGTTTTTGCCAGGCAAGGATGCCATGCCGAACCTCTCGATCCCTTCCAAAAATTCCGCTCACCCCGCGACGCGCAATCCGCGATCGAAACGCCACGCCGTCGGCCTTCCCGTCAAAAACAGGCGACTTGCGGAATTTCTTCGCGCGTGCCGCGCGTTCGCGGAGTGGGGAGCGAACTGGGGCCGCTCGACGGCTGGCGGCTCCTTCGGGAGCGGTATGGTCGCGGGACTTTATCTCGTCGTCTTTGGTCACTCGTTGACGGCTCGGTTCGGCAGCGGATTGATGTTTACCGCCGGAGCGCTGACCGCAGTTACGGTGGGACTTCTCGTCGGCGCGATTGGTTCGCGGGGCCGCCCGACACGATCGAAAACCCGAACGATCGTTGCCTGCCTGATGCTTGCCGTTTGGGCCGTGGCGTTCGGCCTCTTGGGTAATTGGACGCAGATCGCGGTCCGATCGATCTCGCTCGCAGCCCTCGCTTCGCCCCTCGTGCAATATGCGGTGGCTCTCGCCGTGTCGCTGGTCCTCTTGGGAATACCCGCTGCCTGCGCAGCCCGTCTGAGTTTTTCGTCGCAGACCGTTCGCATCGGTTGGTTGTTGAGCGGTGGGGCCTCGGGATTGCTGGTGACGGCGCAGATCGTTGCGCCCTGGCTGGGCCTCGAATGGGCCGCATGGATCGCCGTCGCGGCAAGCGCGATCATCATCGTGACTCGGCCGCGACAGTCGATTGAGCAAACACTTGCCCCGCGACGAGCCGGTTCACGTGTCGCCGCCGTTGTCGGCGCCGTGGTCGCGTCGCTGGCGGCGGGACTTGGAGCGGCCGCTTTCGAGCGGTTGACGCTGCAGTTATTTCCCTCCGCGGAAGCCGCACAGTGGACGGCCTGGGCCGGATTTCTGCTCGGGACCGCAGCCGGCTGGATCCTGCGCGGCGCGAGACTGCCGAGCAGCCCTCCCGCATCGTGGTCCGCCTCGTCTTCGCCAGTGCGACAGGCATGGCGGCGGCCCTCGTGCTGTTTGCCACGCTGACTGATTGGTCGTTGGCACTTACGTCGAGCGTTTCCCAGGTCGGCCTGTTGATGCTCGCTCGCGGCTTCGCCGCGGCGGTTTTCTTTGTGCCGTTGGGCACGGCTTGGGGGGCGATCCTCGGGCGCGGCGAGGTCCCCGCCGGCGAGAGCCACGCGGCGAGCCCCGACGTCCTGCTGCGGTCGGTCCCCGCTCTCTTGGGCGGATATCTCGCCGGCCGCTGGGCGCTGTCGCGTGGCGCGGACGTTTCCTGGTTGATCGACGTCGGGTCGGTCGGTTTTGCCATCGTCGCTGTGATCCTGTCGTTTGCGCAGCGGCGTGGCGACGACGCTGGCGAGGGATCGGCGGATTTGCCGCAGTCGTCGCCTTGCTCGTCGTCGCCCATGTGGCAGGCGCTTACTCCGCCGCGCGAGCCGCACGGCTCCTCTTTTCGACGGACGTGTTCATGGAACGGCGGGCGGGAACCGAGACGCGGTTGTTGCCGTTTCTCGATGACGGCCGGCTACTCGCCTCAGAGGAAGGGGAACGCGGCACCTACACGCTGTGGAAGCATCACGGCGTGCAAGTTGAACTCCGCGAAAATGGCATCCCGCTCGGAACCTATTGCGGCCGGTCCGACGTCTGTCCGCAATTCTCGGGCCTGGTCCTGACCGCCGCGTTGCCCCTCGCCCTGCACGAGGCGCCGCGGCACGTGTTGATCCTGGGTCTGGGGAGCGGAAGCACGCTCGCGGCCACGCTCGAGTTTCCGGTCGCCGACGTCACATGCGTGGAGCGAGATGGCCGGCTGGCCGAACTGCTCAATCACGAGGTCTGGCCGAGCGGCCTTACCAATCCGAAAGACGACAACCGCGTGCGGTTCGTGGAGCTCGACCCGGCTTGTGCCGTCCAATCGGCCGGCGGCGTCTTCGACGCGATCGTCGCCGACACCGATGCGGCGGGCGTCGCGACCGGCACGCCCTATTTCACGCGCGAGTTTTACGCGGCCGCCAGCCGCCAACTGGCCGAAGACGGCATCTTCGCCCAGCGATTTCCGTACGTCGATTTCGGCCCGTGGCCCGTGCGGAGCATGCTGGCCACGCTGAAATCGGTCTTCTCCCAGGTCGCCGCCGTCGAGGCCGGCGGAGGCGACTTCGTCCTCTTAGCCACCAATTCGCCCAAGGGTCTCAACCGGCCCGATCTGCTCAAACGATTCCAGACTCCGCAGGTCGGCCGCGCGTTTTCACACGTCGGGTGGGACTGGTCGGTCGCCCTCAATCTCGGGGCCTATTGGGGCGAGAAGTGCGACGCGCTCGCTGAGGGCGCGGCGATCAACACGGCGTCGAACGGCCTGTTCACCTACCGACTGCCGCAGGAGACGATGCGCTGGGGTGCCAAGCGAGAAGAACTTGCCGAAGTGCTCAACCCGCACGCCGGGCGAATCGCCGAGTGGCCCAATGCCGACGGAAACGATCCCGAATTTATCCGCCGCCTGTCGGACGTGTTGAGACAGCGCCAGTTGATGACGGCGTATCCGGACCAGCCGTGGGCCTATCGCAAGGCCGTCCACGAAGACCTGACCAAACATCCGCACACGGTGATCGAAGAGTCGGGCGACGGCGACGGCTACGACCGCAAGCTGCATCCCGTCGATGAGCGGCGGCTCAATTACCTCTCCGCGCTGGGACATGCGGCCCGGGCCCGCCGGCCGACGCTCGAAGCGCTCCATCAACTCGAGGAATTCGCCGAGCCGTACGACCCGGTGCTGACCTATTTCGTCCACCACGAGCTGGCGGCCCTCTATGGCCGGGACGCCTCGCTCGATCCGGCCGCCCACTTGCGGCACCGCCTGTACACGGTTTACTACGGCGACGCGAGCGACCGGTCGATCCGCGACGTGGTCGAAGCGCTGCAGCTTTTGGCGACCACTCCGCAAGCCATGCCGTCGGCCGAGCGGTGGGACCAGATGAACGCGCTCTTGCAGTTCCTGAAATTGCGGTGGAATAACAGGGGTCTGGGCAAGCCCCCGTCGGTGCGGATCGCGCTCAACGATCTCGACCGGACGATCGGCGCGGCCGAGTCGACGTTCGCGATCATGGAGTTACTCCGCACGGCAGTCGGCGTTTCGCAATCCGACTGGCAAGCCCGCCGGGAGGTCATCGAACGCTCGCTCGTGCGACCGCTTCGCGCCTACCAGTCGCAGCTTGTCCCCGACTACCTGAAAGAGATCCAGCCGCCGCGCACTGCGGGGAACAAGATCACAGGTTCGATCCGGCAGAACGCGAACTGACCAGCCGACTTTCGCGTTGCACGATCTCTCCCGTCACTTTGTGCTGGCTTGCTTGACGGGCGCTTTCATCTGGGCGATCCATTCGCGAAGCAGGCTCACCGCTTCGTCGGGGACGAGGCGGCGGGGGAGTTCGGGCATCATCACGCCCGGTTCGGTCGATTCGAGCCGGTAGAGCACGATCGATTCTTCCGGCTTGCCGGGGACGATGTCGAACTTGTTTTCGCCCGAGCCGTGGCCGGCGGCGACCGGCGATTTGAAGACGCCGATTTTCGCCGGGTTGTTCTGGCTCAGCTGCAGGTCGAGCCCCGTCGTGCGGGCCGGGCCGTGCGGGTTGTGGCAGTGAGCGCAGTTGACGTCGAGCCACACGCGGGCCCGCGCTTCCACCGAGCCGGTGGTCGGATCGTCGAACCGCGCGGCGCGCGGAGCTTTGTCGGGCTCCGGCGCTCCCTTGAGGCGCCGATCTTCGTCCAGTGAGTCAACTGATTCTCTTTGCCGCCGTGATACGCAAATTCCTTGTTGAGGTTGCGGGCCTTCGGGCCCAGCGGCAGGAAAGTCTTTTCGGTTGACATGTGGCAGCTCTTGCACTGGTTGGCGTGCGGCACGATGTAATTGTTCGTCCGCAGCGAGCCGTCCGAATGCTTCCAGCTCACGTCGACGGTCGTGCCGCCGAGAGCGAGCGTCGCTTCGGTCTGTTCCTTGTTCCAGACGTAAGCGTAGCCGTACCAGCCGGTCGGCTTGTGTTCGATGATCCGCGTCTCGATCAGCCGTTCGCCTTTCTTGGCGTCGGTCATGTCGTGCGGCATGGCGAACGTCTTGACGATCTGCGTGCCGACGGGGAAGTCGAGGACGTCGTTTTCGCGATAGCCGACCTGCAGACCGGCCGGCAGGCGGACAAAGCGGTGCTTCGAGGTGTAGTCGGAGAAGAGGGGCGTGTTGAGATCGTACGGGATTAAGCCGTCGACCGGTTCCTGCGTGCTGCCGTTCCCTTTGAAGAGGCCATATTCGGAAAGTTTTTGCGGCGCGGCCCGGTAAATCTGGCGCTCGTGTCGCTGGCCGGATCGGCCGCCCCGTGCGGCAGGAGATGGATCGCCTGCCAGGCGCGGAAAGCTGCCGGTGTAATTGGCGATGTTGCGATCGACGTCGATCTTGCCTGCGGCGATCTTCTCCGGACTCAAGCGATCAAAATGGATGTTGGCAAACTTGACGTTGCCGTTGCGCTCAAAGCGGATGGCGTATTTCGGGGGCAGCTTGCCGTCCTTGACGTGTTTGGGATTGAGCACGCCGTCGTAAAAGATTTCGGGAAACGGCTTGCCCAAGAGACCCGCCAGCATCTTGCCGTAGCGGCCTCCCGGATGCTTGCCGCCGCCGGAAATGTGGTTGTCGTGGATGTAGGCGTGCTCGGGATACGGATCGTACTTCGGGTCGTTGATCGGGTTGCCCGTCAGGATGTAGCTGATAACCTGCAGGCCGGCCGTGTTGTTGTCGGTGATTTCATTCTCGAAGATTTCGACGTTGTCCATCGCCAAGAGCAGCATGCCCGTCCCGGGGGCGACGTTCGAGACGCTCGAGCCAGGGGCGCCGAAATTCGGATGGTTGTTTTTGGGGACCTTGTTGTGAAACACGCGGACGCGACCGCCGTTGTGCACGTCGAGGCCGGGCAAGTCGAACACGAGAATGCCGCCGCTATTGTTGGTGGCGAAGTTGTCGAAGACGTCGGCATCGAACGAGTTCTCGATCTCGATGCCGGCCACGTTCTCGTGAACATTGCAATTCTTCACCACGATCCGCCGCGACTGTCCCACGTAGACACCGGCGTCGGCCGCCCCGCGAACGACGCAGCCGTCGATCAACACGTTTTCGCACTGCACGGGATAAACGCCGTAAGCGCCGTTGGAGGTCTTGGGCTCGCCCGTCCACGAAGTGCGCACATGGCGGAAGGTGACGTTCTTCGCGCCGACGACCTTGATGGCGTTCCCCCGCGTGTCCTCGACGGCGAGATCCTCGATGACGAAGTTGTCGCCCGTCGCCTCGATCCCCTTCGCTCCCATGTGCTGGTTCTTGAACGAGAGGATCGTCGTGTCGATCCCTTTGCCGCGGATGGTGATGTTGCTCGTCGAGACCTCGAGGTCTTCGTCGAAGTTGAACGTGCCGGCGGCCAGCTCGATCACGTCGCCGGGAATCGCCTGGATCAAATAGCCCAGGAATTCGCGCTGGGCGTTCGGGCCGGGTTGCACCGTGTAGACCGAGGGAGTCAAACGCACGCCGGCGGCAGCGGTCGCCGGGGCTCCGTCGCGCTCGGGCATCCCTTGCACCAGACAGACGAGACCCACCAGAACGAGAGCCGCAACGCACGCCGGAACCATCGATCGGGCTGACATGAGAACCCTCCGCACAGACAATCCTGGAAGCGTGGGAGAAGATTGGAAACTTTCTGTCCCTTGTAGTGCCTCCCTCAGAAAGTGTCAAATAACGCCTTGACGAACAGAATGAAACGCCGCACGACGCGGGTTCTTCCGGAGCGAGCCATGGCGAAAATTCCGTTACCAGCCACAAAACCCGCGCCCAGCCCCGCCCCCGTGCCGGCGCTGGTGTCGCAGCGGCTGATGTCGCTGGATGCGCTCCGCGGTTTCGACATGTTCTGGATCATCGGCGGCGAGGACGTGCTGCGGGCGATCGCCAACTTGAGCGGCTCGTCGACCTTTCAGGCCATCGCACAACGCAACACCGAACACCCCGAGTGGAACGGTTTCTCGTTCTACGACATGATCTTTCCCCTGTTCATGTTCATCGCCGGCGTGGCCATCCCGTTCTCGTTCGCCTCGCACTTCGCGAAGGGCGAAGGCTCGGCCCGGCTCCATTTGCGGATCATTCGCCGCGGTATCCTGCTGGTTTTGCTCGGGCTGGTGATTAACGGCATCCTGCGGTTCAATTTCACGCTCCATTTCGCACAGGACGCAAACGGACATCGGTCGCTCGTGACCGATTTTTCGATCGTCCGCTTCCCGAGCGTGCTGGGGCGGATCGGCATCGCCTACCTCTGTGCCGCCCTGATCGCGCTCCACACGCGGCCACGGAACCAGCTCCTCACGGCGATCGGTCTGCTGCTCGGATACTGGGCCGCGCTCAAATTGATCCCGGTGCCCGGCTTTCAGACGGGGAGCCTGTTCCCCGGCGAAACGGTCGGCGACTACATCGATCGCCACATCCTTCCCGGCCATCTGTATAAGAGTGTCCGCGATCCGGAGGGGTTCTTCTCCACGATCCCCGCCATCGCCACGGTCCTCTTCGGCGTGATGGCCGGGCACTGGCTGCGCCGGCCCGATAAGGCCGGCGGGGCGAAAGCCAGCGGGCTGGCGCTTGCCGGCATCGGCAGCCTGGCGCTCGCCTATTTATGGAACACCGCGTTCCCCTTCAACAAGAACTTGTGGACAAGCTCGTTCGTGCTGTGGACGACCGGCTGGAGCCTGCTGCTCTTGTCGCTGTTCTACGTCGTGATCGACGTGTGGAAGGTGCAGGGGTGGTGGGTCTTCTTCTTCGTCGTGATCGGGGCCAACGCCATTACCGTCTACGTCGGCCAGCGGGTGATCGATTTTGACGGCCTGTCGAAGGTCGTCCTGTCGGACCACCTGCACCCAATCCTCCGCGAGAGCGGCGGCCTGTTCTTGAAATGGTGCTTTCTCTTCTTCCTGTACAAGCAGCGGATCTTTTTGAGGGTCTGACCATGAGCGACGCGGTGAAGAAGGGGAATTCAGCGATCGAACTCATCAAATCGGTCGCCGTGATTCCGCTCGTCGTGGCCATCGTGCTGGGTCTCGGCTGGGGCCTGGTCCGCTGGGCTCACGCGCGGCAAGTCGAATCGGGCAAGCCCGACCCGCGACCCGCGAAGGTGAATGCCGACGGCTCGATCGAGCTCGAGATCCCCTTCGCGCAAGTCACGGGCGAAATTCATCTCGGCGGCGGACGGCGCGGCCATCTGGACAACTGGAAGCGAAAGGGCGAGACAGTCGCCTGGAAGTTCGAGCTCGACAAGCCGGGCCGCTATGCCGTTGAACTCGAGTGCGCCTCTGACGCCGCCAATGCCGGCAGCGTGGTGCGGATCGAACTGGATCAGGCCTCCGTCGAGGCGACGATTGCCGCCACGGGGGGACCGAGGACGTTCAAACCGCTCCGTGCCGGCGTGGTCAATATTCCTGCCGCCGGCTGGCACGAACTGCAGATTGTGCCGGTCTCCATTCCTCACAATTTTGTCATGGTTTTGCGGGGAGTTCGCCTGCTTCCGGTCAGGACTTCCCCTTGACCGAGCCCGGCGATTCGACCATCATTCGCCTCCCCATTGCCGATCCCTCGTCGGCTTGATTCACACGTTCCAAAATTTTGCACGGTCAATCGACAGGCCAGGCGTCCGTTTCGCGCTTTGCCGCGAACTCGAGACCCGCCGCGATTGTCCCTCCACATTATGGAATTGCCAGATTACATCCAATCGGTCTCATTCCGATTGGCCCATCCCGATGTTCCCGGATCGAAGGCGTTTCGCCTGGCGACGGGTCTCTTACAACGAATGGGTGTGCCGCTCGACGCGCTCAACACGCGCCTGCCCGGCGAAGACGGTCCGATGCGGCGGCGGCTGCGCGAGGCACGCCGTACCTGTCCGGCCGGTAACTTCGCCGTCGGAGCGATCATCAACCGGGCCGTTTCGCGTCTGGCTCCGGGCGAGGTATTCCTAGCTCTCGGCGTGTCCGACGGCTTTCCCCTGTTGGCCGCCATCAGCGGCAATCCGGACAAGCCGTGCATCGGCGTCGACCTCTCCGCAGGGAGCGAGATTCGTCCCTCCGAACGCCCGCAGTTTTTGCGACATTTCGAATCGATCCGCACGGCCGACCATCAGTTGCACCGGCTTTCCTTGCGCGACTACTTCGCACAACTGCATGAACTGCCGATCGGCTGCTGCTTGATCGGCGCCAGTGCTGCAGACGATCCGCTCGAACGGCTCAACAAGGCGGAGCCGCATCTGGCCGAAAACAGTGTCGTGCTTGTCGAGAATGTGAATGATGCGTCGCACCGCAGTGCCGCGCTCGCGTTCATCGGCTCAGCGCCAATCAGTACCGCATCCTGCTCGATCAGCGGACGCCCCATCATGGCGAGCTGACGCTGGGCAACGGGCTCCTGGTGTTTCAGCTCTTGGGCCGCAACGCGGCGGCCAAGCGACCGCTCCAGAAGCCCATCGCGCCGGTCCTGGTCCCGGCGGCGTGAGCTTTTTTGTAGTGGTCCGTCTAGCCGAAAAGGGCACGCTCCGGGTGCCACTGGCGGGGGCTTTGACCCGCCAGTGATTTCATTCGCGGGCCAAGCGGCATCGGCACTGGCGGCCCAAAGCTGCCGCCAGTGGCACCCGACATTTCTGGCTCGACGGCCCACGACAAACCGACAAATCTTACGGCAGCGGCGCGCTTCGCAAGAGTTTGCCTCGGAAATCTTTTCCCATGCGGCTAAAGGTCTCCTTGCCCGGGTCGAGCAGAATCACCAAGTTGTCGCTATCCCGGTCGATGAACCCGTCGATACCGAGGTTCAGGTTCGGGTTTTTCCCCGACGGCTGATACCCTTTCACGGCCGGAGAAATTGAAAAATCGTCCGTGGGCAGTCCGACGAATTCGAAGCGGCCGTCCGGCGGCAGCTCGTGAGTTTGATCGTCCCAGGCGCGTTTGGCGCTGAGCCGAATCCGCATGCCGTCGGGAATCGGCTTGCCGTCGGTCAAAACCACGCGGCCGCTCACGCGGTGACCCGGCTGGAGCATCACGTCACCGAGGCTAACCGTTTCGTCCTCCCGCTCCGTAACGCACTCGACGGCAGCCGTCGCTCCGCGACTGTGGATCGATTCCATTTTCGCATAGACGTACCACTCGCCGGGCACCGGCACGTTGACGAACAGGAACGAACCGTCCGGCTCCGTACCGACGCGGACTTCCGGGTAAAAGCGGTCGATCATCCGGTCGCGGAAGACAAGTCCCATCTCGGCACGGCCGACCGGCTGGCCGTGGCTCACGAGGCGCCCGCGGATGCTCGCCCCGCGGTTGAGCGCCAGCGTGTGCCGCTCGGTCCCGGTATCCAGGGCGTCAAACCGCCGCGGCGCCATGCCCCGTGCGCGAAGCAACAGGGTGATGTTCGACGCCCGTTTGGAGGAGGCGATCTCGAAATCGCCCTGATCGTTCGCGACGGCCAGTGGGTCGAGCCCTTTGACGGCGCCCCACGTGCGTGTATCGTGCCCGTGTTCGTCCCGATACCAGACAGACTCCGCTTCCACGACCGCGCCCGCCAACGGCTCACCGCGCGGACCGACGACGTGGCCGCGAACGACGCGGTGGGGATCGTCGGGCAACGGACGGTGCGAGAGTTTGACGGCGGCCGGCCCGGCGAACGGATCGACCTTCGCGACGAAGACCGGCGCATATCCCTCGCGGACAACCAGCAGGCGGAACCGCAACTCGGGGTCGACGTGGGCAATCGCAAAGGAGCCAGCGGCGTCGGTCACGGCCCGCTTGCCGCTGTCCGCATAGCAGCTGGGACAATAGGCGCTGTAACCGTGCTTCACCCCCGCGGTCCAAATCATGACCATCGCGCCGGCGACCGGATTGCCGTCGCTGTCGTGAACCTTGCCCGTGATCGTGGGCCGGCCGACGCTGGCCTTTAGTTCTGCTGCCGCCGCGAGCGTTGTCGAACGTGGAGAAGTTGACAATGGTGCAGGTGCGGCCGAGACGGCCAGTTTGTGCTCATCGGTCTCTTGTGGCTCCCCGAACCATCGCCGCGTGCTCTTCGTGGGCTTCTCGCTTGCCGACGACAGATCGAACTGCAACGTGAGCGGCTCGTGTTTCACGATTCTCGCCCGCTTGCGGATGCGAACGGCACCGGGCATCGCGATTTCGTATCGATCCATCGTCAGAGTTTTGGGAAGCTGCAACGAGAATTCGCCCCGACTGTTCGTCTCCGCGAAGCCATACTGGCGGTAGCGGCGGACCCCGGAAACTCGGGCACCGGCGATTGGGCGACCGACTTGATCAATCAGCGTGCCGCCGCGCATCGCGGTTTCCGCGAGCACGATCGGCGGCAACTCAAATCCATTGGGCGCTGCCGTGACTTCGATCTGTTTCGTCCACGGTTCGCCGACTTGCACGTAGTGCGCGAACCTCCGGCGGCGTGTAAACGACCTGAGTAGAAACGGTCCCCGGCAATACCCGCACTTCATAGCGACCTTGCTTGTCGGATGTGACTCGCTCGCCCTGGGGCGACTCTCCGTAGCCGACGAAAATCTCCGCCGCGGCCACAGGCATTTGCGTGTCGTCGGTCCGAATTGTCCCTTTCACGCGGACGAGTTTTTCCATCCGTATTTCGACATGTGCGGTTTCACCAGCCGTCACCCGCACGTCGGTCCGCAGACGTGGGGCAAAGAGACTCTCAGTTGGCAGCCTGGCGACAGTGATGGAGACCGGCCCCGAGGCGATTGCCGGGATGCGGAAACGACCTTGCTCGTCCGTCTCGACAACCGCTGCCCCTTCGGCTTCCCAGACCACGTCCCGAGTTAATGTTCCATCCGGGTGCGTCACTGAAACTGTTTTCCATGGCCTCGCCTTTTCCGTTCGAATGCGGAATCTCCGCCGCGCACCCAATGCCGCTCGTCGGCGATCAGGCGGCCTTCGATGCGGCCCGCAGCCCGCAGCGTGAAATTTCTGTGTGGCGACGATTGGTCCAGACCGTCGACCTGCTGTCGCTGTGTGCCAAAGCCGGCTGCCTGGATCTCGATCTGGTTCAAATAGTCGCGCGGGAGTGAACTCAACCGCGCACGGCCCGATTGATCGGTCCTTTTCAGCAGCAAACCGCGAATGCTTCTGGGCACGACCTCCAAGAGGCGCTCCGATTTAAAGCGCCGCGGCTCGACAATGGCTCCCGCGACAGGACGTCCTTGCTCATCGCTGACTTCGTATTCCGTCTCCGTCGCAGGCGCGAGTGAAATCACCAACCGCGACTCCTTGCTGTCGGGCATCACACCCTTTGGCGGGCGGACGACGGTCAATTCCTTGCGAGGCGCGAAGACCCACAACAAGTCGGAAAGGAAGCGGTCCCCTTGTCGCGGCTTCCAGGTGGCCGGCGCTTCGAGCGCGAACCGGCCCCGCGCGTCGGCGGTCCCTTCGATGGTGAACTGGCCGTCGTTCCCAAAATCGTCGAGCACGACCCACCAGAGACGAGCCCCGTTGACCGGCTCGCCCTTCGTGTCGACGACGCGGCCCGAGATGCGGCGGACGTCGGGCGATTTCGCCCTGGGCAGTGCGTTTGCCTTGGCGTCGCTCCGTCCGCCGGTCGTCGTCCTTGCTGCGGGAGTCGCTGGCGGAGGATTCTTCTTCTCGACGGTGCCGGCTGACATGGCCCAGGCGGCCCCGCCCAAGCCGGCCACCAGAAACAAAATGGCCGCGGGAAGCCACTCGCGGCCGGCCGGTTCCGGCTGGCGGCCTCTTGTCACGACGCGACGAACGCGGCTCAGCAGATTGCCTCCCGTCGCGGCGAGTGCCAGGCCGGGCGTTCGTTCGCGCAGCTCCTCGAGGGCCAAGAGCATCCGGCCGACCGTGCCGCGGTCGCCGACGAGCGAGACGGCCAGGTCGTCGCAGCAGTTCTCCCGCTCCTGCCGAATCTGCCGCGAGAGCCACCACACGGCCGGGTGATAGAAAAAGACCGTCTCGACGAGCAACTGGAAGGCGTTCACCAGCCAGTCGTGCCGCCGAATGTGGGCCAACTCGTGCGCGAGCAGGGCTTCCAACTGGGCCGCGGTGAGCCCGGTGAGCACGCAGCCGGGCAAGAGAATCAGCGGACGCAGATAACCCACCGCCATCGGCACGCCGACGCGCACCGATTGGGCGATACCGACGGTTCGCCGCAGCCCGAGCCGCCGCGCCAGATCGTCCAGACTCTGAACGACCGACGCCGGAACGGGAGACAGGCCGACCCACCGCAACCGCCACTGCATCCAAAGTCCCCACACGGGGCGCAGGGCAAACAGGGCCATCCCGGCCAACCAGAGCGAGACGAGGAGCCGCAACCGCGGTGCCAGCGTGCTATGAACAGCGGCAACCCATGAGAAAGCCGGTCGCTCGCGCGGTGTGAGGTGCGCTCGAACGGTGGCGCGAGGCTCTGCCGCACGCCGGTTCGACGGCCGCGAGCCCTGGGAGGGCGGCTCGCTGACGGCCGATTCCTGCAGCGGTGACGGCACGAACGACAAGGCATTTGGCGACGGTGTTTCGTCGGGCGTGTCTCTTGCGGCAATCCGCGTTTGTTTCAACTCCCTCGGCCGCGAGACGTCGACGACACAACAAGTCACGGCGGGCGCGACGGCCATCGCACCCAACAAGACCGCGCCGGCCGCGTACCGCGCACGGGCCGAGCGGTGTCGCAGGCTCCACTGGAGCACGGCCGCCACGAGGGCGATGAGCGCGAATTGCCAGAACGTGTGAATCAACGTCCAGCCGAGCCGTTCGACCCACGCCGCGTCGACGGAGAGGCGACCGAGCGTGCCGACGAGGGCCGCGGGACCGAGAGCCGCCACGACGAGTGCGAAGGACTTCATTTGGACGACTCCAGCTCATCGAGCAGCCGACGAATTTCGGCCAGGTCGTGTTTCGACGCTTTCGAGGAAAGGGCCTGCATCACCAGGCTGAGGGACGAGCCCTCGAACACCTTGTCAACCAGGTCGCGGAGCATGCGCCGCTGCGTTTTCTCCCGGCTGGCGGCCGCGCGGAAGACCTGCGGCGTCGCGCTCTCGTCGCGTTTGACGAGCCCTTTGTCGAGCATGACCGAGAGCATCTTGACGGTCGTCGAGTAGTTCGTGCTCTTGGCCTCGTCCGCGGCCAGCCCATTATGCACTTGCCGGGCCGTCGCCCCGCCGGTCTGCCAGAGGATCCGCAGGATCTGCAGCTCGACTTCGGTGGGCTGCGAGGAAACGGGACGCGCCAAGCCGACCTCCCTTCGCCAACAGACGGGGCCGAGTGGCGAACGAATTCGCCACAGCGGCCCATCGTAGCGAATTCGTTCGCCACGTCAAGCCTCTTGGTCTTGTAGGGCATGCTGTGCATGCCGACGCCACGCCGTTGGAGCATCGGGCTACAAAACTCAGTCCCGTGAAAGGCGCCGGTAAACGCTGAACAAGGGGGGAGCAGCCGCGAGCTCCTGGGCCGTGGGTTTGCGTGGCACAAAGGTGGTGCGCCCGGCGGCGTCTCGCTCGACCACCGCCACGAGCTCGAGTTGCTGCTGCCGGAACCGGGCGAACCAGCCACGCAGGGTCGGGTCCGAAGCGGGAGTCGCCAACCACGAATAGGGCATGTTCACGCTCACGACATATTTCGGGCGGGCCGCCTCGATCTGCTGGATCATCTGCTCCTGGAACTGGTGCGCGTACGGCTGAGGCTCCATGAGCGGGTAGGTGAGGATGTGCCCCGTGGCCGGCCGACGCCGGCTGTAGAAGTAGATTTCCGGCTCGGAGCCGACGACCGCCACCGTGTCGTGCGGCTCGGTATTCTCGCCGATGTAGCGGGCGACGTCGATGCATTCGACGAAAGGGTTCTCGGAACCGTAGATCAGCCGGCAAGCCTCGACGGGAGTCGCCCGAAAATAGATGTACTCCTGACCGAACAGGGCCACGCCCAGCGGGACCAGCACCAGTCCGGCGGACTTGATCCCGGCAGCGACCGGCGATTGCCGCCACGAGCGACGCCGCACGACAAACACCGCCGCCCCGCACAGAAAGCTCACCGCCGGCAGCATCAGGATGAAATAGTGCACGCGAAACAAGAGACCGGGCAGGACTCCCAGGAACGAAAAGCACAAGAGCCCTAACAGGAAAGGGGCCCGAGCGCGCGTCCGCGGGTGCCGCCAGAGCAGACACGCGCCGAAGACCGCCACGACCCAGAACAGAAAACACTCCCACATCGCGGCGACGAAGTACATCAGGAAATTCCGCAGCGTGTCGGCCAGAGGCGTCGAGAGGCCGTAATATCGGGGATATGAGACAGTCCAGAGCCAGAAGACGCCGAACGTGTGGGTCACAAGCACCGACCCCAGCATCATCCCCAAGGCGACCGCGATCCCCGCACCCAGGGCGATTCCGCCGGGCAGCATGCGACGCCAAGCTTCGCGACGGCGAAATGCCCCGTACGCCCAGTACGCCACGACGAAAGCCGTGAAGACCGCCCCCGGCTGCTTCATCATCGGGGCGAGGCCGGCAAAAATTCCGGCCAGCAGGTAAAAGCCGAGCCGCCGCGTGGCCAGCGCCTGCTGCAGGAAAAAGATCGCCGCCAGGGCGCACAAGACCACGAAATGGGCCGTCTGCCCGGCCAGGGCCATCGTCGAGGGGCTCAGCGAGAGGGCCGCGTAGGCGATCGCAGCCGCGACCGCTGCGTAGGCGTCGAGCAGGCGTCGCGCGATCAGAAACACCAGCACGACGGCGGCCAGGTTCACCAACACGATTCCCAGATGAATCCCCCGCGATGTCTGACCGAAGACCGCTTCGATCGCCGCGTAAGAGTAAAACGTCCCCGGCCACCGCATGTCATACGACTTCGTGTACGGCGGAATCCCCTGCAGAATGAGCTGGCCGGCCAGCCCGATTTCCGCCTCGTCGCGTTCAAGCGGCATCGATAAGAGTCGCACGCGAATGGCGGCCGATCCCAACAGGGTCAGCAACAAGACGGCAAGCAGGAACGGGGGAGTCGCGCCGGTCCACAGAAAGGTTCGCGTGTCGGGCACGGGCTGCGGCAGGGCGCCGGTCGCGGTTCTGGCGGCCTGGGCAGGCGATCCGGCTGAATTGGACGGATTCACGCGGACGCTATCTCCGGACGGCGAAGGCCAATCCCTGGCGCTCCTCGCCCGCTCGCTTTACAGAGGCGCGGGCCTTGCGTTCGATTGTACCGGAGCGGAACATTCACGCGACACCGCCGTTGATAGCGGTCCGTCTTTCCCGCCAATGCACAGGCGCTTTCGGCTGGCCCTTGGCAAGTCGGTCTCACCGCGGAAGTGCTTCCAAGAATGCAGGCACGCGCTGACCGATACAAAGAAGGGTCGCTGACTCTTGCCAACACTCAGGTCGCGGCAGGGGAAATCGGCAGCCGCGGCGGAAATCGTGGGGCACAAGGTGCCGCTTTCGACGCGAGATGGGGGTGTGGCCGGCACTCATTTTCCGCATCGCTAATCTTGGTGGGGCCTGCGTCCGCACACGATCTGTCGGAATTCGGGAATCGCTTCTTCAGCCGCTCTACAGTTTGACGCTATTTTGGAGTGGTAGGTTTGTAGACGGTATATTGGTTCCCGAAGAATCCAACACCGTTGCAAGTTGGCGAAGAAGTGCCATCTTAGTCAGAACCTCGGACTGCGGAATTCGTTCCTGCTCGAGGCGCAGATTGTTATCCCGGCAATGCACGAAGGCGGCCCGCTCGGGATCGTGGAGATGCGACGGCACTTCCGGCTTGCGACCTGTCCCAGGAACCACGGACCGTTCGTGGCAATCGATGGTGGCACGATCCATCAAGAAACTCTCAACTTGAGGAAAGCAGGCTCGCAGCGCGGACAGGATCATGAATCCTTCCACATCGATATCGCCCCAGTACCGGATCGACGCGCATTCGAGCCACGGGACATACCGCAGCAGCAATACTCCGCCTCCGAGTCCGCCCAGCGCGAGCCCGCCGTCGAAGGGCGGGAGCGCGAGCAGATTGACCTTGTTTTCCACGATGAACACGGTACCTGTTGGCACCGACAACCGGGCGAGGGTGTGGAGCGGCAGCGAGAGCTCGTTGCAGGGAAAGCCAGCGAAGGACTGGACCTCTGAATCAAGAAATCGCAGCAGAAGATGCGGCTCCGCGTAGCGAATTCCATAGCGCCGCTCAAAGTGTTCTTCGTCCGAGCGAATTGTGTGTGCAGGCAGGATCAGATCAAACCACTCGCGCAGCACACGCTCGTGATTCTCGATGAACTTGGTGTGCACGGGAACCGGAAGTTCGCGGAGAAACAACCCTGGCCGGGGATGGTCGTGAAACCAGCTTAATACCTCGATCAGGCCGTCGACGTTTGGCGCGATCTCAACGACGATCTGGGGATTCGCCCGAATCCACGGATCGAGGAGGGGAAACCGGCTGCGCAATTGAGTGGCGGCTCTCGCAAGCGCATCGAACTCAGCTTTGCGACCCAGAAAGCGTAAGAAGTCGTCAGCGGATTCGAAGAAAATGCGCGCTGGGAAATGGTTTCGACCAAATGTCCGGCTTCGGACTTCGCGCCACTCGACGGAGTACCCGAAGCCGGCGACTTCCTTCGATCCCGCCCGCAGCCTTCGGACCTGCTGGCTCGCCGCCGCAAGATCATTGGAGCGGGGTGTCTTTCGGCCCCGAATCTCTTTAGGGAAAAAAGCATCGTAACCGGCCAGCCACGCCTGCACGAATTCGCGATAAAGCAGCTCCGCCTTGCGGCGAATGTCCTCAGGTTGAATCATGGTTCCGGCCTGATCGTCCGATTCGCGCAGGATATCTCACGCTGACTCCCTGAAATTAATGGACCGCGCTCGAAAGCGAAGAGTCGACCGGAAGGCCGGTGCGCTGTCCGTTTGTTCCCTCAACGATGTGCTGGAACTCATGCGCCGTCATGCTCAGGATCTGCGAATGGCTTGATTTGTCGTCTTTGACGACGTGGAGATAGCACCCGACGTAGGGTTCGGTCACTCGGACCTTGGCGTCGAGGGGCGAAACGATCAGAAGCTGCAGACCGAACTTTCGGAATAACTCCAGCGCATATTCGGCGTATTGGTCGCCGACCTTCGAGAACATTTCGTCGACCACGACAAAGTGAAACCGGTCGCTCGAAGACTTGCCGGGAACGAGGTCGTACTGGTAGGCGATCGCGGCGACGAGGATTGTAAAGGCGAGTTTCGCTTTCTCGCCGCCGGATTGACCCGTGCTGTCCTCGTAGTAGGCGCGCTCCTGGCCGCTCGCCGCGTCGATTTCTCTGGCGGCAAAATCAAACCAACGCCGCACGTCGGCGACCTTCTCTCTCCATCGAGGCTCTTCACGCAAGCGCACGATCAGCTTTTCAATGCGGAGGTAGCGAGCCTCGTCCGCTTCGAGCGTGCCCTCGAAAGTTCCAGCGAGGCATTCCTTCATAGCCTGCTGGAACTCGATGACTTCTCGATCGCGGACGGGCCGGGGCTCCAGTCGCATGAACGTCCCGGGCCGATACTCCAATTGGTGGAGTGACGCATTGAGGATCTCGATCTTCTGCTTGATGTCGCCACACTCGGATTGCAGCGATCCGTTAAATAGACCAATTTCGTGCGTGACCTTCTCGTTGAGGCGATCCTTGAAGCGCTGCTCATGCCGCGGCAGATCTTCGCGGATCAAATGGGCCCGCACCTCGAGAAAACTGTCCAGGTAGGTCGTGTCGGGCTGCAATTCGGACCGTTCGGAGGGAAAGTCGATCAAGAAGCGGCTCATCAACTTTTGGAGCGCGGTCGCCAAAGGAGCCAGTTCCTCCCGAAGCCGGTCGACAATCTTGCGTCGCTGTTCCGTAAAGGCCCGTTCTCTTTCAAATAGATTGTGGACGGTCAGCGGTTCATGGATCAATTCGGCTTCGAGAGTGTTGAAACTCGCCTCGTGATCGGCGAGTTTCCCCTGCGTCGCCCTCTCTTTGAGGGCGGCCCGCGCATTGGCGACCGCTTGCTCGCCGGCGTCAATCTCCTTGATCAACTCTCGCTCGCGGCCGACGGCGTCATCGCGTTTCCTGGTCAGCGAAGCATGCCGGGATTCCTCTTCTACGAGTCGCCGTTTAAGCAGGCGAATCGCGTCGGTGCCCTCTTCGATGGCCCGTTGCTCCTTTTGCAGCGCCTTGATGGCCCGCTCGTGCCGCGCGGCATCGATCGTTTCGAAGTCGGTGACCTCTAACGCCCGCCGTGCGGCGGTCTGGCGACTGCGCAAGGCTGCCAATGCGTCGTCGAACTCGTTGACGACGCGATCGAGGCCCCGCACGCCGTTACGAAGTTCCTGAACCGCCTTGGCAAGCAGCTTGCGCTTTTCGCGGTTGTCCCAGCCAAGCACAAAGTGCCGAGGGTCGCTCGAGCGATCGCGGTCATCTTTCTCGTGGCGCACGCCGCCCGCCTTCAGGTGCCGTTCTCGGGTCAACGCCCTCCCCTCGGAAACTTGAAACTCTTCCACCGTGTCGCAGCAGAGATAGTCAAACCGATCGGCAAGTTCCGCCTTGATCCATGGAAGAAGCGCGTGGCCGTCGCGAAACAAAAGCTTTCGCAACAACGACTGCTCGTGGAGCGGCTGGTCGCCGGAGCGAGCCTGCCTTTGGCCGACGCGGAGGTAGACAAGCTTCTGGCCCTGGCCGCTTGAATTCGTGATCCTCGTGGCGTTGACGTATCGGCTCACGACCTGATAGTGACGCTCTGGAACAAGCAGGCTTAATGCAAAGCTCCGGAGGACCATTTCGATCGACGATTCCCACGCCCGCTCTTCCGCTCTTACCGAAATCAATTCAGAGACGAATGGAAGGTCGGAGTGCGCCAGCCTGAGGTCCTCACACAAACGCCGCCGCAGTTCAGCGAAGGATTCAGGCAGGCTCTCGCGGCGTTTGGACAGGGCCTCCAGTTCCCGCTCTTCCTCGCGCAGGCGGCGGAGAGACTCCGCTCGTTTGACGACTGCATCAGTCTTACGAGCATCAACACCGTCTATCCGACTCTCACAATCCTTGGTCACGTCGGACAATTGGGAGTGCACGGATAGCAGAATGTGCGGATCGGTCGCGGCTTCGCGGATGCCGACCTGGCGCAGCGCCGCATGGAATTGCATGCTTGCGTCCCGCTTCACCCGGGCCTGGGTCTCATGAGTTTCGACCAGCAGCGGGATCTGCCTGAGTCGTTCGCCGCCGGCCTGCTCAATTTCGTTCAACAGCCGCCGACATTCCTCTTGCACCTGGGCAAGGTCCCGATCGGCTTGCTTGATTCGTTTCCGTACCTCCGCCAGCTCAGTGCGGCGCGACGCACATTCGGGCACGAATAGCTCGATTGTTTTATGACGAAAGAATGAGTCAGATGCTTCGAGCAGTTGCCGCTCTCGCGCCAGTTCCAGTCCGCGCTCGCGATAGAGATCGCCCGCCTCCGCGACGGGATCCAATAAGGCGCGTTGCTTTCGTGCCTCGACGAGACTTTTGTGAGCCTCGCTGAGTTGCATGAAGTGGTTCAAGAGGCTGTCAACTCGTTTCGCCCAAGGCTTGGCCTCCAACATGTGGTCGCGGATAAACGCGTTGAGCTTCTGGATGTCCTTCACCGCCACGGTTTGATTGAACATGTCCATGGCCTTCGCCTGGACGCCGGTCTCCTTGGCGAACCACGAATGGTATTCCGTGTAGCTCGTCGTCGCGCGTAGGCCGCGCCGCCGGAGTTGCTCGCGGATTCCCTCGATCCCCTTCAAGTCGCCGAAGTCCATCGCAATCGACCGCTCATCCCCAGCAAAGCAATAGACTTTCTTCGCGTCGCCTTCCGAGTCAACGTACAGCAATTGGGCAACCGTGAAGGCTTTGTCGGTCTGCTGATTGCGAAAACAAGCCAGCAGAACCGAGGGTTGCACAACCCGCGGCCTCAGAAATTGAACGGCAGCCCCGTTGTCCTCGTCACGGCTGAAGCGCCCAAACGCTCCCTTGATATAGCTTCGTTCGTCCCGTTCCTGCTTATGAGCTCCGGCCGCGACGTTATAGTTCCGGACACCCGGCCGGACGAGCAACGTCAAAAGTGCGTCGACCAGCGTTGACTTCCCGGAGCCGTTGTGTCCGACGAGGAGCGCGGTCTGTCCCTCCACGGGCAGGATGTGCACATGGCCGTGCGCGCTATCGAAGGTGCCCCAGTTGAAGACCTCCATCCGCGTCAGACGGAAGCCCGGCAACGGTTTTCCGTTTGTCATAGTTCGATCGATCATGCCGGCTCACTTTCCTTGTCCAGTTCCGTCCGCCGCTCAGCCGCTGCGACCAGTTGCGATTTCAAGTTTTCCAATTCACTTACCGGAAGCCGCGCCTTCAAAATGCGGCGAATTTCCCACGATTGTGGCTCATCGCTGAATTTACGGACGAAGCCCAGTTCGGACAATTTCGCCAATGAAGCATCGAGTTCGCGGCGCTGCCGTACTTCGTCGCACGCTCCCGGGAAGAATGCACGCCACTGGTCGAACAAGGCATTAATCTCCACGACGCAGCGTTCGCTGTCCAATTCTTCCTCCTCAAACCGGCGCAGTTCCTCGCGTAGGACGACGCAGAGCAGCGTGACCCAGTAACCAAGCCGCGATCTGCGAAACAGCTTCGGCAGGCGCTCATATCCCTCGGGCAACTCCTCTGGATCGGCTTGCCGGACGTAGGCCAGCCCTTCCGGTTCGTCCACAACCAAGAGCAGTCCCAATCTTGCGAGATATGACTCTAGCAGCGACTGAGAGGTGAGCACCGCGTTCCAGGCACTTTCGTCGTCGGAATAAACCACGCCCTGTAAAAGCCGAACCGCGGCGATGCTCCATTCGCGGAACTCGGGGAGCCCAGGTTGAGGCATCGATGAGCCTTTCAAGGTGCGACAAACCGAACCTGCGGCATTGTAACTTGGAGCCAGCGCCCATGGTCGACCGGAATGACGACCCGATCGGTCGCGTCCGGGTCGATGAAATGGCCGTCGTCGCGTGCGATCTGCACATAACCGACAACTTCAACCACGCCGCTTGGCGGATAATCAGACAATAGTTCGCCAAGCGTAATCGCCTCCCGTTCCGCGAGGGCTTGACGAACTCGTTGCCGCATGCCCTGCCAGTCCAGGCGCTGCAGCTTGGCTAAGCTGAGAAAAGCCGCGGCGCGTAACGCTTCGTCGCTCGAATGCTCGACGAGTTCAATGGCGGTGAACGTCTGCGGTTCACTCCAAAACGTGCGCGAAAGAGGGGAACAGATTTCAAGGCGCGTTTCGATCTCCGCTCCGACTTCGGTTGGGGGATTATCGCTCAGGGCGGCTGCCGCCCGCCGAATCTCTCGAAGCAGCGTCGAGACTCGCTGTCTGTCTTGATAACCTTGCCGATCCAACAAGCGGCGCAACGTGGAGGAAAGTCTCTGATTGGTTCGCATGACCTTTTCCGCCTCATCAAGCAGGAGCGGAACCATGCGCCGGACCGTCTCCAAGCCTTCGCGCTGTTCGACGATCTCCTCGATCCGTCCAAGCTCGTCGATGATGGTCTGAAGTTTCTCCTGCTGCGCCGGCGAAAGGATGAACCGGACGAATTCATAGAAGCTGACGCCTTGATCCTCCCGCTTCAACACGTCCTCACTTTCCAGCGCAAATCCCAGAATGCCTCCCCGTGTGTCGCGTCCCTCGGCTTGTCGGTGCTGTACGTGCAGGGTTATCGCCTTGAATTTCTCTTCGACGGCCCGAAAGTCGCCTTGGAGCTGCTTGAGCGTCGCCACCGCTGTCGCGAATCGTTCGCGAATTTGAGCCGGCTGATAGCGGCTGACTTCCCCTTTGTTCTCGATGCGTGCGATCTCTTCCTCGATCTTGGCTTTTTCCTGGCGGAGATGAGCCAAACGGCGCCCGGGATCGTCGAACGCATGCACCACCAAATCGGCCAACGTGTCAATGACGATCCGCAGTCGCGACTCTGTGCCGACGAATCCAAGCTCCTTGTCGATCGCGTGGTCGAGGAATGCCAGCACATTCTCCGAATGCGGCGTCAGCTCATAAATGGGTTCGTCGCGTCCAGCCTCCAGGAACCGATGAAGCCAACGCGTGTCGGAAGCGCACCAAGCCGTCAGGTATGCCTCCGGACGTTCACGAAGAGCATCCGGGTGACCTTCGTGGATCTCTTCGCAGTACATCAGCAACGCCGCTAGAAGTTCGGAGTACGGAATGGATAGGTGGCCCGCCCGTTTGAATTGCTGATCCAGAAAGTCGATGACAAAAGGTGCGTTGGAAGAGCGCAGCAGCCTGATTGCCGGCGACGTGTCAAAAAAAGCTCGAAGCTCCGCGAGGTGCATTGCATCTGCCAGAAATAGGGAGTCAGTCGGCAGCCCGTGGCATTCCAACTCCGGAAGGGGCAGATTGTTTGAAAGTGACCCGCCGTCCCTCCAGATCAAACTAGCCGCTTACGATCCGCAAAACCAGACTCCGGTGATTTCCGGCGTCGAGCACTCAGATCCGCTGGCAGGTGGTGAACCCGCCAACGCCACTCTGCACCCGGCAAAGGAGGCAATGGCACACGTGCCTTGGGCGAGATCAGCCGAGCACCGACCAAAGACCCCGCCAGGGGCAGAAGTCACCTCGACTCGCCCCGAGCCGACGGCTTGACGCTGTCGGACGTCCGCGGGGATCAACCCCACGGCTCGGCACACGCGAGGCGCGTCCGCCTGGGGCGGGCGCCACATTTGAGCCACGGGGTCTTTTCGGGATATGATGGCGCGATCTCCCCGGCGAAGGTCATTCCGAAAAATCCCACCAGCGAGGCAGTTTCCATGACGGCCAGCAATTCCCACCCCAAGCGCTCCTCCGATCGCACGCGTCGTGAATTCTTGAAGGCGGCCGGCGCCGCCACCGTGGCCGCCACGGTCGGGCCGACCATCCTGCACGCGGCCGACAAGGCGGGGAGCAAGGCGCCCGTCCTGGGGACCGGCGCGCACCAATACGAAGTCGTCTCGCACGCCTGGGGCGAATTGCCGAGCCACATCGTGTGGGGCGAGACGCACGGCGTCACGATCGACGAGACGGGGCTGATCTATATCAAGCACCGCAACTACGCCAAACACCCGATGGACGCGATCGTCGTCTTCGATCCACAGGGGAAGTTCGTCCGCTCGTTCGGCAAGGAATTTCACCGCGGCGGGCACGGGATCGACGTCCGCAAGGAGGGGAACGAAGAGTTCCTCTACCTGTGCGACGTGCAGCACGGGATCGTAGCCAAAACGACCCTCAAGGGCGAACACGTGTGGGTCAAATGGACCCCGGAAGAGCCGGGCGTTTATTCCGACAAGGCGAAGTACAGCCCGACCAACGTGGCCTTCGCCGCGGACGGCGGCTTTTACATCGGCGACGGTTACGGCTCCAGCTACATCCACCAATACGATAAACACGCCAACTGGGTGCGGACCTGGGGCGGCTTCGGCGATGCGCCCGGCAAGATGAAGACGCCGCACGGCCTGTGGCTCGACAATCGGCCCGGGCGCGAGCCGTCATTGGTGGTGGCCGATCGGGCCAACGCCCGGCTGCAGTATTTCACGCTCGACGGGAAGCACATTGGCTATGTGCACGAAGTGAGCTTTCCGGCACACTTCGATTTGCGGGGCGAGGTGATGATGGTGCCCGACCTGCACGCCCGCGTTTCGCTGTTTGACCCAGTCAACAAGGTGATCGCGCACCTGGGTTACGATCCGGCGTGGACCAAGCAAGTGCTGGCCGACGGCTTCAAGATGCGGCGGACGCCCCAGCGGTGGCCGGCCGGGAAATTCATTCACCCGCACGACGCCTGCTTCGACAAGGACGGAAATATCTTCGTCGTCGAATGGGTGCCGACAGGCCGCGTATCGCTCTTGCGGAAAGTCGGCTGAGCTCCGGCCTGCCGCGGAAACGACCCTGCGGGCCAAGCGCAGCGCCACGACGCTCCGATGGTCAATTCTACATCCAGCGTCAAGGGGGCGTCGCGGCCGGGCTGATTTATCTGTGGTGGTTGGCCTTTTTTTATGTCGCAGAAAACACAGAAAAATCGGGCAAACTGTACAAAAATTGTTCAGGCCAAGTGTGTTGGACACTTGGTCAAATGAGAAAAACGGGCAGTGCGATCCGGTGGATCGAGCCGGGCGGCAGGGGGGCGGTCGCTCAGTTTTTAGCGGGCAGGCAGAGGCAGGAGCCGGTCAGCTTGATGTCGGCGTACTGCCAGGCTTTTTTGAGGCGCTCGGCGACAGCGGCGGCCTGGGCCGTTTTCTTTTGCATCTTTAAGGCGCGGGAGAGGCCGAAGAGCGACCAGCCGTTTTCCGGTCGGCGGGGCGGGTAGACGGCCAGGTCTTCGCGATAAACGGCCTCGGCCTCGGCGTAGCGGCCCGCGTCGAGGAGCGTCGCCCCCAAGACATGCCGGGGGGGCAGGATCCATTCGGGCGGCTCGCAGTATTGCAGGGCGTCGTCGTTAGCGACCGCCTCGCGGAGACGTGCGATCGCTTCGTCGGTCCTTCCCTGGCGATAGAGGATTTCGCCCGCCAGCATGCTGTCGGCCACGTCGAGGACGGCGGACGCCCGATTCTTCCGGAAGACGGAGGTGGCGGGGATCATCAGCACCGCCTTGTGCAAGGCGGCCTGTTCCATTTCCGCCTCAGCCGGCCGGTTTTTGGCCGCCAGGGCCGTCCCGCGCAGCGAAATGCCAAAATGCCCGCGTGATAGGGAATTCGTCTTTTGAAGGGGACGGCTCAGCCAGCATCTGGTCCCAGCGTCCGAAGCGAAGGTGCAGTTCGTAGGGCATCGCGAAAAATGCGTCGAGCTTGGCCGCGTGTGCGGCAATAAAGTCGGGGGGCAGATCGGCCAGCAGGTCCGTGATCGCCTGCGTGGCCTTCTGGCTTTGTCCCTGCATGGCGGCGGCATAGGCGAGCATGTGGTTGTCGTGGGCCATCAGGATGCGGCAATAAAGGCCGGGATTGTCGGCCCGTTGGCGGTAGCCGCGGTCGGCGCTCACCGCTTTTTCGCTGGCGACGACCGCTTCCTGCCAGCGACCCCGGCGGATGTCGATGTGCGTCGGCATATGGGTCAAATGGCCGAGTCCGGGAGCCATGTCCCGCAGGAGGTCGGCCGCCTGGTCTCCCATTTCGGGATGGGGCGACGCTTCCACGACGTGCACCAAGAGATGCAGCGCGTAGGGGTGCCGCGGATGTTTGGCGAGGACCGCTTTTAGAGTTCGGATCACCTCGTCGGTGCCCGGCTGCGGCTCTCCCTCGTGCGTCCAAGAGCCTTTGCGGTGAAGCAGCATGAGGGCCTGCCCGGTCAGGGCGCCGACGTCTCCGTCGTCGGGGTAGGTTTTCCAGACTTTACGCATGGCGGCGGCGTAGGCGCGGTCGAGCGGCCTGGGGTCGGCGGGCGGGGGATCGGCATAGCGGTGGGAAAGGGCTTCGACCAGGTCCCGCTCGACGGGGGCCGCTCCGGCCGCCAGAATCTTGCGCCTGCGCTACGGCTTCGACCGCGGCTTTCGCCAGGGGTTCATCGGTTTCCGGGTCGGTGACGGCATCCCCGTTGGCGATGGCGATACCCCAATAGGCCATGGCGCAGTTGGGGTCGCAGGCGGCGGCCGCCGTAAACGACCGGGCGGCTTCCGTGTAATTAAATCCGTACAGGAAGGCCAGGCCCTGATCGAAATAACGCTGGGCGGTGGGGGAGTCGGTCGTGATCTTGCGGCTATGGTTGCCAAGCCCGTCGAAAAACGGTTCGAGCGGCCGTTCGCTTCGTGAAGTGTCGTGGAGGAAGTAGACGGAAACGCCCAACACGACGGCTGCCAAGAGGCCGGTGAGGGCGAGCTGGCCAGTTCGCAGACGCGGCGCGACGAGAGGCATCGCGGATCACTCCTTGGACGGCCAATTGTTTGGCATTTCTCGCCCTTAGTCCTCGCTTGTCAGGCCAAGAGACGCTGGCGTCAGCTTGACGTCGGCATACTTCCAAGCTTCCGTGAAACGGGCTGCCACAGCCGTCGACTTGGCACTTTTTTGTTTCAGCAGGCTTTGCGAAAGGCCGAAGAGAGACCAACCGTTCGCCGGATGTCGGACTAAATCCTCTCGATAGACGCTTTCGGCCTCCGCGTAGCGGCCCGCCTCCATCAGCACTGCCCCAAGCACGTGCCGCATCGGCCGCACCCAATCCGGCGGTTCCATATAGAGCAGGCTGTCTTCGCCGCGCACCGCTTCCCGCAACTCTTGGAGCGCCTCGTCGACCTTCCCTTCACGGTAGAGGATCTCACCGTCCAAAGCGGCGGCGGCGATCCTGAACATGGCCCGGCCATCGTTTTTGCGGATGGCGCATCCGGTGGAAACGACTGCACGACCGAAAGGAAAGCGGCCTGTTCGAACTTCGCTTCGCCCATCTCGCGATTTGCAGCATAAGCCGTCGATCGGGCCAGGTGCCACATGGCCGTGGCGATGGGAAGGTTGGACTGCGGCGCCGGCTCGGCCAGCAACTCCTTCCAGCGGCCAAATCGCATGTCCAGTTGATAGGGAAGCGCGTAATAAAAGTCGACGCGCTCGACGTCCCGCTCGAGGTAGTCACGAGGAATATTCGCAAGCAACTCCTGGACGGCTTCTGCTGCCCTGTGGCTCTGTCCCTGCATTGCGGCGACATAGACGACCATATGATTGTTGTGCAGCACCAGATTGCGATAAAAACCGGGATCTTTGACGATCTTCCGAAACGCCCTGTCCGCAGCGACGGCCTTTTCGCCGGCGACAAGCGCCGCGTGCCAGTCCCCGCGGCGAATGTCGATGTGCGTCGGCATGTGCGTGAGGTGCGACAGTCCCGGTGCGTAATCACGCAGCCGATCGGCCGCCCCTTTGGCGCGTTCGAATTGGTCGGATGCTTCCAGTGCGTGGATCAAAAGGTGCAGCGCGTACGGATGGCTCGGATGCCGTGCCAAGACTGTCTCCAAGACATTGACCACCTCCTGAGAGGGCGGGAGGGGTCGTCCGGGAGCGGCACAGATGTCCAACGTTCCCGCATGGGAAATGGCCTTGGCAGTCAAGGCGCCGACGTCGGGATCATCGGGGAACGCTTGCCACGCCCGGCGCATGGCGGCGGCGTATGCTTTGTCGAGCGGTTGCCGGTCCAAGGGTGGGGGATTGGCAAATCGCTTATTGACCGCGTTGATGAGGGCTTGCTCGACGGGCGACGCGTTCTGCGCGTTCGAGTGCCTTTCTCGCCGCCTTCGAGGCCTCGACCTCGCGGCGCATGATCGCCTCCGAGTCGTCGGCTCCTCCCCCGTCGGCCATCGCGATTCCCCAATAGGCCATCACACAATCGGGATCGCATTTCGCGGCCGCATCGAACGACGCGCCGGCGGCGTCGTAGTTGAAACCGTAAAGGAAGGCCAGCCCTTGGTCAAAATACTTTTGTGCCGTTTCCGATCGTGTGGTGATTTTCCGGCTGTAGGACCCAAGGCCGGCAAAAAACGGCTCGGCCGGCGAGCCCTGGGACGAGGGGTGTAGAAAATACGCAGCCGAACCGCAGACCGCTAGCGGGAGAAAACACGCAATCAGGATCGTGCGAGCAGTTGCCGTTCCCAGCCATTTCATGAGAGGAGAATCCGACTCATCGGGAGAGGCACACCTGCCCGATGAATCCTCTGTGAGCAGTGCCGACAACCCCCCTGGCTTGCCGGAAGGCTCGCGCTCCAGTTTTGCAGAGCAACTGAATCAGTGAGCCGTCTTTGCGGGGCATCGCTCTGAAAGAACGGAACGATTCGTTCTCTTTACTTTGCACGGTCAAGCAAGTCTTTGGCGGCATTGGCCACGTCCGGATCTGGATCCTTCGCTTGTTCCTCGAGGAAATGGACGTGCTTCTTCGGGTCGAAACTGCTGTCCTTCGCCAGGCTTTTCAAATAGTTGGCTCGGTCTTGCGGCGTGTGCATCTGTTGGATTTTCATCTCAGGGGCGTTCGCGAATGCGTGGCCCATTCCCTGCCACTCCTTCGCTCCGAGATCGCTCGGCTTCAGCGCGTGGCTCGCGGGGGGTTGTTTGGAACCGCAGCCCGCCGAAAGCGCAGCACAAAGGGCGGCGATGCCAACGAACACGAAAGTTGCACGTTTCACGGTTACGATCCTCATCACGTCCTGGGACGGTTCGACGGGCTGGAAAGGTTCAAAAAACCCCGTGCGGCAAAGGTGAAGGCCTTGTTGAGGATGCCTAAGGGGGAAAAATGATTTTCTGGGAAAAGAGGCAGGCTGTCAACGGATCGCGCTGACAGCCTGCCGTCAAACTCAAACTGACGTAAGCGACCGAGTCTTATGGTTCGCCCACGGCTCCTTGAATCTGCTCGCCGCCCTGGATGGTCGACAAGCCGTTGTAGGTGGTCATATCCATATTCTCATTGAGGAACTGGACGTGGCCATCGCAGAAGAGGAACAAGGCACCCGACGGGTGGTCGCTCCGGAAGTTCGACATCATGGCGTGGCCGTTTTGAACCGGCGGCCACTGCGTGCGGTAGGCACCCGACGCGGACGACGGATAGCCCGTTGAGCTCGCCGAGCTTGCGCAGGTGATGCTGCTAAAGTCGCCGGAAGCGTAGTACGCGAAGGACCCGGTCACCGGGTTCTTGTTAATGGGTTCCATCGTGCAGGCCATCACCCAGCCGCCGCGAACTCCCGCGTAGTGGGTGCAGCAGCCGTCGAGCGCGTCGCTGGCAGAGGTGGTGATATTTACACCCCAGCCGATCGGAATCGGGTTGCCGGTCTTGAGCGGAGAACCGGTGATCCAGGCCGTGCCGGTGGCACCGTCCGCCGGACCCGAAACTCCGATGATGTCGGCCGCCGTGCAGAACCGGCCGTCGCAGGCGGTCCATTTCGGGGTCGTCGTGTAGGCACCGTTGGCCGCCTCGCCCATCATAATGGTATTCACCGTGCCGTCGGTGATGTCCCGGATTCGGGTGTTGAGGTTCACACCGAAGGCGCCACGCTCGGTGGCAGGAATGGGAACGGGAGCGGCCGGCATACCCAAGCTCGCACCGGCTTCCTGAAAACAGGCGGTCACGTCGTTCACGCCATGGCAGAAGTCATAGTTGCACGGGAATCCGCCGGCTCCGACCGCCAAAGCCGGAAGAATGTCGGGCGGTGCCGTGTCAGACGGACAACGCCACAGGCCGCTCCCTTTCGCTCCGGAGATGACCTGGTCGGCCGCCGAACCCTGGCAGCACCACGGCAGGTTGTAGTTGTAGCCCACTCCGCCGGTCGCCCCCGCGTGGGTCAGGTTGCCCTGCTCGATGAAGCTCAGGAGCATCATCTGGCCCGAGGCGTAGAATTTTTGCCTGTTGCGGGCTGACGCAGGCACCCAGGGGGAACATCCGGAAGACGTCGTGGTAGTTGTGGCACGCGATGCCGAACTGCTTCAGATTGTTGCGGCACTGCGTACGGCGGGCTGCTTCGCGGGCGGCCTGGACCGCGGGAAGCAGCAGCGCGATGAGGATCGCGATAATCGCGATCACCACCAACAGCTCGATCAGAGTGAAGCCCGCCCGTTGCGAGCTCTTGGCTGGACCTAAGCGCATCGAAAACCTCCTCAGAAAGAAACGAATTGGACAGAAGAAGTGGATAGCGACGAACGGCGTTGCATTGCATATCCCCGTCGGGGATGATGAGATTTGCCGCCGCAGTGAGCTGCTTTTGACCTGCGCGGATGCCGGCGAGAGGCTCTTGACAGCCACGCGCTTGAGAAGTCATCTCGGATGAATTCATTGCAGGTTCTATTTCTCATCTTCGAGAACAAAGTACCGATGCGCGGGCTGATTGAAAATCAGACCGGTCCTGAAGTTGCCATAGGGGAATCCCCTAGGGGGTATCGGCTCTGGCCAAAGGAGTTGAGAGCGGCCCGCCAGGCCCGCATCACGACCGCCCGATCCCTGTACCGCAAATAGCTTTCCGAATCGTCCCGGTTTCCACATCCGGCTGTCCCAGGCCCGTTCATGAAGGCCGACCGTCTTTCCAATCCGATTTTGACCGCCCAATCGGCCCGCAGGCGGCGCCGGTTGACTCTGATGGCCTTTATATTGGGTTTGGGATCGGTGGTGCTCTCCCTGGTCATCGTGGAGATCAACCACCTGCGAACCCCCGAAATCGCCGAGGATGAATATCTGCGACAGACCAGAAACGAAGTGAATATGCTGGCGGCAAAGGTCGATGCCGGCCAGAAAATGACCGACCGGGAACTGTTGATCACGATTGCCGATCAATGGGTCCAGTTGAGCAATTGGATCCGCGACCCGGATGAACATTTTCTCGTCGTCAATAACGTTGACTCCCAGGTGCTCCTCGACACGATCTATCGCGGACCGTCCGATACCATCCCCTCGTCCGACCGGTTTTATCAAGTGGTCGTTGCCGTTCGGGAACAGATGGGAAACCGGCCCCTCACCATTCGCCTCCTCTATAGCGACACCTTTACCGCGCGAGGCGAATCGCTCATCGGATCCTTTAAGAACACCACACGCCCACGCCCGAACTCGCCCCAAGACCGTGATTGGCTCTTGGGAATCTACCGCTCTCAGGCGGGACTGCACGCGGCCGCGGAGGCCCGTTTCAGCCTCTTGGGAACATTGATCGCCATGTGCGGGCTGGCGATGCCGGTGTCGCTCCTATTGATGTATTACACCTACCATCTGGCCCAACGCGACCAGTTTCTGGCCGAGCAAGGTCGGGCGCGGCTGGCGGCCGTCGTGCAAGATTCCGAAGACGCAATTCTTACCGAGACCTTCGACGGCGTGATCACCAGTTGGAATCGCGGAGCCGAGCGGCTTTTCGGTTATTCCGAAGCAGAGGCACTCGGCCGCCGGAGTGCCGATATCATCACGTCCGAGCGCTCGGCAGAAGAACGACAGGCCATTGAACAGCTCCTCGGCGGAGTGCGAACGGAAGAGGGTGCCTTCGAGACGATCCGCACCTGCAAGGACGGAACGATCGTCCACGTGCTCCAAACGATCTCTCCGGTCAACGACGAGCACGGCAAGCAAATCGGCGTTTCGATCATCGCGCGGAACGTCACCGAGCGCAAAAACCTGGAACGGGAGGTCCTCGAAAGCGCCGGTCGCGAACAACAGCGCATCGGACGTGAATTACACGACAGCTTGGGTCAGGAACTGACCGGTCTCAGCTACCTCGCCAAAAGCCTGGCACAAAAGCTCGCTGCCGCCGGGAGCCCTCAAACGGAAACCGCCCAGATGATCGCCTCGGGCACGCAGCAGGCACTCCGCGAGGTACGGAGCGCGGTTCAGGGATTGGTTCCTGTCGAAGTGGACGCGTCGGGTTTTATGGTGGCACTCGAAAAACTCGCCGCTCAGACGACGGCCCACTGCGGGATCGATTGTCGGATCGAGTGTCCCGACCCGATCCAGGTCGACGACAACGTGCTAGCCACCCATCTCTTCCGGATCGTGCAGGAGGCAATTAACAACGCGGTCAAGCACGCTCGCGCCCGACAAATCGTGGTCCGCCCCAAATCCCAAAACGGGACGCTCTGCGTCACGGTCGAAGACGACGGAGTCGGAATCGCCGAGGATGCCCGGCATAATGGAGGCCTGGGCTTACGAATCATGCAATATCGCGCAGGCGTGATTGATGCGGCCCTCGACGTGCATTCGACCGAAAAGGGGGGAACCGCCGTCGTGTGCCTGGTTAAGAGCCACCCGGACAGAGTGCCATCGTGAAACGCGGAGAATTGGCCGAGTCGCGGTCGCGGATTCTGATCGTTGACGACCATCCGGTCGTTCGTCGCGGACTGCGAATGCTGATCGACGACGAGCCGGACCTCATTGTCTGCGGCGAAGCAGGCGACGCCGACGAGGCGATTCGCGTTCTCGACGCCAAGAAACCCGATCTCGTCATCGTCGATCTCTCCCTGAAAGAGAGCAGCGGTCTGGAACTCATCAAGCGGATCAAGTCCCGCAACGCCGCCGCAAAAATGCTCGTCTCCTCGATGTTTGACGAATCCCTTTATGCCGAACGCGTCCTCAACGCGGGCGCGTTGGGTTACGTCAGCAAGCAGGAGGCGATGGAGAAAGTGATCGAGGCGATTCGCTGCGTGTTGTCCGGCCGCGTCTATCTCAGCGCCGCGATGAGTGACCGGATGTTGCACCGGCTCGCCCGGGATCATCAAGCGATCGAACGATCGCCCGTCGAAACACTTTCGGACCGCGAACTGGAAGTCTTCGAGATGATTGGCCGTGGTCGCACGACGGCGGAAATCGCCGGGCAGTTGCACCTGAGTGTTAAAACCGTTGAAACGCATCGCGAAAAGGTCAAGGCGAAGCTGGGACTCAAGACCGCCGCTGAACTTTACCAACACGCAGTTCGCTGGGTCTTGGAACAGAGCGGTTGACCCGTCACTCAATTCGACGCCATTCAGAATTGCGGTCCTAGGAAGATAACGGCGCGCGGCCTCGCCTCGTGTTCTCGGAGAAAACGCTGATGCGGCAGTCGCCGGTTCGTGGTCGAAAAACGCTTGACCGGCCGTTCCTGATTGCCGCCTGTCTGGCCGGCGCGACACTGGCCGTCTATCTGCGGGCGATTCCCCAGGGCTTCGTTCACATCGACGACCCGGTTTATGTCACCGGCAACTCGCACGTGCTGACGGGGTTCTCCTTTCAGAACCTGCGATGGAGCTTCGTCGGTTTTCACGATGGCAACTGGTTTCCGTTGACCTGGCTCTCGCTCATGCTGGACGCCGAGGTCTTCGGCGATCGGGCAGCCAGCTTCCATTTCACGAACGTCGCGCTGCACGCCGCCAACACCGTGCTGCTTTTCGCCCTGCTCGCACAAGCGACCGGCAGTCGCGGCAAAAGTGCATTTGTCGCGGCTCTCTTCGCGCTGCATCCTCTCCATGTGGAATCGGTCGCCTGGATTTCCGAACGCAAGGACGTGCTGAGCGTTTTTTTCGGACTCCTCTCGCTGTTGGCGTACGTCCTGTACATCAGGCGCCAAAAGTGGAAAACCCTGGCGACCTCCCTGTTGTTCTTTCTGTGCAGCCTATTATCGAAGCAGACGCTTGTCACACTTCCGTTCCTCTTGTTGCTCCTCGACTATTGGCCGCTCAAACGATTCGCCGCATCAGGGGATAAAACGGCCGTGCCCTGCGTTCGGCGGCTTGTCCTGGAGAAGGTCCCATTTCTCGCCTTGTCGCTTGTGTTTTGCGCGATCGCCGTTTTCGCGCAGGGTCGCGCGGTCGGAACATTGGCGGCGTACCCAGTTTCCGAGCGCTGTCTCAACGCGCTCCTCGTGTACGTCATCGATCTTCGGCAAATGGTGCTTCCCTACGATTTGGCCGTCTTTTACCCATATCCCAAGACTATTCCGCTATCGGCCGGAATCGGCGCCGGTCTCATCTTGCTGACGATCACAACCGCGACCCTGATTTGGATTCGAAAACTGCCGTTTCTCTTTGTCGGCTGGGCCTGGTATTTGGGGACACTCGTGCCGATGGTCGGAATTGTGCAAATCGGCGCTCAACGGATGGCCGACCGCTATACCTATTTTCCTTTGATCGGCGTGTTCCTGGCGATTACGTGGTTCGCCGCTCACGCCGTTCGGAACAGTGCCCGGGGCATCCGGTTGTTTGGCGTCGCCGGCGCGGTGGCCCTCGTGTTGCTCACGGCAATGACGGTCGTGCAAATTGGCTACTGGCGAGACAGCGTCGCTCTCTATCGACGGGGACTCGAATTCGCTCCGGGAAACCCGGAGCTGATGAGTTGGCTCGGCATGACGCTTGTCGATCGCGGGGACAAAGAAGAGGGTCTGCGGTTGCTTGAATCGGCCCGCAATATTCCGCCGCCCAATCCGAAAATTCAGTTTGCCTACGCCTTGGGCCTTCAAAAACTCGGTCAAATCGACGAGGCGGCGGTGCAGTATCGTCAGACGCTCGCCCTCGATGACACGGACGCAGAGGCACACAGCAACCTGGCGGTCATTCTGAGCGCCCGGAAGAAGTACGGCGACGCCAAGCAGCAATTGCTCCGAGCCATCCAGGTCGATCCCGACTATGTGAACGCTTACATCAATATCGGCGTGGTGTGCATGGCGCTGGGGCAATATGCCGACGCCATCAGATTCAGCCAGGGTGCCCTGGAGATCGATCCGTCGCTTCTCACTTGCCACTCGACGATCGCCCTGGCCCTGCGTGCGCAAGGCCGGTTCGACGAAGCTATCAGCCAATACCACTATCTCATTGAAGCGGCGCCGAGCGACCAGCAAAGCCGAATCGAGCTTGCGCGAACGCTGGAGATGAAACGCCAATCGATGACGCCTTGAGACGCCGAATCGTGGTTTTGCAGCTCACGGCCGTTGACAAAAATGCGTTTTGCTTTTGACCTTACGACCCTGCGCAGGATAGCATATTGGGTGAGTGTGGGCGGCGGTCGCCCTTTCGGCGTCCCTGAGGATTGCCGCAAGGATGCGTTGAAGCGCAGGGCATCAAACGCGTCGGAAAAGTCGGCGAGTCGCGCCGCGATTAGACGCGGTCCAATCCATCGTCGGCAAGTTCCAAGACTCTTTGCTCGCTTCGTTGGAAGCAGTCACTTCATACGAAGTAGGAGGTGCCTCGTGTCGCGACTTCGGCAACGTCTGGGCTTTACCCTCGTCGAACTTCTCGTCGTGATCGCGATTATCGCGATCTTGATTGCCCTCTTGCTGCCCGCCGTGCAGGAGGCTCGCGAGGCCGCTCGCCGCACCCAGTGTTTGAACAACCTCAAGCAGATGGGTTTGGCACTGCATAATTATCACGACGTCAACCTGTGCTTCCCGATCGGTCAGATCGCGGTGCTGTTTCTCGGTGGACCCGGTCAGGGGCAAAATGGAAACGGCAACGGAAACGGCAATGGAAACACGGGCAGCAACACCACTTTCCAGCATGCCGATCCGACGGAGGCGTCGATTTACGGATTGCCCGGGTACGGATTGCACGGGACGAGCTGGATGCTCGCGATCTTGCCGTTCATGGAACAGACCGCGTTGTACAACCAATGGAACTTTTTCTACAACGTGCGGAACAATGGAGAGCCGCAGTTGGTTCCGGTCCAGCCGGGCCAGGGTATCAATCAGGTGGGCGGTTTCTACACCGTTCAGCCGGCTCAAACCGACATTGCGGCTTACTACTGCCCGACGCGGCGTTCGAATATGAATTCGGCGAAGTACTCGCATGTCCGCCACGTCGATTTCTATCAGCCGGGGACGGTCGCCTGGTCGCGAGGCGGCAATGACTATGGCGGATGTATCGGTTCAGGGATCGGCTGGTACTGCTATCAGATTCCGATGCCCACCGATCAAACCGTGACCGACGTCGGGACTTTCGAGTTGACGCCTGCGCAGATCACCTATCAACAATCGCTCAACCCCAATGAGAATTATGTGCCAACCGGCACATTTCTCGGCCTTTTTTCGGTCAACCGCGCCCTCGGCATTCGCGACGTCACGAACGGAACGTCGAACGTCATTGCGATCGGCGAGGTCCAGCGGCTGAACGGACTCGACCTCAATGGCAACGGAACCGTCACGGATCCGAGTGAACAGCAAACGATCAGCAGTGACGGGTGGGCCTGGGGCGGTGCGGCCACGCTCTTTAGCACGCTCAATCCGCCGAACCGAAATCTGACGTTCGACACGCCGGGAAGCGATCATACCGGGGGACTGTTCCAAGTCGGGCTGTGTGACGGAAGTTGCCGTCCCATCAGCCAGAACATCAATTTGGCCACGTTCAACAACTTGGGCAGCCTGTCCAGCGGAATGCCCGTCACCAACTGGAATCTGCAATGACGTGTTGATTTCACTCCGCAAGGACTGCTGATGTCGATCCGCTTCTCATGCAGTTGCGGCCGCAAGCTGAAAGTTTCCGACGAAAAGATCGGGATGAAAGTCCTGTGTTCGTCCTGCGGCGCAACGCTCAAGGTGCCAAAAAAATCTCAGGACGAATACTGGCAGGACGTTCCCGCGAAGGGAGACCAGCCGAAGGTCGATTACGTCGCGACCTTCCGGGAAATCGCGTTTCAAATCGTCCCCGGTGCCGCTCTGATCATCCTGGCGGTGTGGGGTGCCTACTACCTCTCTTCACAGATCGTTGTCGGTCGCGGCAATCTACCTCCCTTGGGGAGCGTCTCGGGGACGGTGAAGCTGGACGGCAAACCGCTCGCCAACGCAACGGTCCGCTTCATTCCCTTGGACGACTCTGGAAAGATGGACCGGAAAGGGGCCTCCGTCGCGCTGGGCCTCACCGATGACAGCGGCCATTATCGGCTGATTTACGTCAAGGACACGATGGGCGCGGCTGTCGGTCAAAATCGGGTCGAAATACAAGCCCGGGACGATTCCGGCCGCGAACGGGTGCGACGCGAATTCAATTCGCAATCCACATTGCAAAGAGAGGTGAAATCCGGCTCGCAAGTGCTGGATTTCGATGTTCACGGCTTCGATTCGAGTGCTTCCACCACCGAGACTGCAACGCAAAATCCCCCGCCCTGACGCTCGCGCCCTCCCAAGAGTGGCGAGTGCCCCTTGACAGCTTTCCAACGGGCAACGCCCACGAAGTTATGCCCACAACGCACCCCGCCCCAGACGACGCTCCGGTTCGCGCTGCCGCCACGCGCCCCGAGAGCGACCGCGAATCGCCCGCGTCCGAGCCCGTTGGCCGTCACACCGTCGCCGCGGGCCACCTGCCGGATTGGGAAATCGGAACTCTCGAGCCGCCTCCTCAATTCTCGTGGAAACGATTGGCGACCCTGATCGGCCCCGGAATTCTTCTGGCAGGCTCGTCGGTCGGGGCCGGGGAATGGTTATTCGGTCCGGCCGTCTCGGCCCAGTTTGGCGGAACGTTCTTGTGGCTGGCGACGATCAGCATTGTCACGCAGGCGTTTTACAACCTCGAGGTCATGCGCTACACGCTGTACTGCGGCGAACCGATCTTTGCGGGTTATTTCCGACTGGCCCCCGGCCCGAAGTTCTGGACGGCCATCTATCTCGTCCTGTGCATCGCCCACATCTGGCCCTTCATGGCGGCCAACGCCGCGGTTCCGCTGGCGGCGGCCGTGCTCGGCCATTTGCCGGGCAACGGGTCGGTGTCGTTCGGTTCGGTGACGATCACCGAAGCGTACCTCGTCAAATTGCTTGGCTACGCGATCTTTCTGCTGGCGTTTTTACCGCTCATTTTTGGGGGCAAAATCTATAACGTGCTCGAGCGGATGATGACGTTCAAGCTCGTGGTCGTGCTGGGATTCCTGGTTTCCGTCACCTCCTTCCTGATCTCGCCGCGGAATGCGTGGGAAGTTGTGTCGGGATTCTTTCGTTTCGGCCAGGTCGCGCTCCGAGCCGATACGGTCATCGCCGGCCCGCACTTCGATGTGCGCCGGCAAGAGGGTTCGACGGTCTACATCATCAAGGGGACCTACGAAGGGACAAATCCGGTTGTGACCAAATTCGGCGCGGTCGACAACCCCCACCAGCGGAACTCCTGGTTTGACGTGAACGGACCCGTTCCGGACGCCGTCGCGGAGGATGAAAAGAAGCTTTTGGCGTGGATCGGAAATCTGGCCAAACCGGGCCATTTCCTTGTGGAATTCACGCACGCGCACAAGTCGTTTCACGTCTCCGGCGAAATCGCCACCGACGGAGAATGGTCCGCACAACACGTTGTGACGCAAGAGGGTGATCACCGTCCGGTCGATCAACCGGTCGCCGACTTGAGCGCGAGTGACGCGCAACTGGTCACCCCCTTCGTCCACAATCAGGGCTTCCAGCGCCAGGGACTGTTCACTTATTGGAGACAACACGGGTCCCTCCCACCTCTTGATTGGCCTCTTCTGGCCGCGCTTTCCGCCATTGCCGGGGCCGGCATGCTCTCCAATGCTCTCTTTTCAAATTATGCGCGCGATAAAGGTTGGGGAATGGGAGCCGAAACAGGCGCGATTCCCAGCGCCATTGGCGGTCACCGGATCGCCCTCAGCCATGTCGGCAAGGTGTTCATCGTCGACGAGGCGTCCCGCGCGGTGGCGCGGTTGGTTTCGCCACATCCTGCGCGACCAGGTCATTTGGTTAGCGTGCAGCTTTGTCGGCATGGCGCTGCCGTGCATGATGTCTTTGGAGTTTATCCGCAACGCACCCGTGTCGGAAAACCGGGTCGCCGCCCTCACGGCCGAAGGCCTCTCGTTGCGATTCCCGGCCTATGCGAATTTCTGGTGGGTCAGCACACTGTTTATTGGTTTTTTGGTGCTGGCGCCAAATGCAGTCTTCGCAGGAGACTTGATCGCCCGGCTCTGGACGGATCTGATCTGGATCGGGAGTGCCAAAGTGAAGGACCGCCCAGGACACAGCGTGATACACATTTACTACGGAATCCTGGCGCTGTATTGCGTCTGGGGACTGATCGCTCTCACGTACTTAAACCCCCTGCAAATTGCCATCGTCGGCCCCGTTTTGGGGAATATCGCGTTGGGCTTTTCGGCCTTCCACACGCTAGCCGTGAATCGGCGACTCTTACCCGTTGAGCTGCGGCCCAATTGGTTTATGCAACTTGGTCTGGTGGCCTGCGGAGTTTTCTTCATCGGCATCACGGCCATCATTCTGTTCGCTCCGCCAAGTTGAGGCGCATCGTACGCCAGCAATGCTATAGCTAGCTGTTATCTCTTTGATGACGCTGTGGCCGGTTTGCGACACTCTCCTGGCCTTTCTTCCGCCGGTGCCTGAACCTTTATTCTTCCCATAACCGTTTTCCCAATAGGGGCTTATGGAATCGGGACACGCCGCGGATGCGCTTGGCATTCTATTCGCGTTTCATCCCAGGCGAGATCGGTCAAAACTTCCGACCAACAACGCTCCACCCGACAACTCAATTGAAGGACACGGCCATGAACGCGAAGAAACTGATTGCGGCGGCGATTCTGGGCACACTCGTGACGGTGACGGCGACCACTCAGGTGGCCACAGCCGCCGTCTACCGGCGCCCGGTCGTTTACCACCATCCCGTTTATGGAGCCTATTGGAACAGCCCCTATTACTACCCCGGCTACACGGTCACTGTTCCGGCCCCGGCGGTGTACAACTATGCGACGGTGCCAGCTCCGGCCCCATATTACACAAGCGGCGTGTATGTTGCCCCGCGGTTCGGCTTTCGCATTCGATAATCGACCAGGAGCGCGGCGTGCGGAGTCCGGAGTCTGACTGAAAAATCCAGCAGATCACCGGACACTGCACGCCGAGGGTCACTCGGGACCGCCGACTTCCGCCATTTCGAGCTGCCGCATTTTTCGATACAGGTTCGAGCGATGGACGCCCAACAGCCGGGCCGCCTCGCTCATATTTCCCTGCACACGCTTGATCGAGCGGCGAATGAACTCCTGCTGGAAGCGCCGCGTCGCGACGTCGAGCGACAAATCGTCCGACGGTTCCAGCGTTGTGTCGCGGGCCGGGTTCAAAATGAAGGCGAGGTCGTCGGCTTCGACCTTGTCTCCGCTTCCCAGGTAGACGACTCGCTCCATCAGATTCCGCAGCTCGCGGACGTTGCCGGGCCAGGCATGCGACTGAAGCCGCCGCTTGGCCTCGCTCGACAGTTTCAACGAGGGTCGCCGCGCCCGCGCACAGAATTGTTTCAGAAAGTACTCGGCCAGAGGCAGAATGTCCTCGGGCCGCTCGCGCAGCGGTGGAATGATTTGCGTCACCACGCTGAGCCGGTAGTAGAGATCCTCACGGAATTTACGCTGGCGAACCGCTTCGACGAGGTTCGTGTTTGTCGCGGCGACGACGCGCACATTGATCGGGATATTCTCTGAACCTCCCACGCGCGTAATTACCTTCTGTTCGAGCACGCGAAGCAATTTTGCCTGGCCCGAAAGGCTCATGTCGCCAATTTCGTCCAAAAACAAGGTTCCCCCCTCGGCCAGTTCGAACTTTCCGCGGCGAAGTTCGCGAGCGTCGGTAAAGGCCCCTTTCTCATGGCCGAAAAGTTCGCTTTCCAAGAGCGACTCAGCCAGTGCGGCACAGTTGACCGCGATGAAGGGTAGGGCAGACCGCGTCCCCTGAAAGTGGAGCGACTGCGCGACCACCTCTTTGCCGGTGCCGCTCTCCCCCAGAATAAGCACGGGCAGATCCGTCGCGGCCAGCCGAACGACCGTCGCGCGCAGGGCGACGAGCGCTGGACTATCGCCGATGATTTGCGCTCCCTGCGTGACCTGCTCGGTCAACTGCTCGATGCTTCGCGTCATCTGTTCGCGTTCGCGCGCGTTTTCCAGGGCGATGGCCGCCGGCACACCGAGCTGTTCGAGCGTCTCCGTGTCCTCATCGGTAAAAGGCCCGTCGGCCCGGTTGAGTACCTCGAAGGCGCCGAGCAGATTCCCCTCGATGTCGCGAAGCGGCTGGCAGAGAAGGTTGCGCGTCGTAAAGCCGTTCGCCAAATCGACGCTCTTGTCGAAGCGGGGATCACGGTAGGCATCGTCCACGCGGATCGACTTCCCGGTCTGAACGACTTCTCCGACGACGCCGGCCGTGTCGGGCAGTCGCAGGGAGCCGCCATTCATCCCCAGGGCCGGGCAGGCGACCAGCTCATGATGATATTTGTCCCAAAGAAAGATGCTGGCCCGCTCGCATCCCAGAATTCGCGTCGCCGCGTTTGCCACGAGCTCGAGCAACGGCTGTGATTCGCGGGTGCGCGAAAATGCGGTCGCCACCTCCAGCGTGCTCGAGAGCCGATCCAGGCGTTCCAGATTCCTGGCATGCCGCTCGACGATTCCCAAGCAGACCCCCAGCACCCGCCCGATGGCGACGGCTGCCGAGAGAATACTTTCCGGAAGATTGCGCCCCGCCATGACCAATAGATCGCCTGTGGAGCTACGTCCCGGCCCCAAGGGCGCGGCAAGGAGCCGCCAATCGGCCCCCATTTCACTTCCAAAAAAGCCTCCCGCGTCGCGGTCGAGGGCCTCGTCGAGAAACCGCTGTGGAATCTCGTCGAAGCCGCGCCGCCCGCATTCGGCCACGCGCGTCCATTGCGGAGTTCGTTTATAGACGCAGCACCATTGAGCCGAGAATTCTGTGGTAATCTCGGGCAACCGCCGGTTGAGGAAGGGGACCGGCTTGACGGCGTCGAGCGACGCTTCCAGCAGTCTTTCGGACAGATGGAGGGCCCCTCCGCCAGCCTCAGAACGAGAAATCCAGGGAATTTCCGCCCAGCGCATCCATCGGGGTTTAACTGCCGTCGTCACTTCGCCCCTCCATGAAGCGGCCCGCGCCGTCATTTTGATCAAGCAGAGGCCATCATCGTCGCAAGTCGGCGCACTTTACTGTTTCAAGTCGACTTCTGCCGCCATTATAGCAGGTCGAAACGACCGCAAACACTGCCACGATCGGTACCGAGTTCACCAATCGACAACCGAGGCGTTCTGCCGCTTTACGACGCGAGTTCAAGGGGTTGAGGGCTTGGCAGTGCCGCCGGCATCGGCGGTTGCTTTGTCGCTCGCCCGGTCGGCGGGGAGCTCGAGAGATCTTGTTCCTCTTCACATCGACCTTCGTGATTTTTCCGACGTGGATCATTTTGGCGAGGGCGTCCGTATCCGTGATCGGGTTGACGAAGAAAATCGTCCAGTCCTCAACGGCAAATGGGCCGGCCGTCGTGCCTTTCGCGTCGCCTGCGAGCTTGCGGAAAAGCTTGGCGAGCTCGAGCATCCCTGGCTCGTCCGCGAAATGGTCTCCTTTGATGATGACCAGCGCTGTCGCCTTGGCCCGCGTCTGCGATCGCAGCTCCAATGGAGACGGCGGCTTTGTTTTTTGGCTCATCTCGACGGTTTTTTGCAGCACAAACGGCAGAACCTGCAACGAGACGACCGTTTGAAATTCGTCCGCTGTTTTTGCCGCCTGAAGCTGATCAAGCACCTTTTCCAAGCGGCGCATGTCGGACAGGTATTGATCCTTCCACTCGACCTGCGCGTAAGGAGCCATCCGCTTGACGAACGGCGCGTAACCGCGCACCCAACAGGAATTGCACAAGGCCGAAATGGTCCGACGTCCACTTTCCGTCCCGCACGCTCAAAGGAAGCTCGATCAGCGTCTGCTTTGAGTTCCCCTTCTCAATGCGAGCCGTCACCGCGTTGTCCGACGCTTTCGTGATCGTTGCCGTCCATTCATCAATCTGCTTCAGTGGATCGTTTTTTAGCGAACGCGAGAAGGCACGCGCTTGTGCCATGAGTTGCGCACCGGACCCTTCGAGGAATGCGCGGCCATCGAATTTCTTCATCTTTTCCTGGTCGACCAGTTCGCTGCTCATTGCGGTCTGCAAGAGCTTGACCCCGGGGTCCCAGCTCGCCTTGAGCTCATCCGGCTTCAATTGCTTGATGCTCTTGATCAGAGGACTTTTGAGCAGGAATTCCTTCTTCGTCTGGGCGAGAACGACGAGTTTTTTCAGATTCGTTACGGTTCGTGACCAGATCTCGGGATCGGGAGCGGAAGCGATATCCCTCACGAAACGATTGAGATCCGCCTGTTGAGGTACCTCGTCATCGCGTCCCAGACCACAACCGGCTTCGAGGCCTTGAGGCCGTCAAGCACCGCCTTGACAGCGGCCTCGGGGGTTTGGGGAACGCCCGGCTTCAAAACGACGGCCGGCGGAGGAGGCGGAGCCGCCGTATTGACGGCGTTTCCTTGCGAGCATCCCGCGATTCCAAGAATGCCCGCGATAAAAAGACTCGTCGTCGTTCTGCTCTCGGTAAACATTCCGCTGCACTCCAAATAGCTCAAGCTGGACCCACGATGAGGAAGGACAAGCCGCAGGACCCGCCGCGAATTGAACCTCAGTCGTTTGCACGCCGCTGCGCGACCGACGAAGGAGCGACTGCCCGAATGCCGCGTGCCCATTAAGACGGATTTGCCACAGATGACCGATCCCTGTCGCGAGATGCCGGACAACACGTCATCGTAACGCGTTTCGCGTCAAATTGCCTCTACCGGGAAGGTGAAAAATCGCCGGCCGGCGGAACCCTTCGCATACGAACGATCCCGATTCATGCCGCTGCCAGCGTCCAACCGATAATGACGATTGGCAGCGGTCCGTTGCACCCGGCCCATTCCGTCGAGCTGCGCCCGTCATCCACCAAGCGGTGGAACAGGGTCGTGTCAATTTGCCACGCAGTTCGACCCGATACCGTCAAAAGGGATCCCAGGAGCGCGCATATGGCGGACGAGAATCTCGACGGATGTCTCAAGGACGGCGAAGAATTCGAAGAGATCACCAGCGACGAGGTGGACCGCGTCGTGGAGCAGCTGGAAAAACTGATCGAGTCGGTTTCCAGCGAGAATATCAAGTCCTACCTCGAAGAGGCTGCCAACAACATCTTCTTTCTGCTTTATGATGAGGAAGACCGCGCCGACGCGGCATAGTGTCCGGCCCGCTATCTGGCGGCCGATGCAGAATTCGAGCCGGCTCCGGTCGAGGAGACCGGTTTCTCTCGCTTGGGGACTTCTGGAAGTTCCACGAACAGCGTCTTGCGCTTCGCGTCCGTTTTGACGACCGTTCCGGCTTGGATCGACCGCGCCAAAACGTTGATGTCGCCAACCGGATCGACGAGAATCACCGTTGAGTCCTCAACGATGCGCGGCCACGTTACCGTTTCCGGAGTCGGTTCGATTCGTTGGAATCGCGATGTCATGTCACCGAGCGCCGTTTCGTTCACCGAGTGCTTGCCTTTGATGACAACGAGGGCGGTCGTCGCTTTTCGATTGTAAGAAACCGCCTTGAGTCCGTGGAATTTCGGCAAGCCCTTCCGGACGAGTGCCACGTTCTGGAGTATCACAGGCAAGACGCCTTGTGCCACGATCACCTGAAATTCATCTGACGTTTTGGCACTTTCCAACTTGTCGAGTGCCTTGCCAAGGCGTTCCATCTCGGCAAGGTAGCCGTCCTTCCAGTCGGCCAGGAAGTATGTTTTGAACAATTTGTGGTACGTTCCGATCTTCTTGCCAATATAGCCGATCACTAGTGACGACTGCGGAGCGAACCATTTTCCGTCGGCGACGCCGAGTTGAAACTCGAACGGCTTTGCCTTCGGATCGGCGTACTCGAGAATCACGGTCGTTATTTCACCCGGTGATTTTCGGGTCTTGACCTTCAGATCTCCCAGGCGTTTGACCGGATCGGCTTTGAGTGCGCCGAGTAACTCACGCGTTTGCGCATAAAGTGCAGTCCCCGTCCCTTCCACAAAGGCACGGCCGTCGAAGCGTCTCATCTGTTGCTGGTCGACGAGATCACTCTCTGCGATTGTCTTCGAGGAGTTTCGCGGCTGGAGCGTACGACGATTTGACATTGGCACGCTTGACGCCCAGAACCTGCCACAGCGGACACTCGAGCAAAAACTCCTTTTTCGTCGCCGCCACATGCGCGAGTTTCTTGAGATTGCGTGTCGTCGCCTCCCAGATTTCCGGGTCGATCACGTCCGCAAAGTCGCGCACGATCCCATTGACGCCCCCCTGCTGATTCGAATCTAAAAAGTCCCACAGGACAATCGGTCTCGAGGCTTTCAGACCGTCGACCACAGCCTGAACAGTCGCTTCGGCTGAAACGGTTGGTTGCTTGACGGGGACCGGCTTGGAGTGAATCGCCGTGTCAAGGGTCGATCCAGAGCACCCTCCGGCGAGCACGATGCTCGTAACAAGAGGAGCCACCGCCAGCCTGATCCTAGTGAACATGCCGCCAAGCTCCGAAAGCGCCTCGGCCATTCGTAAACCATTAATACCCATCCTAACGGGCCGGTCCTGGAATGTCGCCGTGGTCAATTCGCGGTGAAAATCGGAGGGTGAAATGGATCCGGCGGGTCCCGGGAATCTTTTTCCGATGTCCGAATTTGCGGGAGAAGGTCATTGACGGCCCAGTCCGCGGACCTGTACACTGCAACTTCTCTTTTTTTTATACCAATCCTGCCTTCTATCGTTTTTCCTTATATTCAAAGCGTGCCATGCACTTACGGAACGTGGAAGTATTCTGCGACGTGGTGAAGCACGGCAGTTTTTCGAAAGCTGCTGGGCGCATCAGGTTTCGCAATCGTCGGCCAGCCAGGCGGTCCACATGCTGGAACGCCGTCTCGGCTGCCGCCTGATTGACCGATCAAAGCGGCCGTTTGAGCTCACGCCAGCGGGTCAGATCTATTACGACGGCTGTCGCAAGATTCTGGAGTCGTTCCGCCACGTCGAAGACCGCGTGCAGCAGATGCGGAATAAGGTCATCGGCCGAGTGCGGCTGGCCGCGATTTACTCGGTCGGCCTGCTGCAGATGGATGCCTATGCGAAGCAGTACAAATCGATTTATCCGGACGTCGTTTTGCAACTCGATTATCTGCATCCGGACGACGTTTATACGCGGATTCTCAATGACGAATGCGACCTGGGAATCGTTTCCTTTCCGCGCGTCGGCGGGGAGATCGCGTCGATTCCCTGGCAAAACCAGGAAATGGTGCTGGTCGTGCCTCCCGGCCATCGGCACGCGGGCGAGAGCCCGTTTCGGACTCAGTCCGTCCCGGTTCAGGCGCTCGACGGCGAAACCTTTGTCGGGTTCACGTCGGAATTGACGATTCGCAAACAGACGGACCGTTGGTTCAAACAATCCGGAATTTCGGTGGATTTAGTCCACGTTTTCGATAACGTGGAGAACATCAAACGGGCAGTCGAAATCGGGTCGGGCGTGGCGCTCTTGCCGGCTCCGACAGTGCGGCGGGAAGTCGAAGCGGGCTTGCTGCATGCCGTCCAGATCGACGGTGTGGAATGGCAACGCCCTTTGGGAATCGTGCACCGGCGCAATCGAACGTTGACCAATCCGGCGCGAAAGCTGGTCGAGCTTCTTCGTAAGAGACTGGAATCGGTCGCCACAAGCGGAAGTGAGAGAATCTAATGTCCCACGCTGAGCGCTCAGCAAACTCGCAGGACGCGGATCCGCCGCAGCCGTTCCGCCCGTTTGGCCCGCCACGAAAGCACGGCCTCTACGACCCGGCGTTCGAACACGACAGCTGCGGCGTCGGATTTGTCGCCAACATCAAGGGAGTCCGCTCCCGCCAGATCATCGACGATGCGGACCGCATCCTGCGGCACATGGACCATCGGGGCGCCTGTGGCTGCGAAACAAATACCGGCGACGGCGCGGGAATTCTGACTGGCTTGCCTCACGAGTTTCTCGTCGAGCGCGGCCCAGGCCGACCTCGGCGTCAAGCTCCCGGCACCGGGCCTGTACGGCGTCGGCAACATCTTCCTTCCGACCGATCCCGGGCAGCGAACACACTGCAAAGAGGTCTTCAACCGTCTCGTTGCCGAGCAGGGGCAAAAACTGTTGGGTTGGCGTCCGCTGCCGACGCGAGCCGACGCAGCCGACATCGGGCCTTCGGCGCGGGCCGCAGAGCCGGCGATGGAGCAAGTCTATCTCGCCGCCGCCGACCGGATCGACGCGGAAGCGTTCGACCGCCAGCTGTACGTGATCCGCAAAATGTCCAGCCGCATGCTGCGGATGAGCGATCTCCCGCAGGCATTGATGTTCTACATTTGCTCCCTGTCGTCGAAGGTGATCGTCTACAAGGGGATGCTCACCTCGCATCAACTGATGCCCTATTATCCGGACCTGCAGGATCCGGATTTCCGCAGCCACCTCGCGATGGTCCACTCGCGGTTTTCGACGAATACCTTTCCGAGCTGGGACCGCGCCCATCCGAACCGATACATGGCGCATAACGGAGAAATCAACACGCTCCGCGGCAACATGAACTGGATGTTCGCGCGCCAGGGAGTCATGAAAAGCCCCCTGTTCGGCGCCGATCTCGAAAAGCTGTTTCCGATCATCGAGCCGCACTGTTCGGATTCCGGAAACTTCGACAACGCGCTCGAGCTGTTGCTGCACGCGGGACGCAGCCTGCCGGAAGCCGTGATGATGATGATCCCGGAAGCCTGGCAACAGCATCCGACGATGCCCGAGGACAAACGGGCCTTCTACGAATACCACTCCGCCTTGCAGGAGCCGTGGGACGGCCCGGCGTCGATCTCGTTTACCGACGGGCATTACATCGGAGCCGTTCTCGACCGCAATGGCCTCAGGCCCAGCCGCTATTACATCACCAAGGACGAGAAGGTGGTGATGGCCAGCGAAGTCGGCGTCTTGGCTGTTGAGCCGGAAGATGTGCTCGATCAAGGGCCGCTTGCAGCCCGGGCGAATGTTCCTGGTCGACTTCGCGAAGGGGCGAATTATCGACGATGGCGAACTGAAGCACGAAGTCGCCAACAAACGGCCGTACCGCGAGTGGCTCCGCCGTCAGCGCCTCCGACTCAAAGAGCTCCCGGCGACTCCTGTCCCGCCGCATTACGAGCCGCATGATCTCCTCACGCGGATGCAGGCCTTCGGCTATACGACCGAAACCATGAGCTTCATGCTCATTCCGCTGTTGCACGAGAAAAAAGACCCGCTCGGCTCGATGGGGAACGACGCGGCACTCGAATGTCTGAGCGACCAGCCGCGGATGCTGTACGACTATTTCCGGCAGCTGTTCGCGCAGGTGACCAATCCGGCGATCGATTCGATCCGCGAAGAGATCATCATGTCGCTGGAGTGCTATATCGGTCCGGAAGGCAATCTTCTCGAAACGACCGAAGAGCAGTGCCACCGCCTCGCCGTCGAGCATCCGATCCTCACCAACGGCGAATTGGCGACGCTGCGGCATCTCAATTACCGCGGCTGGAAGACGCGGACAATCGATATCACTTATCCGCGTTCCGAAGGGGTGGCCGGGCTCAAACCGGCACTGGACCGCATTTGTCGCGAGGCCTCAGAGGCAATCGAGGCGGGGGACAGCCTGATCGTCCTCTCCGATCGGGCCTGCGACAAAGACCGCGTTCCGATGAGCACTCTGCTGGCCTGCGGTGCGGTCCATCACCATCTTGTTCGCAATGAACAGCGCACACGCGTCGGTCTCGTGCTGGAGACCGGCGAGGCGCGCGAAGTCCACCATCATTGCCTGCTCGTCGGCTACGGGGCCGACGCCATTAATCCTTACATGGCTTTCGAAGCGCTCTACCAGGCGCGCGGGACGCCATTCTCGGCCCCGAATGGACGGACGAGGCGATTGTCGCCGCCTACCGCAAGGGGGTTGCGAAAGGCATGCTCAAGGTCATGGGCAAGATGGGCATCTCCACCCTGCAGAGCTACAAGGGAGCTCAGATTTTTGAGGCGATCGGAATCGATAACGAGGTCATCGATCGCTGCTTCGTGGGGACAGCCAGCCGCATTCGGGGCATCGGTTTCGACGTCATTGCCGAAGAGTCGATCCGCCGCCACGAAATCGGCTTCCCGCTCCGCGAGCAGTCCCGGCTCGACGTGCTGCCCAATCCCGGTCTGTACCAGTGGCGGAAGAGCGGCGAAAAGCACGCCTGGCATCCGCATACCATCGCCGAGATTCAGCAAGCGGCCCGTGCCGGCGACCAATCCGCTTACGACCGGTTCTCCAAACTCGTCAATGAGACGACCGCGCGGGAATGCCATCTTCGCGGGCTCTTCCGGTTCAAAAAAGGGACGCCCGATTCCCCTCGACGAAGTCGAACCGGCCTCCGAAATCGTCAAACGGTTTTGCACCGGCGCCATGAGCTTCGGCTCGATTTCCGCCGAAGTCGCACGAAACGCTGGCTGTCGCCATGAACCGCCTGGGAGGCAAGAGCAACACGGGCGAAGGGGGCGAGGACTATACCCGCTTCGAGCCGCTGGCCAACGGCGATTCCAAGCGATCGGCCATCAAGCAGGTGGCGTCCGGCCGCTTTGGCGTCACGAGCTGGTATCTCACCAACGCCGACGAACTCCAAATCAAAATCTCCCAGGGCGCCAAGCCGGGTGAAGGGGGGGAGCTTCCGGGACGCAAGGTCGACAAGGTCATCGCGGCGGTTCGGCACTCGACGCCGGGCGTGGGCCTCATCAGTCCGCCGCCTCACCACGATATTTACTCGATCGAAGATCTCGCGCAGTTGATCTTCGATTTGAAGAACGCGAATCCCTCGGCACGAATCAGCGTCAAGCTGGTCTCCGAGGTGGGAGTCGGCACGATCGCCGCGGGAGTCGCCAAGGGGCACGCCGACAATATCCTCATCGCCGGCGATAGCGGCGGGACGGGGGCGTCGCCTCTCACAAGCATCAAGCATGCCGGCATCCCCTGGGAATTGGGCATTGCCGAAACGCATCAGACGCTGGTCCTGAACGATCTGCGGAGCCGGGTCCGCCTGCAGACCGACGGTCAACTGAAGACGGGCCGCGACGTCGTGATTGCCTGCATGCTGGGCGCCGAAGAATTCGGCTTCGCGACAGCCCCGCTGATCGCGCTCGGCTGCATCATGATGCGGAAGTGCCACCTCAACACGTGTCCGGTCGGCGTGGCGACTCAGGATCCGGAGTTGCGAAAGAAATTCAGCGGCCAGCCGGAGCATCTGATCAATTACTTCTTCATGGTCGCCGAGGAGTGCCGAAAAATCATGGCCGACCTCGGCTTCCGCACGATCAACGAGATGGTCGGCCGTTCGGACATGCTCGAGATGGACGACCGGATCCGGCCATTGGAAGGCACGGGGCCTTGATCTCTCATCGATCCTGACGCCCGCCGCCAAGCCGCGTCCCGACGTTGAGGTTTACTGCACACGCTCGCAGAACCATGGAATCGAGGACGTGCTCGACAACAAACTGATCGAAGAATGCTGGGCCGCCGTTAACGAAGGGATTCCCGTCCAACGCAACATCCCGATTGAGAACATCGACCGCGCCTTCGGCACGATGCTGAGCCACCGCATCTCCAAGAATTGGGGGCCCAAAGGCCTGCCCGACGGCACGATCCAGATCAAGGCGACCGGATCCGCCGGGCAGAGCCTCGGTGCCTGGCTGGCACACGGCGTGACGATCGAACTCGAGGGAGATGCCAACGATTATGTCGGCAAGGGACTATCCGGCGGGCGAATCATCGTTTATCCGCCCAAGTCGGCCACTTTCTGTCCCGAAGAGAACATTTTGATTGGAAACGTCGCGCTGTATGGTGCCATCCACGGCGAAGCGTATTTCCGCGGCCAGGCTGCCGAGCGATTCTGCGTCCGGAATTCGGGGGCCATCGCCGTGATCGAAGGAGTCGGCGACCACGGATGCGAATACATGACCGGCGGTCGGGCCGTCATTTTGGGACCGACGGGTCGTAATTTCGCGGCCGGCATGTCTGGCGGGATCGCCTACGTTTACGATCCGGACCAGGCTTTGTTGGCCAACTGCAATCTGGAAATGGTCCTGCTGGAGCGAGTCGTTGCCGAGGACGACGTGCGAGAGCTACGGGACTTAATTGACAAGCACCGGACCTTTACCGAATCCGAGGTCGCCGCCCGAATTCTCGACGATTGGGAGACTTCGGTGACGAAATTCACGAAGGTGGTGCCGGTCGACTATAAGCGGGCGATGGAGCAACTGGTCAAGGAGAATGGCGCCGACGAAAACCCTCCGGATGACGTCCCGTTGCCCGAGGCGGAGCCCTCGGCGGAAGTCATCGCCTCGCCGGGCGGCCAAACCTGACAGCACGTCGTTCGGACCTGATCTTGTTCCCGAATTCCGGGCGGGAACATCCCCCGCGAAGCGCCGCTTCGCCACTATGACGGATTGATTGTGAGCGTTCGAAGCCGGGCTTCGACGAGAAAACTGACCGAATCGAGCGGTCATCACGTGACATTCGACCGAGATTGACGCAGAAAGAACCGCGATGGGCAAGCCGACCGGCTTTACGGAATTCGATCGACACACGCCGCCCGAGCGCGATCCGGCACTGCGCATTCTCGATTGGAACGAGTTCCATGAACATTTGAGCAACACGGAACTGCGAAACCAGGGGGCCCGCTGCATGGATTGCGGCGTCCCGTTCTGCCACACGGGCGACCTGATGGCCAACATGGCCTCCGGTTGTCCGATCAACAACCTGATCCCCGAGTGGAACGATCTCGTCTATCGCGGTCGCTGGCGGGAGGCGCTCGATCGCCTGCACAAAACGAATAATTTTCCCGAATTCACGGGGCGCGTCTGTCCGGCCCCGTGTGAAGGATCCTGCGTGCTCGGCATCATCGAGCCCGCCGTCACGATCAAGAGCATCGAGTGCGCCATTATCGATCGGGGCTTCGACGAAGGTTGGGTCGTCCCGAATCCTCCCGGCGCCCGTACGGGAAAGAAAGTCGCCGTGGTGGGCTCCGGGCCCGCCGGGCTCGCGGCCGCCGCACAGCTCAACGGCGCCGGGCATTCGGTCACGGTCTACGAACGGGCGGACCGGATCGGCGGGCTGTTGATGTACGGCATACCGAATATGAAGCTCGAAAAATGGATCGTCGAGCGCCGCCTGCAGGTGATGGCCGATGAAGGCGTCACGTTCGTCACCGGGACCGAGATCGGCAAAGACATTCCCGGAGCGCAGCTCCTCGATCAATTCGACGCGATCGTGCTCGCGACGGGCGCGACGCGCCCTCGCGACTTGCCCATTCCCGGCCGCGAGCTCAAGGGAATTCACTTTGCCATGGAGTTCCTCCACGCCAATACCAAGAGCCTGCTGGATTCGGGACTCGAAAACGGGGCCTATATCAACGCGAAAGACAAACGCGTGATCGTCATTGGGGGAGGCGACACGGGGACCGACTGCATCGGCACGTCGCTCCGCCACGGTTGCAAGAGCCTCGTCAACTTCGAGATCGTGCCGATGCCTCCGCAGCGGCGCGCGGCCAACAATCCATGGCCGCAATGGCCGCGGGTCTTCCGCGCCGATTACGGACATGCCGAGGCGGCCGCGAAATTCGGACGCGACCCCCGCGAGTTCGAGATCTCGACCGTCGAGTTTCAGGGAGACGACCAGGGGCGGGTGAAGGCGCTCAAGTCGGTGCGTGTCGACTGGTCAAAACCCGTCAAAGGGGGGCCTCCGTTCACTCTGGTCGACGGATCGGAAGAGATTTTCGAGTGCGATCTCGTCTTTTTGGCAATGGGTTTTCTCGGTCCGGAAACCTCGGCTTCCCAACAGCTCGGGGTCGAATTGGATCCGCGGGCGAACTATAAGGCCGACTACGGAAAATACCGTACGAACGTCGACAAGGTATTCGCCGCGGGAGACTGCCGTCGCGGCCAGAGCCTCATTGTTTGGGCCATCAACGAAGGCCGCGGCGCCGCACGGGAATGCGACCGCTACTTGATGGGTTCAACCGAGCTCCCTTGAGAAAATGACAGAGCGCGCGACGAACCGCCGCGCGCTCTGCTTTTCGTCGCGCCGCTCAGTCGAGCTTCTTGTAGTTAAACGTAACCTGGCAGTTCTTGAGCCGCCGCTTCAATTCGCGAGCGCCGTCTTCCGTGCAGTTCGTGATGTCGATCTCCAGCTTTTCGAGATTTCGGAGCTTGGCCATCTGAGGCAGTGACCTGTTCGTGATCCCGGGATTCTTCCAGAAGTAGAGGATCTTGAGCTTTTTCAGCTTGGGAAGCGCCACCATGGCCGCATCGGAGAGAGCCGGGTTTTCGTGCACGAGGAGTTTCTCGAGCTTGGAAAGGGTCGAGATGGACTTAACGAACCGCTCATCGTTCAACTGCGCCCCGCCGAGGTCGAGGGTCTCAAGCGATTTGCGCAGGAGATAGATGCCCTGGTACCCGGTAACGTCGAGACTCCTGTCGCCCGACATCGAGAGGTTGCGAAGGTTCGACAATGTGCCGCTCTTTGCCAGTTCCATCAATCCGGTCCCTTGGATCCCCAAGATGCCGATCCGCAGCGACTCCAGCTGTTGAAAGGGACGCATAAGCCGGAAGCCATTGTCGCTCACATACGTGTGCGAAATGTTCAAGCTTTTGAGGTTTACGAGCGGAGCCAAAATCGCCAGGCTATCGTCGTTGAATCGGGTATTCGCGACGTCGAGGCTTTCCAGCCAGGTCATCTCGGCTATGTGAGCAAGGCCCTGGGGAGTCACGTTCGCCCCTTGGAGACTCAATGACGTCAATTGGTGCATGCCCATGATGCTGGCGAGGCCTTTGTCACAGCTTGGATCCTTGGCAACGCCTCCATTGATTGAAAGCGACGTGAGGCTTTTCATCTTGGCCACATTGGCGAGGCCGGCGTTCCCGTACTGGCAGTTGTCGAGGTTCAAACTTTCGACGTGCTCGAATTTCGGAAGGACCGCGAGACCGGCGTCGCTTACGCCGCTTTGAGTCAAATCCAGAGCCGTAATCTGATCGGCCGCTTCGGGAAGGCTGGCAAGTTCTGCAAGCTGCTGGTTGGTGCGCTGCTCGCGCGGCGTGGAATTGAATTCGGTAAGCACTTCCTGTGGTGCGCGCTTCGGCTTTTCGGGCGGTTTGGGGAGTTCAACTTTCGGGGCGGGCACGCTCGGTCCCTTGACCACAGGGGTCGGGGCCGGCGGCTCCTTCTTTTTGCCGTTGATCAGTTCGCTGAACGTTGGCGGCTTCTCGCAGCCGCAGAGCAGAATGAGAGCCACCATCACGACGGCCAATCCTGCCGATGACGCCCGGAACGACCGCTTTGACAGTGCGCCGGACGACCGTTGCTGGGGAAGGCCGCGGATTGCGTATCTGGCCATACCGGAGAACTCCTTTTGACAGAATGACGGCGAAGAAGGGCCGATAAAGAGAAGCAGCTTCATAATATAAGCGGCCCGATGACAACGCAAAGATTCCGCCCACTCATCAGCCAAGAGGGGGCTTCATTCCGCTCGGGAGCGGCGCAGCGATGCTGGGAGAAACAGAGCGGCAAGGCGCTCGGGCTGACAGACGAATCTGCAGGCCGATGCGGAGCGGGCGCGGCCTCGAGACTGCGCACTCATCACGATCGGCGCGTGCCGTTCCGCTCAGCCCTCCAGCCCGCTCAAGCGCCCCGTGCTGTCGCCGAAGCGCTCGGCGTGAGCGCCACGCGATCGAGCATCGACATCAGCAGATTATTGAGCGGCGTGCCGTCCGCATACTTGAGATGGCGACCTGGCTGGATCGTTCCACCGCCGCGGCCGGCCAACACGATCGGCAGATGATCGTGCGTGTGCGAATTCCCGTCGCCCAGACCGCTGCCGTACAACACCATGCAGTTATCAAGCAGCGTCCCCTCGCCCTCGCGAATGGAGCGGAGCTTCGCAACAAAATAGGCGTACTGAGTGACGAGATAGCGGTCGATGATCCGCAATTGGGCCATCAGCTCTTCGCGATTGCGGTGATGGGAAAGCGAGTGGTGCCCGTCTTTGGCCCCGACCATCGAGTAAAGACGGTTGCTCCCCTCGTTGGCGAACATGTACGTCGCAACCCGCGTGACGTCCGTCTGAAAGGCAAGCGCCAACAGATCGGACATCAGATGGACATGTTTTTCAAAACCGTCCGGTACGCCGGCCGGCACCTGCATGCCCGGAGGACGGCGATCGACCGTACGGGCCGAAAGCTCAATCCGCACTTCCAGCTCGCGAATCCCGCTGAAGTATTCGTCCATTTTGCGGCGGTCGTTCGTCCCCAACCGCTTTTGCAGCCGCGCGGAATCGTCCCGCACAAGATCGAGGATGCTCTGGCGCAGATAGTCGCGGCGGGCGCGCTCTTTTGGATTGAGCCGGCCGGTGCCGAACATCCGCTCGAAGACGAGCTTGGGATTGATTTCCTTGGCCATCGGCGTCGTGGGCGTTCGCCACGAGACACACGACGAGTAGGCACAACTGTAGCCCGAGTCGCAGTTCCCGGCAGTCGCTCCCGGGTCGATGCCCAGCTCGAGCGATGGCAAGGGTGTGCGGCCACCGATCTTCGCGGCCGCGACCTGGTCGACCGAGACGCCGGCCCGAATGTTCGCGCCCGACGTTTTGTAGGGGTGGACTCCGGTCAAGAAGGTCGACGCCGATCGGGCGTGATCGCCGGGGCCATCCCCCATGTCGAACCCCTTCTTTTGCGAAAAGCCACTCAACACGAGGACTTCGCTCTGAACGGGGGCCAAAGGCGCCAACGTCGGGGACAACGTGTAATTGGCACCGATCTCCGCGGGCGTCCAGGCATCGGGGATCACGCCGTTGGGCGAGAAGAGAAAGGCCATCCGCACCGGTGGCCTGGCAGTGGCTCCCGCCGCGCGAGCCGTTCGGGGAATCATCGCGTCGAGCCACGGCAAGGTGAGTGCCGTACCCGCGCCGCGGAGAAATGTTCGCCGGCCCAGCCGACCCCGCGATAACGAGGGGAGGAAACTCGCCGATTCGTTCCGGGGGTGCTCGTAAGGGGGATTGAGCCGTGTCACGTTTTGTTGCGCTCCGCTGGCAGACGTCTTAGGATCCATTGCGAGCTCCACGACCACGCCGTTTCAAAAACGGCTCGCTACGAACAATTTCATTGACCAAGACGGAAAACCGGTCTCCGTGCTCGCGCGTAGCCTCGACGATCCGGTCGACAGCGCACGCGTCATAATACTCCAATCCGCGCCCCAATGCATACGTCAGCAACGTGCGGGCGAGGTGCCGGCGAAAGATGTCTTGCCGCTTGGACAGGACCCGCACCAGCTCGAGCGGCCCGCGGAACGATTCTCCTCCCGGCAGGGTGCCGGAAGCATCGACGGGCCGATCCTTTTCCTTCTCGCGCCATCGGCCAATTCCATCGAAATTCTCCAATCCAAATCCCAAAGGATCCATCACTTTGTGGCAAACCGAGCATTTCGAGCTCTGCCGATGGATCGCCAACTGCTCCCGCAAGGACGCCTTCGGGTTGGCTTTGATGGTCGCGGCTAATTGCGGAACATCGGGCGGAGGGGGAGGCGGTGCACTCCCCAGAAACGTTTCGAGAATCCATTTTCCCCGTTTGACCGGCGAGGTCCGCGTCGGCTGCGATGTCAGTGTGAGAATGCTCGCCTGAGTCAGCACGCCCGCCCGCGGGTAGCCTTTCAGCGAAACGAGCCGGAATTCGTCCCCTTCAACCCCCGGTATCCCGTAAAGCTTGGCCAGCCGCCCGTCTAAAAACGTGTACTTTCCGTTTAAGAGTTCGAGAATGCTGCGATCCTCGTGCACGATCGACTCGAAAAAGAGTTCGGTCTCCCGACGCATGGAGTTCCGCAAATCGCGATCGTAGTCCTCGAAAACGCGCCGGCTCGGCCGGGCCGAGTCGAGCTGCGTGAGGTTCAGCCATTGCACTGCGAAATTGTCGACGAGGGCCCGCGACTTCTTGTCTCGCAGCATCCGCCGCACCTGGGCCTCGAGCACGTCGGGCTTTTGCAGTGAACGATCGGACGCCAGCCGGAACAGCTCGTCGTCCGGCATGCTGCTCCACAGGAAATACGAGAGTCGCGATGCCAATTCATACGCACTGAGCGGGACGGGATCGGCTCCTTCGCCCGGATTGCCCGGCTGCTCGACGCGGAACAGGAAGTGAGGCGACACCAAAATCGCGGTCAGTCCCGTCTGGATGGCCCGGTCAAACGGATCCTCCTTCGCGGCGGCGAGCGTCAGATCGACGTAGGGCCGGATCTCTCCTGGATCGAGCGGACGCCGAAAGGCCCGCGTCGCAAAGGCCGACAGAATTCGCGTGGCGCACGCTTCAACGGAGCCCCCTTTGCTCGGATTACAAAAGAGAATCCGCCTCCGCGATTCGACGCTCTCCAGCGATCGTTCCTGCGGATCGATCCGGAATGGGCCCTCCAGCTCAAAGCGGTCCAAAATCAGCTCGCGCAAACCGCTGCCACGCTGCTTGGACGCGCGATTAGGAGTCTCGCCAGGCAAAGGAGGGGCCGGCGGCTCGGAGAGATAGTTCACGAAGTTCGCGGAAAACGCGTGCTCGCCCTTCGATAGGGTCAGCCGCATCTCGTAGCGCGCGGCGGCAAGCTCACCTTTTATCGCGACCGTCAAGCGCGGTTTGCCGTCGATTCGCACGCGCATCTTCGCGATTTCATCGCCAATCTGGTGTGCCGCGGCGACGACGCAAAAGACGTAGTCCCCGCCCATCGGCGCCACGATCTTCCCGTCGACGGAGCCGAACGAGGGGAGTGAGAACTGTTTGCGGCGGGCATACGGCCTGCGGAAAAATCGGGCCATCCCTTTTGCGGAGAGCTTGGTGTTATCGAATACGTAGAGAGGCGGATGCTTCAGGTCGAAACCGTAAAGCGCGGTCGAAGAGACGCTCTCGGCAGCCGTCAAATACTCCTCCAGCAGCAGGGGCGAAAGCGACAGCACGTCCCCCATGTTGTCGAAACCGTTGCCCACATCGTCAGAGGGAAAATCGTCGGCCGGTCGCAGCGAAATGCCGACCAGGTCGCGAATCGTGTTGTTGTACTCCGCGATTGAGGCGGCGGATGGTGACGTGGCCCGGGTCGTTTGTGCGGCCGCAATCCACGTCGAACACCGCCCGATCGATCCACCGTACGAGCGTCGTCGCTTCGGCGCCGCTGGGCCGCGGCTCATGATCGGCCGGCGGCATTGAGCCGGCGCCGAGCATCTTCCGCGCCCGCTCCCACGTCTTGCGATCTCCAATCGCCGCGGAAAAATCCTTGAACGCCTCAAAGTTGACCTGGCCTTCGTGCGTCTCCTGTCCGTGACACTCGATGCAGTACTTGCGCAACAAAGGCTGCACGCGGTCGCGGTAGACGATGGCAGGCTGCCCGTCGGCGAGGGCCGAACCCGACTTCGCCACCACACCAGTTCGCTCAATCGCGTCGGGCTGCGCAGCCGGTTTGACAGCGTCTGCCAACGCATTTGGGGAAGACGGTTTGCGTTCGGCGGCCAAAGTCGAAAGGGACAAAAGTCCAACGATTACGCTCGCCGAAAGAGTCAGCGTAAACAGGCGGCGTTTTTGGCGGCAGGAGGGAGGGCCGCACGGCGGGGCAACAACCGTCATAAGTCTATTTTTATGCGTTTTCCGGCCAATGGCAACCCCGCTATAGTAAATCGGTCGAAGATCAAAGGCACCGACGGCCGCCCTGCGACCACTGGTTCGTTTTTTCCGATCGCCAGGTTTTGAATCCGGACCTCACACCACAAGAGAGACACCCTTGAATTCGCCCCTTCCCGCACCGTTCCGCGGCATCATTCCCCCCATGGTCACCCCGCTCTGCGGGCAGGATGAACTCGATGTCGAAGGTTTGGAACGGCTTGTCGAACACATGCTGGCCGGCGGAGTGCACGGGCTGTTCATCCTCGGCACAACGGGCGAGGGCCCGAGCCTCAGCTACAAAGTGCGGATGGAACTCATCGAGCGCGTCTGTGCACTCGCCAACGGCCGCGTGCCGATTCTGGTTGGGATCACCGACTCGTCCTTCACGGAATCGGTCGACCTGGCGCATTACGCCCACGACGAAGGGGCCAGTGCGGTGGTGCTGGCGGCTCCCTATTACTTCCCCGCGCGGCAGGATGATCTGCTCCGCTATGTCCAGCACATCAGCGCCGAACTGCCGCTACCCGTCTTCCTCTACAACATGCCGAGCCACACCAAGTTGGCGTTCGAAGTCGACCTGATTAAGCAGGCCCTGCAGATTCCGAACGTCGTTGGGCTGAAGGACAGCTCGGCGCAGTTCATTTATTTCCAAGCCGTTCAACAGGCGATCAAAGAGCGGCCCGACTTCACCCTCTTGGTCGGGCCGGAGGAGATGCTGGCGGCCACCGTCCTCTTCGGCGGGCACGGCGGCGTCCCCGGCGGCGGCAATCTCTTCCCCCGCTTGTATGTCGAGATTCTCGAAGCGGCCCGCGCCGGCGACCTCGAGACGACGCGCCGTCTGCACGCTCAGACGATGCGGATCTCGACGAAACTCTACAGCGTGGGCAACTACGGCACGGGCATCACCAAGGCGATCAAAGCCGCTCTGGCGTGTCTCGGCATCTGTGGCACAGCCGTGGCCGAGCCGTTCCAGGCCCTCGATGCGGCCGAGCAGGGCCGCGTCCGCAAAGTCCTGGACGAGCTGGCCTCGTATGAGCCGGAAATCTGCGCCGTAAAGATGCCGTGATAAACGGGGCGAAGAAGCGCGGCTCGCGAGATCGAGACGCGTTTCGCGCGTGGATAGCGTTTGTGCGCACTCCCCGCTTGACAGCCCGTTTTTTCAAGGCCGACAATGCAAGCCGCTAAACCATCCGCCTGAGGGATCTTGTTCGCGGAGTCTTGCAGTGATCAATCGGTCAAACGGCGCCCGTGTCGCTCTGTTCGTCGTGCTTGCCGCCTCCGTGAACTGCGTGCCTGGCGCCGACGATTGGCCCCGGTTCCGCGGCGTCAACGGAACGGGCGTTTCAACCTCGCACGGTTTGCCGGTCGATTTCGGCCCGAAAAAGAACCTGGTTTGGAAAATCGAGTCGCCGCGCGGAACCTCGTCCCCGATCATTGCCGGCGGCAGACTCTATTTTACGTCGTATGAGGGAGACCGGCGGACTCTGCACTGCCTCGACCCGGCGACGGGCGCGACACTTTGGACGCGCTCGGTCACGAAAGTTCGCCGCGAAAACGCCACGCCCCCCAACGGACCGGCGACGCCGACTCCCACAACGGACGGCGACAGCGTTTTCGTACTGCTTCCCGACGTCGGTCTGCTCTGTTACACGGCGGCCGGGAGGGAGAAATGGCGGGTCGACCTCCCGCCGTTTCACAGTATGCACGGAATCGCCAGTTCATTAATCGTCGTCGATGGCCTGGTGATCGTTGTCGCCGATCAGCTCGCCGGCTCGTACGTGGCGGCCTTCAAGGCCGAGACGGGCAAGATGGCTTGGAAGTCAGAACGCATCGACGGAGTCCTCGGCGGCTATTCGACGCCCTCGGTCTACCGTTCCTCCGGCGGCTCGGCGCGCCTGGTGATCCCCGGGCCGCTCGAAGTCGTCAGCTACGAGGCCGCCACGGGCAAGCGCCTGTGGTGGATCGACGGCATCTCGAATAATCCGATTGCGGTTCCCGTCATCTGGCACGAGCGCGCCTTTATTTGTGAGGCGGTCGGCGAACCCGTGTCGTTCTCCCACCTGGCACCCTTCGACAAAAACAAGGACGGCAAGGTCTCGCTGGCCGAAGTCAAGTCCGACGTCTCGATGTCGCGGCTCGTCGAGCGGATCGACAAAGGCTGGGGCCATCACACCGGCGTGATTGGAGCCGAAGACTGGGACAAGGCCTTTGGCAGCATGGTGAACAAAGGGGGCCTCGTCTCGATCGATCTCGACGGAACGGGCGACGTCACGCAGAAAAACATCCGCTGGAGCTATCGCAAGGCCGTCCCCTCCATTTCGTCGGCCCTGCTGTACGACGACCTGGTTTACATCGTGAGGGACGGGAGCATCCTCTCCACGTTTGAGGCCGCCAGCGGCAAATTGGTGAAACAAGCCCGGTTGCAATCGCACAGCCGCCAATACTACGCCTCGCCGGTGGCGGCCGACGGCCTGATTTTCCTGCTCGATGTCGAGGGCGGCGTCAGCGTGGTCAAGGCCGGCCGCGATTGGAAAACTCTGGCCACCAACGAACTCGGCGAATCGGCCTGGGCCACCCCGGCGATCAGCGGCGGCCACCTCTATGTCCGCACGAACAAATCGCTCTTCTGTTTCGGCAAATGAGCCAACTCCACGCCTGTGAGTGATGGCCGTCATTCCGCCTGGCGAAGTCCCGCCGCTTCCGACACCTCACGCGCAAAGCTCGCCCAGTCCTGATCGTCGCGGCCTTTCGCCACCGTCGCCGTCAATCGCTGATGGATTAACGCGGCCAGCGGCATGGGGACCAGCCCTTCGGCGGCCGCATCCAGGATCAGGCCATAATCTTTGCGGATCAAAGAGGGCTTGGCCCCGATCGGCTGATACTTTTCCGAAGCGATAAGCTGACCGTACGCGCGATAAACGAAGCAGTCAAAGAGCGTCTGCGTGAAGAATTCGTACGTCTGCTGCCGCGGCACGCCGTGCTTCTCTGCGAGGGTGAAGGCCTCGGCCATGGCTTCGATCGCCGCACCGAGCAGGAAATTCCCCGCCAGCTTGATCGCATTGGCGGCGCCCGGGTCGTTGCCGAAATCGAAGATCCGCTGGCCCATGGCCGACTGAACCGGTCGCATGCGGGCTCGAGCCGCCGGCTCGCCCGCGCACACGATCCACAACTTCGCGTCCGCCGCGACGTCCGGCTTGCCGAAGACGGGAGAGCCGACGTAATGCGCGCCGCGTTCTTGGTGCAGGGCCGCCAGGCGGCGGGCCGTTCGCGGGGCGATCGTGCTCATCGAAAGATGAATGCCGTTGCCCAGGCGGGACAACAAGCCCTCGGGACCGAGTGTCACCTCCTCCAAAGCCGCGTCGTTGGCGACCATCGAGACCACGATCCCTCCGGGCTCGACTGCGTCGGCCGGGCTACGTGCCAAAGTCGCGCCGCGTTCCACCAAATGCCGGGCCTTGTCGGGCGTGCGGTTATAGACACGCACCCCAAAGCCCGCCTTGAGCAGATTCGTCGCCATCGGAAATCCCATCCCTCCCAAACCGATAAAGCCGACGGTCTCTTTCATCGGAGTCCTCCTCTCGAGTCCTGATTTGCGACGAGCCGACACCCGCCATTATTGGCCCGATCGCCGTACGGGCAATGCCACGGCGGCCGGCTGGCGACCCCGCTCGTTCTCCACTAGCATTTGACCGGACAAATCGGCCGATCGTGAAGAGAACCCAGGATGACCGTACCCACCGCGGAAAAAGCCGCAGAACGCCGCCGCATCATCTTCGCCAGCCTGGTCGGCACCACGATCGAGTTTTACGACTTCTATATCTACGCGACGGCCGCCGTCTCGGTCTTTCCGCTGCTCTTTTTCGCGCCGGCGCAGGGCGGACGGCGCTTCTGGCTTCGATGGCCACGTTCGGCGTCGCTTTCGTCGCGCGGCCGCTGGGATCGATCGTCTTCGGCCACTTCGGCGATCGCATCGGACGCAAAGCAACGCTGGTCGGCTCGCTGCTGATGATGGGGCTGGCAACCTTCGCGATCGGTTTTCTGCCGACGTACCATCGCATCGGCATTTTGGCGCCGGCCCTGCTCGCCATCCTTCGCTTTTGCCAGGGCCTCGGACTCGGCGGCGAATGGTCCGGCGCCGCCCTCTTGGCGACAGAAACGGCCGAACCGGGCAAACGCGCCCGGGCCGCCATGTGGCCGCAGCTTGGCGCCCCGTTCGGATTCATTCTGGCCAACGGCTTCTTTCTGCTCCTGGCCGTCGGCTTTCATTTCGACTCGACGCGCGCGACTGTCGACGACCATTTCCTGACTTGGGGATGGCGGATTCCCTTTCTGCTGTCGATCGTAATGGTCCTGCTGGGGCTGTACGTCCGCGTCAAACTGCACGAAACACCCGTCTTCGCCAACGCCGTCGAACGGGGCGAAACACTGAAAGCCCCCCTGATCCAAGTCTTTCGCGCAACGTGAAGGAGCTGATTCTCGGCACGTTCATCATGGTGGCGACTTACGGCTTGTTCTACATCATGACGACGTGGATCCTCTCCTACGCGATCGGCAAGACCGAACTGGGCGGTCTCGGCCTCGGCTACCGCGACTTCCTGATTCTGCAACTGATTTCCGTCATCTTCTTCGCCGCCTTTATCCCCGTGGCGGGCCATCTCGCCGACCAGATCGGCCGCCGCACATTCCTGTTGGCGGTGACGGCGGCCATCGTCGTGTACGGAATCAGCTTCCAAAAATTCCTCTCGCCGGAAACGATGGGCTCGGGAGCCAGCGCCAATCTCGCCTTGATGGGCGCGTTCCTGAGCCTGGGGATGGCCCTCATGGGACTGAGCTTCGGCCCGATGTCGGCCCTGCTGCCCGAACTCTTCCCCACCAACACGCGCTACACGGGCTCCGGCGTCGCCTATAACGTGGCATCGATCCTGGGCGCGGCCCTCACGCCGTTCGTGGCCACCTGGCTCGCCCAACAGCACGGAGCCGGCTCGGTCGGCCTCTATCTGGCACTCCTCGGCATCGTCAGCCTGGTCGCCTTGTTCCTCAGCAAGGAAACCAAGTTCACCAACCTCGACACGATGCAAACCGAAGTCGCGACAACAGGCATCGAATCGACATCGCCGTAATCGCTGCCTCACACCTCTTCCCTCGCCCCTCGCCCCTCGCCCCTCACCCCTCACCCCTCACCCCTCACCCCTCACCCCTCACCCCTCACCCCTCCGGCGGCTATAATCGCGCACCGCCAAGATCCGCAGTGAGAGTGTGCCCATGGTCGAGCGTGTTCCTAGCTCGCAGCAGCCGCCGAACGACGCGTCGCAGCCGTTTCGCGAGCAGTGGCAGGTCTACCAGAAGGTCGTGGACAACAACTACCTCGCCCACCGCGAAGTCCGCGGCGTGCTGCATCAACAACTGACCGAGGCGGTGGGCCGGCCGTTTCGCTTTCTCGATCTCGCCTGCGGCGACGCCAGCATGACGGTCGCCGCCCTCGAGGGGACGCCGGTGCGCGAGTATGAGGGCATCGACATCTCGGCCGCCGCGTTGGCCATGGCCAAAAGAACGGTCGCGTCGCTTTCCTGCCCCGCGCGGCTCGAGGAGCACGATTTCGTCGCCGCCATGCGTGAACGAACCGAGCCGGCCGACGTGGTCTATGTCGGCCTCTCGCTCCACCATCTACCGGCACCGGAAGCCAAGCGAGATTTCCTGCGGTCAGTCCGCGCGGTGACGGGCGAGGAGGGCCTGCTCCTGATCTTCGAGCCAACCAGCCTGGAACACGAAACGCGCCCGGCCTACCTCGAGCGGTACGAACCGTTCCTCCATTCGACGTGGGTCGCCCTCACCCCGGCCGAACAAAACATCCTCTGGACGCACGTCCGCACAAGCGACTACCCCGAGTCCCCGTCCACCTGGACCCAACTCGGCCACGAAGCCGGCTTCACCCAGGTCGACGACCTCTTCACCGACGCCGCCAAAATGCACAGTGTCTTCGCGTACCGCCCGTGACGCTGGCGCGCGGTTTGTGATGCGATGTCTATTTGCAATGTCGGATTCCTCGCCGGGCCACTGACGGCAGTTATCGGACACCAGCATTCTACGCGGCAGTCTCGCACGGCTTTGCCCTTTCGCACGCACTCGGTCGAAAAAACAGTTCTTGTCACCCTTACGTTCATGTTGTATTATATGTCAACGCCAGGAAAACCATGAATTTCCTCTCCATCGTTTGGGACGACTCGGAAGGAGGAAACCGACAACACGTCGCCGAACATGGCCTGACCCCCGACGACGTCGAAGATGTCTTGCGCGATCCCCGCAGCACGTTTGATTGGAGTCGGCAAAGCGGCCTGCGCGTCGCATTTGGCTACACGTCCGGCGGGCGATACATCATCGTGGCCTTCGACGAAATCGACGAGGGGACGATTTACCCCGTAACGGCCTACGAAGTGCCCGAGCCCTGAGTGGACGGAAGTGGAACAATGATCGAGCGCCGCAAAGTGAAACGCGTGACGAAGCACCTGTCCGACGCCGAAAAGGCCAAATATGCAAAGATGCGGGAGGCCGTCGAGCAGGAATTTCCGCCCGGCAAAGCCAAACGACCGCCGCGCGATCCCAATCAGCCGGCTAATCTCGGAGAATACTTCGACTTGCGGGCCCTCGTCGGCGAATTGCGCAAGGCGCGCGAAGCGCAGGGCTTGAGCCTGGCCGACGTCCAACAAGCCACAGGCATTGATCGCTCAGCATTGTGCCGCATCGAAAGCGGCGAAAACGGCAATCCGACCGTCAACACCCTCATCCGCTACGCCCGCGCCCTCGGCCGCCGCATCAACGTCGCGCTGCTAGAAATCGATCCGGTCCAGGCCTGAAGACGAGGGACAGTCTCCTTTCGACTTTCTGCGAAGCCCTGACCGGCAGCCGTTTGAGGGAATTTCATTGAACCGCCGACGCGCCCGGTCTACTCTGTACACTGGCCAAGGAGCGCCTCGCTCGCGTAAAATGGAGTGATTCGTTGCGGAACGGGCCGGGCCGGGGCCAAACGCAAACCTCCCGCACGACGGAACTCGACGAATTGGCGACCGCGCTCAGGAGAAACGATGCAATGATTATCGCCTCCGATTTTCAACTGGACCGATCGGCATTGGAACAGTTTTCTGCGGTGCTCTACCGCTTACGGGAGGAGACACACGCCGTTGTGGAAAGCGGCCCGACCGTGATCGAATTGGTCGGGGGGTACATTCTGCTCGTCGACCCGGCCGACAGCAGCAGCGGTTTTACGGCCTCCATACATTTCGCACCCCCCGGCACTGACGGCGTCATGATCGCGGAGCGCCGCTTTGAAGGGGGCAAGGCCGACCTGTTTCATTTCGTGATCCACACACTCTGCGACGACGCCCCGAACCTGAAAGACCGGCTCCTCTGCCTGGACCGCTGAGCGGCGACGAGTGTGTGGAAAGCAGAGCAGGCGTTCGCATCGAACGTCTCCTCTCGCCTCTCTCCACTTCACTCTTTGCGTCGGGTGCCACTGGCGGGGGCTTGGCCCGCCAGTGTCTTCCTTTCCGACAATAGGTTCACAAGCGTCACATAGCGGGTGCATGCGGGGGCTTTGGCCCGCCAGTGTCTTGGTTCGCGGACCAAGCGGCATCGGCACTGGCGGCCCAAAGCTGCCGCCAGTGGCACCCCGGGGCATCCTGCATTGGTCGTAGAGGGTGTAATTCGTTCACAGTCTTCAACTCTGCTTTCCGAACGGTTCGTCCGGTACAATGCCGACTCATGCAGCCACATCGAAAACGGATCAAGCATCATCACGAGCCCGGCGACTTTCATGAGCTGACCTTTTCCTGCTACGAACGTTCGCAACTCCTCGTGAGGGACGACTGGCGACACCTTTTGTGCCGGGCGATCGATCGAGCCATCGCCGATCACGACTTCGCTCTCGTGGCTTTCGTGCTGATGCCGGAGCACGTGCACTTGCTGGTTTATCCACGACGTCAAACGGCAAAGGCACTGGCGGGCCCCCGGCTTCATGAGCCGGCCCCGACGGCCGACCCCCGCCAGTGGCACTCCGCTCCCTTCGACGTCGAATTAAGCCAGTTGGTCCTCGACAGACTCAGCCGCCTCCTGGCCGACATCAAGCGGCCTTTCTCGGGACGTGTGAAGAAGCTCCTCGTCGCTGAGCAAAATCCGCTGTTGTCGCAACTCACCGTGATGGAGCGGCCCGGAAAGGAAGCGTTCCGCTTTTGGCAGGAGGGACCTGGCTACGATCGGAACCTGTCGTCCCAGAAAGCGGTTCTGGCCGCGATCGATTACATCCACCTTAATCCTGTCCGCCGCGGCCTTGCGCCTGGGCCGTCGATTGGAAATGGTCGAGTGCCCGCTGGTACGCCTCGGACGGCAAGAACCAGGACCCAGATCTCCCCACGATCCACGGCCCGCCCTGGGAACTCTTCGTTTAGAGACGCACGCTAAGCTATTTCTGTCCCCGTGGCTCTGAGGATCGGTGCCACTGGCGGGCGCTCTGGCCCGCCAGTGTCTTCGAGTCCGCTATCGGATGAGAAAATGCGCTTGCCTGAACTTCGCCAACAATCCTGAGCCGATTTCGATCACCAAGCTGCAAAGCACTGGCGGCCCAAAGCTGCCGCCAGTGGCACCCGGCGACGAGTGTGTGGAAAGCAGAGCAGGCGTTCGCATCGAACGTCTCCTCTGAGCTTTCTCCGCACTACTTTCCGCGTCGGGTGCCACTGGCGGGGGCTCTGGCCCGCCAGTGTCATCGATTCCGGTCGGCTGCCAAAAAGCCGCATGGTCGCAGCCCAAGTAGGACCGCGCGCCGACATCGATCAGTAAGCTGCAACGCACTGCCACCACTTGCCGTCAGTGGCGCCGGGAGCGAGTTGAATCATGTCAATTTTCTTGCATGTGAGCCGCAGTCGGAGGCGTGCGGTTCAACAATTCTGTCCAGTACGGATCGAGCTGTTTAGAAATCTTACTGTGTTTGTCCGTCAGCTTCGCCAACTGCTTCTTGAGGCCGCTAATATCGCTTTCATGGCCTTCGCCTTGTGACGCGAGTGACTGAATTCTCGCCTCGTGTGTGCGAATCTCGGCCTTAATGCTCGTTAGATCGCGCTCGCCAAATTGAACCACCGCCTTTAGGTCGTCGGTCGTAAACCAAACATGGTCATCAAAACCGAGGCTGGCGTATGAGCGGAATAAACGGAGATGTAAGTCTCTCGCAAAGTCAGGCGACAATCGGCCCACCCGTTTGTCGACGATAAACTGTTCGCGTTGCGTTTTTGCCTTGGGCACTTTCACGGTGTGAAGTGAGTCGAGACGCGCGCAAAGACTTCCCGCATGACCGTCCAGCTGGCCGATGTAGAACAAGTCGGGTGAAGCAAGGCCGTCACGCAGATTGCGGTAAAAATGAATCGCTTCGTCAAAATCCTCGAAAGCGCTTGGCTTTTCATGCGTGTAATGGTCGATCGCTGCAGCCACAACGGCTGACTCATGCTGGGCAACGCAGGGACGCGAGATTACAAGACAGAGACTGTTAGGGAGCGTCTCCGTGCTGGAACTGTCGGCGTCCCATGGCGGTCCAGTCGCTCTCAGCGACACCTTTGCGAGAACGTCGCCTTGGGTGAGCGGCGATCGCGCGTCAACAGCTTCAATAATCGGCATCGGTGCTGCTGCTGTACTCCTCGGCGCATTTCATCGCCCGATAAAACGACTTAGACCAGCCGCTCACGACCCCCAACGGAGGAGCCGATTCCAGCCGATTTACGGTCGCCAAGTCAGGCGTGACTGCTGAGACGCCAAACGAAATCGTCGTTTGCCCGCATGAACTGACGCCGAAGAAGCCAATTTGTAGTGACGACAGCAAGAGCGAAACCCCCGAGACCCCGACCCATTCGTTTACAGTGCCAGATTCAGCCAGTGTTCCCCAAACGATACCTGAGCTCGCGAGAACGCCGAACGAGACGCCGGAATTCCACGAGGGGCCGCCCATGCGACCTTGAAAAGCGGACGCCTCAAGATATTCGACAAAATATGTGTTGATTCGTCTTCGTAATTCATCTTGTTCCGACGGCTCATGCGACGGTTTAGCAGCTGCAGCCCAGTCTGGCGCCGCCACGTATTGCCCGCCTGTTGGCAACATCTGTTCGTCGGCTCGGTTGAACTCTTCAAATGACCGTGAGAGTTCGGGCCTTGAGCAAGACCGTGGATCGCAAATTGCAATTGCCATGGGTATCAATCTTATGTGATGCTATGAAGCGTTTTAACGATGGAATTATTTCGGTCGATGGCATCCTGACGATCAAGCGGAGCCCGCTTGTCGATCATCGGCCCGATTTCAAAGGGCCCACTTTCGCGAAGCTCATAATGGTAATTATAGACGATCTGCAGGTCGGTGGGCTTCGCTCCCTCTGTCACCTGCACGGTTAAAGTATTGGCTGCTTTAATCGTTTGAAAGCCAACGTAACCCCGCGTTTGATCTCCGTCGCTTTCGAGGATGCCGAGACCCGTGCGAGTCAGTATACTTGCCAGTCTTTTGCCCACAGCGAACTGTGTCGGCAGTCTGAAGGCAAAATTGATCGCGTATGCGGACACCGGCGTATGGCTTAATCGAATGTCGAAGACCTCGTGCACGAGGCGGGGCAACATTTCTGGGTCATTCCGATCCAAATCCTGCACTTCCCACCGTTCCGGTTGGCAGATCACACGGAATCGAGCAGTACGAAACTGTGCCAGCATCGACAGACAGATAGTGTCGTTCTGCTTTGTGGCAAATGACTCCTCTTCTTCGGTGATTAGGTTGCAAAGTCGATACCACACCGGATGGTGAATCCTCGGATTCATTGCGCCCTGGACGACAATGGCGAATTGATCTGCAACGATTGTCATTTCAAGTCTTTTTACGGATCCGGTTGGCGTACAACGCCTACGTGTCTATCGTCGACGGTCTGCCGAAGCAAGTCAATCGGCGGTCGAAGTTGCGCTTCGCTAGAACTTGCCGCATCAGCCGCCGTTCAAGATTCCATGTCACTGGTTTGGTCCAGCGCGAGCCTGAGGCTTGCTACGCCGATCGACGGCAAGGGTGTGACGAACTTCTGGCGGTGGCGTTAAACAAATGGACTGATTTCGCATCGTTATCGATGATCCACATGGCACCGGCTGCAGCTCGCGTTGAGCCGGTCGAGGGCCTGGCGGGCGGCGGGGAGATTGTGGTGGTCGGCGGCGGTGGTGAGTTCGGCGGCTGCGTCTCGATAGAACGTGGCGTGGTGTTGCCAGCTTGTCACGGTGCCTCGATGCGGCGTGAGGTTGAGGAGCGAGGTGCCGGCGTCGGTCATCACGGCTGATTGGGCGCGGAGCAGCTGCCAATCCTTGTCGGTGCGGGGGCCTTCGTTCACGGTGCGGGCGATCTGGCCGCGGAGGCCACTCGGGCTGTTGATGGCGCGCATCACGTCCGCGATGGTGACGTAGGAAGTGGGCCCCGCCTGTCTTCGACCCTGAGGCTCAGAACCGAAGGGGCGGGCGGGGCTCCCGATCCGCACAAGGGGCGATGAGGCCGGCTCGGCGTCTTCGACGTGTTTGCCGAAGAATTCGTAGATCTGGAACCAGGCGTGGTCGGCGGCCGTCGCCTCGGCCGACGTGCGGCGGGCTTGCATGAAGCCGGGCTGGGCCGGCTGGAATTCGAGCACGCGATTCGCAATGTGGGCGGCGCTCAGGGCGGTTTTGAGTGACGTGATCTGCGGCTCGGTTCGGGCGGAGGCTTCCGGCTTCGCGCGGACGATGAGAAGGATAGTGCGCGTGAGGCCGACGGCAAGCTCCGGGTCGAGGACGCGGGGAAGGGGGCCATCGGCGAGGACGGCGGCTGGCAACTCGCAGGCAGCGGCCAGCTCGAGGGCCCAGCGGGCCTCTTTGCCCCAGCCGACGACGCCGAGCTTGTACGGAAAGACGTCGTCGCGGCTGCGGAGCCAGCGCGCGGCCGGCGCGAGGCGGGCGAGCTGTCGCTCACGCGCGGCGGCGTCGATCGATGGGGAGCCGGGCGGCTTGTCGCGGTCGAGCGGCACGACGAGGACGACGTAGCCGACGCCCGCCATCTCGCGGGCCGACTGGAGGGCGAAATCCCGAGCGTCGCCGGCGGCGAGTAACAGCAGGGCGGGGAGCCGCTCGGTGCTTTTCGGGTGCACGAGCCAGCCGTGCTGCATTCCGAGGGCCGTTTCCCATTCGGCTCCGCTGGTGACGATGGGCTCGTCCTGCGACGGAAAGCGCGAAGAAAATCGCTCTCCTTTTCTGCTGTTCCCCTGTCGTTTTGGATCCGCTCCGTGGCTTTGGTTCCGCCCCGCGGCTTTGCGTCCGCCCGAATGGCGGAATGGCGGAATGGCGGACGCAGCTGCTCCAAAAACGGGGAGGTCGCTTGGGCGAAAAGTCGAGGGACTGGCCACGCGAGTGCGACGGCAAAGGCCACGGCGATGAGTGCGCGGGCGATTTCGCTTGCGGAGCCGGCCGGTTGATCCGGCCGGACGTCCGAGGGGATCACGTCCTCGGCTCGGGATAACGCGGCGTGCGAGTGGGTAGAAACCCCGACTCGACAGGCGACGCGACGCGGACCGCGGCGACGATTGTTGCAAAAAATTGGCATTTTCGCGCTCGGGCTAAACAAATCGGCGAGGCTTCGGGTTCTTCTCAGGCGAAGGACGGAAATACCGTCCCTCTTCGCACCGAACCACTGCTGGACATCGCCAGGTTCAGCAGTGGTTCTCATTTTTTCGAACGACCGCAGTTTGGCTCTCTGCGAAGCCGAGGGCAACCGCCCGTCGGTGATGCGAATGGCGGGTTGCTCGGATCGATGCATTTGGCGCGGGGCGAACGAGGCGCGGCGGTGTTCGTCCGCGCGGTCTCGTCGGCAGCGCCGGCAGACTCTTCGCAAGGATTCGTGGACGTCGCTCGGATTTGTCGCGTTGTGGAATTCGGCGGTGTGCGGAAATTTTGGCGGGAGGACGTACTTCGAAACGTGCGTCAGAAATGACGCGCCGGGCGGGAAAGCCCACCGACCGTGTCGGTGGGAGTGTGGCGGGGACTGTTTGCTAGTTTCATTATGGGGGTGTAGATCCGGTTCACCAAGATCAATTTGGGCTTTGGCGCGAAATTTGATTTTTCTGTGGTGGGGGGCCCATTTATCTGTGGTGCGTGCCCCCTTTTTTCTGCCGCAGAAAACACAGAAAAATCGGGGCGAACCCGGTTTCGCGGCCGAAAATGGGCACTCGACGCCGGGGGGTGGGGCGCCGGTTGGTCGATTTTGGCAATTTTTTCCCCTCGCGTTAGACAAATCGGGGCTTTTCGCCCCTCAATAAGGGTGCGAATTAGCGAGATCCGGTCCCTGCTTGTCGGCGTTGTGAGGGTTGCCGACGTTTTCCCGCAGTCGTTTTCCCCGAGGGAGGCCGCGTCATGAAGGGCTCATTGGGATCGCTGAAACTGGTTGTGCCGCTCTTGTTGGTGCTGCCCGTCGGTTGGCGGGCCGCGAGTTGGTTCACGCACTCCGACCCCAAGCTGCATTTCGACGAACAGACGTCGCAGGCGGGGCGGGAGTTGTTCCTGCACGAGTGGACGCCGGGCGATTCGCTGGCCGCCAACGGGGATGGGTTGGGGCCGGTGTTTAATGCCAACTCCTGCGTGGCGTGTCACCGGCAGGCGGGAGCCGGAGGCGGCGGGCCGGTCGAGAATAACGTCACGATCTTCACGCGGGTCGTGAAACAAGCGCAAGAGGCCCACCAGGGCGTCGTGCATATCTCGGCGACCGAGGACGGGTTTCAGGAGACGCTGCAAAACGTGTCGGCCCGGTTTCCCCACACGAGCCGGCCGGCTCTGGCCGACCTGTTGCCGTCGGGGAATTCGGGTTGCATCTCGCCTCCCCGCATCGGCACCGTGCCGGGGGTCGATATTACCCAGAGGAATACGCCGGCCCTGTTCGGGGCGAGCCTGATCGACGCGATTCCCGATCGGCTGATCATCGCCAACGAGAGGAAACAGCGGCTCAAGTGGGGCCTTTCGGATTCGGACACCGACGACTTTCCGGTGGGCCGGGCGATTCGCCTCGCGGAGGGGCGGGTCGGCAAGTTCGGCTGGAAGGCGAATGTCGGATCGCTCTCCGAGTTTGTGCGGGTGGCGTGTGCCAACGAGTTGGGGCTTGGGAATCCGGCCCAGGCTCAGCCCGTCTCGCTGACCAAAACCGATTATCGGCCGCGGGGGCTCGATCTGACCAACGAGCAATGCGACCAGATCACGGCGTTTGTCGCGTCGCTGCCGCAGCCGAAAGAGATTGTCTCCGACCAGGACGCGAAGCGGGCGGCTTCGGGCAAGGCGCACTTCAACGCGATTGGCTGCGCGGAGTGCCATTCGCCCGACTTGGGCACGGTGAAGGGGATTTACAGCGACCTGCTGTTGCACCGCCTGGGCAGCAGCCTGGTGGGCGGAGGAACTTACGGCGATCCGCCGCCGGAACTGCCCGCGTTCGTCGAGGGGGGTGGGCCGCAGCCGAGCGAATGGCGGACGCCGCCCTTGTGGGGCGTGGCCGATTCGGCCCCCTACCTGCACGACGGCCGGGCGGCCACGCTCGAAGATGCGATCAAGCTCCACGGTGGGCAGGCGCTCAAGTCGGCCCAGCGATTTTCGGAGCTCTCTCCGCCCGATCGCGACGAGCTGATCGCTTTTTTAGGTACGCTGCGGGCGCCCTAAATTACGACAAGTGCTCGCCACCGGTGACGGCCAGCACTTCGCCCGTCACGAAATCGGCCTGCAGGAGGTACAGCACGGCCGACGTCACGTCGTCGACGCTCCCCGTGCGGCGCAAGGGGACGTTTTCGGCCAGGCGCTGCATGTAGTCGCGACCGGCATTCGCGGGGGGCAGGATGGCTCCCGGAGCGACCGCGTTAACGCGGATGTCGGGTGCCAATTCCTGGGCGAGAATTTCGGTGAGGGCGATGAGGGCGGCCTTCGTCAGCGTGTAAGCAAGGTGTCCCGGATGGGGACGCAGGCCGCGCCAGTCGGCGATGTTGACGATACTGCCGGCGCTGCCGGGAGTGTGCCGGGCCGCGAATTCCCGGCACAAAAAGGTCGGAGCCTTGAGATTGACCGCGAAGTGCCGGTCCCAGTCGGCCTCCGTCGTCGCGGCGAGCGATCCTTTCTCAAAAATGGCCGCGCTGTTGACCAGCACGTCGACCCGGCCGAACTGTTTCAGGGCCGCCTGCATGAGTCCACTTGCGGCGGGGACCGGATCGGCGAAGTCGGCGGCGACAGCGGCCGCCCGGCCTCCGTGTGAGGCGATTTCGGCGACCGTCTCATCAGCCGGCGCGGCTGAATGGGAATAGTGAACGACGACGATCGCCCCCGCGTCGGCAAGCGCCAGGGAAATCGCCCGGCCGAGGCGGACGGCTCCGCCCGTCACGACGGCAACTTTCCCTTTAAGCTCCACGGTCGCGTCCTTTGTTGGCACGTTCCTTTTTGGGACGCTATTTGCCCCCGAGGACGCGGGCGAACTCCTCTTCCGCGAAGCCGATCAGCATCGTCGAGCCGCGGCGGATGACCGGCGCCCGCAGCTTGCCGCTGGGACCAATGATGTGTGCCAAGAGGGTCTTGTCGTCGGGCGGGTCATGCTTCATGTCGAAGGTGACGACTTTCTTCCCCTTGGCGACGACGATTTTGCTGGCTTCGCGGGCCAGCTTGAGCGCCTCACGCGGCTCGAAACGCACCTTGGCCGCGTTGACCTGCTCCTTGACGTCGATCTTGCGGCGGCTGAGAAAGCTCTGCGATTTGCCGCAGGTCGTGCAGCCGGGCCGGTGGTAGTACCAATCGACGGAGGAGGCCATTACGGAAGCTCTTTGACGAAGATATTCCGGAAATAGAGCGGATGGTTGTGGTTTTGCAGCTCGATCGAGCCGCTCGCATACATTGGCTTCGAGCGATCCCAATAGTTCTCCATCACGACGCGATCGGTGACGAGAATGTCGTTGAGCCAGACGGTCACGCGGTCACCGACCATGCGGATGCGGAACGTGTTCCACTGGCCGACAGGATTGTCGGCCCGGATGAGCGGAAAGCGATCGTGGTTTTCGTTGTTCCACAGAGCGCCGGAACCCATCTTGGCTCCGAGCTTCCAGAGTGGCTGGTAGTCGGCGTCCCAGATTTGGACCTGCGGTGAGCCACGGAGGTAAACGCCGCTGTCGCCGGTCTTCTCGATCTTCCAGTCGACCAGCATCTCGAAGTTCTTGTAGTTCTTGACGGTGCAGATATTGTCGGCCTCGGCAAAGGGGGCACCGTCGAACGCGAGCATGCCATCGACGGCGTGCCAGTGCTTGTTCATGCGGATGTCGGCCTTTTTTTGCCGTTCGGGCCACTCTTCGGCGGTCAAGGTCGGCCGCGTGCGCGGGTTAAGGACGAGCCCCTTCCAACCGGTGAGGTCCTTGCCGTTAAACAGAGCAACAAATCCCTTGGGCGGGACATTCAGCTCCTGAGCGGCGGCAGGGGCGACAAGAACGGTGAAGGCCAGAACAAGTCCCCCGGCAATGGCGCCGAGGGCTGCCGGCCGGGTAGAAAACGATCGAAGCTGGGTGTCACGCATGGTTGTCTCCGCAAGGTGGGTCGCGCGCAGCCGGTCGGTGATGCTCTCAGCATATCGTCTTTGCGCGCGGCCGCAACGCAGAGCCTAGGCGATGATTTCGCGGATCGGCTCGGACTCGGTCACGCCCGTGAGCCGCTGATTGAGCCCGTTGTGGAAGAACGTCAGCTTCCGGTGATCGAATCCCATCGTGGTGAGGATCGTGGCGTGGAGATCGCGGATGTGGCGGCGATTGACGGCGGCCTCGTGTCCGATGTCGTCGGTCTCACCGTAGCTGATGCCTCCCTTGATGCCTCCGCCGGCCAGCCAGTACGTGAAGCCCTTCGGGTTGTGATCGCGGCCTTCGGCGCCTTGGGAGACGGCCTGGCGTCCGAATTCGCCTCCCCAAATGACGAGGGTCTCGTCCAAGAGGCCGCGCTGCTCGAGATCGGTGAGCAGTCCAGCGATCGGCTTGTCAATTTCCGGGCAATGGATCTGCAGATTGTTGTCGACGTTGGAATGGGCGTCCCAGTTCTGGTCGTTATGCCCGCCACCGTGATAAATCTGCACGAAGCGGACGCCCCGCTCGATGAGCCGCCGAGCGATCAGACATTGCCGGCCGAACGGAGCACTCCCCAGCGACAGGTGATGCGGCGGCTTGGGATCGTTCAGGCCGTACAGATCGTGTGTGGCTTGCGATTCTTCGGAGAGATCGAGGGCGGCGGGAGCCGTCGACTGCAACTGAAACGCCAGTTCGTAGGCGGAGATCCGCGCTTGCAGCTCTGAATAGCCGGGGTGGGATGCCAGATGCTGGGCATTGAGGGCGTTGATCGCTTGGACTTGAGCCCGCTGAAAGTCCCGGTCGACTCCGGTCGAAGGCGACAAATTCAGGATCGGACGGCCCGTCGAGCGTAACACGGTCCCCTGGTAGGCGGCCGGCATGTAGCCGCTCATCCAGTTCACCGCTCCCGCGATCGGTCCGCCGCGGGGATCAAGCATGACGACAAAGCCCGGCAGGTTCTCGTTCAGCGAGCCCAGCCCGTAGTTCACCCACGAGCCCAAGCAGGGATGCCCCTGCAGGATACGGCCCGAATTCATCTGGATCAGGGCCGAGGCGTGCGCGAACGAATCCATCTGCAGCGATTTGACGAAGGCCAGCTTGTCCATCTGGCGGGCGATGCAGGGGAGCGCGTCGGAGCACCATTGGCCCGATTCGCCGTGCCTGGCGAATTTGCGCTTCGAGCCCATCAGCGTCTGCTTTTGGATCAAGCCGCGTCGGACTTCGACGTTGACGCTCTGCCCGTGCCGTTTCTGGAGTTCGGGCTTGTAGTCGAAGAGGTCCATTTGCGACGGACCGCCGTACATAAACAGGAAAATGCAGCGTTTGGCCTTCGCCAGCAGGGGTGAAGCCAGCGGCGACAGAGGCTTGTCGAGCGAGTGCTTGGGAGCGGTCGCGCCGCCAAAGGCCGAACCGCTGAAAAATCCATCGCGGTCCAAGAGAGCCGTCAGGGCGACTCCGGTGAAACCGGCCCCCGTTTCCCACAGGAATTCACGCCGTGTGCGGCCGCAAAAATCCTTCATGATTCAATCCAGGTAAATGAATTCGTTCAGATTCAGCACGACCAGGCAGAGCGACTGGAGGGACTCGGCTTCTTTTTTTGTCGGCTTTTTCAAGAGTCGCATGGCAATCTCCGCTTCGGTCTTGGTCGGAGATCGGCCCAAAGCCAGCCGAAACAAACGGTTGATCTCATTTGACGGCTGGGCCCCCGCTTCGCGGCGAACCCGCTCGGCAAGCGCCTGGGCCTGCTCGTTGGCGAATTCGCTATTGAGCAAGAGCAGCGCCTGCGGAGCAACCGTCGTAATGGGACGCGTGCCGAGCGACTCGGCCGTATTGGTGTAATCGAATGTCTCGAGGAAGGGGACCATCAAAGTCCGCTTGATGTAAATGTAGATGCTGCGGCGAGACCGTTCCGCGAGCGAACTCTGGCCCCAACCAAAACCGGGGCGAGACTCGGTTTCCAGGACCTCGGCCGACAGGCGGGGGAACATGCCCGGGCCTCCCATTTTGAGATTCAGGCGGCCACTGACGGCCAGCATCTCATCGCGAATCGCCTCGGCATCGAGTCGGCGAAGATTCTGACGCCAGAGCAGGTCGTTGTCGGCGTCCATCCCTTGGGCCCGCGGATTGTCCTCAGCCGACGACATTTGATACGCGTTGGAGAGGACGATCTGCTTCTGCATCCGTTTGAGCCGCCAACCCCCGTCCATGAAATCGCGGGCCAGCCAGGCGAGAAGTTCGGGATGCGTGGGAGGCGTTCCGGCACGGCCGAAGTTGTCGGCGGATCGGACAATCCCACGACCGAAGTGCTCCTGCCACAAGCGGTTTATCATCACCCGCGGCGTTAAGGGATTGTCGTTGCCCGCGATCCACTCGGCCAACTGGCGACGCAGGCCGAGTGTGGGTTTCACACCTAACTCGGCCAAAAGACTGTGAACGGCATTCGGGCGATTCGAGGAACCGTTGTAGGAAACGGGGACGGCCTCGATCTTTTTGCCACCGAGAACGGTCAAGATGCGGGGTTCGACTCTCTTGCCCGGAGTGGCGACATTGCCGCGAATCAGCACGCGCGTCTCTTTGAGCGGAGAGCCGCATTCGCGGACGGAGAGGGCCCGCGGGAAGGGAACGGTCCGCAATGCTTCTTCGAGCCGTTTGATTTCCGCGGCGAGCCGGGTCTTCTCGGACTTTTCCACGGAATTCAGGCGTTTATCGATATCCGCGGTGCTGAATCGAGACGCTTCCGCGATTCCGCTCGTTTGGAGACGGGCGGCGACTCCCTTCCGCAGATTTTTCAGTTTGCTCTTGGTTTCGGCCAACTGTCGGGAAAGCTCGGCTTGATGGACGTGCCAGACGCCAAACTCGTGCGGTGAGGTGAGCGGAGTGAGAATCCCCTCATCGTTGGCCCTCATGTGAGTCACGCTGACGGGGACTCCGTACGGCTCGACGTTCCGGAAGAAGGCGGCGAACTGGTAATAGTCCTCCTGCGGAATCGGATCGAACATATGGTTGTGGCAGCGAGCGCAGCCCAACGTCAGTCCCAAAAAGGACGCGCCGGTCGTGCGCACGATTTCGTCGATTTCGTCCCAGGCGGCTGCCTTCTGGTTGTCGGGCTCGTCGTCCCAAATGCCGAGACGGTAAAAACCGGTGGCGATGATCGAATCGTTCGTCGCATCGGGCAATTCGTCGCCCGCAAGCTGTTCCAGCACGAAGCGGTTGTACGGCTTGTCGTCATTAAAGGCGGCGATTACGTAATCGCGATAGCGCCACGATTCGGGCTTTTCCGCGTCGCGCTCATAGCCGTTGGTCTGCGCATATCGCGTGACGTCGAGCCAATGTCGCCCCCACCGTTCCCCGTATTGCTTGTGGGCAAGCAACTCGTCGACAAGCCGCTCATAGGCCTGCGGCGAATGATCGGCCACGAAGCGGTCAACTTCCTCGGGCGTGGGGGGCAATCCAATGAGATCGAAAGACAGTCGGCGGACGAGCGTGCGGGGATCGGCGGGCGGATTCGGTGCCAGCCCCTTTTCTTCGAGGCGGGCGAGCACAAAAGCGTCGATCGGATTGGCAACCCAATCGGCACGGCGGACCTTCGGAATCGCGGGACGGCCCACCGGCTGGAAAGCCCAATACTTGCGGTCCTCGTCAGTGATCGTGAATTCTGACCGGCGCGAGGCAGCCGCAGCGGACGGCGATTCCTTGGGCCACGGAGCCCCCATTTTCACCCACTCGACGAGGGCAGCGATTTCTCGCGGATTGAGCTTGCCGGTGGGTGGCATCTCGAGCCCGCGATAATTGATCGCGTCGATCATCGGGCTGTCGGTGGGCTTGCCCGGAACGACGGCAGCCCCCGAGTCGCCACCTTTCAGCACGGACTCCCGTGAATCGAGTCGCAGGCCCCCCTTGTGCGTGGCCGCCCCGTGACATTTCAGGCAGGTGCCGGAAAGGATGGGCCGGACCTTGCTCTCAAAGAACTCGATTTGATGGGGCGAAAAGCGATCGGGCTCCGCAGCAACAGCGGCAGCGGCTAGAACCCATCCGCCAATTGCCCATGCAACAATTGCCAGCACAATCCACGGAGTTTGGATATTGCGTCGCGTCATTCGCGCAACCATCCGCAAGCGAGTGACGAACAGGGCGCTTCAGGTGGGAATCAGACTGCGCCAAGTCGGTAAGCATCAACGCATGTCAATGTTAAGAATAACACGGATCGAGCGATCGTCGCAACCCGTTGGCAGCGAAAGCACGTTAGTGCGAGGAGGCCGCACTCTTTTCCCCAAGCTCACGGAGCAGATCGAGCGAATAGATCCCCGAACTGTGCCCATCGTTAAATGCGATTCCATACGCGTAGTTGCCCATGGGCTTCATGGACACGGGTGCCACGGGCTGGGCTTCGGCTGGGGTGAGGATCGAAAACAGGGGCTTGGTTACGGCCGGTTTGGCACGGTCAACGCGGCACGTGGCACAAGGGCAAGCTTTGCGAAGCATCCCCCACGTGAGCCGATGGGTCACACCATCCGACCACTCAATCACCAGCGAATCCCCGTCGTTTTTCAGCGATCGGGGAGTTACCGAAATCGTCATGCGAAAAGTCACCTCCGGCGGTGGGCGGGTTTCGATTTCACCGTTTTTGGCTATGCAGACTCCTACCATCCTCGAAGATTCCCCGACCGTATCATTATACAATTTCGCAGGTTAAGTCCGAAATGTCGTGCGATTCTCCGATATTCTCAAACACGGCAGCGGATTTTTGACAATTTGCGTTGTCAAAATTGATGTAACAGTCTAAGATTTGAACAGAGTTTGAGACACGGCACTTTCAGTCTATCCGTCGAAGTGATGCCATGAAGTCGGCAGTGGAACCGGGTGATCGGCAGTTCTTGGAGCGACTCCACACGCTCGGTGGTGGAACCGTCCACGAAATCTGTACCGCGCTCGAAGTGACTGCCACAGCAGTGCGGCAGCGGTTGGTCAGGCTGCAAGCGCTGAACATGGTCGCGCGTGAGCTCGTTCGCGCGGGTCGGGGACGGCCCCATCATGTCTACCGCGTAACGCAAGCCGGCTTGTGCGAGCTTGGCGACAATTATGCAGAACTCGCGCAAATTCTATGGCGCGAGATGAAGAATATCGAGGACCGCACGGTACGCGAACGGATCGTGAGCCGAGTCGAGGACGCGCTCGTCGAGCAGTTCGGAAAAGTCGCCGCGCGTGGGCCGCTTACCGATCGCATGCATCAGTTGACCACGGCACTGCGGGACCGCGGTTTTCAAGTCGAAATGGACCAGAGCGGTCTGCTCCCCATCCTGCGAGAAAACAGTTGTCCCTATTTCGAGCTGGCTTCCACAGATCCGGCGATTTGCGAGTTGGAACAGGCCGTTTTCCGCCGCGTGCTCGGGGCTGACGTGAAACTCACGCACTGCTGTCTGGATGGACATCACTGCTGCGAGTTTCAAGCCGCCGAGACACCGCCTGAACCCGTTTACGTTGGCTAAAGCGAAACAATCCGGTTCGTTGCAATGTGTTTTGAGCTTGCTACAGTTGATGCTCTTCGTTTGACCAGAACTTGCTTCGGAGGGGAAGGCGACCGATGACCTGGGTTGACGGACGATTTGAAGAAAACGTCATTACCACGACGCTCGAACAGGCCATGAACTGGGCCAAGCAATCCAGCGTCTGGCCCATGACGTTCGGACTGGCATGTTGCGCGATCGAAATGATGGCGACCGGAGCGAGCCGCTTCGATCTCGACCGCTTCGGCGCCGGCGCGTTTCGCGCGACGCCGCGGCAAGCCGATCTGATGATCGTCGCCGGCACCGTGACCTACAAAATGGCCAGCCGCGTTCGCCGCCTGTACGAGCAGATGCCCGATCCGAAATACGTAATCGCGATGGGCGCCTGCACGGTCGGCGGCGGTCCCTATTTCAAGTACGGTTACCACGTGGTGAAAGGCGTCGACCTGGTCGTTCCCGTCGATGTGTATGTCCCCGGCTGTCCGCCGCGGCCCGAAGCGCTTTTGGAAGGCGTGATGCGGATTCAAGACAAGATCAAGGCCCAGAGGATCACGAAGGGAACGCCGACCGTCCTCCCCGTGCCGCACCACAGCGGTTACGCGGCGGTCGCCGACCTGATCGAGAACTGAGAGTTCCTCGTGGGGCGAGCTGCTAGCTTGCCCGTGAAGTATTTCCAGAAAATCGCGTCGACACAGAATTAACGAAGACGATTCAAACAAAGTTATGAGCCATTTGCTGCGAATTTCCGATCTGCACGTTTCTGTCGAGGACCTCCCCATCCTCAACGGAGTGAACCTGGAGATTCGAACGGGGGAAGTCCACGCCTTGATGGGGCCGAATGGCTCCGGCAAGAGCACGCTCGCGTACGCTCTCGCAGGGCATCCGAAATACCAGATCACGCGCGGCACGGTCGACATCGATGGGACTAACTTGCTGGCCCTCGATCCGAACGAGCGGGCACGTTTAGGGCTGTTCCTCGCCTTCCAGTACCCGGTCACCATTCCGGGAGTGAAGGTTGCCGACTTCCTTCGCCATGCTGCCTCCAATGTTCGCAATCCGAACCGGAAGGAAGGCGAGGGATTGATCCCCATGCGAGATTTCCGTCGCGAGCTCCGCTCCCGCATGGAGGAGTTGGGGATCGAGGCGGAGTTCGCTCGCCGATATTTGAACGACGGCTTCTCCGGTGGCGAGAAAAAGCGGATGGAAATTCTGCAGCTCGCCATGCTCGCGCCGCGATTTGCCATTCTCGACGAAACGGATAGCGGCCTCGACAGTGACGCCGTCCGCGTCGTGAGTGAGGGATTGGCCCGCCTTGCTGGTCCCAATATGGGTGTGTTGATCATCACGCATCACGAGCGGCTGTTGGTTTTCAACAAGCCGCAAAAGACACATGTGATTCTGGCCGGAAAAATTGTGGAAACAGGGGACGCCGAGCTGGCACGTCAATTGCATTCCAGTGGCTACGGGGCGGTGCGCGAGCGGCACCCCGACGCCGCCGCACTCGAAAAGCTGGCCCTGGAAAAATCGACCGGCAAAACGGCCGGTGCTAAAGTAACCGACGGCGGCCAAACGACCGACGCCACCTCTGAACCGGAGCTGGCCGCGTCCTAATTGAACGCCGCATCCTGATTGAATATCGAAATTGATCGTGAGAAACCGACCGTTACCGCGGTCGTCAGATTAGGGCGCTGAGTCGCCTGGGAGTTTAGCAAGTGGCCACCGATCTCAAGAACGATGTGGGAGTCGGCGATTATCAGTACGGCTTCCATGATCCGACCGATCAATATGTCTTCAAGAGCCGCAAGGGTCTCGATGAACAGATCGTGCGCCAGATTTCCGAAATGAAAAGTGAGCCGGCCTGGATGACCGAGTTCCGGCTCAATTCGCTCGCCACGTTCTTCCAGAAGCCGATGCCCAACTGGGGCGGGAATCTCGGCGACCTCAACTTTCAGGACATTTTCTATTTCGTTCGCGCGTCTGAGGGTCAGGAGCGCGACTGGAGCGACGTCCCCGAAGACATTCGCAAAACCTACGACCGCCTGGGAATTCCCGAGGCGGAAAAGAAATACCTCGCCGGCGTCAAGGCGCAGTACGAGTCGGAAGTCGTTTACGGCAGTCTGCAAGGACGACCTCGCGCAGAAAGGTGTCATCTTCACCGACACCGACTCGGCTCTCAAAGATCATCCCGACTTGTTCCGGCAGTATTTTGCCACGGTCATTCCCTCGAACGACAACAAGTTCGCGGCCCTCAACTCGGCCGTCTGGTCGGGAGGATCGTTCATTTACATCCCGCCGGGCGTGCACATCGATTTTCCGCTGCAGGCCTATTTCCGCATCAATTCGGAAAATATGGGCCAGTTCGAGCGGACGCTGATCATTGTCGACGAAGGGGCCTCGGTCCATTACGTCGAAGGCTGCACCGCGCCGACCTACAGTTCCGAAAGCCTGCACTCGGCCGTCGTCGAAATCATCGTCAAGCGGGGCGCCCGCTGCCGGTATACGACGATCCAGAACTGGTCCAGCAACGTCTACAACCTCGTCACGAAGCGGGCGATGGCCTACGGCGACTCGGTGATGGAGTGGGTCGACGGCAACCTCGGCTCCAAGCTCACGATGAAGTACCCGGCCATCTATCTGATGGAGCCGGGCGCTCGCGGCGAGACTCTGTCGATCGCCTTTGCCGGCAAGGGCCAGCACCAGGACGCCGGCGCCAAGATGGTCCACTGTGCCCCGCACACGTCGAGCCGCATCGTTTCCAAGAGCATCTCCAAAGCCGGCGGCCGCGCCAGCTACCGCGGCCTGGTCCGCGTGAATCGTGACGCCAAGGACTGCAAGTCGAACGTCGTCTGCGACGCGTTGATTCTCGATCACCAAAGCCGCAGCGACACGTATCCGTACATCGAAGTGGAAGAGGACCAGGTCTCCATCGAGCACGAGGCCAGCGTCTCCAAAATCGCCGAGGAGCAGCTCTTCTATCTCATGAGCCGCGGACTCTCCGAGGCCGAGGCCTCATCGATGATCGTGACCGGTTTCATCGAGCCGCTCGTCAAAGAACTGCCGATGGAGTACGCGGTCGAGATGAACCGCCTCATCGAACTGCAGATGGAAGGCTCGGTCGGCTGACGTGGCGCCAATGACACGGCCTCTGGAAAAAACTGTCGCTGATCGTCCCGCCGGATTTCGGCGCGCCGCCTTCGAGGCCTTTCTCGAAACTCGCGACGAACCGGGCTGGATCACCGATCTGCGGCGGAAGGCCTTCGCCCTCTACACAGAACGGCTCGGCACCCCGCTCGACCCCGAAGAGTTCAAGCGCGTCGACCTGCGGGCCTTTCGCCCCGACGACTACCGCATCGCCCCCTCACCCGGCCTTCGGCCACCCTCTCCCTCGGGGAGAGGGGTTGGGGGTGAGGGCCGTGGCGACGGCCGGCGGCCGGCTCCGGCCACATCGTCCGCCGAATTCACGACGCTGCTCGCCGACCGCGCCAAGTTCGCCGGCAGCGTGGCCCACGTCGACGGCGTGGGGACAGAGGCCATCCTCGACGACAAACTGGCCCGCCAAGGCGTCCTCTTCGGCGACCTGGCGACGTTGGTCCGCGACCATCGCGAGGCTCTCGAGCCGCACCTGATGACGCGCGCCGTCCGCCCGGCCACCGACCGTTTCTCAGCCTGGCACGCCGCCTTCTGGACCGGCGGCACGGTCCTTTACGTGCCTCGCGGCGTAAACATCGACGAGCCGCTCCATAGCCTCATCGGTCTCTCGCAACCGCAACGCGCCGATTTCAGCCACACCTTGTTCGTCCTCGAAGAGGGGAGTGCGGCCACGCTCCTGGAAGAGACCGCCTCGGCGAGCGCCGACGCCCCCGGCTTGCACGTCGGTGCCGTCGAGCTCCTGATCGGCCCGGAGGCCACTCTCCGCTACGTCCAGCTCCAGAATTGGAATACCCGCACGTATCACTTCGCCCACCAGGCCGGCCACGTCGAGCGCGACGGCAAGCTGCAATGGACCGTGGGCGGACTCGGCTCGCGCCTGGCTCACATTCACCAAAGCATCTCCCTCGACGGTCAGGGAGCCGAAGCCCAGGTCAACGGCGTGACCTTCGCCACCGACCGGCAGCTCATCTCCTACTACACACAGCAGACGCACAACGCGCCCAACACCACGAGCGATCTCTTGTACAAAGAGGTCCTTCGCGACAAGGCCCGCGTCGTCTGGCGGGGCATGATCAAGGTCGAGCCCGACGCACAGAAGACCGACGGCTACCAGCGGAGCGACGCGCTCCTCTTGAGTCCAACCTGCCGCTGCGATTCGATCCCCGGCCTCGAGATCGAGGCGGACGACGTCCGCTGCACGCACGGAGCGACAGCCGGCCGCGTGGACGAAGAGCAGATCTTCTACTGCATGTGCCGCGGCCTTTCGCGCTTCGAAGCCATGCACCTGATCGTCGAGGGCTTTTTCCACACCGTCTACGACCGCATTCCGGTCGAAGCCGTCCGCGAAACGCTCAGCCGCACGGTCGAGCGCAAGCTGGGCATCGGCCGCTAACTCGTGGGGCATGCTGCTAGCGTACCCGTCTTGATCTTTTGTTGAGTTTTGTAGGGTGGGACAAGCCCGCGGCGGGCGCGGGCCCACCGATTCAGGGCTAGAGATGTCCGAGTTCGAGAAGATCGCGCCGGGTGCCACTGCTGAGCCGCTTCGGATCAGCAGTGCTCATACGAACGTTCTTGCACGTTCGAAGGCTCCGTTCAGGTTCGAGCCCAGCAAAGATTGCCGCGAGGGCCGCTCCTGCACGTTTTACGAATCACTTCCAACTCGATTCGAGAAGAGCACTGCTAAACGGAAGCCGTTAAGCAGTGGCACCAAGCGTACGAAATCCCCTATTGAAGCTGCCAACATTAGAGCTGACGGTTCAGCTCGGGCGGACCACTAACAATGTCCGAATTCGAGCAAATCGCCACGGTCGATGAGGTTCCCACAGGGAGCCGCAAATCGGTGGTGATCGACGAAACACCCGCCCTCCTGCTCCACATCGGCAACGACTTCTACGCGATCGAAGACGTCTGCACCCACGACGGCCAGCCGCTCACCGACGGCCCGCTCAACGGCTGCGAGATCACTTGCCCGCGCCACGGCGCCCGCTTCGACGTGCGCACCGGCAAGCCGCTCTGCATGCCGGCGACCGAACCGGTCCGGACTTTTGAAATCGAAATCCGCGGCAACGCCGTTCTGGCCCGATCCCGGGATTAACGACCGCGATCGCGAACTCGGCCTTAAGGGACGGGGAACTCTTTTCACCACGGATTTCCCAGCGCGGCCTCGCATTGCTCGGCCGCAACCAAAGAGAACCCGGCACAACCAGCGCGCCAGGACAAGCAGCACGAAGTCTTGTCGTCACGAAAGACACGAAAAAACTGAAATCCGGAATCAACCACGGATTACACGGATTTCACTGATAAAACAATGCAGGAGCCGGCAGAAATAGCCAACCGCTTGTGTTGGCTTACTTCATCAGTGTCATCCGTGAAATCCGTGGTTTCAAAATCCTTCCCCGAACATCAGAAATCTTCGCGCCGGGGAAAGAACTGAGACGTTTGTAGTACGGACAACGCGGATAATGGCTAATTGTTTGTGCCGAATCCGTGGCATCCGCGAAATCCGTGGTTAATCCTGTCTTCCGGGTTTGGCCAAATCGGGCAGCACCCCGTATGTTGGGTCAGGCAAACGGATTGAGCACGGGAACGCCGGCCTTTTGGAAATCTCGCACGTTGGGCGTGGCGACCATCAGGCCGAATTCATCGCATTTTCGCCGGCAGAATGTCGTCGGTGGTTTCGTTTCGACTCGCCGCTTGGAACCAACCCTTGATCGGACAGTCGAGCAAGAGCCGCACCAAACCTTCATTGCGCCGCCCGGTGCGTCGCAGGAGATACTCCCCCCGCTTCAGGCGTTCGATTTCAAATTCCTGACCGGGCAGAATGTCGTCTTGCTGCCGGATCGCCGCCGGTACCACGATCTGGCCTTCGCTCGAAATGACCGTTTTCATCAACTCTAAGATACCGTTTTAACAATGGGCCGCCACACGCCGCCGTTCCCTCGTGGGGTACGCTGCTAGCGTGCCCGTCTTGATCTGTTGTTTAACGAACGGGCACGCTGGCAGCGTACCCCACGATTTTAAAGCGGCGACAACCCATGTCCGAATTCGAGCAAATCGCCACCATCGACGAAGTCCCTCCCGGCAGCCGCAAATCCGTGGTGATCGACGAAACGCCCGCCCTCCTGCTCCACATCGGCAACGACTTCTACGCGATCGAAGACGTCTGCACCCACGACGGCCAGCCGCTCATCGACGGCCCGCTCAAAGGCTGCGAAATCACCTGCCCCCGCCACGGCGCCCGCTTCGACGTGCGCACGGGCAAGCCGCTCTGCATGCCGGCCACCGAGCCGGTGCGGACTTTTGAAATCGAAATCCGCGGCAACGCCATTCTGGCCCGCTCCCGGGATTAACTACCGCGATCGCGAACTCGGCCTTAAGGGACGGGGAATTCTTTCGACCACGGATGACACGGATCACGCCGATAAAGGCCATTTTTTTCAATCAATCCGTGGCATCCGTGAAATCCGTGGTTAATCCTGCCTTCCGGTTTTGGCCGAATCGGGCAGGGAACGCCGGCCTTTTTGGAAATCGCGCACGTTGTGCGTGGCGACCATCAGGCCAAATTCATCGCATTTTCGCCGGCAGAATGTCGTCGGTGGTTTCGTTTCGACTCGCCGCTTGGAACCAACCCTTGATCGGACAGTCGAGCAAGAGCCGCAGCAAACCTTCATTGCGCCGCCCGGCGCGTCGCACGAGATACTCGCCCCGCTCCAGGCGTTCGATTTCAAACTCCTGACCGGGCAGAATGTTGTCCTGCTGCCGGATCGCCGCCGGCACTACGATCCGGCCCTTGCTCAAGATGACCGTTTTCATCAAAGGTAAGATCCCGTCTTACCAAGGGACTGTCAAACGCCGCCGTTTCGTCGTGGGTCGAGCTGGTCGCTTGCCCGCGGGTGTAGTAAGAAGCCATGAATCATTTCGATCGACGTTCGGAAGATCGAATCGCGGCCACAAGCAAATGGGGCCGAATAAAGGTGTCAGGGCCGAATAAAGGTGGGCCGAATAAAGGTGTCCCCACCTTTAGTGTCCCAAGTTGACTGTTGTCAATCGGACGGTTTGGCACCGGTCGCGACTGTGCAAGCCAAAGCGAATGTGAGCCAATTCCGGCGGTGGGGCCGAATAAAGGTGTCCGCGGGAAAGGGGATTACGGTCACGGAATCGATACGGTCTGGCGGGCCGTCCCGCAGGCAGACGTCGTCGCCGTCGCTGACGAGAACGAACGGGGTCGTGCCGCGGCCGTCGCCAGGACGGGGGCCAGGCAAGGTTATGCCGACTACCGCGAGATGCTCGACAAAGAGCGTCCGCACATCGTCGCCGTCGGACCGCGTTGGCTCGATCAGCATCACGCGATGGTGATGGCGTGCGCCGAATTCGGTTGTCACGTCTTCATGGAAAAGCCCTTCTGCCGCACGCTCGAAGAAGCGGATCAGATTGTCCGCGCGTTCGAGATGCGCCATCTGAAATTGGCGATCGCCCACCAGACCCGCTATTCGCCCGTCCTGGCGACAGCCAAGAAACTGCTCCGCGACGGCGCGATCGGCCAACTCCTGGAGGCACGGGCCCGCTGCAAAGAGGACGCTCGGGAGGGGGCGAGGACTTCTGGGTTCTCGGCTCCCATCTGATGGATTTGCTCCGCGCCTTGTTTGGCGATCCGGCCTCGTGTTCGGCTGCGGTCACCGTCCGCGGGAAACCAGTGGGTCGAGCGGACGTCTACGACGGGCACGAGGGGATCGGCCCGTTGGCCGGCGATGCTGTCGAGGCCGCCTATGCGTTTTCGACCGCCGTCACGAATCCCCTGACGGCTTACGTCGCCACGCGGCGAAACATGGCCGGAAACCCCTCGCGCTACGGCCTGCAGGTTTTCGGTTCCAAGGGAATTCTCGGACTGACGCCCGGCTATCTGAATCCGGGTCAGATCCTCAGGGATCCGTCCTGGTCGCCGGGCCGCAGCGGCGCGCAGTGGGAGCCCTTTACCTCGGCAGGGATCGGCAAGCCGGAGCCAATCAAGGGCCAGGGGCTCGAGGCCGGAAATGTGGCCGCCGTCCTCGATTTGATCGCAGCGATCGAATCCGACCGCCAACCCAAATGCGGCGTCTATGATGCACGCTTCACGGTCGAAATGATCGCGGCGGCATTCGAGTCCCATCGGCTGAGAACGCCGGTCGCGTTTCCTTTGAAGAACCGCAAGAATCCATTGACCCTCTTGGAATCGTGATGGTGGTTGGTTGCCGATGGCCCAGCCCGCGGCGGGCTGAAAAGAAGGCGGCGAAAGGTCGTCCGCTGTCAGGAGGGAGCGACCCGCTCCATCGCGTGCCATGAGCGAGGGGACCAGATCCCACTGATTATATGTTCATAATTCATCGTTCCGCGCCCAGGCTTTTCCTGTGGTCCGGACGTCCGACCGACGCGCGGCGCAAAGCAGGCGGCTGAATTGATTTAGCGATTTTTCTGTGGCGGACGAAGCCCCCCCCTTTTTACCACAGAAAAATCAGAAAAATCAAAAATCCCCGAGAATTCGAGAGGCGGTCCGGGAGACACGCGCCGGAAAGTGGACCTTTTCGAGCGCAAAAGCGGTTTTCGGACCGCGAAAGACCCCCGAGATCACTTTTTTGGGGGGGCGCGCTACAAGATGCGCGGGAACGCGCACGACTAGTGTAGGGTCAACTTCGATTTTTGGGGTACAGATGCTTCAGTTTTGTTCGAGCATTTTTGGTGGTGAACTGCCAATCGATTGCTGCCTGACTGCAGTTTCGTTCGTTCTGCCAAGCAGCGGTTTCATTGGCGAGCGTTTGTTTGTCAGGGATCCTCCGGGCGAGACATTGCCGTGTCAGAACATTCAATTCGATTTCAGCCATGTTGAGCCAACTGCCGTGCTTGGGGGTGTGGACGACCTCCAAACGCCGAATCAGCCGGCGCGCCTCCTCGGGCGGAAAGGCTTCGTACAGCGAGCCGAGGCTGTGCGTGTTGAGGTTGTCCATCACCAGCGTGATCCGCTTCGCCTGCGGCCGATGGATATCGACCAACTGGCGAACGGCCTCGGCCCAATCGGACCTGGTGCGCTGGTCGGTGACCACAAGGTGCCGCCAGCCGATCAGCGGCTCCGTGAACGCGAACACGTTAGCCGTTCCATTGCGTTCGTACTCATAGTCGAAACACTGACGTCGCCCTCGCGTGGCGCGAAGCGGAGTCTGCGTTTCGATGGTCAGTTGTTTGCTCAGCTCATCCATGCAAATCAGCGGGTAGCGCGGATCGTACGGGCGTTGATAAGCTTCCAGCACGTTTTCCATGTGGTAGACAAACTCCGCGTTGTGCTTCGGAGGGATGCACCACATGCTTTTCTGCCAGGGCTTCAACTCATTTTTTTTAGGCAACGCCGCACCGTCTCGTGTGACACCGCTTCGACGATGTCCAATTCGACGACGCGTTGGGCTAACAGCCGCAACGTCCAACGCGCGTGGCCTGACGGCGCGGCGCCGCAGCACAGCGCGATGACCTTGGCTTCCTTTTCGCCATCGAGGATCTTGGCACGCGAGGGCTGCACTTGTTTCTTACGGTTCAAGGCCGCCTCCAAGCCGTCCAGCACCAGACGCTTGCGGATGTTTTCGACCGTTTGCACCCTCACTTGGCAGGCATTGGCAATGGCTTCATCCTTCCAGGCCGGCCCAAGATTTCCGGCATCCGCCAACAGCAACACCTGGGCGTGCGTGCGTTTCTTCGCCGCGATTCTCTCTTTCTTCACCAACTGCGAGAGTTCTTTGCGCTCATCCTTGTCGAGCTTGACAAGATACCGCTTGTTCATGACTCCCCTCCTTGGGTCCGAATGACTTCCGCAATTGGAGAGAAATCTTGCGACTCCGTGAACCCCAAAAATTAAAGTTGACCCTACACTAGCCGCGATCGGGCAATGCCATGAAACTCCGCGTGCGCGGGCCGATGTAATTCGACCGCGGCCGAATGAGGCGATTGTTTTCGCTCTGCTCGATGAAGTGGGCCGACCAACCTGTGACGCGGCTGGCGACGAACAGGGGTGTGTAGAGTTCCACGGGAAGCCCCATGTAGTGGTACAGCCGGGCACTCGGCCAATCGAGGTTCGGTGGCAGACCTTTCTCGCCGCGGACATGCGACTCGATGGTGTCGGCGATCTCCTCGAGTTCGGTCGAACCGCTCTCGTCGGCCAGTTGCCGGCAATACTCCCGCAGGATGACGGCTCGCGGATCACCGTTTTTATAGACGCGGTGCCCGAACCCCATGATCCGCCGTTTCTTGGCCAACGCATCGCGGACCCAGTCTTCGGCAACCTGGGCCGACTCGACTTCCGAGAGCACTTCCATCACCCGCTCATTGGCGCCGCCGTGCAGCGGCCCCTTGAGGGCGCCGATCGCGGCCGTCACGGCCGAATAGATATCGGACTGCGTGGACGCCACGACGCGGGCGGTGAACGTCGAGGCGTTGAATTCGTGCTCGGCATAAAGGATCAGCGAGACGTCGAGTGCCCGCTCGTGGGAGGGTGTCGGTTCCTCTCCCCGGATCATGTAGAGCAGATTGGCCGAGAATCCAAGCTCCGGATTGGGTTCGATGAGATTCAGGCCTTGCGAGAAGCGGTACCGGGCCGCGATCAGCACGGGAATCCGCGCGAGCAGGCGGATCGCCTTGGCCACGTTCGCGTCTGTCCCCTCATCCGATAGTTGGGAATCGAAATGTGCCAGCGCGCTGACGCCGGTTCGCAACACGTCCATCGCGGGAACGCTTAAAGGAATGCTGGAGAGGAAATCGAGGATCGAGGCGTCGACCTCGTCGGATTCGGCCAGAACGGACTGAAAGTCGGCCAGTTGCTCTTGTGCGGGCAACTCGCCGTAAAGCAGCAGGTAGGCGACTTCGAGGAACGAGGCTTCGCGGGCCAGATCTTCAATGGTATAACCGCGATAGGTCAGCCCCCCCTCGACCGTCGAAATGGCCGTCTCGCCGGCAATGACCCCTTCCAGTCCGGGAAAATACCGCTCGTTGCTCATCCAGGTTCCCTTCAATAGTGGGGAGGTTTTTCGGCGGCCGGATCGCGCGTTTCCGGCGTCAGCCCCTCCTCCCGTTCCCACGCCGCTTGTAAGCTCTCGAGGGCCCGGCGAATCGCGTCGACCTCGCGTTGCTGACGGACGATTGCCTGTTGCATCGCCTCCACATCGTGGGCCAAATGCATCAGGGCCGATTCGATCTGAATGATTCGATCGGACGGCAGATCGCTCGGCGGCATCGGATTCAGCTCAGGTCTCAACACGAAAACCGGAATCGCCTCGGTGACTCTTTTCGTTGCCGCCCATCGTATACCATAAGACGATGCGCACGCGACTCAGTTTGCTTCCTGTTTTGAGCCTGGCGGCGGCCGGTTTTTTCGCCGCTGCGTGCGCGGCTGCACCGCCGGAGCTGAGCGGCGCTGAATGGAGATTTTCCGTTCGCTACCAGCCGACGGTTTACCGCGGTCCCTATACCGGGCGGGTGTACCTGTTCTTCACTCGACGTCGTTCGGAGCCCCGGTTCGGGCCGGATTGGTTTCGTCCCGAGGAATTCATCGCCCGGGACGTGACAAATTGGAAAGCCGGGGAAACGCTTGGTTTTGCGAGCACCGACACGGGCATCCTCGCGTATCCGAAGCCCTTCAAAGACGTCGACCTGACCGGTTACCGCGGGCAAGCCGTCGTCCGCTTCAATCCGTTCGAGCGACAGGTCGGCGACGGACCCGGAAACGGGTATAGCGATGTCGTTTCCGTGGAAACCGCGAGCGGAGACCAGGGGCGACAACTCTTCGTTGTCGACAGGCTCGTCCCCCCACAAAAGTTTCCGGCGACATCGTGGCGGAAGGAATTCATTGTCCGCTCCAACTTGCTGTCGAAGTTTCATGGCCGCGACGTGTCGCTTTCGGCCGCCGTGGTTCTGCCGGCCGGGTATGAAGCCAATTCGACGCGCCGCTATCCGACGATCTTCACGGTTCCCGGCTTCAGCGGTACACACTTTCCGAGCCGTGCCGATCTGCTCCTGCCGGAACCGACGCAGAAAGGGGTGGACTTTTTGCGCGTTGTCCTCGACCCGAGCTGCCCGCTCGGCCATCACGTGTTTGCAGACTCGGCCAACAACGGTCCGGTTGGCGAGGCACTGATCCGGGAATTCCTGCCGGCATTCGACCGGACCTTCCGCAGCGTCGCCGATCCACGGGCCCGGTTTTTGACGGGGCATTCGTCGGGTGGCTGGAGCACGCTGTGGCTGCAGGTGACCTATCCGGACCAATTCGCGGGCACGTGGAGCACCTCTCCCGACCCGGTCGATTTCCGCGATTTCCAGAGGATCGATCTTTATCGTCGCGGCGAGAATTTGTACTTCGATGACGAGGGGAGGTCGCGCCCGCTGGCGAGGTTTGGCGGCCGGGTCGTGCTCACGTTTCCCGGTTTCGCGCACATGGAGGATGTGCTGGGCCCGGGCGGCCAACTGCACAGCTTCGAGGCGGTCTTCAGTCCACGCGGCCACGACGGGCTGCCCCAATTACTCTGGGACCGCAGCACGGGAGCGATCCACTCGGAGACGGCACACGCCTGGGAAAAGTATGATATTCGGCTCGTGCTGGAGCGGAATTGGAAAACGCTCGGACCGAAACTCGCCGGCAAGATTCATGTCTTTATGGGGAGCGAAGACACGTTTTACCTCGAGGGAGCCACCCGGCTCTTGGGGGAGTCTTTGGCCAGGCTCGGCAGTGACGCCGTGGTCGAAATCCACCCGGGGAAGAACCATTTCACGCTGCTCGACTTGGGCCTCATCAAGCGGATTCGCGGCGAAATGGCAGAGGCCTATCGAAAGGCCTTTCCGCACGACGCTTTGATTCCCTGAACCGACACGCGGCCTGCGCGAATGCGATGCGTTTGTTGCGGAGGGTCTCAATCACCGCTGAGGCCGCGAGACTGAGAAAGATGATGACGAACGACGAGAACCGCCCCCTCTGCCAGCCCGCCGATTTGGGTCGGCCCATTCCGGACAGCCCGCATGCCGTTTCGGTCTGTCTGCCGACCTGGGCCGATAACGTCGGCTATGAGAAAGCCGACCCACGGGTGACGGGACGGATGCAGTGCGGCTATCCGCGATTTTTTCTTCATCCGAGAGTCGTCCAGCTTTTCCAGGCGTGCGAAGCGAGATTCGCGCGACCGGGAGAATGTTGCTTCGCCTTCCCGTCACGCCGGGTGGCGGAACGATGCGTCGATTTTGTCCGCAAAGAAACAGGAGTCGACGGATCGGTCAACGCATGGGAAACGCATTCTGTTTATGCCGTCACCGTCCCGAATGAGGCCAGAGATACCGTCAAAGCCTATTGGCAGCACACGGGCCAAATCGTCTCGTCGCGTCAGGCCGAACGAATCCTCAGCGGGAGCCTGGCCACGGCGGACGGCGTTCGGGAGAAGCAGGCGATCCGCGAGCGATTGGCCCGCTTGATGCGAGTCGATCCGGCCGACATCTGGCTTTTTCCCTCCGGCATGGCTGCGATTGAGACGGCCTTTCGTGCGTTCCAACGACTGCGCCCGGCAACCAAGAGCGTTCAGTTCGGCTTTCCGTATGTCGATTCGCTGAAAGTCCAACAGCGACTCGGCGTCGGGGCCCACTTTTTTCCTCGCGGCGATGCCGACGAGTTGCGGCAATTCGCCCAAACGGCCGCCGCCGAGCCTCTCCTCGGACTCTTTTGCGAGTTCCCGGGAAACCCGCTGCTGGCCAGTCCCGACCTGGCCGGCATCGACGCGTTGTCGCGAGAACAGCGTTTTCCCGTGCTGGTCGACGACACGCTGGGTGCCTTGATGAACGTCGAGGTGCTTCCCGCGGCCGACCTCGTTTCCGCAAGCCTCACGAAGTATTTTTCCGGGGCAGGGGACGTAATTGCGGGTTCGCTGACAATTAATTCGAACAGGCCGTGCGCCCGGCGTCTCCGCGACGCCTTGGAAGCGGAGTACGAAGATCTCTTCGATCCGGAAGATGCCACTGTTCTCGAACGTAATTCGCGCGACTGCGTCGATCGCGTCAAACGGATCAATCAAACGGCCGAACGGCTGTGCGAATCGCTACGGACCCATCCGGCCGTCGAGCGAATCGACTATCCGAAATACAGGACGCCGGAGAACTACGGCGCTCGCCGACGGCCGGGTGGAGGTTACGGCGGGCTGTTTTCCATCCTGTTGCGTAACGCCGAAACCAACACTCCCGCCTTTTTCGACGCCCTCGCGATTGCCAAAGGACCGAACCTGGGGACCAATTTTTCGCTTTGCTGTCCGTACACGATCCTGGCCCATTTTAATGAGCTGGACTTCGTCGAACGGTGCGGTATCTCCCGCTATCTGCTGCGAGTCTCCGTCGGCCTGGAAGAGCCGGACTGGCTGATCGCGCAGTTCCAGGAGGCGTCTCTTCGTTGCCGGGATGAGCCACGTGGGGCGCTCGCGGTGGCCGGTTACTCGACGGTTTCCGTCGGCCCTTGTGCGCCAAGATTGCGGTGTTTGAACTCAACCACCCGTCGCTCAAGCTCTCGCTGCTTCTGTCGCACTCGGGCCAACTCGGCCCTGGTGTAGACGGCGGTCGACCAGAAGTCTGCGACTCCAAGCAGCATGACCCAGCCCGTCAAAAGCAACACGCCGATCCAGTAAAGGGAGATCGGAACGGGGTGTCGCTTCTGAAGCGGCAGCAACGCATCACCCAAACCAATGAGTACGCCCAGAATGGCAAGGATCGCCGAGATCCGCATCCGTCGCCGGTAACGCCGCCCGTAATAGACGCGATCGGCGTCTTCGAGAGTCGGATCGCTCTCCTGAAAACGCCACGTGCGGATGTGTGACCGCATCAGGATGACCCCGATGACCACGAGGATCACCGCGACGATCAGGCCGGGCCACGGATTGTTGACCATGATTCCTCGCGCGATGGCGGCGCCGGCCTATCGGTCCTGCTTAGCGGGCGGCTCGCACACCCAATGCATCAGCACACGCCCCACCTTTCGCAGGCTCTCGCCGGAGCAGTGATCGGGAACGTCGAGCGTGGTGTGCCAGTACGGGTAGTCGAAATCAATGACGTCGCACGTGGGAATCCGGGCAATTTCGTTCAAGGGAAGATGGTCATCGCTGATATCGTGACGTGTCGACGAATGGAATTCGCGAATGCCGAGGCTACTTGCCGTCCGCCACACGCTCCGCGTCACGCCGGGAGCCAGCCGCAAACTATTTTTTTCGACAAAGATGTTGAGATCCCGGTCGCCCACCATGTCAATGAGAACTCCGGCAGCATACCTGTAGGCCGGTGGATGGTCGCGGTACTCACGGGCAAAGTACGTCGAACCGTGAAAGTACTGCCCCTGCTGGCGGATGACGAATTCTTCGCCGTCAAAGAAGACGAAATCGACCCCGCGCGTCAGCGGCAGACGGGACATGTGGTTTCCCATTTCCATTAACAGAGCGGCACCGCTGCCTCCGTCATTCGCGCCGACAAAAACTCCGCGCGGATCTCTGCGGTCGTTATCCGGAAACGGCCGCGTATCGTAATGACAGGCGATCAGTACACGATCCGTCGCACGCGGATTCCAACTGATGATTAAGTTCGCCATCCGAACCGGAGCCCCTGTAATCGGATCCGGACCGTCGAATGGCTGAAAAGCAACGCGTGCGCCGAGTCGACCAAAGTGCTCGGCCAACAGGGTTTGTTGTTCCGTCATCCCACGGCTCGCACTCGGCCGTGGCCCGATTCGGCAGATCTTTTCCAGATAGGAGAAAGCACGGGCCGCGTTGAACGCCGGACCGTTCGACGCGGGGCCGACGCCATCGCCGGCAACGCACAGAGACGTCCCGGTCAGAGTGGCAGCGAGCATCAGGCATGCGGCAACGAGCTGTCCCGACACGAAATACACGAGCCGACGCGATTGGACCACAGGCAGTTCCTCCCCCTTTGACCCGCTGTCCACAATTTTAGCGGAGTGCGCTTGTTTCGGCGAAGGGGTCAATTCGTCAGCCGCTCGATCTCGGCGGGCGTAAAGCGATTAATGAGACGCGCTCCCAACTGGGCCACGACTCGGGACGCGGCATGCGACGCCAATCGGCCGGACTTTTGCCAAGAATGCCCGGCGGTAACGCCGTAAAGCAGCCCGGCCGCATACATGTCCCCCGCACCGGTCGTGTCGATCGCTTCGACCGCCACGCCTTCAATCGGAATCACGTTCCCCTCGTGCATCAGAATCGAGCCGTTGGCGCCGAGCGTGAGGGCGACATTTTCGGCATGAAGATGGATTTCGCGGGCGCATTCGATCGGGTCATGCATTCCGGTCAGGCTGCGGGCCTCCTCGAGATTGCAAAAGAGCAGGTCAACGGGGCCGCGAATCAGCTCCCAGAACTCGTCGCGGAACTGCGCGATCAAGAACGGATCGGAAACGGTGAAGGCGACCTTCACGCCGTGTGACTTCGCTTTCGCGATGGCCTCGAGCGCCGCCGCTCGCGTACTCGATCCGGCAAAGAGATAGCCCTCGACATAGACGTATTTCGCCTTGCGAATTTGATTCGCGTCGATATCCGCGGCGCTGAGAGTCGAAGAAACGCCCAGATGTGTCAGCATCGTCCGCTGGGCATCGGGCGTAATCAGAATCACACATGTCCCGGTTTGACCGGCGGCCGGTGCGACTTCGATAGCGACGCCCAGCCGCCGCATATCGCTCAAACAGAATCGGCCCAGCTCGTCTGCCCCCATCTTTCCGGCGTAGGCGGTCTTCCCGCCAAGATCGGCGATGCCGATGATCGTATTGGCCGCAGAACCGCCGGCACAGCGATGAATCGGCGCACCGTCCAGGCTGCCGAGGACCTTCTGCTGCGTCGACTCGTCGACCAGGGTCATCGAGCCTTTCGGAAATGCCAGGGCTGCGACGGTGGCTTCGCTGACTTGGGCCTGAATATCGACGAGCGAATTCCCCACTCCGTAGACGTCGTAATTCATAGGACGGATTCTATGGAGACACCGTCCCACGCGCCAACGAAATGAGGCTCGCAATCCGCTTCGGCACGTGATTTAGACCGGAAATCAAGCCGCCGTGCCGCTCGTGAAAAAGCGTGCATCGCACAGATCGGCGACCGAATCGACCACGCAATCCGGCCGATAGGCGTAGGCAGCCAGATCCTCGCGCCGCGTGCTGCCGGAAAGAACGAGGACCGTCCGGTACCCCATCTGGACCCCACCCAGGATGTCCGTTTCCATCGTGTCGCCGATCATCGTCGTCTCGTCGGCTGAAAGCCCCAGCTCTTTGCGCGCGGCACGCATCATGACGGGGCTCGGTTTGCCGACGCTGAAGGCTTTGCGTCCCGTGGCTGTTTCCAGCATGGCGACGATTGCGCCGCAACCGGGCCGGATGCCGTGCTGAGTGGGGCAATTCGGATCGAGATTCGTCGCCACCAGCTTGGCTCCGTTTTCGATCATCCGCACGGCCATTTCGATCATCTCGAAATTAAAGGCCCGTCCTTCGCCGACAACGACGTAGTCCGGATCGTGGTCGACAATGGAATACCCGTTGGAGTGCAGCGCGTTGAGCAGTCCGCCTTCTCCGATCACATACGCGGTACCGCCCGGCTTTTGATCGGCCAGAAATCGGGCCGTTGCCATGGCGCAAGTGAAAACGTGACGTTCCTCGGCTTCGATCCCGAGTCGGAGGAGGTTCGTCGCCACGTCGCGCCGCGTGCGGCGACTGTTGTTTGTGAGGAAGAGGAATGGAATATCCGCCTCCCGCAACGAGTCGACGAACTTTCGCGCGCCGTCGATGAGTTCCGATCCTCGGTAGATCACACCGTCCATGTCGATCAAAAAACCGCGAGACATTTCTGCCCTTTTTTACAGCGAACCAAATGAACTTTTGAGCACGCCCAGAGCACCCGCGGAGCGCGCACCGGATGCCTCACCATTGAGCGGTTATTTTCGCGGGGGCGGCTCAAGAAACCGTGAATTGCCGCGGAGAATTGCATGAATCCCCGCGACGGCCGTCCCAGGTTGCAATCGGCGTGCCAGTCAGCGAACTGGGGCGCGCAGCCAGTCCGTAATCCAGAGCTGGCTCGAACCGTCCGGCGTGCGCGTCGACGTCCACATCAACTTCTTACCGTCCGGACTGAAAACCGGGAGAATGTCGGTCCCCTTCTTGTCGGTGATGCGCGTGATCGCGCCTCCGCGAAAGTGTGTCGCGTCGTGCTCGATCTCCATCGTGTAAAGATCGTACGTCGCACCGCGCGGACCGTGCGAATAGTCGGCCATCGTGTAGATGATGTATTTGCCGCTCGGATGAAAATAGGGCGCCCAATTTACCTGATCGAGATTGTCGGTCAATTCGAACTCGTGCTTGCCGTCGGCAGAAATCGCGTAGAGCTGGAGCATGTCCTTCTTTTTGCGATCGCTGCGGAAGATGACCCAGCGATCGTCCGGAGAAAAGAAGGGGCCGCCGTTGTAGCCGGGCTGATGCGTGAGCTGGCGGACGTGCGAGCCATCCGCATTCATCACGTACAGGTTCGGATTGCCGTTGCGTGTCGACGTGAACACGATGTGCTTGCCGTCGGCGGAAAAGCTGCCTTCCGCGTCGTAGCCAGGCGAATGTGTGAGGGCTTTCAGCCCCGATCCGTCGAGGTTGCACTCGTAGATTTCCATGTGCGGGTCGAAGTTCCATTGATACCGCCGATGCCCGCCGCGGGCCGCCTCCGCGAAGCCCTGTTTTTCCGTCTCTGCCATGTTCGGATCACTGTGCGACGAGGCAAAGATCAATTTTTTGCCATCGCGGGAAAAGAAACTGCACGTGGTGCGTCCGCGGCCCGGGCTGATGCGTCGCCCCTCCCGCTCGTCGAGCCGCTGTATGTAAATCTGATAGAAGGGGTAGCCAACCGGATACGCCTGATAGCAGATCAACTGCCCGTCCGGAGAGAAGTAGCCTTCGCCGCGCGCGGAAGGCCGAAGGTCACCTGTCGCAGGTTCGCGAGGTGCTTCGCCTCGAGCGGAGTCAGGCCCGGATCCTCTGCTCGAGCGTCGATCGTCGTCAGCGTGAACGCCAGCAGGCACAAGCAGCAATTTGAAATGCGTGTCATCACGCCATTGTCGCACAGTTGACCCTTTGCGACAATTGGCCGCTGCGACTCAAAACAGAAGGAACGCGTGACGACATGCATGTCCGAATTGTGCAAACGCTTCGGGTTTCGATTTTTGTCCTGCTGCTGATTTCGTGCGGACTGATTGTGAATTCTCACTGCATGGCAGACGACTGGCCCGGCTGGGGCGGGCCGCATCGCGACCTCGTCTGGCGCGAAAAGGGAATTGTTGAGAAGCTGCCCACCGACCAGAACGGGTTCTTGCCGCGAGTCTGGTCGACGCCGATCGCCGAGGGCTACTCGGGGCCCGCCGTTGCCGACGGCCGCGTGTACATCACGGATCGGCAGCACGAGAAACAGAACGAACGCGTTCTATGCCTCGACGCCGCGACGGGAAAGATTCTGTGGATTCATGCGTATCGCCCATCGCGGTACTCGATCAGTTATCCCGCCGGTCCGCGCTCCACTCCGGAGATCCACGAGGGGCGCGTCTACACGATCGGAGCAATGGGGCAAATGTTCTGCCTCGACGCGAAGACGGGCCAGGAGCTTTGGTCGAAAGATTTCGTCAAGGACTTCAATACGAGGTTGCCGATCTGGGGAATGGTCCCCTCTCCACTTCTCGACGGCGATCAGTTAATCACGCTGGTCGGCGGCGAGAACGCGCTCGTCGTCAGCCTTGACAAGGTGTCGGGTCGCGAGAATTGGCGAGCGCTCGACGATCCGGAGGTCGGCTATTCTCCCCCGGTCATTTTCACCATCCATGGCATCCGGCACCTGGTCGTTTTTCACCCGCACTCGATCACGGGGCTCGATCCGAGCAACGGAAAAGTCCGCTGGGACGTCCCCTATTCAGTGAAGGCCGGCCTGAGCATCGCCACACCGCGAAACATCGGCGATCGCATCTTCGTCACCTCTTTTTACAACGGGCCGCGGATGCTCAAGATCGGCGCGGATGGAACGAGCGCACAGATCTTGTGGCGAGGCCACAGCGACAGCGAAATCATGACCGACGGTTTGCACTCGATTATTCCCACACCGGTTTTCGACGGCAGGAACATTTACGGCGTCTGCAGCTACGGCCAGCTTCGCTGCCTCGATGCATCGAACGGCAAACGACTCTGGGAAACGCTGGCGGCGACCGGCAAAGGTCGCTGGTGGAATGCGTTCCTGATTCCGCACGAGGACAAGTTCTTCATCCACAACGAGCAGGGGGACCTCATCATCGCGCGGCTCACACCGGCCGGATATCAGGAACTCAGCCGAGCGAAACTTGTCGAGCCGACGCGGGCGGTCCTGCGGCGAATGACGATCTGGTCGCATCCTGCCTTCGCGATGAAAAGCGTCTTTGCCCGGAACGATAAGGAGATCATCCGCGTCTCTTTAGCCGCTGACCGCGGCACCCTGAGCCAGGCAGCGCCCGACCGTTCCTTCCGAAATAGAAAACCGTGATGACCGAAACGCTCGATATTCCAGCCGACGCCTCACAGGAAATCATCGTCCCCGCAGACCAGCTCACGGATCTTTTGGTCCGCATGCTCAAAGCCAAAGGGATGTACGAGGCCGAAGCGCGAATCGGCGCGCGCGGCTGGTCGAAGCCGACTTGCGGGGAATTCACTCGCATGGCAGCCGGTCCATTTGGCGGTATCTCGACGCGATCGACGAGGGTGGCATCGATCCGAGAACCGAGGTCTTGACGGTACGCGAGACGCCCGCGATCGCCGTTCTCGACGGGGGCAAAGGCCTCGGTCATGTCGCCGCGACAAAGGGAATGGAATTGGCGATTCACAAAGCGCGGGCGGTCGGCACCGGCACGGTGGCTGTCCGCCGGGGTCAGCATTATGGCGCGGCCTCCGTCTATGCGTTGATGGCAGTCCAAGCGGGGATGATCGGATTCACGACGACGAGCACCGGTCCGGCCACGGTTGCCGCCTATGGTAGTCGCCGCCCGGCCACGGCCAATAATGCGATTGCCTGGGGCATGCCGACGCGCTCCGGCACTCCGTTTGTGCTGGATATGGCTTGTGCGATCTCGTCGTGGGGAAAAGTCGAAAGCCTCAAGCTCTACGGTCGGGAGTTGCCGCCCGGTTGGGCCTTGGATGCGGCTGGAAATCCGACGCAAGATCCGCAGGCCGCCAAAATTCTGCTTCCATTCGCCGGAGCCCGCGGCTACGGGATGGCTTTCCTTTCGTCAGCGCTGGCCGGCGCCCTGGTCGGCGGACGGATGCCGCTGCACAAAACGATGAACGTCGCATCGGACGGATCGGAGCACTTTTTCTACGCCATCGATATTCAGCAATTTGTCGAGCTGGACCGCTTTTACAGCGAACTGGACTCGACGATGGCCGAAATCCGCCAGTTGCCGCCAGCGAACGGCTTCGACCGCGTGCGGTTACCCGGCGAGTTGGAATGGGAACGCGCCCGGCGTTGGAAGCGCGAGGGAATTCCGTTTCATCGCGACCACGTCAAAAAACTCGAAGAAATCGCCGCCGCTCTCAAGCTGAACGTTCCCTGGAGAGCATCTTAAGGCCGCTTGTTCCTTCCCAGTGCGGTCGCGCGCCGTGCTATAGTGCAGGGAGAAGCTTCCGCCTTGGGCATCGAGGAAGGTGCCTCGAAAACCTCTTGTCATCTGCGGTTCCTGCGTCATGCACTACGTCCCCGAGTCGGCCCAGGACTTTCTGCCTGAGGGGGAGGCGTCGCGCAATCGCTCCGGCGAGGCGGAACGCAGCTTCCACTATCAGTCGGCCCCCCTCTATCTGTTGACGTTCGTAGTCGGAGCGCTGCTCGGAGTGGACCTGCTCATCGGGATGATCAATGACCCGACATGGTCCGCCTATCGGGAACCGTTCGGCTTTCGGCTCGCGCTGCTGGCGGCTGTTCTCGGCGGCGCCCGTATTTTGTATCAGACCCTGGAAGGATTGTTCGAAGGACGGGTCGGAGCCAACCTCGCCCTGACCGTGGCGGCCCTGGCAGCCATTATTCTGGGTGAACAGATGACGGCCGCCCTCGTCGTCTTCATCGCCCTGTGCGGAGAGAGCATCGAGGGGTACACGCTCGATCGGGCCCAGTCGGCCATTCGGCGAATTTTCCGTTTGCGTCCGTCCCTTGCGCATGTGGTTCGGGACGGACGCGAGTTCGACCTACCCGTCGAGGAAGTTCGCGTCGGCGAAACCGTAACGATTCGTCCCGGAGAGCGGATCCCGGTTGACGGCGTCGTCACGGAAGGCACCTCCGCCGTCGATCAGAGTGCACTGACCGGCGAGAGTATTCCGGCCGACAAAGCGGTCGGAGATGAAGTCTTCACGGGTACGCTCAATCAATACGGCTCCCTCAGCGTCAAAGCGGCCAAGGTCGGCTCTGAGACAACACTGGCGAAGGTCGTCCAACTCGTCGTCGAGGCAACGCGTCAAAAAACGCCGCTGGAACGGACGGCCGACCGCCTCGCACGGATTTTTCTGCCGTTCGTGCTGGGAGCGGCTCTGATCACGCTCATCGGCTGGCGGCTGTCAGCCGGTGCCTGGAGCGATGGTTTCCGTCCGGCCCTCGGCGTGTTGGTGGTCGCCTGTCCGTGTCCACTCATTCTCGCGACGCCGACCGCAGTGATTGCCGCGATGGCCTGGTTGGCCCGCACCGGAGTCGTCGTGAAGGGCTCGGTAGCACTCGAGCGGCTAGCCACGATCGACACGATCGCCTTTGACAAAACGGGGACATTGACACGGGGCCAGTTGCAGCTCGGCGAGATCTTCGCCGTTCCTCCCTTGGACCAATCAGAACTCCTGCGCGTGGCTGCGATCGCGGAGCGGCGCAGCGAGCACCTCTTGGCGCGGTTGATCGTGCGCGAAGCCGAGTCGCGGAATCTGGTCATTCCGCCCACGGCCGATTTTTCGTCGCATCCCGGTGCCGGCGTCGTCGCGAAAGTGCGAGCAACGGTCTTGGGACCGTGGGCCGACTCACTGACTCGCGGCATGCTGCCGTCCACGAACCGTGAACCGGAAACCAACGACGGCCCCTCTGCCGACGGAGTTCGCGCTGTCACCGTCGGCAACCGCGCCCTGATGGAATCGCGGAAGATTGAAATGGCTCCGGCAATCGCGCAGCGAATCGCGCGAATGGAGCAATCGGGAGTGACCACACTGCTGGTCGCTGTGGACAACATGCTCGTCGGGGCGATCGGAGTCCACGATGTCGTCCGCGAAGAGAGCCAGAGCGTGCTCGCCGAGCTGAAGCAGGCGGGCGTTCACTCATTCGCGCTGTTGACGGGAGACCGCGCGGAACCGGCGCAGTTCGTGTCGAACTCCTTGAGTCTGATCGAGACGGTGGAACCGGCGCTCTTTCCCGCAGACAAGGCGCGGTGGGTCGAGTCGCGGATCAAGGAAGGGCACCGCGTGGCGATGGTCGGCGACGGGATCAACGATGCCCCCGCCTTGGCGGCCGCGACGGTCGGCTTGGCATTGGGAGGTGTGGGCAGCGACCTGGCGGCTGAAGCAGGCGACATCGTCCTCATGGGCGATCCGCTGCGACCGTTGCCTGGACTTTTGCGATTGTCCCACGCCCTGGTCCGCAATATCCGCGAAAGCATTTTCGTTTTCGCTTTCGCGGCCAACGCGGTCGGCATGTTGCTCTGCGGCATCGGTCTTTTGAGCCCCGTCGGGGGTGCCTTGTTCCACGAATTCTCATCACTGGCGGTGATGCTCAACGCGACTCGTCTGTTGTGGTTTGAACGCTGGGAACAGACGAGTTTTGGACGAAATTGGGATCGCCTGGCAATTGGTGCGGAATGGCTCAGCGAAACCCTCTCGCCAAGACGTTGGGTCTTCCGCCTGATCGAGCATTGGTCCGTCGTAATGGGGCTGGTGGTTCCCGCCGCCGTGCTCGTTTGGCTCTTGTCGGGAGTCGTCCTGATTCGTGAAAATGAACGCGCAATCGTCACGCGCTTTGGTCGCGTCGAATCGAATCTCAGCCCGGGGGTGTACTGGCGTTTTCCCATTCCCTTCGAGCGAATTTATCGTGAGCCGGTCGATCGATTGCGGACGGTCCAGATTGGCTTCCGCGCGGCGCCCGATCGGCCCGTGACCCAGGCGGACGTCGTGTTACCGGTCGAATGGACGAGCGAGCATAACGAAGCCGGCTTCGAAACGCGTCCCGAGGAGTCGCTCGTTTTGACCGGCGACGAAGTGCTCGTCGAGATGACGGCCGAGGTCCACTGGCGGATCTCGAACCTGCGGCAATATCTCTTCGACTCGGCCCGGCCTGTCGATACGCTGCGCACGCTGGCGGAAAGCGTTGTCCGCGAAACGGCCGCTCGCGAGCCACTCGATGGAATTCTGACCGATCGCCGCCGTCAGATTGAAGACGGATGTCTGACAACTCTTCGTGACCGTTTGCGTCATCATGCCCTGGGGATCGAGGTCGTCGAGCTGACATTGCTCGATGTTCATCCACCCCGGGCGGTCGTCGCCGCCTATCGAGACGTGGCGGACGCGCTCGAAGAACAAGAGCAGCAGGTAAATGAGGCCGACGCGTATTATTCGGGCAAGCTTTTGACAGTCGCCGGCGAGCGGGCCGTCCGCCTTCTGGACGGAACTGCGCACGACTCGCCGAAGCGGGCCGACCAGTCGACGACGGGTGGCGTGTCGAATTGGACGCTCACCGACCAACTCTGGGATCAATTAGGGCACGAGACTCCAGGACGGAGCATGGCTCTCTCCGGCGAGGCGGCGGCCATTCTCTTGACCGCGCGCCAAGCCGCGACGAGTACCACTCAAACGGCACGCGGCGAAGCCGCTCGCTTCAACGAGCTGCTCAGCGCGTATCACGCGCAGCCGCGGTTGACGAGCTTAGAACTTTACTGGCAAGCCATCGTCGATTCCCTTTCGGATCGCACACTGACAGTCATCGATCCCAAGGCGGGTGATCGCAAGCGACTCATTTTGGGAGGTGCCGAGGACCTTAAAGGCGGTGCCCTCATTCGCGATGCCGAATCGGAGAATTCCCGGCCGAACACGCGGACGCAGTCGATGCCCACTCGGCTCGCCCCCGATCAGGCGCCGGCCGACCGGGACGCGCCGGAACGGCCAGAGGAACCCGAACAGCCCTTCATCAGGTGAAATGCGAAGGTCCGTGAACAGATGACGGAAGCAGAGAATAAATCCTCTTCGGTGAATGCAGGGCCAACCGACAGAGCCGCCGTCGGTCGCGGTTGGACGCGCCGGATCGGGCAATTTGCACTGGCTGCGATCTTAATGGCGCTGGCCGCGACGAGCGTGGTTTTCGTCGACGAGACTCAATCCGTCATCGTCGAGCGATTTGGAAACATCGTGCAGGTGTATGACCACGATGCGGACCGAGGTGCGCATTTCAAGCTACCGTGGCCCGTTGATCTGGTGCGGCGATTCGATCGGCGCGTGCAGTTGTTCGAGCCTCCCGGGCGCGAGATGTTTACCAGCGACAAAAAGAACGTCACCGTCGACGCCTACGTTTGCTGGAAGATCGCCGATCCGGCCGCAGGTTCAACGCCCCTTGTCGATCGGCCGCTGGTCCACTTTTATCGCGGTTTGGGGAGCGTCGATCTGGCCGAAGCCCGCCTCGACAGCCGCGTGCGATCGATCCTGACCACTGCGATCGGACAGGTCGAATTGAGCCACTTGCTAGGCGTCAAGAATTCGGAACAAGGCCCCCCCGCAGACGAGATTGGTCCGCTGGAGAAACTGTCGCAGTCCGTCCGTAAGGAGACGATGCAACGCGCGAGCGAGCCGGAATCGATTCGCGATCGCCTCGGAATCGAAATCGTCGACCTGCGGATCACGCGTCTCAATCTGCCCGCCGGCAATCAGCAAGCCGTCTTCGAGCGGATGAAAAGCGAGCGGAAGAAAATCGCCGACCGCTACCGATCGGCGGGTATGGCAGAGAACCAGATGATTCGCAGCCAGGCCGATCGGCAATACAACGAAATCCTGGCCAAGACGCGGGCTGACGCCGAGCGGATCCGCGGGACGGCCGAGGCGGAAGCGGTCCGCATCTTGAACGGGGCCCACGCGCAAGATCCCGAATTCTACACGGTCCTGGCGACGCTCGACGCCTATCGCAAGATCCTCAACGAGAAAACGACACTCGTGCTCTCCGCCTCCAGCAGCCTGCTGAAGATGTTGACCGAAGGCGTCCCGCCGCTGAAGCCACCGCTTGGCGTGCCTCCGAGCCGTCTCGGGCCGCCGTCAAATCCTCCGGGCGCTCCGCGTGAGACGACCAAAGCCAAACCGACCGGCCCTCCTCCCAAAATCTCGAGTCTTCAGGGAGGGACGCGGTGAAACGTGGGAGCCTCCTTCTCCTGGCAGCCTGTCTTCTTTATCTGGCTGCCGGTTTATATGTGGTGCGCGGAAACGAAAAGGCCGCGGTGCGGCTGTTCGGTCGGGCTGTGCGTAATCCCGACGGGGGACTGCGTCTCGAGACGGGCGGCCTCCATTACACATTGCCCTGGCCCTTTTCTCGAATTGACCGGGTGAACCTGAATGAGATTCGGACGGTCACCGTCGGCGTGGTGGAAACCGAAGACGCGACGGGCGGCTTTCTACGATCGCTCGAGGCGACAAATCAATCTCAATTTTTGACCGGCGACAAGAATATCCTGCATCTGCAAATCAACACTCAGTACCATGTTTCCGAGCAAGCGGCCGGCGATTTCCTGTTTCGTGCGGTCGACCCCGAACAACAACTCACGCGTATCGTCGGGTCGGTCGCCACCGATCTGATCGCCCAAAGCGGCGTGGACTTCGTGCAGCCCTTGGGACAAGTCGAACTGAACGGCCGACTGACCGGCGGAGTGCGGCGTCTTGCCGAGTCACAGCATCTCGGGCTCGAAATCGACGACGTCGCGATCAACGCCGTCTCTCCACCCATTCTGGTGAAAGCCTATTTTCTTGACGTCACCAACGCGCGGGCCGACAAGGTCAATTTCATCAACGCGGCGAACGCCTACGGCGAGCAGCGCCGTGCCGCGGCGACGGGCGAGTCCCGACGGATCCTCGACGAGGCGGCCAGCTACCGCCAACAAACGGTCGAATCGGCCCGCGGACGTGCGGATAGCTTCACGCGGATGATCGAGCAGTTTCGCGAAGAAGCGCGCAGCGGAGTGCAGTCATATGTCGAAGCCCGCCGAATTGCCCTGAACCGCTACTACCTCGACACGATGCGCGACATCTTAAAGACCGTCTCATCAAAAGTGCTGCTCGATTCGAAGGAGCCCGCCGACTTGACCATTTTGGGACGCCCGGCGGAGCCGAAGTTGCCGGCCGCCAAATAGGGCAAAGTTCTCGCCGCTTTCGCTCAACGGTCACCAGGGATTGAAGCACCGGCCGCAAGGTCTACCCAAAGCCCCCTGCTTTCTCACGGCCCGGCCAATAGCCAGTTTTCCTCATGGCGGCCGCTGAAGCTTGCCGAGTATTCCAAAGATGCCGGTTATTCCGATCGTGCCGGATTTGTCGAATGCGCGGTCAACGGCAGTGTGAAACGGCTTGCAGATCCGAGGGGGCGCGGATTGTTCGATTCTGCTCTCGGAATTCGCCGCCCTCCCCTGTGGAGGCGTGGCACTCTGCTGATCGCCGTGCTGGCAGTCAGCGGCTGCACCACGAGCCTGAGCCAATGGTGGCATAACGGCTTCAAGGTCGGCCCGCAGTATTGCAAGCCGTCTGCCTCGGTCGCCGACCAATGGGTCGATTCGAGCAACGCGCGAGTGAAGAGCGTGCCGGCCCAGGACTGTGCCTGGTGGACCGTCTTCAACGATGCCACGCTCAACGGCCTGATTCAAAGCGCCTATAGCCAGAACCTCGATTTACGGGCCGCGGGCGCGCGCATTCTGCAGAGTCGTGCGCAAAGAAATATCTCCATCGGCAATCTCTTCCCTCAATCGCAATCCGCCATGGTCGACTACGCGCACGCTCAAGTCAGCAAGAATCTGGGTTTGCCGCTCCCCAGCAGCACGTTCAATGTGTGGGGCGACGGATTGAACCTTTCCTGGGAAATCGATTTCTGGGGTCGCTATCGACGCTCGATCGAAGGCGCGGACGCCGACTTGAACGCGTCGGTCGAAGGTTATGGCGACACGCTGGTCATGCTGCTCTCGGAAGTGGCCACGAGCTACGTCCAAATGCGAACCTATGAACAGCGTTTGGCGTACGCTCGGGACAACGTCATCATCCAGAAACGATCGTTGGATTTGGCCGAGACTCGATTCCGCAACGGGAGGGGAACGGAGCTCGACGTGAGGCAGGCGCGTTCGAGCTTGGCGCAAACCGAGTCCACCATACCGCCGCTCGTGACGGGCCGCCGGCAAGCGGCAAATCAGCTCTGCACGCTGCTCGGCATGCCGGTGACCAACCTCAGCGACCAATTGCCGCCCGGAGCGATTCCCAACGCTGCCCCGGAAGTGGCGGTCGGCATCCCGGCCGATCTCTTGCGAAGGCGCCCGGACGTGCGGCGGGCGGAAAGACAAATCGCCGCGCAGTGCGCGCGTGTCGGCGTGGCCGAGGCCGATCTCTATCCGCGGATTTCCATCAACGGGTTTGTCGGTTTCGTCGCGGATGACTTCAAAGATCTCTTCACGTCGAAAAGCTTTACGGGACTCTTCTTCCCCACAATGCAATGGAACGTGCTCAATTACGGACGGATTCGGAATAACATCAAGCTGCAGAACCAACGCGTTGACGAATCGACCTTCCAGTACCAGCAGACGGTCCTCAACGCGGGACGAGAAGTGGAGGATGCTCTGACCGCGTTTTTACAGGCACAGGAGCAGGCAAAATACCTGGAACAAACGGTCGTCGACGCTCAACGCTCGGTTGAACTAGTCTTGTTGCAGTTCCAAAGCGGAGTCGTGGACTTCAACCGCGTCTTCAACACGCAGACGACCTTGCTCAACGCTCAAGACCAACTGGCAACAACTCGCGGCAATATCGCCTTGCAGCTCATTCAGGTCTATAAGGGGATCGGTGGCGGCTGGCTCTGTTTTCTCGATGGGTGCGGCATGCCGAGTTTCGAGACCTCAACCGTGACGACAACGCCGCCGACTGCGGTTCCAAAACCGGTGCCGCTCTCCGACGACAAACGCCCAGCGGCGAGCCCCTAACGAAAGCCTGCTACGTGAGGCGGTGCCGGAACGCCCAGGACGACGTCGACAGCGTCAAAGCGGCGATCACGGCGAGTGGCCAGATATCCGGCATCAGCACCTGCAGCCCCGCGCCCTCCAAATACACGCGCCGCGCAATGTCGATGGCGTAGCGCAGGGGATTGGCCAAAGTGAGAGCCTGCAGGGAAGGGGGCATGCTACTGATGGGTGTCGTCAGGCCGGATAAGAGCGCGAACGGCATCATGATCACGAAGGAATAGAGCATGGCCTGTTGCATGGTGGCGGCAATTGCCGAGACGAGCAGGCCGATCCCCACCGCCGCCATCAAAAAGACCAGCAATCCCAGGTAAAGGACGACGAACGATCCAGCGAAGGGGATGTGGAACCAGATCTGGGCCACGAGCAAAATGACTGACGCCTGGACGAGGCCCACCAGGATCGACGGCAACGCCTTGCCGGCCATGATCTCTGCCGCGCGAAACGGCGTCACCAGCAACTGATCGAACGTGCCTTGCTCGCGTTCGCGGGCGACCGACATGGCCGTCAGGAGCAGGCACTGCAACAGCGTGAGCGTCCCGATCAGGCTGGGAACCATTGTCCAGCGTGTTTCGAGGTTCGGGTTGTACCAGGTGCGGCTGACGACGCTCACAGGCGGAATGGCGATGCCGTGCGCCGATTGCCAGTCCGCGTTGAACGACTCAACAATCGTGCTGACGTAGCCGAGCGCCGTCGCTGCCGTGTTGGAATTGCGTCCGTCGGCAATCACCTGCACGTCGCTCGAAAGTCCCAGGTTCAGCCGCCGCTCGAAATCCTGGCCGACCTGCAAGGCGACGACGGCCCGCTGCTCGTTGATTGCCGTCCGCAAGTCGTCGGCCCGATTGAGGTAGCCCACGCAATGAAAGACGCCCGATCCGTCGAGGCGCGCCAACAGATCGTGTGACGCCTGGCTCCGGTCCTGGTCGAGCACGACGTAAGGGACATCGGTCAAATCGTACGTCGCCACGTACCCATAAATCAGGCACTGCAAGATCGGCGGCATGATGAGAGTCGCGCGGCTGCGGGGATCCTTGAGGATCGCCAGCAGTTCCTTCCGCGTGAGGGCGAAGATCCGCAAGAGACTGAGCATGTTTTCCCCTCAGGCCAACGTTTTTCGCGTTGCGCACCGCGTCAAAAGGGCAAGCACCGTTGCCATCGCGGCCAGGACTGCCATATTGGGGACGATGATGCCCCAGACGTCACCAGCCAGAAAAATCGTCTGCAACAGCGCCACGTAGTACCGCGCCGGCAAAACGTACGTCAGCAGCCTCACCGCCACCGGCATGCTCCGCAGATCGAACAGAAAGCCCGATAGCATCATGGCGGGAAGGAATGTCACAAGCATCGTAACCTGGCTCGCCACGAACTGGCTCTTGACCGACGACGAAATAAACAGCCCAATCCCCAGCGCGACGAGCAGGTAAAGGGCTGATGCCCCAGCGAGCATCAGGACCGAGCCGCGGAACGGAACGTGAAACAGGAATTTCGCGCCCAGCAGGCAGAGCGCCAGGCCGATCATCCCCAGGACGAAATAGGGAATCGTCTTGCCGAGCAAAATCTCGTCAATCCGCACGGGCGTGACGAAGAGCGCCTCGAAAGTGCCACGCTCCCATTCCCGGGCCATCACCAAGGAAGTCAACATCGCTCCGATGAGGGTCATCACCAAAACGATCAGCCCGGGGACCAAAAAGGCGCGGCTCTCGTTGGCCTCGTTGAACCAGAGGCGGTTCTGCATGCCGACAAGTCCGGCAGAGACATTTCGCCCTTCCGCGGCGCGGCGAACAGTCCACTGGGCGACGGCCGCCTGCCCGTAGGTCTGCACGATGCGGGCCTGGTTGGCGTCGTCGCCGCGGACGATGATTTGCACCTCGGCGTCGCCCACCTCGAGACGGCGGCCGAAATTCGAGCGGATCCGCACGATCCCGTCGACTTGTCGGGCCGCCATCAGCGCCTGGCCTGCGTCATCGACGGCGTAAAATGGACTTGGAAATAGGGCGATAGGCGAAAACCGGCCGCCAACTCGACGGCCCGCGGCGAAGGCTCTTCCATCACGATCGCCACGGGAACATCCCGCACGTCGAGCGATAGCCCGTATCCGAATAACAGGATCAGGATTACTGGCAGCACGATGCCGATGGCGACGCTACTCGGATCGCGGAGGACTTGCTTGCCTTCCTTGCGGACGAGCGCGGCGACTCGTCGCAGCTTGGCGGTCAAGCGATTGTGAAGGTCTTCACTCATGGGCAGCCGCCGCGTCCTGGTTGCGGGACTCTTCCACAATCGCGATAAACGCATCCTCCATGGTCGGCGCGTGGCCCGGCGCTGGACGAGCCCGGCGACGGACTTCGGCCGGCGTCCCCTCCGCCAACACGCGGCCGGCATCCATGATGGCAATCCGGTCGCAATATTCGGCCTCTTCCATAAAGTGCGTGGTCACAATCACCGTCACCCCTTGCTGGGCGAGGGCCGTGATGCGCCTCCAGAACTCGCGACGAGCCAGGGGATCGACGCCGCTGGTCGGTTCGTCGAGAAACAGGGTCTCGGGCTCGTGCAACAGGGCCGCAGCCATCGACAAGCGTTGTTTGAATCCGCCGGGCAGCTGGGCGCTGGGCAGACGAGTATGCTCGCTCAACTCGAATTGTTCGAGGGCCCAATCAATCCGCTCGCGGCGGCGGCGGCCGCGGAGCCCATAAGCACTGGCAAAGAAATCGAGGTTCTCCAGGACCGAGAGCTGGCCATAGAGCGAGAATTTCTGGGCCACGTAGCCGATCTGCTGGCGTGCCGACGCGCGGGCATAGCGCAAGTCGACTCCGGCGACCCGCAGCTTGCCGCCGGTGGCAGCCAGCAGTCCGCACAGCATGCGGAAGGTCGTCGTCTTGCCCGCCCCGTTGGGACCGAGCAGACCGAAGATCTCGCCGCGATGAACCTCGAACGTGATATGGTTGACCGCGGTAAACGTTCCAAACATCCGGACGAGATCGTGCACCGCGACGACCGCTTCATCGCTCTTGGTTTCCGGCGGACGGGCCAGCGTGAGCGAACCGGAGACCGGTTGAGCCGGCGAGGCTTGCCGCAAGAGGACCATGAACCCGTCCTCGAATTTCGCCTCCGCGGGTTTGACCGAAACGCCGGCAAGAGCTCCTTGTTCCCGTTTGTGGCCATTCCCGTCGGCTGTCACAACCCGCACGTGTCCCGCTTCGGGGACGGCGTCGACCAGGTCCGGTTCGTCGAGCAATCGGGCTTGCAGCTCACGGGCCGGTACGCCCGACGGCGGCTCGGCCAGAAACGTACGGCCGGCGGCCAACGCGCGCACGTCCGACGGCTTTCCCTGAGCGAGCACCTTGCCCAGGTGCAGGACGACGACATGATCGCACCGCTCGGCCTCGTCGAGGTAGGACGTGCTGAGCAGAACCGTCAGTCCCTGATTGCGGACTAGTTCGAGGATGATCTCCCACAATTCGCGGCGTGAAAGCGGATCGACGCCAACTGTCGGCTCGTCGAGCAACAGGAATTCGGGAGAACGGATCAACGTGCAAGCCAGCCCCAGTTTCTGCTTCATGCCTCCAGAGAGGTTCCCGGCCAGACGCTTCGTAAAGCGCCCCAAAGCGGTCATCTCCATCAAACGCGCGTAGCGTGCTTTTCGCCCTTCCGCCAACACGCCGTGCAGGTCCGCGTAGAGATCGAGGTTCTCCTGGACGGTGAGATCCTCGTACAAGCCGAACCGCTGCGGCATATATCCGATCCGCGTTTGGACTTGCTGAGGATCTTCAACTACGTTGACCCCTAAAACCGTCAGCACTCCGGCGTCCGGTTGCACGAGGCCGGTCGCCATCCGGATCAGCGTCGTCTTCCCGGCCCCGTCAGGCCCAACCAGGGCGGTCAGCTTGCCGGGACGCGCCTCGATCGAGACGTGGTCCAGAGCGCGAACCAGTTCACCCGTGTCGCGGCGAAACGTCTTTTGCAGATCGCGGCCCGCCAAGACTGCCGGCTTGTCGCCCTCGCCGCTCATGGAACAATCCCGAGTAGGCCGCCGTCATTTCGCCGGGGAAGTCCCCGCGGGCGTCTTGGAAATCTGACTCGGCGTCAGCAAAACGGTCGCCGGCATCCCCAGCCGTAAGTCGTCCGACGGATCCTTCACAAACACGCGGACCTCATACACGAGCGTGGTCCGCAATTCGTCGGTTTGTACGATTTTGGGGGTGAACTCCGCCACGGGGGAGATAAAGCCGATCCAACCCTCAAACCGCCGATCGGGAAAACTGTCGACGGCGACCGACGCCTTCATTCCCGGATCGGATCTTCCCCAAATCAACCTCGGAAACGTAGGCTCTGACCCACTTCGGATCGATGATGGCCAGCGAAAAGACGGCCTTTTGCGGAGAGGCCATTTCCCCCGGCTCCATCAGCCGTGTGCGGACAACGGCATCCATCGGCGCCTTGAGCTGGGCGTCGGCGAGTTGGCGGCAGAGAAACGCGAGTTGCGCCTCCTGCGCCTGCAAGCGGGCCTCGTTCTCGGCCAGCTCTTCCTTACGCGGACCCAGGACGGCCAGCTCCAGCGCCTGCTGATTGGCCGCTTGCTTCGCGTCGGCCACCTCGGCCGCGGCCTGGGCATTGTCCAAATCTTCCTTGCTCACGGCCTGGCCGCTCGATTGATGAGAGAGTCTTTTGAGGCGGTCATATTGGCGGTGGGCATTGTTCGCGTCCGCCGCCGCCGAGGCGACATTCGCCCGGGCTTGGGCAATCTCTTCGGGACGACTGCCGTTGTGCAATCTCTCCACGACTTGCTGTTGAGCGGCGACTTGCGCCGCGCCTGATTGACCTGCGGCAGGAGACGGCCCGTGTCGAGCTCGGCCAGCACCTGTCCCTTCTTGACGTGGTCTCCTTCCTGCACGTTAACGGCGGCAATCCGTTCGTTGTCGTTGAAGGGCAACTCGACTTGTCTCAGGTCGACATTTCCGTACAGGGCCAATTCGTTCGACGGCGGCTTGCGGTAATTGAGCCACCACGTCGCCCCTCCGGCGGCGCCGACCGCGACAAGCAAGAACAGAATGAACGCAAGTCGTCTCATCGGTCACCTAACACACGCCGGTCGGACAAATCGCCCGCTGATACCCCGAGCCGCAATCGATACTGTGATCGCTCACAATCTGGTCGAAGTTCCCCTCAAAGACCGTTTCTGCCAGATGTCCGAAGCGCTTCAACCGCAAAACATGGTCCGCCAGGCTGCCGGCACTCGGCGATTCGATCTTGCCCGTTTCGTCGACGTAGAACAACTGGCCGGCTGATTGGTAGTTGTAGTCTTCGTGGTCATCGAACCGCGAATCGGTCGCGGCCGTCAACAGGGGAATAAGAGCGATGTGCGGAGGCAAGTGCGGAACAATGTCGTTCCCGTATTCGAACCGGCTGAAGTTCGGGATCATTTTATTAACGGCCGCCGCGAAATCATCGTTGCCGGCTCGAGCGCCGCGAACGTGGTAACGACCGGTCTTCCGTCCGTTTCTTGCAACCATTTCAGACAGGCGAGTGACGCCATGGCCCCACCCTTGCTGTGCCCCGTCACGAAGAGCGTCGTAGGCTCTTTGTTGAGGGCAATTTGCCGCCGGATTTCCTGCGAGGCATCGGGCCAGAGAGCGTTGACCGCCGCCAGGAAACCGGCATGGAGCCGCCCCGGAAGCCCCGCGCTGCTGACGAGGTCGGCCCGAAAATCATTGCACCAGTCGCGGATGCGCTGCTTGAGCGGTTTTGTTCGATCATCGATCGGCTGCGTGCCGCGAAAAGCCACAACGACGCCGTCGGGAGTGCGACCAATTACACAGGAGTCGATAAGTTCAGGCCCATCCACGATGGCGGTGGGCGGCTCGATAAACCCCGAACCGATGTAGTAAGGGGCTGAATTCGCCGGGTTGATCGTGCCCGATTTCGGCGCACTGTACGCGACTTCACTGGCGCACAGTAACCGCCCCTCGAGAGTCGGCGCTGCCATCCACTTTCGTCCTTTTTCTGCCCCGTCGTCGGACGCCCATTCGCCGTAGTCAAACCGGGATGATAGCAAGGGTCAGAAGGACGCCTTACACCAGATCGGGCAAAAAACGGAACGGATCTTTGACTCGAGCCCCTTCGCGGGAACCGGTCTCCCCCGGTTTTTCCATCTCTGCTAGAGTTCGCCGCTTTTGACTCAGTCCGTTCTGGAGGGGGGGACCATGCCGACGCATGCGCTCGTGGAGCCGCGTAGCTCCAACGAACGGTCACATCCTCGATCTCACCAGCGCGTGCGCCGCCGCGTGCCGCGACTGGTCCGGGCGCGACCGGCGGCTCAGGCACTCGCGACCGAGCGGTTGGACAAGATTGAGGTCCGCTTCCCGAGTCCTCGCTCCCGTACGATCCCACACCGCGTTCTGGCGGTCTTCTTCATCGGAGTGATGGCGATCTTCTCTTCGATCCCAATCGCCAATCATCTGTTCAACCCGCCCGGAGAAAACAAAGACTACGACATCTGGTACAAGGCGGGGCGGCTGGTCCTCGATGGCGGGAATCTATACTCGGTTCGAGAGCAGACGGGGCGGCGAGTTTTCGAGTTCATGTATCCCCCGGTGGCAGCCGTGTTTCTGGCACCGCTGACGGTCTGCGGGAAACTGGCCTTTTTACTTTCGCTCGACGTGATTAACTCGCTTTCCTGGCTGCTCTGCCTGTTATTTGCCGTCCGCCTTGCGGAGCCGATTGGCAAGCGTGCATCGATCGCCGCCTACATTCTTCCGGCCGTCGGCACCATCGCGTACGTCTACGATGCGTATTTGCTGGGACAACCGAATCTGATGCTGTTGGCCTGCATGCTGGCCGCGTTGCTCGCGTTGCGCCACAAAAAAGACCGGACCGCCGGCGCACTCTTCGCCTTCGCAACGGCATGCAAGGCATTTCCTGCCCTATCGCTCGGATACCTCGTCTATCGCCGACAGTGGCGTGCCGCCGTGGCGATGGTGGTGTTTCTGGGCCTCTTTCTCGTCGTCCTCCCGGCTCCCGTCCGCGGTGTGAACCGGACAATCAGCGAGTTCAGAACGTGGGCCGGTGGAATGCTCTTCCGCTATGACGGCAACAGCATCGCACAGCGTCCGGCGGTGTCCTACGAGTGGAAAAACGCGTCGCTTCTGGCAGTCACGCACCGGCTCTTGCGTCCGGTGCCGGCCGACGAATCGGAAAGCGACCATCCGGTTTACGTCAACGTAGCCGACTTGAGTTTTCAGTCGGTTAGCGGCATCGCACTGGCGTTGGCGCTCGGATTGTGTGTTGCGTGTGTCGTGTTTTGGCCGCCTCAGAAACTCCGCACGAGCGCAACCGACGCGGTGGAATTTGCCATGCTGCTCGTGCCGATTACGATGTTCTCGCCCATTTCGTGGTTCTATTATGGCGTGTGGCTGTTGTACCCGTTTGCAGTCGTCGACAATTTCATTGCGAGTCTGCCGCAGAGATTGAGGAGCCGGACAATTGCCTTTGCCGGACTCGCCGCGACTCTGCTGCTCCTCAACGCAGTTTTTCCCTTTCTGGGATCGATCCGCGCCGTCGGGCTGCCATTCTTCGGATATCTTCTGCTATTGATTCAGCTGGCATTCATCCTGAGGCGGATCGAGTCGACCGATGACGTGGGAAGGGTTTACTTCGACGAGGTCCTGCGCACCGAATTCCCGGGCCTCCGAGGTTCGTCGTTTCGGCCGACGCAAACTGTCTGAGAACGACCTCGTCGCCGTGGCAAACGACAAGCAGCAGTCGTACGCCATTAAATGTCGGCCAGCAGCATCAGGCGAACAAGGTCGGGGACATTGCCAAGTTTCAGTTTCCTCATGCCCCGCGACCGGTGACGTTCCACCGTCTTTTCGCTGAGGGACATCTTGAGGGCAATCGCCTTATTGGTATGTCCTTCGGCGACCATCCTCAAAACTTCCTGTTCCCTCGGCGAGAGTCCGGCGAACTTGAGGCGTGCGATAACGGCCTCTTGTTGGTGATCTTCGTTTGTCGGACGATCGGTCACATCCCGTGCGACCACGAAATAGCGGTTCTTGGCGCGGCAGCGGATCACGCTCCATTCGAGCCAGCGAGTGGCACCGATCTTTGTGACACAGCGTACGGTGAAACGAACGGCGCAAGCGTGACTGGAGAGTCGCTCCAGTTGCTCAGCCACGGCGGCTCGGTCATCCTGGCGAACGAATTCGAGCGCATTGCGTCCGTCAAGATCGGACGGTCCGTATTCCAGAATATCAAGACCCGCTCGATTGGCCCTGCGAATTCGTCCGTCCGACTCGATCACGCAAAAAATGTCTCGCGAGAGCTCGAAGAAGCGATCGAGTTCCGAGAGGGCCATCTCACGTTCACGTCGACGGCGCGCCGCCGCCAGCACGGCCCGAATCGTCGCGGGCAGGCGCCCGACCTGTTGCGGGTTCTTGACAACATAGTCGGCCGCACCATGCTTCATCGCCTCCACGGCAATTTCTTCGGAGCCCGATCCGGTGACGATGATCACCGGCACGTCCGGCATGGCGGCTTTGACCGAGTCGAGAAGCTGCAGACCGTCGTAGCCGAGGATATTGAAGTCACTCAATACGACGTCGATGCACTGGTTCGCGAGCTGGGCGGCCAGTTCTTCTCGCGTGGACGTTTCGACGAGCAGGACTTCCGCATCCTGACGGAGGGCATCGCGGATGAGTTTGCGACCCATCCGATCTTCGTCGACATACAAAACTCGGATGTGTTCGCCGGGCGTGGATTCGACCATTGCAGTCAAGGATAGGTTTACGGCAAACCCGCGCGATTGCCGCCCGATAGCGTTATGTGAAGGTAAGTCATCAAGAAATGGCTTGAGAGTGTATCACAGGCGCGTCGCTGAATTTCGAGTCGAAAGACTGGGAACCGCTGAGAAGAGGCCGCCCCTTGTTCCCCGAGCGATCGAGAGTCCAATCGGTCGTTCGTCTGATGGTGGCGCTGATCGCCAAAATCTGTTCGCCAATCTGCTCTGTCGTACCGTGACGGTCTACCTCGCAAGATGAAAAATGAGTCAGGAATGCGCATTGTTTTCATCTTCAGTGAAGGGACAACACCGGTTGGCACATTTTAGCAAGGAGCGTCATCGCACTACGTTGCGGGAATTCCCCCGTCTGTGGTTTCCCGCATGCGTATTAACACTTACGCGAATGAGGGAAGGACGGCTCGAGGTGGATAGAGAACGACCACCTGCCAGAGCTGACGATATCGCCGTCCTACGAACGCCGCACGCCGGCCGCAGATGGTTCGACTGCCGCGTTACCTTGAGGTGGCAGCGCGCTCCGCATCGAGCGCATTGAAAGCCGTTCCGGTCTCCGCGGGCGCAACGCTCGCTCCCTTGGAGAAAACCAAGGTGCCGTCGTTCAGCCCGCCCAATCGCATGGCCAAAATGTCGTAGAGGTAGTTCTGACGAAACACCCACGGGGCTTTCGTCCCTTGTTTGGGAAAGTGATCGATCCCTCGACGCACATAGCCGGACTTGAGACCCAACAACGGTTGCGGTCGCACGGTGGCCTCATCGATCCGCGGGACACACTGCTTGTATCCCTGCCGTTCCATGTAATTGAGCAGGCGGCAAACATACTCGCAGGAAAGATCCGCACGCAGCGTCCACGAGGCATTGGTATAGCCGACGCAGAGGGCGCAGTTCGGCACATAGTTCAACATCACGCCCTTGTAGGCGATGGTTCGACCCATCTCGACCGGCACGCCGTCGATCGAGATGCGGATTCCGCCGCAGGCGAGCAAATTCAGACCGGTGGCCGTCACGATGATATCGGCCGGCAATTCCTCTCCCGACTTAAGTTGGATTCCCTGCTTTGTGAATCGGATGATTTGATCCGTGACGATAGAAACTCGCCCCGCCTTGATTGCCTCAAACAGATCGGCATCGGGCACCAGGCATACGCGCTGGTCCCAAGGCTCGTACGTCGGCTTAAAATGCGTTTCAACGTCGAAGTCGGGCGGAAGCTGTCTGGCGATGTTCCGGCGCAGGAGCCGCTTGGCGAGTCCGGGCGTCTTGCGACAGAGTTGGTAAAAGAACAGAGTCAAGATGATGTTCTTCCAGCGGATAGCTCCCAGGGCCGCTCGCATCGGCAAAACCTTGCGAAAGACGCCGACAAGCGGGTCTTCCGACGGCATCGAGGCCATATAGCTCGGCGAGCGCTGCAACATCGTGACATGCGCTGCTTTCTCAGCCAGCGCAGGAACGAGCGTCACCGCAGTCGCGCCGCTTCCGATCACGACCACCCGTTTGTCCCGATAGTCGAGATCCTCGGGCCAATGTTGGGGATGGACGAGCAGTCCGTGAAAGTCGGCGCTCCCCTCAAAAACGGGAGAGTAACCGCTGTTGTAGTCGTAATAGCCGCTGCACAGTAACAAGAAGCCACACGTGATGCGGACGCGTTGGACGGTCTCGTTTTCGGAGCCGACTTCCGCCTCGACGGTCCACAGCGAGTCGTCCGAAGACCAGGAGGCCGATTTGACGCGGTGTTGATAGCGGATTTGGCGGTCGATGCCAAACTCCTCCGCCGTTTCACGCAAGTAGTTCAGGATCGCGGCACCGTCGCCGACCGCCCTCGTTTCCTTCCAGCCCTTGAAGGAAAATCCCATCGTGAACATGTCCGAATCGGACCGAATGCCGGGATAGCGGAATAAATCCCACGTGCCGCCGATTCCGCTGCGTCCTTCCAGAATCACGTAGCGCTTGCCGGGACATTGCGTCTGCAGATGATAGCCGGCACAAATGCCGGAAAGACCGGCGCCCACGACGACAACGTCGAAATGTTGCTCGGCGTCGAAACGTTGGTCGGGCACTTCGTCCACAGTGGCTCCCGGCGATTGCCGCAGCGTTCGCGACTTAAGTTGACGGGCCGTCAAATCCGCATGCGATCTCCATTTTCGTGCCCCGGTCTAAAGCCGGCAAGTGGCTTGGCAAACTGATCGGGCCGCTCGAGCGGTTAACGGCACCGACTTCGTCGCAACAGCGAAGGGAGCCGCGCATCAGTAGATCGCGGGTGCGAGCCGAAATGCGCCGGAAAGGGCGGAGCCCGCTGCACGCTTCGCGTGAGCGTTGTCGCCTTATTCTCGCACGGTAGCCGACGGCTCGGGAGAGGCGGATTGTTCCGGCACGTCTCGCAAGGCCGTCCGCGCCGCTGGCTCGATGAGGCGGAAATCGTGCTCGTCATCGTCACTGCGGCTTTCACTTCGCCGTGGCACGTGCCGCAGGCGCGGGTTGGCGTCGGCAAAGACGTCGACGGTGACTTCCATCAGCTGGTTCCGCCGTTCGGCGCAACGCCCTCGAGCCGGCTGCTGACGTTTTCCACCCAGCCGGGCTGTCGCTCCATGGCGGTCGACATCATGTGCAAAAACAGGCTGACCTCTCGAAAGTTCTGATCGATGATCGCGTTGCTCACCGGCGACATGATGCGAGCCACCGTGTCGATCGTCTGCGACGGGAACAGGACGAACAGCCGTGCCGCGTGCGTCGCGTAGGTTTTCCCGTTGGCCCCGCGCTCGAAATTGACTTGGACGTGCAGCAACCCGTTCGCCTTGATCGATTTTGGCAGCAGCGGAGTGTGGTACACGCCGTTGCACAAGACCACCACTTCGTTTTGGCCGCGATAAGCAACGTCGATGACGCCGCTCGTTCCATCGCCATCGTTGGTCGTGTAGCCGTCCGCACCGGTCTGGTGCATTTGAAATTCCGAGATCTGCATCACGCGCCAGATGCTGACTGCGACGTCCGGATGGTTCATGAAGAAGTAATAGACGCGCGGGTCGATCTCAAACCGATACGTGGGCAGCTCGCGGAACATGCCGTTGCCGTTGACGAATTGCAACACGCGCTCGCGGTAGGTTTCGGAAATCTTGTCCAACGGGAGCGCCGCAATCGCCGCTTTGCGGGCCGCCTTCGCCGACGTCGGTCGCTTGACGACCTTGACCCGTTCGTCCATCATCGCGCGGCCGCGCGATGACGACTGTCCGGTCGCCGTGTCGCTTTGAGCTTGCGGCTGCGCGTTAATTTCCGAGTATTGCGGATTGTTGAGGATCCGCGGAATGCCGAGCACTTCGCTGAGCCCGCTACCGCCGCCCCCTTGATCGTCGGCCCACGCTTGTCCCCCAAACGGGACCGCGACCAGGAGTAGAGACCACAGGACCGCGCAGCATCGCGCGCCTTGTCGGCCGGAGCACGCTGGCATACCATCCCTTTCGTTCCCTGGGCAATCCGAGCCGCATTGACGGCGCGTCAACCGGCTGCGATCGCTTTCAGGACGACCCCCCAAAGGTGCAGATGTCTCGACAGGCCGCGCAAGCAAAGAACGTCGCGCTTCATCCGCACGTCCTTTGAAACGAGTGGCAATGGCCACCCGCGGCAGTTCACACTGCGGCCCGTCGCAGTCACCTAGGTGGAATAATCGGCACTTCAGGCATAGTTTCGCCATTCTGAGCGGAGCGAGCCGCTCGCTGAGCCCCAAGAGCCTCTGACGATCCCAAAAAGTCCAGTCAAACAATCTGGTTTTCGTGTTTTCTCCAGTTTTACAAACTCCACCTACTCAGGCCGGCTAAATGCTAAACGAACGGCAGTTGACCGCTCTGGCGCAACAAGTTGTGGAACGCCTCAAGTTTCTCAACTTGAAGATCGTGCTGGCGGAAAGCTGCACGGGGGGGCTCGTCTCGGCCCTCTTGACGCGAATTCCCGGAGTTTCGGAGTTTCATTGTGGATCGGCCGTCGTCTACCAGGTGGCGACAAAGGCCCAATGGCTCGGAGTGCCGGAATCGCTCCTCCGCCAGCCGGGACCTGTGAGCCGCGAAGTTGCCTCAAAGATGGCCGCCGGTGCGCTCGACATCACCGCCCAGGCGGACGTGGCGGCCGCCGTCACGGGACATCTGGGTCCAGAAGCGCCAGCGGGACAAGACGGGCTCGTCTACGTCGCATTTGTCACACGAGCCCGATCGGGCAAGGTAGGGCGTCCGTCGATCGTGAAGGTGGAGTTGGCCCGCGAGCCCGATGACGCCGTGAAGAATCCCCAACGTCGCCGCCTGCGCCGACAGCGCTCGGCCGCCGCTCATGTCCTGAGGCTCATTTTTGACGAGCTTTCCCGGCGAAAATGACGCGTGATGGCCTTTCGACCGTTTAATCTTTCCGGCCGGTAAGCGGCCGTCCGGCAAGAGAATGTCCGCCAAATTCTGGCGGCGGAGACCAAAACGGCGGAGTAGATTTTAACAGGCGGTGGCACGGCGGTTCTTGAGCCTCTTTCAGACAGCCCGGCCAATTCGCCCGCCCACATATCTCGACAAATCTTTAGCAACTTTTTCGCAGCTCAATTTACTCTCTGATAGCGACAGATCGTGGCCATGCACTCGGGCCGGTGTCACGCCACCGCGTCGTTCCGGGCCGCAAGTCTGCGGTGTTCCGTCGATGGGCGGTCCAATGAAAGAGGCGAGTCATGGAAAACTGTATGAGTCATTTGTGCGGGTTGTTTCTGGATCGCTGGCAAGCAGCCACTTCCTTCCAATACTGCGTGCTCAGCGTCGTGATCATCGTGAGCGGATGGCTCATGTCGCGAACGGCCTCGCGCCCCGGCTATTGAAAACCGCCTTCACGATCCATTTTTCGCTCCTGCGGCGGCGTGCCTGGCAGACGAAGTCAGCGCCGCCGCAAGTGCGAATTTTCTAGAGTTCCGGCTCCCGTGGCTCGATGCCCGCCGGTCGCTTGGACCCAGCGGCAAAGCGATCAACCACGGCGCAACAACCGGTCCTGCCCCGCCTTGTGGATGGCGGTCCCCGCATTGATCCGTATGGAACCGTCGGCTTGACCCAGCAGGCTCGCATTCCCATGCAATAGGTCTCGAAGGCCCATGAAACGTTCGGGCCCAACTGGGAATGGCGGCCCGCCGCGATTCTGGTGAAGGTCGACAGTGGGAGGGGAGGTCCCGACCTACTACCTCGGTCAGAACGATCCGAACCTGGTGCTTCAGGTGCCGGTGACGGACGCGAAGTGAGTGCGAGGCGGCGCGGCGCGGCGTGGCGTACGATACGCCCCGCCGTTTCCTTTCATCAACGCCGGCCCAGACGGCATCGTGTTCGACCTGCCCCGCATTTCCTAGAATCGTGGGGTAAGCTGCCAGCTTGCCCTTTTTTTGCAAGGTAGAAGAAATGGCAAGGCAGCGGCTCGACTGACTTCGACGAGCTCAGTCGAGTCGAGCTCGCCGAAGTCAGCTTGCCCTACGACGAACACTGGAGGATCCCATGCCATCACCAGAAAAAATTGCGTTCATCACGGGGGCCAATCGCGGTCTCGGGCTGGAGACCGCGCGGGGTTTGGGCAAGCTCGGCATCACCGTGCTCTTGGGCGCCCGGGAGCGGGCCAAAGGCGAAAAAGCGGCCGCCGAACTACGAAAGGAGGGGATCGCCCACGTCGAGCCGGTCGAATTCGACGTGCGGCAGCGGGACGACCATCGCCGGCTGGCCGAATCGCTCGAAAAGCGGTTCGGACGGCTCGACATCCTCGTCAACAACGCGGGCGTACAACTCGACGGTGCGGAATTCGGCTCGCCGGACGGATTCAACACGACGAGCCGCGTGGCCGAGTCGGTCCTGCGGGAAACCTTCGACACGAATTTCTTCGCGGTCGTCGCATTGACGCAGACGCTGTTGCCTCTCATCCGCCGTGCGCCGGCCGGCCGCATCGTGAACCTGTCGAGCATCTTGGGTTCACTCACGCTGCACGCCGATCCGCAAGCGGAGATCTACAACATGAAGGCGTTCGCTTACGACTCGTCCAAGACCGCGCTCAACGCATTCACCGTCCATCTGGCGGCCGAATTGCGGGACACGACGATCAAGGTCAACTCGGCCCATCCCGGCTGGGTCAAAACCGACATGGGCGGCCCGTCCGCGCCGCTGGAGCTGAGCGAAGGCGGCAAAACCAGCGTCGAACTGGCCACACTCCCCGCCGACGGCCCAACCGGCGGCTATTTTCATCTCGGCAAACGCGTGCCGTGGTAATCCTCGTGGGGCATGCTGCTAGCGTGCCCGTCTTTTCTGGATTTCAAATCTCTCAATTGGAGATTTCACTGCACGGGCACGCTAGCAGCATGCCCCACGAAACGCACCCACGCTGCCGCAAAGATTCTTTCCGCCCCCGTCACGCGGGCGTCTCCAGCGCCATCTCGTCGATCGCCTTCGTTGCCATAGTCACTTGTTGCGTCGACTCGACCGGCGCAGGCTCGATCTGCCGTGCCCGTCTGAAAATCCGCCTCAGAAACAGGCTGCCATGGACGATTCTCGCAAAGACATAAACCAACATTCCCTGGGCGATCCAAAAGCCCCAGTAGCGGTTCGGATCGGGCGAAAGAAAGAGCAGCAGCAAAGCAACGAGAGCGAGAAACATTTGCGAAACAAGCAGGCCGGCGATCGCATGGGACAGCTTTCCGGCCCTGGCCGCCGTGTACAGGAATTCAAGGGGGAGTAACAAAGGTGTCAGGAACGAATGGCACTGCCGCTTGCAGTGAAAGGAGTTCGGTTCACGCGGCGGACTCCCGTTCGGCCTTCGCTTGGTGGCGCGGCTTGGTCAGCAGTTGCAGGATTTTGGGTCGCCGCTTGTTCGCGCGTGGTTCGTTACGATCCGGACGATGCCCCACTTTGATCGCGATTTGGTGCTCGAAGAACAATTCGCGGAGGCCCGCGTCCACCCCACGGATCGCGTTGGATAACCACAGGTTGCCGAACAGTTGAAGCGTCGCCGTGAGGCTCAGGCTGCGGCAGGCGCGGCCGCTGTGTTGTGCGGCGTGGAGCAGGGATTCGCGGAGCAGGTTGTAAACCAGCAGACACGACCACAACTCGGTTCGCACCATCGTCGGCGTTTTGGCCCGCAGGATGTCCATCCCCAACGTGCATTTGATCGCGCGGAGATCCAACTCCACCCGCCAGCGGCCGCGATACAGGCCCGCCAGCCAAGCCGCGTCGTACTGTTTGTGATCCAAGAGCGTCGTGGCAAGCGTGAGCTTCTCGGTCCGCTGGCCGGCTTGCTCATTACGCGATTGGACCAACCGCACTTCCAGGCACGCCGGCATCGTCTCGTACGTCGCTTCCTCCATCCACTCGGGGCGGGGAGGACAATTCCAGGTGGCGATACATTGACCTTTCAGCAACCGACGGGCAGCGGCGGGCGCGTCTTCGCGCAAATGATGGTTGCGCATCACGACCTCCACACCGCGGCGACGGCACTCGGCCAACAGCCAGTACGTGCAGTAGTAGGAGTCGGCCACAAGGAGGTCCCCCGGCCGCAGCACGTCGAGCAATTTCCATAACAAGGCCGTTTCGCCCGTGCCTTTGCCGGAATAGGGACCAACGTCCGCATCCAGCAGCAAGCCGGTTCGCAGACAGGTCAGCAGCACGCCGCGGAGAATCGGAAACCCCAGGCCTGCCTGCTGTTTGGGGTTCTGCGGATACTCGGCTTGATTCGCTTGGGTGTCCGCGGCCGTCACGGTGAAGCCGTCGACGATGACCAGGCGACCCCCCGCGTACTCGGAGGCCGGGCCGATCCCGGCGTCGGGCGGGGCGGCTTGGCCGCCGCCATCGACCGTTTGACCACGTTGGTCCAAGGCCCATGAGGCAATCTCGCCGCTGATCCCGCGCAGCACTTCGCCGGTGATTTGTTTGCGGGCTCGACAGTAAGCGCCGGTGTTGGTGCTGGAAACCGTTCGCCCCAACGCCTGCCATAAGGCGGCAATCCGCACCACCGCCGCCAAGCAACTCCGCTGCTCTTCTTTAAAGAGCACTTGGGACAAAAGGCCCCAGAGAGTGACGGCGGGCGTGTAGACCGCGTCGTCCTCCTGACCGAACGAGATCCCTTGCTCGGCGAAGATCTGGGCGATTCGCTCGTCGGAAATGAGAGACCTCAACGGCAACTCATCGGACTCAAGCAGCGAGCGATAGAGCATCGAAAACTGTGTTCGCGGCGGAGCCGCCTCTCGATAAGATGGCATCGACCTTCCCTGGTCCTGAATGTGAAAACCAGCCCAGAGAAGGTCGCGCCGTCGGAGATCGTAACGGACAGACGGTCTCGCCCCAACCTCGGTTGCTCCCGCGGCGACAACAATCCAAAAGTTTTTCACACACCGCGGTGTGTGCCGTTTCACGTTGCGCGCTACACCGCGAAAAACCGGCGGCAGTGCCATTCGTGTCAGGAACCAATTCTGGATTGGTTCCTGACACCTTTGTTACCCTCCTTTGTTACCCTTTGTTACTGCCCACCTTTGTTACTGCCCTAAGTCTTCAAAACATGCCGCGCAATCTTGCGACTTCTTCGCTGTGTCATCACCATGCAATGGAGATCCGGTAAAGCACAATGCGCATAAGAATCCCGTGATTGTCATCAGTCGAACGGACATCTGAGGAAGGTCGGCAATTCTCACGGCTTCGCTCACTTGCATGTTCCCTCCCATCCCTGTCCAACCTTGATCTTCACCTGCAAATCGAAAGTGACGAAACACCCCTTTCCGATTTGTTCGACCAATCCGATTTGGGAAAACAAAGGTGGGAAAACAAAGGTGTCAGGAACCAAATCAGAATTCGATGCTGACACCATTGTTATTTGCCGTGAGCAACCTCATGGCCCAGAGGCCACGTGAATCTCTTCGAGATTCATTGTGTCAATCGCATGCTGAAGGCAGGCTCGAATGTCTTCGACCGTGATGTCCGGATAATAATCCGCAATGATTTCAGCGAAAGAACACCCTTCGCGAATCAGTTCTAGCACGCTTTGGACGGGAATCCGCGTGCCAGCGATGCACGGTTTTCCGAAATGAACGTGTGGATTGACCGTAATTCGAGGGGTCATGAACGTTGTCCTGGCTTTCTCAGTTCGTCCTTGCCGTCATGATAACTGGAGTGCTACCGTCGCGCCGTTCCTACGAGCCGCCGGCTTTACGCCGGTGGTTTTCCATCAGGTGTCGAGCGCCGTTCGAAGACCGCCGGCGTAAAGCCGGCGGCTCGTCAGGTCGGCGCGGGACCCAGCGCCGTCGTACGAATCAGGCCCAATAACGCCGGTCGAGCGTGCGGTAGCTGATGGCTTCGCTCAGATGGACGGCCGTGATGTGCTCGCTGGCGTCGAGGTCGGCGATCGTGCGGCCTACGCGGAGGATCTTGTCGTGGGCCCGGGCTGAGAGGCCGAGTTCCTCCATCGCCGACTTTAAGAGCGACTCGGCGTCGCGCTCGAGGCGGCAATGTTTGCGGATCTCCGGCGGCGTCATTTTGCCGTTGACCTTCGATTGTTCGCGGCCGAAGCGGTGCGTCTGACGGTCACGGGCTTGGATCACTTGTTCGCGGAGTTGCGGGCTGGTCGTGCCCGAACTCGTGTCGGACAGCTCGCGGAAGGGGACGGGCGGCACCTCGACATGGATGTCGATCCGATCGAGGAGCGGGCCGCTGATGCGGCTCAGGTACCGTTCGATCTGCAGCGGGTTGCAATTGCATTGCCGCTTGGGATCGCCGCGGTAGCCGCAGGGGCAGGGGTTCATCGCCGCCACCAGCATCAGGCTGGCCGGGAAGGTGACACTTCCCATCGCTCGCGAAATGGTGACGCGGTTTTCTTCGAGGGGCTGGCGGAGGACCTCGAGGGTGCGGCGGTTGAACTCGGGAAGTTCGTCGAGAAACAGCACGCCGTGATGGGCGAGGCTGATTTCGCCGGGTGCCGGCGTGCTCCCTCCGCCGACCAGGCCCGCCTCGCTGATCGTGTGATGCGGCGAGCGGAACGGGCGGAGGAACATCAGCGATTGATTGGGGGCCAGCCGTCCGACGGCACTGTAAATTCGCGTTGTCTCGATGCTCTCTTCCGGCGTGAGATCGGGGAGGATTGTACCGAGCCGCTGGGCCAAGAGCGTTTTGCCCGTGCCGGGAGATCCGATCATCAAGAGATGGTGAGAGCCGGACGCGGCCACGGTCACGGCCCGCTTGGCCGATTCCTGTCCTTTGACGTCGGCGTAGTCGAGCCCGTAGTTGCCGAACGTGGTGCGGGCCGATTCCCATTGGAACGTGGTCGGCGGAATGTCGAGCTGTTCGGTGTAAAAGCCGACCGCCTCGGCCAGGGACCCGACGGCGATTACATCCAGGCCGTCGACGACCGCTGCTTCCTGCGCGTTCTCGGCCGGCACGATGAGTCCGCGCGTTCCCTGCTGGCGGGCGGCCAGAGCCATCGAGAGCACGCCCTTTGTCGGGCGGAGCGTTCCATCCAGGGCGAGCTCACCGGTGGCACCGTAAGAAGCAAACAGCGGCGAGGCGAGTTGTCCGCCGGCACTGAGCAGGCCGAGTGCGATCGGCAAATCGAACGAGGCCGCCTCTTTCGGCAGGTCGGCCGGCGAGAGCGAAATGATGATCCGATCGATGGGCCGCGTGTAGCCGCTGTTGACGAGGGCCCGCTCGATGCGGTGCACGCTCTCTTTGACGGCGGCTTCGGCGAGGCCGACGAGGATCGTCTTGGGCATGGCGCCGGGGGAGATGTCGACCTCGACCTCGACGGGCTGCGCGTCGATTCCGAACAGCGAATAAGTGATCAGCTTGGCAAGCATCGACGCAGCCACAAAATTGGATGCCGGACATTCCCGAGAGGCGACGCGCCTCACTGTTCCTGAGATTGAACCACAAAGCGGACGTAAAAACCAAGATGGGGAATTGAAGTTGGTGGGACGTAGTAGTGCGTCAACTTCAGAACTGTGGATGCCATGGGGTGCCACTCTACGCCGTTAACCCTTTTTTCAGCGAGAGAAGCACACAATCCAAGTCGGGTGCCACTGGCGGCGGCTTTGGGCCGCCAGTGCCGATGCCGCTTGATCTCCGGAGGAAGACACTGGCGGGCCAGAGCCCCCGCCAGTGGCACCCGATTCCACCAATTTGCGATAGACGGACTAGTGTAGGGTCAACTTTAATTTTTGGGGTTCACGGAGTCGCAAGATTTCTCTCCAATTGCGGAAGTCATTCGGACCCAAGGAGGGGAGTCATGAACAAGCGGTATCTTGTCAAGCTCGACAAGGATGAGCGCAAAGAACTCTCGCAGTTGGTGAAGAAAGAGAGAATCGCGGCGAAGAAACGCACGCACGCCCAGGTGTTGCTGTTGGCGGATGCCGGAAATCTTGGGCCGGCCTGGAAGGATGAAGCCATTGCCAATGCCTGCCAAGTGAGGGTGCAAACGGTCGAAAACATCCGCAAGCGTCTGGTGCTGGACGGCTTGGAGGCGGCCTTGAACCGTAAGAAACAAGTGCAGCCCTCGCGTGCCAAGATCCTCGATGGCGAAAAGGAAGCCAAGGTCATCGCGCTGTGCTGCGGCGCCGCGCCGTCAGGCCACGCGCGTTGGACGTTGCGGCTGTTAGCCCAACGCGTCGTCGAATTGGACATCGTCGAAGCGGTGTCACACGAGACGGTGCGGCGTTGCCTAAAAAAAATGAGTTGAAGCCCTGGCAGAAAAGCATGTGGTGCATCCCTCCGAAGCACAACGCGGAGTTTGTCTACCACATGGAAAACGTGCTGGAAGCTTATCAACGCCCGTACGATCCGCGCTACCCGCTGATTTGCATGGATGAGCTGAGCAAACAACTGACCATCGAAACGCAGACTCCGCTTCGCGCCACGCGAGGGCGACGTCAGTGTTTCGACTATGAGTACGAACGCAATGGAACGGCTAACGTGTTCGCGTTCACGGAGCCGCTGATCGGCTGGCGGCACCTTGTGGTCACCGACCAGCGCACCAGGTCCGATTGGGCCGAGGCCGTTCGCCAGTTGGTCGATATCCATCGGCCGCAGGCGAAGCGGATCACGCTGGTGATGGACAACCTCAACACGCACAGCCTCGGCTCGCTGTACGAAGCCTTTCCGCCCGAGGAGGCGCGCCGGCTGATTCGGCGTTTGGAGGTCGTCCACACCCCCAAGCACGGCAGTTGGCTCAACATGGCTGAAATCGAATTGAATGTTCTGACACGGCAATGTCTCGCCCGGAGGATCCCTGACAAACAAACGCTCGCCAATGAAACCGCTGCTTGGCAGAACGAACGAAACTGCAGTCAGGCAGCAATCGATTGGCAGTTCACCACCAAAAATGCTCGAACAAAACTGAAGCATCTGTACCCCAAAAATCGAAGTTGACCCTACACTAGTAGGGTGCGACCAGCTCGCGCCGCGAGCGCTGGCCCACCATTGAAGGGAAGGATGAAGGATGAATGAAAGGGCCTTTTGTTCGGCCTTCATCCTTCCGCCTTCATCCTTCATCCTTTTGTATCGGTGGGCCGGCGGCCGCACCCGTGAAGCACGGGTACGCGGCCTTGTCCCACGCTACCGATCGCACCCGCGCTGTCTCGGAATTGCGCACGGTCATTTAGCTGCGGGGTTCATCGATTTCTCGAATCCGATGAGCTACGATTCGAATTGGCGTTCGGCCGATGGGGATGGGCCGCGCTGCAACTCGATCAGCATCCAGAGGAACGAATTCATGACGGGTTTGAGTCGATTCGTCGTCGGGACCGCCGTTTTGTCGGTCTGGGCGACGTGTGGAATCGTGAGTCAGGCGCAGGCGGGCGGGTATGGAACGGTGACGGGTCAGTTTGTGCTCGACGGTCCCATCCCGACGTTAAAGCCGCTGGTGGCAAAAGGCGACACGACGGTCAAGAACCCCGAGGTTTGCGGCAAAGAGGGGGTGCCTGACGAGTCGCTCGTCGTCGATCCGGCGACCAAGGGGATCGCGAATGTCTTCGTTTACATGCCCAAGGCGCCCAAGGACATTTTTCCCGGCTTGAAAGAGAGCAAAGTCAAGGTCGTCAAATTCGACCAGCAGGGATGCCATTTTATCCCGCATGCCATGATCCTCCGCACCGACCAGTCGGTTGCCATCTTGTCGGGCGATCCCATTCTTCACAATACGGACGTGGTCGCGGTCCGCAACACGGGCCAGAATCAGACGATCTCGATGGATCGCGTCGGCACCACTCAATGGAAATTTCCGCAGGCCGAGCGGATGCCGACCATGGTCAAGTGCGACATCCATCCCTGGATGAAGGCCTGGTGGCTGATCATCGACCATCCCTACGCGGCCATTTCCGGGAAGGACGGGAAGTTCACGATCGAACACGTTCCCGCGGGAACTCAGGAATTCACCGCTTGGCAGGATGCCAACGACGGACGCTGGGTCTTCGGCAAGACGCGGGCCACGCGGCGTGATCAAGGTCAAAGTCGTGCCAAATAAAACGACCTCGATCGGCGTGATCAAAATCCCGGTTGCCGAACTCGAGAAGAAGTAAGGGCCGGCGGAGCGCCGTGGCTCGCTGAATGAGCGCGCGATTGTGCGACACAAGCCGCCGGTCTCGTGCGGCCGTCCTGGCGGGAGTTGCCTCACTGCCTTTTGTTGCCTTAATGTCTTTCGGCGCGACGCGGCCTCGCGCCCGGCAACGGGGCGCAATCTACGCATCAGTCAATTATCCCGCACGAGTCAAGGGGGTGGTTTGACCTGCGCGATTTTTCTGTGGTGATTTCCTTTTTTTAACGCCGCGGCTTTGCACATAAATTCCCCCATTCACGCGAATTGGTGTGCAACCTTCTGATTTTGTGTGCAGACTGGATTTGCCGAGAAATCGACCGGAATCCCGAATTCTTCCATCGCTTCGATCAGGCAGCAAATGTTGTGGCAGAGGATCTTGCACAGCACTTCGTTCCGCATGGCCACGTCGGTTTTCGACCGCACCGAATCGCCGAACTTAGTCTTGATCGACATGATGGCCGATTCGACATTGCTCCGCTTGTGGTAGTGCGCCAGAAACGTCTCGCGGTGCAGGTTGAAGTAGTGGAATGCCTTGGCGAACAATCCGCCAACCGCTCCTGTCGTGTACGACTTGAACGGGATAAACGCGGTCGCCCCGACTTTGGCGATCGCCTGAAAGTTGTTCTCGCTCGCGTAGGCTTTGTCGGCCGACACTTCCATGATCTGGAACCGTTTGGCCGTCTCTTCCAAGAGTGCCGGCATGATCGGGCTGTCGTTTGAGTAGCGTTCGCTGATCTCCACGGCCGTGACAACGTGCGTCCGCGTGCCGACCGCGATATGGGCTTTGACCCAATCGTGCTTCTCCCGCAGCTTGCCGTACTTTTCATCGAACCAACGGTGGAACCGAGAGACCATGAACCCGGTCGAGTCAACCGCGAAATCGTGATCCATGATCGAAAGCGGTTCGCTGCTGCGGGCGATCAGATCGCGAAGCACGGCTTCCATCCGGTGTCCTGCCTCAGATGGAAATGGACTTCGGCTCCGGTTGGGTTAGCATAACCTGAACCGGAGGTCTTGTTCATGTCTCGTCCTCGCAGGAACTTCACCGCGGAGCAAAAGGCGGAGATCGTCCGCAGGCATGTCGCAGGCAAAGAGCCTGTCTCCAAGCTGGCTGAGGAATTCGAGCTGCTCCCAACCCAGATCCACACCTGGGTCAACCAGGTGCTGGCGCAAGCCGCTCGGGCATTTGAGCGGTCGGCGGGCAACGGCCGCGTCGAGACGCCAAGGAGGCCCGCATCGAGCACCTGGAAGCCAAACTGGCACAGAAGAACGAAGTCATCGCCGAGCTGTTGGAGGCCAACGTCCGCGAAAAAAAACGCAATGGGGTGCTCTGAACGGGCGTTGGGTTCCCCACGACACGCGCGACCAGATCGTCGATTACATCGGCCACTGGACCGCGCGCGCCAACTGCCAGCCAAGAGGCTCTTGAGCTGGCTCGGCCTGGGCAAGAGCAAGTTCCACGCCTGGAAGGAGCGCTACGGCCATGCCAACGAGCACAACGGGAAGATCCCCCGCGACTTCTGGCTGGAAGACTGGGAGAAGCAGTCCATCCTCGACTTCCACGACCGTCATCCGCTAGAGGGCTATCGGAGACTCACCTTCATGATGCTCGATGACGACGTGGTGGCCGTCAGCCCAGCCAGCGCCTACCGCGTGCTCAAATCGGCCGGACGGCTGGACCGCAGGTGGCAAAAGCCCTCGAAGAAGGGGACCGGCTTCGTTCAACCGCTTCGGCCGCACGAGCACTGGCATATCGATATCTCCTATCTCAACCTGGAGGGAACGTTCTACTTCCTGATCAGCCTGCTCGATGGATCGAGCCGCTACCTGGTGCATTGGGAGCTGCGCGAAACCATGAAGGAATTCGATGTGCAGGTGATCGTGCAAAAGGCGCTGGAGAAATATCCGGGTGCCCGACCGCGCATCATCTCCGACAATGGACCGCAGTTCGTCGCGCGGGACTTCAAGGAGTTCATCCGCCTGGTGGGGCTGACGCACGTGCGCACCAGCCCCTATTACCCTCAGTCGAACGGCAAGAAAGAACGCTGGTACGGGTCACTGAAGCGCGAGTGTCTTCGGCCGGCTTGTCCCGCGACGGTCGAGGAAGCTCGTCGTCGTGTGTCTTCCTACGTGGACCACTACAACCACGCTCGCTTGCACTCGGCGTTGGGTTACATCACGCCGGCGGACAAACTCAATGGCCTGGAGGAGGTGATCTTCGCCGAACGCGATCGCAAGCTGGAACAAGCCCGCGAACGCCGGCGACGCGCGCGTCAGGCGGCACGAGGAATTGCCTGATGGTTCCCACGGCGGCACAATCAAACGCGGCCTGGACGGAGGATAGGGCAACGCAGAGGTGCGACCCGAGCGCCGTTCCAGGGGCTGAGACCGAAGGCCGGGCGGCTTCACTGCCGCCCGCCTTCACTCCCCTTCGGGATCAGCATCCAAGCGAAAAACCTTCGCGGCACGAGGCCGCGACATCTTCCACAGGATGTGCTTCTCAACTCGCTAACGTCAACCGGCCCAAAGTCCAATTCCCGCTGAACCAGGACACCGGTCGTCTTCGAGATACTTGTAAATCGTGTTGAAGTGAATCGCGCGGCTGAGGTAGCCCTTCGAGTGCGCATCCTTCAGGTCCGAGATGAACCGGCGACCGGACAAGGTCGAATAGACCTTGAAGCAGCACGCGAACACGGCATCCGAGAGCCGAACGCGGCGACGGCCCCGACCCTCTTGCGCCGGCTCTTGGATGCCCTCACAGAGAGCCGAGAGCAACTTCTGAAGGGCTTCCTTCTCCGTCATCTGCGCTGCGTTGTACGCCGCCCATTGCTGCGGATACGTGCGGCGCGTGGTCTTCTCGATGGTCAGGCTTTCCGTGACCACTTCGCTGCCGTCTTCAAATAGCTCCCGCTGCCTCACGAGTCGAACCGCCAGAATATGTTTGCACGTATGCCCGTTGATCTCGTGATCCGGGCACGAGCAAAACGGCGAGTGTTCATCGGGGATGACGACGTACTTTCGGCCGTTGCCCGACTGGCTCGGCACGACCCACTTGCTGCCCTCTTGCTTGATCTGGACCGTTGCGGCCAGCAGTACGCCCCGTTGTTCCCGGTCGAGCAGTTTCCAGTCAGTCGTCATGGCCAGTTCTCCCTCTCGTGTATACCTGTAGTATATACCGATAGGGATTGACTGGTCAATACCGAACGTATATATTTTTAGTAAATACCGAAAAAGGAGCGAGCATGGCCAAACAGCCGGAAATCGGGATGGTTCAGCTACTCGGGTGCCGCTGTCGATGCGGGCACGAGTGGTTGCCAAGGGGCGGAGAGAGGCCGCGCGTCTGCCCCAAATGCAAGAGTCCGAATTGGGACAGGGAAAAGCAGTTCACGCGCAAGCGCGCGGACTGATCGCTTTGTCGCCAATGCATGGACGGGTCTTTGGAAAGAACCCCAATCCAATTTGCGCCGAAGGCCGGTTTATCTGAATACCGACATCAATTGAGTGGTAACTGTCGCCAAGATTCCACTGTCCAATTCGCCAAGATGTCGCCTGAGGACCGATTTGGCGATCGTAGCTGGCTTGGACCATTTTATAGCAGAAGGGAATCGCAGTCCAGCTTTTCCAAAATGAGGTGCATCTACATAGACTGAGAACTTGTCGTCAGGATCGGGGCGGCTACTAATCGGCAATACGACGACATCGCTCCCGCGATTATGCTCTTCCTTCGAAACAACCAAAACGGGGCGTAGCTTAGTCGCCGCCCCGTCAGTAAATGGAAACTGTGCGAGACACACGTCCCCAGGTTTCATATCGGAGAGCCGTCTTCCTCGGTATATGCATCTTCATCTGGTGACGACCAGAAATCAAACGAGCCTGATGTCTCTGACAGTCGCATCCATTGCATTCGCGTTGGATCATCCGGACTCGCGGCCCCCATATTCAGAACGCTTCCTCGCTCAGTCGCGGCAGAAGAGTCGCCGACCATCAGGTCGCCCACATGAAGGCTCTTGCCGACCACATCATTTAAATCATTGCAATGTCCGATGCTCATTTTGGTTCCCCCGTTCTGTTAGCCGGCTTGTCAACTACGTCTATAGGTCTCTGAAGCAAAACCCTGTTGTCGCTGCCAGAAACTCTTACGTCATAACGCCCGGGAGCCGGGAATTTGACGCCAAGATACATAAACACGAAATCGACGATTTGCGACGGATCGAGATGTGCAGGTGCTGGCTGGCTGACTCCCTGAATGACGACGTCATCTGTCTCGATATTCACGAGTTGCAAATTGAAAATGCACCCGGGATAAACCTCTGTTACAGAGAGGTAGATGCACAGCCGCGGCACGACTAGCGGGAATGGACCTGTCGCAACGATCTTATTAAACAGCCCAACAAGTGCTTGCTGGCCGCCAGGTTCTGTGTAGACGTTGTCGCAAACGACTAAAGAAATTGGCACCAGTTGCACTGGCTGCTGTTTCGGTGACTGGTTTTTTGCCATTGCGCGATTAAGAGAAATCCAGGGAGTATCGGTTCGCGGTCACCGCAAGAATCACTCAATTCTATACGGCGCAATGACTTAAGGTGCAGGAAAAATTGAGATGGCGTAACTCGGCTAGGTATGCCGGGTTAGGGATAGGAGGGATATAGGAGGAATCTCAGTGTAACAAGTGCGTCAAGTGAACAGGAGTGCGCACGGCTGAAAAATCGAGAAAATTTAAATCTAGGCAGGACGGTGAATTGAGGTCGACCGTCGATAAGGTCAAGAATATCGTGCGCCGATGCGCCAACGAAGACCGTTTTTACAGCTCCTGTAAAAGACGTGCCGCAATGTTCGTCCGCTGCTTCGGTTCGGACTTGTCGGCTGCGCGTTCCGCCCGAATCACAGCGCTGGAGCGGCCTGCCGTAGTCGCTAAAATGACGGCATGAGCGACGAACACAAACGAACAAGGCAAAGGATTGTGCTCGCCATCGGTATCGTGTCGGTATGCTGCCTTGCTTCGGTGAGCTACCTCGTCGCAACCGGCGGATGGTTCGGCGTGCTGTTTGTCGCGGTTGCTGCGCCCGTCTGCTTTGCCGGCTCGTTTGTCGGTTGCCGGATAGGCGGGCGGCTGAACCGAAAGCGCGCCTAGAACAAGTCGCCCCGCTGAACTTCCGTGCCGAACGAGGGGGTTAGCGGCGCACCGACCCCCTCCCCGAATAAATGTGCAGCCGGGCGAATTTGTGTGCAAAACGGAATTGGTGTGCAAAGCCTAGCGCCGCAGAAAAACCAGAAAAATCGGGGAAACTGTTCAAAAATAGTACAGGGGGCGCGGACTGGACACTTGGGTGAATGAGACAAACTGCCATTCTGACAGGCGCGGGTCGGGGGGTTAGAAGAGATTGGATCCGCGGCTCGTTTTGCACAATCGTGCGCGTTGATTTAGCATGGCAGCTTGATCGCCACTTTTTTTAACCAGCCAACTCCGTCAGTTTGTCATGCGTCATCAAATCGGCATTCTGCTCCAATTTGTGGTCCTGGTCTACTTGCCCATGTTGATCCTGTGGCAGTTGGAGTTTGGATTTCGGCTGATTCTGATGCCGGCGCTGACCCTAGTGGGCATTCTCGTCTTCTGGATCGGTTACAAGCTCCGCGAGGGATAGCTGGGTGAATGTCCTGGGCCAAATCACGAACAGAGGCGCAGCCGCCGGACGCACGAAGCGACCCGTCAAGCAGATTGCCGGCTTGGCTCTGGTCGTGTTGCTGGGTCTCATTTCGGCATGCGGCGGGCGGTCTTTGTTGCGCAAGAGGGAGCCGCCCCTGTTCGTTTCCGCGAATCGGTGGCGATCGACACCGATCTGACGGCACAGCGGCAACTCGAACTGGCCCGCATTCACCTGGCGGAGAAGCGCTGGAACGACGGGATCGACCTGATCCGGCAGGCGACGGCCAATTTAGGCAACTCGCTGGTGGCCATTCGTCCGGGTCAGTATCTCAACGTCTCTCTGTACGCGCAGTTGCTCTTGGCCTCGCTTCCGCCGGAAGGCCTTGCTGTCGCACGCAAGGCCATCGACGAATCGGCCCGAGAGGCGTTTGACGAGGCGGTTCGCAATCGCGACGAAGCGGCCCTGAGAGCCATCGTCCGTAATTCGTTCGTCTCGCGCGCGCGGACGACGCGCTGTTGCGGGTCGGCGAATGGGCCTGGGAAGCGGGTGATTTGACCAGGGCTCGCGGAAATTGGGAGCGGCTGATCCCCCTGCGTCATCCGACATCGCCGGGCAGCGTGGCACCGATCTTGCGGTATCCCGATACGCGGCAGAACCAGGCGGAAATCCTCGCGCGGCTCGTGATGTGCAGCATCGTCGAGGGCGACCAGGAACGGGCCACGTTCGAGCGCGCTGCCTTTCGCCGAATATACCCCGAGGCACAGGGCCATCTGGCCGGTCGGAGCGGCAAGCTGGCGGATCTGCTCGATAAAATTGCCTCCGACGCGCGCAGTTGGTCGTTTCCTCCGCGCGACGTGGCCGTCACCACGTACGGCGTCAATGCCCAGCGCAACGGCGTGATGCCCGCCGAGATCGACGTGGGCGCCCTGCGCTGGTCGGTGGACTTGCCTCCGGATCCGTATTTACCGGCCGCGACGGGACCGATCGCAAACGGCCACGACTCACTGACCCTGTTTCCCGTCGTCTTCGGCGATCTGCTTCTCGCGAACACGGCGGATCAAATTCTGGCTTGGAATCTTCAAACAGGAAAACCTGCGTGGCCGGTCGGTCGAAATGGACAGGACAATCCGCAAAGTGCCGTCATTTATCCGGCGGGGGGTGAGTCCGCCGCGAATCTTCCGACCGCGCCTTTGGGTGGGGCGCCGCGATACACCCTTACGGTGAGCGATGGCCGGCTCTATGCCCGATTGGGTGACCCGATCACCACGCGGCCGCGGGAGGATCTCCGGGAATCCGACAGTTTCTTGGTCTGCCTCGACTTAGAGCGCGGAGAGGGCAAGCTGCTGTGGAAAGTGGACGCCGGCATGATTGACGCGCAAACGGCCTTCGAGGGGTCTCCGCTTGTCGTCGATGGGCGGGCCTATATCGTGGCGCGAAAGGGCCGCCCGCAAATGGTGACCCACGTCGTGTGCCTCGATGCCGAGACGGGGCGGCGGCTTTGGGAGCGTCCGGTTTGCGCCGCCGTCGCCTCGGGGGCGCAAGGCGAAGGCCTCCTCAGCCACGAGCTGTTGACCGCCGGCGATCATGGCGTCTTTCTCTCAACCGGCACGGGAGCGATCGCCGCCCTCGAAGCCGAGGGGGGACTCTGCGCTGGATCGTGACCTATGAGAGCAATTTGCCCGATACTTCCTCCTCGGGAAGATCGCGGAGCCCCGTTTCGCCCTGTCTGTTCGCCGACAATATCGTAGTCGCGGCACCAAGCGACTTCGACGGCATCATGGCCATCGAATCGCACGGCGGAACGACCCTTTGGCGACGGTCCCTGCCGGGAGGCGTTGACGAAATCCTCGGTTGCAAAAACGGTGTTCTGATCGTGAGCGGTGAAGGTCTATGGGGTGTGGCCCTGACGACGGGACGCGTCTTGTGGCACGTGGGATTCAAGGATCCGTCCGCGTTCGGTTTCGGCCGAGGGATCCTGGCGGGGGATGTCGTTTATTGGCCCACGCGTGAAGAAGTCCTGGTTGTCGAACAGGCAACCGGCAGACTTAGGCGGCGGATTCCCCTGCTGGCTCGCGATGGCGAGGGAGGTGGCAACCTGCTTTTGGCCGGCGACCACCTGATCGTCGTCCAGCCGCAGCGCATCACCGTCTACGGTCCAAACGGCGGCTGGCGACCGCGAGCCAAGAGCTCGTCGGTCCAAGTGCTTACGAGAGAACGAACAAAGACAAAGACGGACGGTTAAAACCTGCCCCGAATCGCGGCAGAGAGGCAGCATTCGTGCGTGTGAGCCGCGGCTCATTCGGCGAGAACTCCCCTTGCGGCGGATCGGCGAAATGAGTATCAAGCGAACCTCTCCTCCTTACTCCTTCCCATGATTCCCAATCCGGAGCCGGATGGATTCCCTGTCGGCCCGTGGGCTCGCGCCCTCTTGGTCGCAGCGAGTCTGGCGTTGGTTGGGGGTTTCGTCATTGCCTATCGGTTGGAACCGGACCCTCGCGGTTTCGGAACCCACGAGAGGCTCGGTTTGCCCCCCTGTACGATCCGCGCCGTCTTCGGTATCCCCTGTCCAAGCTGCGGAATGACGACCTGTTTTGCCAACATGACCAAGGGCCGCTGGCGCGAGGCCGCTCGGGCCAACGTTGCCGGCCTGATTTTGTCGCTCGTTTGCGCGGTGCTGATTCCCTGGTGCTGGCTGAGCGCCTTCTACGGGCGTCTCTGCTGGGTTCGATATCCTGCCAAATGGGGCGCCTGCATCCTGCTGGTCGTGTCCGGCGTTGCCACGATTGAATGGATGCTGCGGCTCTACTTCCTCTTGTCCGCCTCTCCCTCCGCCTGAGCAAATCTGCTTTCCTTTCGACTTCGACATTCGCCAAGACAACTTGGTCGTTCGGAAACCCACCGATGTGGATTAAATCCGCCTTGCGTCGGCATTTTGCCTCGACGGTGCGCCACTTCCGCGCTTTCTCGGTAATTCCCTACCCGAGCAGTCAAGGCCTCAAGAGAGGCTGGGCGATCCTGCGAAGGGAATTAAACCGGCCCGTCCCATTGCCCCTGGCACTGGGCCTGCTGCTCTTCTTGCCGGGCTGCTCCTTGGCGGTCATGGCCGGCAAGATGTTCCTGGGCGACATCAAGGTCCAGTCGCAGTTCCGGCAGGCGACCCACGAGGACCTGGCCAAGCTCAACCGCAAAGTCCTCGTTCTGTGCACAGCACCGGACACGATTCGTTCGGCGTATCCTTCCGTCGACTCGGACATCCTGGACGGCGTGATCCACCGGTTGAAAGTGCATGGCGTCCAAAAGGTGGTCAACTCCGACTCGGTCGACGCCTGGCTCGACGATCATGGAGGACGCTGCGACAACCTCCAGGAGTTAGCCGACCAATTCCATGCCGAGTACGTCATTCTTATCGAGGTTATGAGGTTCAATTGTCTCGAAGAAAACAGCCCCAACCTGCTTCGAGGGCAATCGGAGGGGCACGTACGGGCGTATCATCTCGACGGCGAAGGATCCGCGAAGAAGCTGCTGGAAATCATGAACTCCGACTTCGTCTCGACTTATCCAGCAGGCAATCCCATTTCAATCGACAAGAAATCCGAGGCAAACTTCCAAACGGAATACATCGATCGGATCTGCCTCCAGCTCGCCCAAATCTTCTACGACCATCCGAGGGCCGAAGAGATGCAGTGACCCACGCCGGCCCTTCGTTTAGCAATCCCCTCTCGCTCGTCCTGCCAACTCGTCAGTTTGGAACGCACACATGAAACCACGGATCTGCGGTCCGCGACGCGTCCGGATCGCCGTCTTAGCCTGGTTCGTCGCTTTGGCGGGCATCCTCTCCGCTTCGGGGTGCAATTACTTCATCATCTTGGGCTACCTCATCGGCGGTCCGCCGTCGATCCAGCCCGACTTCGAGAAACTGACGAAGGAGTCACTGAAGGACAAAGGAGTCAAGGTCGCGATCGTCTGTTTCGCGCCTGACGAAATCCGCCTCAACTTCATCGATGTCGATAAGGACCTGGCCAAGTATGTTGCGCACCGCTTGACCCAGCATGACATCAAAGTGATCCACCCCGACCGCGTTCAGGATTGGCTTGACCGGCACGTCGACTGGGACAAACCCGACGAGATCGGCGAAGCGACCGGCGCGACGTACGTCGTCTTCGTGGATCTCCATAAATACAACTTGTTCGAGGAAAACAGCCGCGACCTGTACCGCGGCCGGTCAGAGCTTCTCGTCAGCGTTTACAAAATGCAGAAAGGTGAGCAGGCGGAAAAAATCTATACGAAGTCGCTGATCTCCCAATATCCGCTTGAGAAGCCCCGCGAAACTTCAGAGATCAGCTACGACCGATTCCGGCGACAGTACCTGGGACGTCTGAGCGACGAAATTGGCCGGCTCTTTTACGAGGTACTACAACGGCGACGACATGGCGGACGTCATCTGAGGCAAATATTCAGAATTTCTGATCCGTCGTTGTGATTCTCGATTGCAGTTAGAGCGCGTCCATGTATAGTGGGCGAAGTTGCGCTGACTTTTCCGGTTGCGAACCTTGTCGACGTGAGCTGCTCTTGGATATTTAGGATGGATTTGAGCCGCTGCTCGAGTCCGTTCTTTTTGGCTCCTGCGGGTCGTCTGATGCAGGGAATCGTGCGGGCCTGTGTCCGAATCTAGACGTTTGTGCAGACTTGCTGTTTTTCGTTTCTGGCGATTTGGGGTTCGTAGTTTTTCAACTCAGGAGGGGAGTCGAATGGTTCCGTTGAAGTGGTTCGGTGGACTGGCTCTGGCGGCCGCGTTGGTTATGGGGGCCAACAACGCGGAAGCCGGGCATCATCATCACCATCATTCGTCCGGGTCATACGGTAGCTGCGGCTCGTCGGGCGGCTCGTATGGTTCATGGGGGTCATGCGGTTCCAGCGGAGGCTCGTGGGGGTCGAGCGGTTCCAGCGGATCGAGTGGTTCTTCCGGCTCATACGGTTCCTATGGCTCATCGGGCTCGTCCGGTGGCGCTCCTGCGATGACTTCCAACAGCGAGGCGCCCGCGACGGCGGTCGTGCAATCCGACCGCGCTCAACTCACGCTGAGCGTTCCCGGCAATGCGGTCGTTTACCTGAGCAATCAACGAATGACCCTGGAAGGGACCGTGCGCGAATTCGTCGTTCCGGGACTGAAGGCCGGCATGCAGTATCGGTACCCCATCCGCGTCGAAGTGGTGCGCGACGGACAAACCTACAGCGCCAACTCCGAACAGCAGATTCAGGCCGGTCAACAATTGAACCTTGCGTTGAGCCAGGCCACCACTCAGCCTGAAATCGTCTCGATGCGCGACTGACCTGCCGCGGGAATGGAAGTTTTTCCATTTCGACCGCTGCATTGACGGCCTTGACTGGTTCAGGAGGGGACGCCGGCCGGCTTCCCCTCCTGTTTTCTGCACGAATCGTCTCGTGCCTGTGATCGTTAATCGGTCCAGCACAACGACATGCCGATCGACTCTCCTCCCTCTCGATGGAGCGCCCCGCGGAGTGATCTCCACGGGCGCGGCGCTCTCGGGGACGTCGCTGCGCTTACGCCTCTGCTTCCGGCGATCCGCGCGGACCGGAGAAGGGAGAACTTCCGGTGCTGATGCTGTTTGCGATCGCTGTTCTGGTGCTAATGCTGTTTGCGATCGCTGTTCTGGTGCTGGTGCTGTTTGCGATCTCTGTTTCGCGGCAGCGCGCAGCTGCCCGCCTCGCCGCTCCTCCGCCGGATCGCCTCCACCGCAGGCTTTGTGCTGGTCAACGTGTGGCTGGTCTATCATTTGGCAGGGATCGTCCTTGCACCGTGGTCGGTTCCCCCGTCGTCGCGTCTGGTTCAGAATTCCTGGTGGGGCGTTAAAGCTTACGTGCAGCTCCTCTTTTTGAATCACGGATATCATTATTTCGCGCCCGAGCCGGGAAATAGCACCCTGGTCGCGTACGTGCTCGAAATGCCCGACGGCAAGCGTGAAACGGGAAGGATTCCCAATCGGGGAATCCGGCCGCGACTGCTTTATCATCGCCACTTCATGCTGACGGAATTCCTGGCCGCCAGCGAGAACTATCCCCCCGCTGTGCGGACGGAGCTGCTGCGCGCGATGGCGCGCGAGTTGTGCCGTGAGCACGGCGCGCTCCGCGTCACCTTGTCAAAGGTGACCCATCGCCTGCCGTCGATGGAGCGGATCCGTGCCGGAGGCACGCTCGACGACAACTACACGGAAGAGCCTTTGGGAACGTTTTCATGCGACGGCTTGTGACAGCGGCCCTCACGTCGATTGGGCACACGGCCGACCGCGTCTGGAGTGCGTGGCGTGAGTTCTGGTTCGCACCGGCCGATCCCACACCGCTTGCCGTCATGCGGATCCTCTTCGGCGGCATGCTGTTGTACACGCACATCGTGTGGGGGCTGAACCTCGAGGGATTTTTCGGACCGAGCGGCTGGCAAAGCGAAGCGCTGGTGAGGACGTTCCAGCAAGGTCAGTTCGCCTGGTCATTCTGGTGGTGGGTCCCGGGGAACCTGTACCTCACTGTTCACATCGTCTGCCTCGGGGTACTGGCACTCTACATGCTCGGCGTCTGCACGCCGGTGACGTCGATCCTGGCCTATCTGATCACGGTCTCGTATTCGTATCGGGCTCCGCTCGCCAATTTCGGACTCGACCAGATGAATGCGATCGCCGCGCTCTATTTGGCGATCGGACCCAGCGGCGCCGTCTTTTCTGTCGACCGGCTTTGGCAACGCTACCGAAAAGGCCGTGCGGCACGAGATGGAAACATTGCCGCCGTCGCGCCGCCCGTTGTTCCCTCCGCGAGAGCCAATCTGGCGCTGCGGCTGATGCAGGTCCATCTGTGCGTGATTTATATCTTTGCCTGTCACTCGAAGCTGCTGGGAGAAAGCTGGTGGAACGGGCAGGCCATCTGGCAAGCCGTTTCCAACTTGGAATACCAGTCGGCCGACCTCACCTGGCTGGCGTGGTATCCGTGGCTCGTCAACCTGTTGACGCACGTCACGATCGTGTGGGAAATGACGTTCTGGGCCCTGGTTTGGCGGCCACTTTGCCGCCCGGTCGTGCTCCTGATGGGTGTGGCCATCCATCTCGGCATCGGCGCCTTCATGGGAATGTGGACCTTCGGCCTGGCCGTGATCTTTTTGTACGTCTGTTTCGTTCCCGCCACGACGATCAACGCGGTCTTGCGAATGTTCGCCCGCCCGTTCGGTAAGGTTCCGACGCCGGAACCGCCGCGCCCAGTTACCGTGGGAAAGCCAGCCGTCGTTCCAGAAATCGCTTCGTCCCTCCTCACTGCCGATGAACCGGTCGCGGCGGTTGAGGAGATTCCCGTCGAGTCGGCTGCGGACACTCACCGACCGTCGCCACGAACTCCCCGCCGCCATCCTTTGGGACACCGCCCAATCGTGGTCGTTGTCGAGAGCCGGCTGAAGCGGCAGACACAAATTCAAGAGTACCTGGTCAATCGCGGGTTTCGCTGTTTCGTCGCTTCGGACCTGCACCAGGCGAGATCCTTGCTTACGGTGGTAGATGTCGAGGCACTCGTCGTCACGACCACCTGGTTTTCCGAGGCGGACGTGCGGGCGTTTCGCGAGGCGTTGGTTTCCGGCGGACCGGCGCTCCCCGCCAGCTTGTTCTTTTTGACGGCAGGGAATCGGGGCGACGTGGAACACTTCCAAGACCACGATCGGCATCGGGTGGTCCGCGGAGCGATGAGCCTGCGCGAACTACGGCTCCTCGTACTCGAAATTCTTGCAGAGCCCGGCCCAACGCCGCCTTCGACCAATCGGAATTCCGCTCACTCGTCAAACGGAAACGGACACAAGCCAAACGCACCGTCCCCGAGTGCGGTAAAGGCGGATGGACCGACCGACGACTCCACAGCCGATCTGGAGGCCCCTGCCAGCCGGAACGGTGCAAAATCATGACCTGGACACGTCGCATGTCGACAGAACGAGTCCGATTGATTGCTTCGATCTGTTTTTGCCTGGTCCTCTGCGGCATGATCGCGGGCTGTGCGGAGTCGAGTGAATCGCCCGAGGTCCTGATTGAACGCGGCCAATTGATGGAAAGTCGCGGCAAATTTCAGGAAGCAATCGACGCGTACTCCAAAGCGTTGGTGCAGCGGCCCAACGGTGCCACGACATACTACGACCGTGGCGTGGCTTACGGGCGACTCAATTTCTGGAAGGCGGCGACCGACGATTACTCGCGGGCGATCGAACACGATCCGGGAATGGCGCGGGCGTACAACAATCGGGCCACGGCCTACGCCGAGCAGCGCCAATATCAGAAAGCCATCGCCGATTTCAGTAAGGCGATCTCATTGGATCCCAGAGGGGCGCTCACGTATCGGAATCGCGGCTTGGCCTATCACGACCTGGGCCAGCTCAATCAAGCGATCGAGGATTACACGGTCGCCATTCGCCTCGAACCCTCCGTGTTCGAAGGTCTCTTCGAACGCGGGAATGCCTATCTCGATACGGGCGATTACAAAAAAGCAGTGGCCGACTTCGACCGCGCCATTGCCATCGATCCCGCGCATGCGACGGCCTGGTTAAACCGCGGCGAAGCCTATCGGCGGTTGGGCGATTCCAAACGGGCTGAGGAGGACACCGCCAAAGCGCGGCAGCTCGAAGCCGGGCATCGTTGTGGCGACTTCCTCACCGCCGCCAAAGGAGCTGGTCGCCACGGCCGAGTCGAGAGTGATCCGATCCAATTCGGCCGCGCGTCGGGAGCGGGCGTTGCAAGTGGCCAAGGATTTCCTGCAGTCCAAAGGTTTTCACGTCGAATCGCCCCCCGCACCCGCCGCGTTCGACCTCTTGTGCAGCAAAGGATCGCAGCATTTTCGCGTCGAAATTCAAGTGCCGGCCGAGGGACAAACGGCGCTGCGGTTTACACGCGAGCAAATCGAGGCGGCCTCCCGCACCGATCAACCGATGGCGCTATTGGTCATCGGAAAACTTGCAGCGCCGGCTGCATCCGATCAGCCGTACACAGGCGGTACCGTGGTGGAGTTTGTCGAGAACTGGAAACCGGTGCAGCAAAAGCTCGTTCCGGTCGTTTTCGAGTACACGCTGCACTAAGGGCGCCGCCGCCGTACCTCAAAAGGCGTCGCATCTTGCCTTCCGTTGCTCTAAAATGAACGGGCAACGGGAGCTTCCATGATCCAGGCGAGCGCTGCCTTTCCGTCCGTCGATTACGCGTCGCATCCGGCCTTTCGGGGTTTCCATCCGGCGCAGGCCCAACGGGACGCTGCCATCGAGGAGGCGATCCGCCGAGCCGACGAGGTTCTCGAGGCAATCCACGCTTCCCCGTCCCCCCTGCCGGGGGCCGAAATGGAGCAGTCGTACAGTGCCCAGGTGCTTCCTCAACTCGAGGCGATCGGGCGTTCGGCGGCAGACGCGCTCCCCACCGAACTCCCGATCGCAAAAATCGTCGAGGCGGCCTTGGTCGAGACGCGGGAAGAGCTGCTAAAGGAAGCACTTTTTCACAACGAAAAAAAGCGATTTCGACCGATCGAGCGGTCCTCGCCGTCGGCGGATCAGATTGCCCGGGACCTCACGGACGACGGGCTCTCACTGCATCGCGCTCCGCAGGCGACGATTCAGGCGATCTGGGATGACGTCGGCGAATACCGACAGCGCCTGACCGAGATGAGCGGCCGCAACGGAGGAACGAATTGCGCACTGGCCCTGCCCCCGTCCGGCCGGTTCCGGAGCGAGATCGCCGCGTACCTCGATCGGGCCGGGATCGTCGCCGGTTGTTCGCTTGCCCGCCGGCAGGCGCTCGAACTGAGCTACTGTGCTCTGGTGCTGTCGCATGACGGCGAAACGTGGTGGAGAGACTGCTATGGCGATACGGGAGTCGCCACCGCGAAGACGGTCTACATGCACAACGACAAGGACTACGACATCATGAAGGTCCTCGTCTATTTGAGCGATGTGAACGAGTCGCGGGGACCCTTCTGCTTTGTCCGCGGCAGCCACAAATGGGGCCGCTCGCGCACGCAGTCGTTTTTCTTCAAAGCCTTCGACGCGGCCGCGAATCGGATTCTGGCGCCTCTGGAACCGGTCCGGACGGTCTACTACCGCAAGGTGTTCCGGCACCCGGCCTTCCGCGAGCAGTTTTTGAAATTGCCCCGCGCCTGCGAGGTTCGAGCCATTTCGGCGACGACGTGCTCGACGATTCCGAGCTTTCCGGATGGTTACTTGCCCGCGAGACGGCCGTGACTTCGGACGTCGCCAACTGCATGGCCTTTATCGGGGCTGACGGGATTCATCGAGGCGGCTGCGTTCGCCAGGGAGAACGCTGGGCCCTGCAAATCGGCTTGCGGCAAATGCCCCCCCTGCACCGGCGCCTCGAGCGACAGGCCAAAGCCGCTTACGCCTTAACTCGGTCGAAATTGCGGGGGGCCGTAAGGCGAGTCATCGGCGAACGGGGCGTTCAAAGTGGGCGAACCCCGGCCCAACACGTGAGCGGCCGTTAAACCACCGTGTCCGACGGGCGACCGCCCTTCCCGTATTTTTTCGCCCCGCGACTGGACAAAAAAAGGTGCCCACGCCATGAGGACTTCCATCGCCCGGTTCGGGGTATTGATCGTTCTGGGAATCGCCCTCCTTCCCGCACAAGGGGCGGACGCTCGCAAAACGACCATGATGGTCCCGATGCACGACGGCGTGCACCTCGCGACCGACGTTTATCTCCCCGATTCGCCGAAAGGCCCCTTCCCTGTCATCCTCATGCGCACGCCGTACAACAAAACGGGCGGCAAGGGTTTCGCCTATAGCGCGGTTCAAAAAGGCTACGTCCTGGTCGCACAGGACATGCGGGGGCGATTCGCGTCGGAAGGGAACGACTCCATCGTGTTTCTCAACGACGGATGGGGCAAGCGGCGCGACGGCCAGGAAACGGTCGAATGGATCGTCCGCCAACCCTGGTGCAACGGATCGATCGGAACTTACGGCGGCTCCGCGCTCGGCATCACTCAGACCATGATGGCCCCCGGAGCGCCGGCCGCCCTCAAGGCGCAATACGTGCAAGTGGCCTTCGACGACATGTATTCGCAGGGGACGTATCAGGGAGGCGTGTGGCGGAAATCGTTGATCGAATGGTGGCTGAAGGCGACGAAATTCGACCCGAAATCGCTCGAAGCCTTCCTCAAGCATCCCGACTATGACTCCTTCTGGGCCGAGGCGAACGCAGAGGCCCAGGCCCCCCGCATCGACGCCCCCGGAGTCTACTGGGGCGGTTGGTACGACATCTTCCTGCAGGGGACGATCAATTCGTTCGTCACGATCCAGCATGAGGGAGGATCTCACGCCCGGGGTCAGTGCCGGTTGATCCTCGGCCCCTATGCGCATGGAACCTTCACTGGGTTGACCTACCCGGCCAACTCCCAACACCAGCCCGAAGCGGCGGACACGTTCCGGTTCTTTGACTATCATCTCAAAGGCGTCGCCAACGGAGTCGCGGAGGAAAAGCCGGTCCACTATTACGTGATGGGCGATCCGACCGATCCAAAGGCTCCCGGGAATTTCTGGCGCACGGCCGACGATTGGCGTCCTCCCTCGCAGGCGACTCCGTTCTATTTGCACGCCGACGGCCGCTTGACGACGCAGGCTCCGACGACTGCCGACGGCAAGCGCACGTTCCGCTACGATCCGGCGGACCCGGTTCCCACTCTGGGAGGCCAGAACCTCGTTCCACCAAAAGGGCCGGTCGACCTGCGTCCCCTGCTCTTGCGAAAGGACGTTCTGGTCTTCAGTTCCGACGACCTGCAAGAGCCGCTGGAAGTGACGGGACGCATCCGGGCCGAGTTGTTCATCTCGTCCGATTGTCCCGATACCGATTTCACGGCCATGCTGGCCGATGTCTATCCCGACGGCCGAACGATGCTGGTGACCGACGGCATCTTGCGAGCCCGGTTTCGCAATTCGTTCGCCAAGGAGGAATTGCTCCAGCCTTCCCAGACTTACAAGCTGGACGTGGACCTGTGGAGCACGTCGCTGGTCTTCAACAAGGGGCACCGCATCCGCGTGCTTGTGTCGTCGTCGAATGACCCGCGCTTCGATCCGAACCCGAATACCGGCCATCCCTTCCGGGCCGACAAAGAGACCCGCGTGGCGACCAACACGGTCCACCTCTCCGCCGAACACGCCTCCCACATCCTGCTGCCGATTTTTACGGAGACCGCATCAAAAGCGACGGCCGGAATAAATTACGGCAAACCCGCCCTAAAAAAGGCCCCGGGCCGCAATTGACCACTTTGAACAGGCCGCGAAGTTTCGGCAAATAGGGCGGCATCGCGCTCCGCGGTTCCCCCTCGAAAGACCCCCGCAAAGCCGTCAGACGGTCTTGCCCGAAGTGGTGCTTTTCGTTAAGGTTCCCGCCCGATCGCCGCTGTCCAATCCCCCCCGCAGGGACACGGAGCCAAAAGCCCTTCCAGACCCCCTCTTTCTCCCTCCTACAAATCGTTCGGATTCGATCGTCAGCAAGGAAGCCGACATGGGACGGTGCACCGTCACGCGATGGGCATTCGTGGCCGGCCTTCTGTGTTATTGCGGGTGTACGGCGCCGCAGACCTTTAATCCCTTCGGCTGGATGCACGGATCCAGCCCGTCGCAAGCCTCTTCGTCGCCCGATAAAGCGAACCCGCTCAAGCCGGCCGACCAGGTTGCGGTCGACGGCGATTCGTCAGGCTCGAAGGACGACGCGACCAAGTCGCCCGACAAGCCCGGCAACAACGGCTTCAAAGCGGCCGCGATCGACCCCGAGCTGCGAAAGCTGATGGATCAGGAGCTCGCCTCCGAATCCCCGAAAGAGCGGAAACGGCTCCAGGAACAGTGGTCGAAGTTCGATCCGGCCTTTATCCGCGAGCTCGTCGACAACCATCGCATGGCCCGCGAACTGGCCGAGGGCCGCCAGCACCCCGTCAAACTCGCCTCGGCCGAATCGACTCAAGACAGCCAATTTGGCGACCTCGATTTACCAGTTCCGGCCAAGTCGCCGAAGCAGCCCGCCCCTCTCGCCACGCCCGCCACGCCGGCCACTCCAAGTCCACCATCGGGCGGAGCGGCCAGCAGCGTCAGCCCCTGGAGCGAGTCGGCCGACATGCCCGCCGTGCCAACCACTCCGCAGGCCGCCAGTTCCTCCGGCTCAATCTCGACGGCCGCGTCGCCGCCGGCCGTTCCGGCAGCAGCCAGTCCATCGCCGATCGGACCGAGCACAGCCGATGCGTTTGACATGCCTCCGGCAACGCCGCAGTCCGCTCCGGTCCCGCCGCAGTCCGCTCCCCCACATTCGATTCTTCCGCTGACTCCGCCGCCAGCTTCCGGAGGCACGAACGCGGCCGCGAGCAACGCGGCTTCGCCTCCGACGCAGACCGCCTCCACGCCGGCGGCTCCTGCGCCGGGAACAAAAGGCGACGCCTTTGCGGGTATGGGATCACTCGACGACGCGCCGGCAAGCCCGCCCGCCTCGCCGCCTGTTGCCCGGGCAATGCCGCCGGCGGCACCCACTCAGCCGGCCGTCGCCGTGGCCCTGGCCCCGCCCGCCATTTCGCCGGCTCCTGCCTCCGATGGTCTTGTGATTCATCCGGGGCTGGCGGCTCCGGCGAGCGTCATTTCCAACCTGCAAACATCACAAAAAGGGAGCCCCTCCGTTTCGCCCTTCGCCGACATGGACGCGGCTTCCCCCTCTCCGTCTCTCGATGCTCCGCCGGCCGTGCGGACGCCTGGGCCGACCGGCAACACCGCGCCCGCAGGCGACAATATTCAGCCGGTGCAATTGCAACCCCCGACCGATATTCCGTCGAACGCCGGCGTCACGCCGGCCGCCGGAACGAAGTCGGTCACCGTTGCCGAAGCGACGACTCCGGCCCCGTCCGGATCGGCCAGCCCGCCGCCGAGCGGACTGGCAGGACTGAGCAACAAGATCTTGGGGGCCATCAGCCCCAACCTGACTTCGGCCGTGCGAACGGCCGCTCAAAGCGGAAACTGGCACGACGAGCTGCAAAAAATCGTCACGGTGGCCGCCGCCGAAGCGGGCCAAACCTCGGTCGGCACCACCGACACCGAGAAACTCAAATACGTCGAAAAGCAGGTCCAGCTCCGCATGCTGTATCTGCTCGCGGGGCAGCCCGCCAAATCGCTCGAACCGATCTCGGGCCTCGACGCTCCCGATCAGGAGTTCTGGCAGCAGGTCTTCTGGGGCGTCTCAAACTACTTCGACAAGACGGCCATGGCCGACCCCAGTGACCGGGCCACGCAAACCATCACGCAGCTCCGCACGGCCGTCAATCGCCTGCAGGAGAAATCGAAACTCGAGCTGCGGAACGTCGCCTTCTGCCAGAAGATCGTCAACTACGGCAATTACGAACGGATGAAGCGCGACGAATTCACACCCGGTCAACCGGTCCTGCTGTATGCCGAGGTCGAAAATTTCAAGAGCGAGCCGACAACCGACGGCCCGTACCGTACGGTCCTCAAATCGACGGTCGAAATCTTCGACAGCCGCGGGCAACTGGTGCAGAGCATGCCCTACCCGCCGACCGACGACCTGTGTGCCAGTCCCCGCCGCGACTACTACAACAGCTACGAATTCGCCATCCCCCAGCGGATCGGCATGGGTGCTCACACGCTCAAGCTGACCGTCGAGGACCAGATCAGCCGCAAGGTGGCGACCTATACCGTCAACTTCACGGTCAAATAGCAGCCGATCGTGCCGTCGCACCGCGAGCTGGACACTTGGTTTTCAGTATATCACCGGTGATCAATCGCCCCCCGACTGTATCACTGGTGACCTATTTTTCTGCGTTTTCTGCGGCGTAAAAAAAGAAAACCGGTCCGTTAGGCCCGCGCACACAAAAAATTTCACCGCCCGCACCCCGAATTGACTACTATTCAGCGGTCATAGAGTGGCAGGGTGTTGACTTTCTGGCTGGCGCCCTTAGTGCGCGCCAGAAAATCTTCCCATCCGCCCCAAAATGGCCGTTTGCGACGCCTCCCTGAGCTCTCGGATTTTTCTGTGCCACCACAGAAAAATCATTTTCTGGGGTACGCGGCTTTGCGACGCGAAAAGAACGGGATAATCGCCCACGCGCCGGCTGCGGAATTAAAAGCCTGCGGCGTACTCGAACGTCTCGTTCGGATCTCCTGCCCAGCCCCACTTGGGACGATGACCCTCCATCAGTTATTGGCCGCCGAGCTGCGTTCCTTGCGGGCTCTCTCGTTTCGGCGAGAGACGTCATCCAGGAATTGGCGGACGATCCGCCGCACCAAATCCTTCGACAGCAGCAATCGCTTCTCTTTGGTGCGAATGTTGACGGCCCAGAGCTGTACCTGAGGAGAGTGTTCCCGCCCACCAAGCCAGACGGCGTACGCCAACCACTCCGGCGTGATCCATTGGAAATGCCAGGATTTGATCGCTCCCCGCGCCACTTCCCGGAACTCGCCTCCTCGCGCCGGGTCGCCGACCAGCAGGCGGCGTGCTGGACCCGTTCCTCGGACGAGTGCCAGCATGTCCGCATCACGCCACATCCAGCTTTCGGCAAACTCCTCGTTGAACCGCACGGCCCCTTTCTCGCGGACGACGAACGGGCTCGGAAATCGCTCTTGCAGGCGGCCGGTCGTCAACTTCAACGTCCAATAGCTGCGCGTGTCGCCTCGATAGAAGATCAAGGCGTCCTCTTGCGGGCGTAATTCGAGAATCTGCAGATTGCGATCGATCACGAAAGGAATGCGTCGCTCCGGACGTGTCTCGCGGTACCCTTTCTGATTGATCAGCGTGAACAGGACGCGCGCCGTCTGGGGCGCATACGGAAGCCGGCCGTCGAGCGGGCATTCGCTCAGTCGCCAGGTCTCGACCTCGTTCCCGTCGCTCGCTCCGACCGCCAAATAGACCGTTTTCTCGTCGCCGCTCCAGGCCAGCGTCGCTTCGTAGGGCTCCCATCCGGAAGCGTGCTCGGCCCGCAGCAATTCGCGGACGGTTCCGGCGGCCGGCTCCCACAGCAGAAACCTCAGGCCGGCTCGTTGATCCGACGGATTCACTAACGTCGGAATCAAGACGTATCGGCCGCTGGGACTGATGTGGATCGCCGCTCGGCTGTTCAGGGGAGCCGTGCCGAAATCGACCGATTTCAGCACGTCCGTCTTGCCGGTCTTTAAATTGAGGCAAACCGGTTCCCAACCGAACTTATCCCCAAACCCCCACGCCCGTGTGCCGCTATCAATTTCGCCGAAATACGCCACACACGACGAGTTTGCGGACCACGCGGTGAAGTGCTCCAGGTAAGCCGGCAGCGCGTTTCTGTCGAGTCCCGTCTCGGGGAGGATTCGGATATCGCCCGGCCGGTCGAGTTGCAGCAGAGCGATTGGACTATAGCTCGGTGCCAAGACGCGAGGTGCGGCCCCGTCGGGTTTGATCCACAAGGGAACGATCATCCGCTTGAAATCGGGTGAGACCCGCCATCCGTCCTGTAACGAGACGTCGTTTTTGATTTCGTAGCGGTCCGCTCGATCGGGAAGCTGGAGTTCCGCCAGCTTTCTGAGATCTCGCAGCCCCAACAGACCGGCATCGCTCAGCTTTGTGCCGTCCAGGTTGAGCTTCGCCAGTTTGTCGACTGTCGCCGAGATCCTTGAGGCCGCTACCGTCGATGTCGGTGTAGCTGAGCTTTAGCTCGGTGAGGTCTTTCAGTCTCCGCAGTTCCGTGAGTCCCCGATCGGTGATTCCGGTGACGCTCAGATCGAGGGAGGTGAGCCCCTCGAGCGGGCCCAGCTCGTGGAGGGCGCGATCCGTGATGGCGTTGATCGATAAGTCCAGTTTGACGAGATGCTTGAGTCCACGGAGTTCTTGAACCCCGTCGTCCATGAGTTCGGTATTGCCGAGTTTGAGTTCCCTGAGGTTTTCGAGCGCTCCGCATTCCCTCAGGCCGGCATTCGACAGCCGGGTTGAGCTCAGATCCAGGCTTTGCAAGCCGCGCAGCTCTCGCAGGCCGGCGCCGGTGATTGGAGTCGACGACAGGTTGAGTGCGGTCAGGCTCGTGAGCGTGCCAAGCTCCTTGATCGCCGCGTCGGTGATCTTGGTGTCGCGGAGATCAAGTTTCCGCAGGTCGCGGAGTCCCCGCAGATGATGAAAGCCGGCGCCCGTGATGCCGGTGGATGAGAGGTCAAGTTGCGTCAGATGCGTGAGCCGCCCGAGGACCTCGAGCGCCGCGTCGGTGATCTTGGTGCCATCCAGGTCCAGCATCGTCAGCTGCTGGAGTTGCGGAAGGACCTGCAGACCATCCTCCGTGACCGATGTGCTGGACAGATCGAGCACCGCGAGATGCTTGAGTTTGGCGAGACCTTTCAAGATCGGATCCGTGGTCTCGCGATAGAGCTGACCCACCTCCTTTAAGTTGGTCACCGTCGCCAGCCCCCGCACGCTGACTTCCGTCAAATCAATTTCAATTTTCGCCAGGTTCGTGAGTTTTCCGAGCGAGGCCAGGCCGACGCCCGTGACTCGGCTCCCGCGAAGATCGAGGCTGGAAAGCCGTGTGAGAGACCCAAGTTCTTTCAAACCGGCGTCCGTGACTTGCGTGTACGCCAGGTCGAGTTCCGTCAGCCCTGCGAGCTCCCGAACGTCCTTGAGGCCCGCGTCCGTAACTGTCTCTGTCGACAGGTTGAGCTTCGTCAGTTTTTTCAGATTCCGCAGCGCTTTGAGGCCGCTTCCCGTGACACGGGTGCTGCCAAGTTCGAGCTCTGCCAGGTCCTGAAGATCCCCGAGCGCGCTCAAGCCGGTGTCGGTGACGTTGTTCCAGGCCAGGTCGAGCGTCGACAAGCGGTTCAGTCCGCGAAGCTGTTTCAACCCGGCGTCCGTGATTTGGGTGCGGGCCAGATCGAGCGACGCCAGGTCCTTGAGCTCCCGCAGTTCCGCAAGCCCGGCATCCGTGATCGCGTTGCCGATCAATTCGAGCTTCGTCAGCTTGCTCAGCGCCCGCAGCTCTTTCAGGCCCGCATCCGTGATTCGATTGTGGCTGAGGGAGAGCGTCGTCAGGCTCGTTAGCTCCCGGATTTCCTTCAGGCCGGCGTCCGTGATTTTGCGCTCGGTCAGGTCGAGCGACCGGAGCTGCCGGAATGGCTGCAGCAGGTGACAATCTTTGTTTTTAAATCTGTGGCATCCGCGCAAGTTGATGCCGATCACCGGGTGCCCGGGCAGCTTGTCATCAAGCTCGATCCTGGCTCCCAGACGGCCGATCGCCAGGATCGCCTGCGATTCGTCGGCCGTTTCAGCGGCGAACGCGGGAATCGCCGGCAGCACCGCCAGGGCCAGCAGTAACAGACTTCGAAAGCGCATCAGTCGGCTCACAGAGACAGTCTGCGAAGGGCCACGCGACGGAACGTGGAGTCACCTTGATTCTAATCAACGGGATCCCGACCAAGGGGGAAAAAGTCGCACCAAAGATGATACAACTTTATCCTCTGCCCGTCAGTCTATCGAATGCCGTACGTCCGCCGCGACCCGATCTCGATTGCCAAATCCGTGGGCGTCTCGAGTTAAACGCCGACGACGAGGACGGCAAAGCCGATCGTTCCGTCGCGCATGAGCAGCAGATCCTAGACCTCGTCGCTGCTGGATTCACGGCGGAGAGGCCTGCCTATTCCGCATTCGCGACCGAGAGGTAAACCGCCAGAGAGACCGCCACGAACGCCGCCCGGCAGAACGTTGGCATCGCTCGACCTCCTGTTTTCCCACCGAACGAGACTGCGACGTTTTTGCCAGCCGACGTCGCGCAGCCGGCCGAAGAACCGAGATCCTCAATCCGCCCGACTCCGCCAGCCGGCTGTGCCGCAAAACGTCCGAATGAACGATGTTTCGCGTTTTGATTTCCGAGATGAGATCACGGGAATCTCGGGGACGGCCAGATCCGTCTTGGGCATTTGAATCGGCCATGGTCCGAATAACGAACCATTCTTGGCACGCGGGTTCGCGAGCGGCTCTTGCGGACCGCGGGCCCGTCACATCACATTCGCTTCGTGACATCAATCGCTCACGTGACTGGCCACTCGCACTTACTGTGAACGGCAGAAGTCCCCCCACAAATGCAGGGTTCCAATCCGGGCGGATGTGGCGAAATCGTCAGCCTTGGGAGCACAGCTGCACTTGGGCGCGGTCGTCCTCGCTGATCTCGTCGCAAAATCGCGAAAAGCTCGTGGGGAGCGCCACAATGCGAGCCTGTCTGCCAATCTGTCGGCGATTGCTCGCTCGAATGATGGCGACGATCTGTTGTTCCGGCGCAAAGTCAACGGTTCGTCAACTTCCGATGATTTGGAATCAAGGCAATTGACGATCACGAGCTTCTGCGATTCAAGTTCGCGATAAACGGGCGTGACACCAACGGCCGGCAGCAACGCAGCCAGAAAGTCGAATCTTTCGGACGACGGGTTCCAATAGCCGGCCCGGCGAGTCTCCGAACTCGTCGGTGGACCCCCACTTCCGATTTCGGAGCCGTTGGTGAGCTCGCGAACCTTGGCGGAGGTCTCCGCGATGATTTCCGGGACGGCACAGATGCCTAAGTATTTGAGTGCTGACGGCGCCGGGAGGTCGATCAAATCCCAGGGCTCCCACGTCCCGACGGCCAGCCGGCCGATCAAAATTGCCAGCTTCACAATTTCCGACCTCGTCCGCTCCCTCTCAGACGGACCGTTGTCGAGGGAAAACGAGTCGAGCGCCCCCTCCAGGGGCGAAGTGACGTCACGCGGAATTCTCCAGCGACTCAACAATTCCGCCATGACGGCCGAGTGCGACCAGGAAAAGGCCTGCTTCTCCAGGCGGCGAAGCGGTTCCCCGCTCTGCTTAGCTTGAAGCGTCAAGCTCTCATGACGTTCGGGAAACGCGGTCGCGAGGACGATTCGGCCCATGGGATGCATCAGCGCGCTTAAGAACAGGCCCTGTTCAACGCTCTCGTGTCGGCCTTGCTTGATAATCTCATCCACGGCAATGCTCGCAGCCACGCTCCGCTTCCAGGTCAATTCGGTGTCGAGCCAGGGGATTTGTCGCTTCGTCAGGGCGCTGCGGACGCTCGCGGCCAGCGCCAGCTCGCCGACGCGCCGATGCCCGATGTGCGCAATGAGCTGACTTAAATCGGCGGTCCGTTTTCCGGTTCGGTTGTAATGGGCGCTATTCCCCGTGCGAAGCACGTCAGCACTGAGCGCTGCGTCCTCCGCGATTGCGCGCGATCTCCGCGACGGGAGCCTGCCCTTCCGTCGCCAGGCGATAGGCGTTGAGCGCCGTATGCGAGAGAGGACAGACGTCCGATACGTCGGAAAGGCGTTTCAATAGCTCGCACGCCGGGATGGCATCCGCGATATTCGTTTGAGACGAGGGCGCGACCGGTTGGTTCGATTCCGACGTCGTCGCATTGCCGGACTTGCCGTCCGGCGCGCTTAACGCTGCCCTTCGCCGCTCGACGAGGACTTGCGCATGCGCGGCCAGCGTCGCGTAGTTTGTGGGTTTGTAGACAATATCGTCGACCCCTCTGAGCATGAGATCCGCAGTCAGACGGGGTTCATCGACCCCGGTATGAATGATCAACACGGGACGCTTGGGGTCGGCAAGTAACTCCAGGGCCAAAGAATGGCCGTGTTTCTTTGGCATCCTGATGTCGGTCACGACGAGATCGTATTTCGTCGCTTTGAGCAGTTGCTGAGCTTCGATCCCGTCCTGGGCGCCATCGCAAGCAAAGCCGGCATGTTCAAGAGTTGCAAACAACAGCCGGCGAACGAGCGGTTCGTCATCGACGACGAGCGCCCGGTACGGGTGACTAGCCATTACTCAAGCCTCGCATCTGCAAGAGTGAGATCCTCTTTTGTCCGTTCCTGCGATGCCTGACGACAGGCATCTGCAATTTCGACGCGGGACTTTGAGGCCTTCGCAGTCGATTCCGGGCACCCCGCAACCCGGATCGCTTCCGAATGCAGCCCTTTACACCGGCGGAACTCGTCTGCGGACTCCAGAAATGTCTCGACGAGATCGGGATCGAAGTGCCGCCCCGCCTCGTTCACAATGCTCGAGACCGCCGTTTCGTGGGACAGGACGGGCTTATAAATGCGCTTCGAGGTCAGGGCGTCGTACACGTCGGCAACGGCCACGATCCGGCCGCTCAAAGGAATGCCGTCACCGCGCAATCCCGCGGGGTAGCCGCTGCCGTCGTACTTTTCATGGTGCGACAATGCGATTTCCTTGGCGATCCGCAGAAATCGCGCATTCGGGAACTCCAGCAGCGCCGCGTCGAGCGTCTCGGCGCCCCGCACCGTGTGCATCTGCATGACGGCAAACTCGTCGGGCGTCAGCTTGCCTGGCTTGAGCAGAATCGCGTCCGGGATCGCCACTTTGCCGATGTCGTGCAACGGGCTCGTCTCGTAGATTAGGCGAACGTATTCGTCGTCAATGACGTCGCGAAACTTCGGTTTCTGACGGAGTCGCTGCGCCAGGATGCGGCTATATTCGCGGACGCGCTCCAAGTGAGCGCCGGTTTCGGAATCCCGGGACTCGGCCAGCTTCGCCATGGCAAAGACCGTCATCCCGCGCGTTCGAGCTCGATGATGCGTCGAGCCGTGTTGACTCGCATGATGAGCTCGGTGGGATTGAACGGCTTGGTGACGTAGTCATCCGCGCCGGCCCGCAGCCCTTCGATCGTGTCCTGCGAGCGGTTGTGGCCGCTCAACATGATGATGTAGACGTAGCGGCGCAGGTTCGCATTGCGCACGGCCCGGCAAAGCTCGATTCCATTCATCCTGGGCATGGACCAGTCCGAAATCACGATCTGGTGGGGGCCCTCCTTGATGCCCGGAGTGCTTCGTGACCGTCGCCGACTGTGACGACCCGATAACCCGCGGTGCTCAACGTGAGGGCAATCGCCAGTCTCGAGAGGGCTTCATCGTCAACTGCTAATACGTCCATCCCCACATCTCATCGTGATCGATTACTTTCGGGCTCCGAGGCGTTGCTCGCGAAGCGCGGGCACGGCCGCGAGGCAGCGTTGCATTTCATTCCGGAGGCTCTCCACCAACCGGGCGACGCCTTGTGCGTCGTTGGCTTCCCCCGCCGCCTCGAGTTGTGCGGCCAACAACCGCAAGGGTTCGGCTGCCAGAATGCCAGCGGCGCCCTTCAGGGAATGGGCTGCCTCGGCCATTTCCGACAGGTTCTTCTCGTTTGCGTGCCCGGTGATCGATTCCACCAGGTTCCATCCCGTGGCTTCGATTTCGTCGAGCAGCGCCACCGCCAAATCCACTCGTCCCATACAGCGTTCCAGCAGAGCGGCGGCGGCGATGGGAGGATCCTCGTCGCGAAGAGAGGGGGCTGCCGCCGGCTGCGGCGCCCGTTCGGCGGAGGCATGCTCCTCCTTCGTCCCGAGCATGCGATCAATCAGGCCAATCAACTCCCGTTGCTCGAACGGCTTGCTGATGTACTCATCCATGCCTGCTTCCAAGCAGCGTTCGCGGTCGCCCTTTACGGCATTGGCCGTCAAGGCGACGATCGGAATGTGCCCCTCGAGCGTGCTGTTTTTCTCGAGCTCGCGAATCGCGCGGGTGGCCTCGAATCCATCCAGATCGGGCATGTGGCAATCCATCAGAATCAGGTCGAACCGGCCGGTTTTAGCGGCTTGGACCGCGGCGATCCCGTTGCCCACGCTTTCACAAGCCGCGCCAGCCTGTCGCAAGATCTCTTCGGCGTACACGCGATTGATGCGGTTATCCTCGGCCAGAAGAATGCGAACCCCGCCCGCGCGGGACAGACCCTGAGCCGCAACGGCCAGCGGCCTCGTCGAGGGCAGTTCGGTGCTGCCCCCAGCGACTGGGCAGAAACAGGCGGTAATCGCGTTGAGCAACTCCGAGCGGCACACCGGCTTGTCCAGGCGATGGCCGTGCTGCGGAAGATCCGACGCTGGTTCCTCAGTCGCCTTGAGAAATAGCACATGCGGTTTGGACGAGGCGTGCTGGCTTTCCACCGCTCGGATCAACTCGGGGCCGCTCATATCGGGCATTTGCTCATCTACGATCAACAGGTCGAAGGGCGCACCGCAGATCGCCGCCTCCCGCAGGCGCGCCAGTGCGTTCTGCCCCGACCCAACGGCTTGCGTCTCCATGCTCCAGGAGCGGACTGTTTCCACCAGGCAGGACGACAGTGCCGGGTTGGCCGCCACGACCAGGACCTTGAGCCTGCGCAAATCGCTGGGTGCGCTCATTCGCGAGGGCCGTCCAGCGATCCGCTGAAGCTCGACGGTAAACCAAAATGTCGAGCCCGCGTGCTCGCGGCTTTCCACGCCGATCCGTCCTCCCATCGCTTCGATCAGGCTCTTGCTGATCGCGAGCCCCAACCCGGTGCCTCCAAATCTCCTGGTCGTCGAACTATCAACTTGAGAAAACTCGCGAAATAGTTCCTGCATGCGATCGGCCGGAATTCCGATGCCCGTGTCGACCACTTCACAGCGCAAGGCAATGCTCTGCAGGTTCGTTGATTCGACGGTGACGCGCACAATCACCTCCCCCCGGTGCGTGAACTTGAGCGCGTTGCCGATCAGGTTCAGCAACACTTGCCGCAGTCTCGTGCTGTCGCCTCGAACCGTGCGGCAGGCATCACTGTCGATGGAGCAAACCAGCTCCAGACCTTTTTCTCGCGCTCGCGGACCGAGCAAGCGTACGGCGTCTTCAACCGTCTGGTCGAGCTCAAACTCATGGCTTTCCAGAACGAGCTTGCCCGCCTCGATCTTTGAGAAATCGAGAATGTCGTTGATCAGAGCTAACAACGACCGGGCGCTCGCGCGACACGCGTCCGCGAAGCGAAGTTGGCGGCTGTTGAGGCCGGTGCCGCAGAGCAAGTCGATCATTCCGATCACTCCGTGCAGCGGAGTTCGCAATTCGTGGCTCATTGAAGCCAGGAACTGGCTCTTGGCGACGTTCGATTCTTCAGCGCGCTTCTTTGCCGCGTTCAGGTCGGCCTCGGCGATCTTGCGGGCCGAGATGTCTCGCACGATCTCGGTGAAAAGGAGGCCGCTCGCTGTTTCGACTTTGCTCACAGACAGTTCCATTGGGAATTGCCTTCCGTCCCGCCGAACCCCGACGCTTTCGCGAGTCCTGGCGGCCAGATCTCGATTTTCAGCCGACATGTACCCTGCCACGTACCGGTCGTGCTTCGCACTCTCTTCTACGGACATCAGACGGCTGATATTCCGCCCAATGATCTCCTCCGGCTTGAAGCAGAAGATTTCTTGCGCGGCCGCATTGAATTCCTGAATCACTCCGAAGGTGTCGATCGTGATGATGGCGTCGGCGGCCGCATTCAGAACGGCCCGCAGTTTCGATTCGCTGTCTTTGGTTTCGCGGTCGGATCGGTCCAGAGCGCGGGTCGTCCAGCAGATGACAGCCAGGAAGACGACGGTCGTGAACGCGACCAAGAGCGCCGTCCCAAACTCCGCGTCAAAAAACCTGGCGCGTTGACCCTGTAAAAGCAGCCATCCCATGAGGAAGGGAACGGCGATCCCTGTGGGAAGCAGCCGCCGTGCCATCAACCCGCCGGCTCCGGCACCCACGATGCTGGAGGTCACGCCTCGCTGCGGTCGCGAGGCCAGGATTCCCACGGACAACAGGAAGAAGCCAATGGCCGTGTTGAGCGCCATGGGAATATAATTCGGAATCGCGTACAGAAGCCCGCCTCCAAAGGTGTAGCCGACGATTGCCAGGAAAGCAGAAGCGAGCGTGAGCAGGCACAGCGCCTGCGCCGGCCAAAAACCGGCGGCCGTCTTGAAGTCCAAAAGCAGAAAGGTCGCGCCGACAAGCAGGAACAATCCGGCCGTATTCGGTGCAATCTGGTTGCCGCCAAGCTCCCCTTGGAACAGCAGGCGGTCGATCCCGAAATCCACGCCAATGGCACAACTTCCGAGCTTTGTCAGCCCGACAAGCGCCACGCCGGTTGCCAGAGCTCTTCCTGCTCGTATCGCGAAACGGGAGGCCCCCTCCTTGCGTAACAGCAGGAGGGCGGCCGCCGCCATGACAAACATGATGGCCGTCATGGGGTTCATGGCAACCGAGTTGTGGGCGACCCCTTTGAGAAGGGGAGCATCCATTGCCCACCCAGCAATCGTGAGCAGCGAGATCACGAGCGTCGCGGCAGCAAACGCCCAGCAAAACATGATCTGAACCCTCTTAGCGCGCCCAGCCAACGAACAATTCGGGGACCGATTGCTGGCAACCAGAAACGCCAAAGGATAGGTCACGATTTGGACGTAGACCCGACTTGTTTAGTTTCTACTGTGCCACATGTCCCCATTGTGTCGGGATTGCAGGAACTATCGATCGAATCGGTAACGCTAATCAGCGGAATCGCCGTGTCGTCAACGCATCCGTTTTCTTGGACACACCGAAAATCGACGGGTAAGTGGCACTCGCTTTGGGAGCGGCGATGCCGAGGCACGACTTTCCACTGACGCGACGTTTCGCCGGCACTCGGTCGAGTGAGGCGGTGCACGGGGCGCCCAGAAATTCAGCAACCGCCGCGAACAGGGATGAAGGAGGCGGACAGCAACTGGTACACCGCGCCGCAAACCGGCAATCCGATGATCGTCACAACGTAAGGCCAGAGAGGGGCGGCCGCCGCAGCGCGTTTTACGATGGGCGTGATGGCCAGGCCGGCGAGCGCCATCACGGCGTTCGCCACGGGGCTGGCGACGAAAATCAGAAACATCATCCCCCAACTCCCATCCTGCCAGGCTCCGAGAGAGATGAACGCATTCACTGTGAAGATCAGGAGGGCACCGGTGATGGCCGCCGTGGTGACGGCGGTGGGATTCGCATGGGACGGATTGAGCTCGGCGTGCATGGCGGCGCCTTTCGCTTTTTGAGTGTCGTGCCTCGGCGGGCGGCCCTGCAGTTGGGCCACCCATGAGTACAAGGCGTCAATCGCCACTGTCTATAACGGGGCATTGGAACAAATCCGCGTAGCGGCTGAAAGACTGTTGCACCGCAGGGCCGCCGTTGCCGCCACGATCGTCCCCCCAGCGATGCTCGGCGGGAGGTTAAAGACCGCGGCTCGGCTGGGGCACCCATTCTGATGGGTCCGGCGTGAAGCCGGCGGCTCGTCAGTCCGCACGGTCGTGTGCGTGCACCGCTCTGTGCATAATGGGGCTGGCAGCGTCCGGATTTCCCCTACCGATGGGCATTCGCAATGAAATTGACCTTTCCCGCCCTGCTCGCTTTTACATGCGCCGCGGCGATTGCTGCGGCCGGCGATTTTCCTCCCGTTGATCAGCTACCGTCGCGGCCCGGGCTGCCCGACCCGCTCGTGATGTTCGACGGCACTCCCGTGAAGACGAAAGAAGATTGGTTCGCCAGGCGGCGGCCCGAGCTGAAGGCACTTTTCGAGCATTACATGTACGGCAAGGCGCCGGCCCCGCCGGACAACGTCGACGGTACAGTCGATCATCACGATGCTGGCTATTTCGGCGGTAAGGGGACAATGGACCTGGTCACGATCCACTTCGGGTCGCCGGGAACGCCGCCAATCCACCTGTTGCTCGTCGTGCCGCACAAGGCCAAGGGCGGGGCGCCGGTCTTCGTGGCGCTCAACTTTTGCGGCAATCACGCGGTGCTCAACGATCCGTCGATCCCGCTCCCCGATTCGTGGATGTCGGACCACTGCAAGGGGTGCGTCGACCACCGGGCCACCGAGTCGGGCCGCGGCTCGCAGACTCCCGTCTGGAGCTTGGCCTACGCCATCGAGCGCGGCTACGCGATCGCGACGTTTTATGACGGCGACGTCGACCCGGACAAGAACGATCCGACCGACGGCGTGCAGCCCCATTTCTACAAGCCGGGCCAGACGCAGCCGGCCGCCGACGATTGGGGAACGATCCGCGCATGGGCCTGGGGCGCGAGCCGCGTCGTCGATTATCTGCTCACGCGGTCCGATATCGACCCTCACCGCATCTGCGTGACGGGCCACTCCCGCCTCGGCAAGACGGCCCTAGTAGCGGCCGCCTTCGACGAGCGGATCGCGCTCGCCGTGCCGCATCAGTCGGGGACCGGCGGCTGCGCCCTCTCCCGCGATAACGACCAGGAGACGGTGGAGCGGATCAACCGCGTCTTTCCGCATTGGTTCGATGCCGTGTTCAAAGAATTCAACCGCCGCGAGGACCGCTTGCCGATTGATCAGAACCTGCTCGAGTGCCTCGTCGCGCCGCGGCCGATCATCGACACCGAGGGGCTGCAGGACAAATGGTCCAACCCCGGCAACGCCTTCCGATCCCTGCAGGCGGCCGACAAGGTCTACAAATTCCTCGGTCTCCGCGGCCTGGTCGGCAGCGGCCTGATCCGCGGAGAGGAGCCGATCAACGACCACACGTTCGGCGACCTCGTCCAGTACCGCCGCAACACGAAGCACGAATTGAGCAAGGACTACTGGGTCAAGATCTTCGACTTCGCCGACGCCAATTTCGCCCGCCCGGGCAAGACGGCGAAGAGCTTTTAGCGACCTCCCTTCGGACGCCCATTCGCGCTCAATTCGTCGGCATCGCGATTTTCATGCCCTGAATAAATGGAACCACGAAGGACACGAAGGACACAAAGAAAAATGCGTAATTCTCTTTGTGTCCTTTGTACTACTAACGTTTTAATTCTTTTTACCGCGAGAAGATTCTTTCAATTGAAGATTCAGGCTCCTATCGTCACGTCGTTACGCGAAAGAAATGGAAACCACGGATTTCACCGATGACACTGATGGAGAGAAGAGACAGATTCCAGGGAAGAGGATTCAATTTGCCATTCCGCCGAAGGGCGGATTCAAAGCAATCTTCATCAGCTTTTTTATCAGTGGAATCGGTGTGATCCGTGGTCGCTCTGCTCCTTTTTTGGTTGCGGCTGAGCAAAGCGAGGCCGCGCTGGGCTATTTGTGGTTCCTCTGGCTTTTGAGAGTCGCGGGACGCGCTCGCGGCATTACGCGACAGTGGTGAGGCGTCTCGAATCGGTACGTTCGCCCCCTTTGCGGCCTTATAAAACAAAACAAGCCGCGACTTTTGGCCGTGGCTTGGAAATGGCATCGCGTTGAGCGGAGCGGAAATTCAGTTGCCGACTGATTGTGTGCCGCGGTAGGTCATGCGGGCCACTTCGTCGACGATTTCGTATTTGGGTTTGCCGCCGGCGTCGCGTTGCCGCGGGCTGATGCGGCCCTGGATGAAGACGACGTCGCCGTCGTGCAGGGCCTTCAGCTTCGGGTGGTCGACGAGTTGGAAGGCGCCGCCGTATTTGTCCTTCCGGTCGGGATTGGGGCTGTAGATGATGTGCCACGATTTGTCGCGGGGATTGTAGTCGACGACGCCGCGGAGATAGCTGTACGAGACGCGGTCGTAGTCGAACCGGTTCGGCTCGCCCACGCGGGTCTTGGCGTCGGAGGTCTTGGCCGCCACGGCGATCACGCCCGTGTCGAGCTTGTCGCCGCGGTCCAGCGGCGACTCGAACGGCTCGCCACGGTCAGCCACGGACTTCGTCGCGTCGGCTCCCCGCTGCGGAATCGGGACCTGCGTCCCCTCGAACGGCTTTTCGCCATCCGAGCCGAACGGCGTCGAATTCTGGTTGGTCGGAGCCGGCGACGGCCTGTCGGGAGGAAGCGGCGGGCGCGGAGTCGGTCCCAGATCGCGCGGTTCCGGAACCAGGTTGTCAGACTGTGTGCGGGGTGGCACCGAATCGCGGTAGCTTGAGGGCGGACCAAACGTCTGAGGACCTCCCGGCAGCGGCCCGGGGTTGCTCGGGGCAATCGGCGGCGAACCGGGGCCCGGCGCGATCGGCGGCGGCGACGATGGCGTCCATGTTCCGCCGCCGGGATTGGCCGGCGGTCCCAGTTGCGGCTGTGGATACGCCATGCCGGGCGAGACGACGACCCCCGGCGGCGGTTGGTACATCGGCGCCGGCTGTGCGTAGTAGCCCGGATTGCTCGGGTATCCGTAGGGTGCGGGGGTCCAACAACCGCCGAGCATAAGTGCGGCGGTGCCGCACACGGCGCGGAATTTCCAGCGCGTGGACTTCATGGGTCAGGTCCTTGCGAAGCGTCGGAACGGGAACGACGGGGAATCGTTCCCGAGCGGGGTATTGACGGCGCCGTTTCGCATTCGGGTCAACGAAGGGGACGAAGGCTCACGGCGCAGAACCTCGTCCCCCGGGTTTGGGGTGGGCGGCATTCTACGAATGCGTTGAATTCTGTCCAGACCGACTTTTAATGCGACCAGCATCGAGGTGACGCGACGCAGGGCGTGGTTTTTGCCAACGTCCGGTTCCGCGTGACCGCTGCATCTGGAGGGAGCACCCTCTGGCCGGTTTTTCTGCCGTTTCCCTCAGACGCCGACGGCCTGCAGGCAGCCCGTCTTCGCCTCGCGGCCCAATTCGCCACAGCCGTCGAGTCGTCCGCGGAGGCAAGCGGAATTTTCGAGAGGGCGGACCGCATCGCATCGATCGGATCGTCAGCCGCCGTCGAGCCGCACGGTGGCTCCCTCCGGGCTCACATGCACGTGCCAGACGTCTCGGCCGGGAAAGTCGGCGATCAACAGAGGCAATTTCTGAGGTCCGAGATCATGGGCCAGGATCACCCGCTGCGCGGCGAGGTCGGCCGAGTTGTAGACCCATTCCTCGTGGAGCGAAACGGCCGCGTCGTACGTGAAGACGGCCAGCACCGGACGCTTTTGCCGCGACAGGAATGCCAGCAATTGTGGCCGCGTGAGCACTTCGGAAACCGGAGTCACGGAACGAGGCGTCGCGGCGGCCACAGCCGGCAGGGGCGCCGGCGGGAAAAACGCCCTCTCGACTTGCGATTCGAGCAACCGGGCAGGAATCAAGAGGAGGAAGAACAGAGCCACGTAGCGGATGTGAAGGGCGCGCGGGATCCACGTTCGTCTTGAGAGGACGGTGACGCGTCGCAGGCCGTCGACGACCAGGAAATAGCAAAGACAGACGATCGGCGCGTGATAATGAGGCAGATTCCACCAGACGGCTCCCCCCGCCAGCACTTCGAGAATCACGACGCTCCAAGCGGCCCAGAGCGTGCCCCAACGCCTGCTCGTGCAGACGAACCAGAGGATCATCGCCAGCAAGACGGCACGCAGCCCATATCGAACCGTCGGACTCAGCCACCGCGTGTCCGTCGGCGCCAGGTTCATGGGAGACACGAAGTTCTGATACAGGCCGAGAAAGCCGTGGCGAATTTCGTCGACGACGGCGGACGCCCCGAGCGCCGGCCCGCCGGGCTTTCCCGGGTTCAGCAGGCTGTCTTGCTCGTAAAACTGGCCGACACGCGAGGTCAGACGCCGTTTGGGAACCTGGTTGATCGGCTGCCAGCGGAACATTCCGCAGGTGAAGTATTGCTGCGGGTGCAGCACGTAGGGCGGCGTGATCCAGCTCCCCGTCACGGCCTTGTTGTAGACTCCCATGGCGACTCCACCCAGGGCGACGACGAGCAAAAACGGTCCGCACCAGGCAATCGCTTTTTTGAGGCGCACTTCCGTCGAGCCGCAGACGAGCCACAAGGCCAAGACGGTGCCACAGGCCAGGCAAACCACGGCCCCCTCATAGGGACGAGAGTTCAACACGATCACGACACCCAATGCCGTGAGGACCGCGCGGCCGCTGGTCCACCGTCGGAGCGTCCATCGCGTCCCCCCCAGGAGAAGCGCTCCCCCGGTGGCCGCGACCATTCCTCCCCAATACGTCGTCGCCCAACTGTGGGTGATTCCCAACACGGCCACGGCGTACGCCGTCCCGATCATGGCCCAGCGACGATTCACCCAGCCGCAAAGCATCCAGTCGAGCGCGGCGGCAAACAGACCACAGGTGAGCCAGACACCCCAAATCGGGTGGCCGGCAAATCGCCGACCGATCGCCAGGAAGAGCACTGCGCCGGCGGATACTTGGCCTGATAGGTCGGCTCCATCAACAGGTAGGGGGCCTCGAAAAACTCGGGATGCCGCGGGGCCGGGTTCGTGAGCCGACCCCGGCTGAACGTGTCGGCCTGCACCAGGTAGGTCATCTCGTCGTGGATCAGGGCGTCTTGCGGGTTTCGAATTCCGCGAAAGCGGCTCGAGGCGAACGGCAAAGCGATCCCGATGACCAGCCACATCGCGAACCGCAAAGATCGGGGGAGTCGATTGAACCTCGCCATCAGCTCAGCACCCTGCGATTTCAACTGCCCGAGGCGGCAATTCCGAGCTGACGCTCCCTCGACGGCGAGCGGTTCCGCGGCTGGTTCGCATGAAGTTGCACAGACACGAAGGTGCACAGGGGCGTCGCTGCTGCGGCACCAACTCCTGAGCGCCGTTTTCCGCATCGTCGGGATGCCTCCGACGCACGGCGCTTCCTGCGAACTCCAAATTAACAGAATCCGGCACAAGTAAAAACCGGATTCGCTGAAGCGTCAGCGCGTCTTCGCTGTCTAAACAGCCTGCGACAGCAAGTTGCGAAAGACGAAGGCCGGCGAGATGAACCGACTAAAACCGCCAGTAAATGCCCCGCTTTTCGAGCAGGCGAACCAGGACGTAGGTGACGGCGAAGGCGACGGCGAAGCCCGCCAGGCAGAGGGCAAGCGACGCCTCGTGTGGCACGGTGAGGGCAAGAACCAACGCCATGGCGCCGTGAATGAAATAGGCGGCCAGCGGATTGGTGCCGAATGTGCGGAACAGGCCCAACTGCCAGCCGGCCACGTCGCAGGCGACCACGAACAGGGCGAAAGCGGCGAATTCAAAACCGGTGGCGAAAATCATGAAGGACAGGTTGGGCATCCGTTTCCCCAACATCCAGTAATTCCGCAGCCGGTGCTCGATCCGCGGCGGTGGATCGACCCGGGGATCGTCGGCGGGAGGCGCGACGAAGGGAGGTTCGGGCAGCAGATCGGCAAGCGTCCGTCCGCGCAAGCGTTCCCAGGGGGGCAGCACGGGACTTTCCGCCAGCGCGAGATCCGGCAATTGTCCCCGTTCGTCTTCGAGCGCCAGGATCTGGGCCTCGATTTGTTCGATCTTCTCGTCGCGCGTCGCGTCGTGCGGAGCCGAGTCTTCGAGCGATTTGAGGGCGGTCCGCTGGAGGGCGATCTCCTTGTCGAACGACGCACGTTGTGCGTCCTGGCGGACGTGGCGCTGGCGCATTTCGGCCAGCTCCGTCCCGGAAAGTTCGTAGAGCCGCGTCAGGCACGAGAGGGAATAGCCCACGGCCAGGAACGCGCAGCCCCAGACGGCCAATCTTGCCGCCGCCCGCGGCCTCGAGGCGGAGGCCGCGACGAGATCGTAGGCCAGCGTCCCCCCGAGCATCACCACGCCCCAACACACGGGGCCGAACACGCCGCCGTCCCACCCGCGGTCGGTCCCCGTCATCCAGGCCCGCGACATCCAGTTGCCGGGGACGCCGTACAAGAAATCCCAGTTGAACCAATACGAGAGCAGCAGGTGCGTGCTTCCGAGCAGACTCATGACGACGAACCGCGTCGCGAACCGGCACCCGATGCAGGGCAGGACGACAAGCTGCGTCACCCCGATAATGGCGAGCGTCTCCCACAATTCCGACTTGATCAGCTTGGCGGCGAGGATCCGCCAGTGGATCAAGAGCTGTGTTTGCCAGCCGAGCGATTTCCATCGCTGCAGGCGCTGCAAGGCAGCGAGGGACGAGGGGTGAGGGGTGAGGGGTGAGGGTAAGACGGAAGGCGCGCTTCGCGTGTCGCCTGATTTTTGTTTTTCGGTTTCTCCCTCGTCCCTCACCCCTCGCCCCTCATCCCGCGCCGCGTATTCCGGCGGAAACGAGCGGTAGTCCAACCACCGCGGCACGTCTCCCACACAGAGATAAATAAACAGCGACAGCAGGAGCAATTTGCCGCTGCGGCGAACGTAGGTGGCCGCGGTCGCCAGGCGCCCGGCGTTTCGCCGCCGCTTGAGCCAGGTCAGGCGGAAGGCAAATCCGACGACGAACAGGAAGCCCGGCATGATCGTGTCGGCATAGCTGAAATAGGTGTCGTTGTGTTTGAGGACCGAATGGATGGCGGCAAAGGGAGCCAGGAAGTTGACGAGACACATCCCGGCGACGGTGTAACCGCGAAACTGGTCGAGCGACGCCAAGCGGGGCTGTGGAGCGAGGGGGGACGACATGCGCGAATTCGTGTTGCGAACAATCCTGGTGGGTCGGTCTTTGGCCCTCGAGCGCAGCATATCGGCCCAAGGTCGGAAGTTGAATGATCGCGTCAGGGGGCGGCACCCGGTGACCGGCACCCCGGCTCGTGGGGCTGCGTTTTCGGGCGAATTTCAGCCCAACTTCAGGTTTGAGTGTCGCCAGTGTGAAAAATCTCACATTTCAGCTCGCCGCTTGGCGACTTTTATGAATTCGTGACATTTTTTGGCAAAGAAACGTTTGAAATGTTGGTCTTAAATACGTGAGAATGTCGGCTCATCAGGATCACGGGCCGCTTTCCGAAGGGCCATTCTCAAATCGGTCCATCCAGGCGGATTGTTGCCGCGGTTTCCATCTCTGCCCGGGCAACATCAGACGCGGCAGGAAGAATGCGAAGCGGAATAGCGGTCGGATTCGCTTGGGGCGGCCGGCTTTCGAGCCGTGCGCAGAGGCGGACGAAGAACGACGGCGTGTTCGTGGGGCGCTGTGCGTGCCGGTCGGTCGGGGCTATTGTTTCGAACCTCTTTCAACGGTCCCAATTGCATCGACCGTTCCAATCTGACGTTTTCGCTCGCCGCCGAGCGCCGCATAGGGCCAGCCGTGCCGAGTCTGCTTTGCATTCCGGCCCAGGTAACGGCGGGTTAGCGCCCCCGCTGTTGTCACCCGCCATCGGTTTCGCATCGTGCGGCTTTGTTCGGCACGGCCCGCTTCCAGGCATTTCCAGGGCCGCGAAGTTTACGACGTGACGTGGTTAACCGAACTTTCGAAAGGACTTGGTATGACTCGCAGGCGAAGGGGCTTTACGTTGATCGAGCTGTTGGTGGTCATCGCCATCATCGCCGTACTGATCTCGCTGTTGTTGCCGGCCGTCCAGGCCGCGCGCGAGGCGGCCCGCCGGTCTCAATGCCGCAATAACCTCAAGCAACTGGGGCTCGCGGCCATGAACTATCACGACGTGTCCCAATGTTTCCCACCGGCCTTTTCGCTCATCCTGGGGCAGGTCGGCGGCTCGCAGTTCTGCCCCTGCATCAGCTGGAGCGGACCGTGCGTCCCGAACACCCATACCTGGGGTGAACGGCTGCTGCCCTACTTGGAGGCGACGAACGTCTACAACAAGATCTGCATGAACGGACCGATCTTTGCGCCGGCCTGTCTCAGCGCCCTCGGGGCGGGCTGTTATACGCAGAAGAATTCGGGCGGTTGCTGCACTTGCGGTCCTTCCCGCCCCGCGGCCGCGGTCATTCCGGCATTCGTCTGTCCCTCGTCGCCCAGGGCATCCAATCCCTTCAAGGAAACGGGCCTGGAGGCGCAAGAGACGGGCGGCCTCTATCCGAGCTATTATGCGGGGGCCAGCGATTACTCGGGAGTGAGCTGCTATTGCTGCGGGTTGAGGAATGCCTACAACACGGCCGTCAGCCCGAACGATCCGCAGCGCAACGGAAACTGCGGCTATCGCGAGGGGGTGCTCAACTGGAACTTCCTGCGTCCCGGTGTGGGGCCGGTCACCATCGAATCGATCACCGACGGCACGTCGACCACGATCTTCTGCGCGGAACTGGCCGGGCGACCCGATCTCTGGCAACGGGGCGTGAAGAAAATTGCCGCCGCACCCTGCGCCACGCCACCGGGCAATCTCGCCCCGTGGCCGGCGAACGAGCAAGGGGGCTTCCAGACACAAACCAATTTCGGCGGCTGCTGGAGCTGCATGGACAACGGTTGGAATGAGCTCTGGGGGTCGACGTTCGATGGCACACAGCCGGCCGGCGAAACGGCGACGGTCGCCTGCGCGATCAACTGCACGAACCAGGTAAAGCTCAACCTCTACAGTTTCCATCCGGGCGCGTGCGGGATCCTGATGTGCGACGGTTCGGCTCACATGGTGAGCGAGAACCTGAGCATCATCACCTTGTGCCGTTTGATCACCTTCAAGGGACACTCGGCTGTCACCGACAGCTTCTGATTCGTACGGCGAACAGCCAACTACGAAAGTGGCAAGCCGCCGGGTTCGCGCCGGCGGCCTTGCCATTTCCGTTGAGCGGTGCGCATTCGCCTGACGGAGTGCGCGAGCTTCCGCCGGCTTGCTCAACGGGCACTGCGCCGGCGGGCACAATTTAGCTATGTCGCGGAAACGCGCGGCATCCTTTAAACTTGTTTGTCCGACCGCCCGGAGAGCCTTTCCGCATCGTCTGCCTTCGCATCCTGCCCGAGTTTCGCCTGCGACGGTTCGATCCGGCGAGTTGAGCGGGCAACCTTCGACGAGGAAACTTCACACATGTTTCGCATCAGTCGCGACCTGAACGGCGCTCTAGGAATGGGAACGGTGTTTGCCGTCCTGTGTCTCGCGGCGGCCGGCTGCAGCAACACGCAAACTTCGCAGCAGGCGCTCGATTCCCAGCTGCAATCGCTGAAAATCAAGAAAGAAGCCCTGGGCAAATTCGCGGGCAAAGTCACGATCGACAGTCAGCCCCCGAGCGTTCCGCGGGGAAAGGCGCTGATCGTGATGTTGTACGACCCGAAGAATCCGGAGAAGCACGTGCAGTACGCGGCCTGCCGCAAGGACGGGAACTTCTCTTTCTACACGTACACGACGGGGGACGGCGTGAGGCTGGGCTCGTATGTTGTCCTGTTTGCAGAACTGACGGCCAGTCGGCAGCGGGGCCTGGTGCAGCCCGATGTGCTCAAGAATCTCTACAACGACCCGGACAAGAATGCGCAGAACAAGGATTTCGTGATCACGGTCGATGCACAGGGGAAGACCGACTACGACTTCAATCTGCAGCTGGTAGGCAAAGAGCCCGGCACCGAGGGGCCCCACTCGGTGAAGGAGATTCGCAAAGATTAATTCGCTTCAGCGAACGAAAAAATAAGCCCACGGAACGCTTTCCGCGGGCTTTTTCAGTTTCGAACATCGCGACATGCCACGCCGCTCGGGCGATCACTTCGCCTTGTGGCTCAAGGGAATGCTCACGGAATACTTGCCGAACAAGTTGACGACGAGGGACAGCTTGTCCTCCTTGGCGTCCTTGATCGTGAGGGCGAGGTCCGCCTTCGGCGCGTCGGTCGCCTCTTCGAAGGAGTTCTTCGACAAGGGTTCCTTGTCGCCGGAGTAGACCATCAGTTGCCAGTCGTCCCCCTCGACGTGCTTGACGGCGCCGATGAGGCAGAGCGTGTCGTGCTCGTTCCCTTCGCTGTCCTTGAACTTCATGATCCGCAACTGCTTGGCATTGGCCGGTTTGCCGTCGGCCATCGGCTTGAAGCTGGGAGACATGAAAACGTAGCACAGGCCGATGCCGCGGTCCTTCTCGGCGTCTTTGCGGACTTCGTTGTCTTCCTGAAACCCTTTTAAGGGAATGAGCAGGATTCCCTCATTCGTGTCGGAATTGACAAGGCCCACCGCTTTGTCGGCGTCCGGGGCGATCTTGACGGGGAGGTCCTTCATCTCCTTGTTGAACTGCTCGGCGAGCTTGCCGCCGTATTCCTTGGCGACGTCGGGATCCATTTCGGAAAGCGGACTCTCGTCGGCCTGGACTTTGGCCCCCAGCCAGACGACACAAACGAACACGGCGAACAGCGGTACGAGCCTCTTGTAAAACATCGAGCGAACCTCCGGACGGGATGTGAGAAGTCTTCGCGAAACGGCCGACGAGATCACGCCCCTCCTGGAAAAAAGGGCGAGCGGTGAGTGGCAAGGCGAGTCCGGCCGCGTCGCGCGCGGCGCGTCTTCACTCGCCCGGCTCCTCTCCACTTGCCCTTGATGCGTGCCTCCGCGATTCTACGACCCGTGGGTGGCCACGGTCCCGGCGTCGCGGCTTGAGAGGGGCCTCGCGCCGCGGTCGCGGGCTGGTCGCGCACGTTCGGCTTTTGCCGAGCGTCCCTCCTTCTTGACGGGCGGCTTGCCGAGCGTGAGATTCTGGTCGGCCAACGCATAGTAATACATTCCGACCATCATTTCATCAAACGTCTGCTCGCCGAAGTGCACGATCCTCGTCGGATCGGGATTGACGAGGTTGTTCTCCGAATTGTCGAAATGGGCCACGCACCGCAACACCGAGCCCTTGGGCAAGAGCCGCGGCTTCGACAGCTGAAAGATGTTCTGCCAGTTGAAATCGTACTTGGGAACATCGAGCAGAATTTCGCTGTGGCCGTTCGGATAGGCGGCGATGAACCGGAACGCCTTGCCGCGCAGGTGCATGTGCGGAATGAGGGCGTAGAGCAACATGTCGTGCTCGATCTTGTCCTCGCCATCCACTCGAAAATCGGCGATGCCGGGCGGGATCAGGAACTGGAACTGAATGACCGCGCCGATCTGCATCTCTTTCTTGACGGTCGCCGGATCGGCAAAGACGAGGCCCGCCTCGCTCTGGTCGATCTGCTCGGTGCCGTTGGGCGTGTAGTGCATTTGAAAGACCAGCTTCGAGCCGGCCGGAATGCGGCGGGCATAACCGTCGGGAGTAATCAATGCGGGAATCCCGGGCCCCGACGAGGCGACCGCGTGAACCAGCGGATCCGCCGGATCGGGCTCCGTCTGTCCCGGCGGCATGTAGCAGAGCACCATGTGGTGCACCACGCTGCGGTTGCTCGGCTTGCCCTCGGCCGCCTTGACCCACATGTCGTGTTTGAAGCCCGGGTCGACGATGAAGTACTTGTAGTCGACGACGCCGGTCGCCGGGACCTTGAAGGGTTTGGGCATCTTGACCACGAGGTCCGGCTTGGGAATCCGCCACCCCTCGGCAAACGTCGGCGGCGGCGGCAGCTGCGACCGGTCTCCTTCGGGACAGCCGTTGTCGATCCATTCGGAAATCATCAGCTTCTCGGCGTTCGACATGCGGGCGTCGTTGGAGAATTCCCCATATTGCGGATTGGCGTTCCACGGAGGCATCCGCCGGTTCTCGATTACTTCCCGCATATTCTCCGCCCAGGAGGAGACTTCTTCGTAATTGGTCAGCGCAAACGGCGCGATCTGTCCCGTGCGATGGCATTGCACGCACCGCGCCTGCACGATCCGCGAGATCTGGTTCGAGTAGGTGACGTTCCCCTTGGCCGGCCGGCGGCTCACCCGCGCGATGCGACAGCCAATCGCCGTCACAGCGGCCTGACGGACCGGCCTTCCCGCCACGATGTCGTCGAGAGCCTCGGCCAGGTAATGCCGTGTCGCGGTGGCACGCGCGTAGCCGACGCCGAATTGGTCATCGATCTTCCCGCGGTAGCGGATCGTGCCGCTACGGTCGAGCACGAAGGCTTCCGGCGTGCGCGCGGCGCCGAATTTGTCGGCAACCTGATTGGCCGGATCCTTCAGAATCGGAAATGGGAGGTGATTGACCCGAGCGAAATGCGTGATCGCGGCAAGCGAATCTTGCTGGTTGGAATCGATCGCGATGAACTGGACCCCCTTGTCTTTGTAGCGGTGCGCCATGTCGGCAAGTTTCGAACCATACTGCCGCGCCAGCGGGCAATCGGTCCCGACGAAGATCACGGCCACCGCGCGGCTCTCTTTCCAATCGCTCAGCGAATGGCTCGTGCCCAGCGAATCTTTGAGCGTAAAGGCATCGATCCGTTGCCCGATCGATCCAGAGCCGTCGGCCGTCGCAACGAGCAGCACGCTCATCATGAGCCACGAGGTACCGGTTGCCGTCATAGAGCGGTCTCCAAGCGGGGTTTTGCCAGAAACGTCGTATTGACAAGAGCCTGCGACGTTAGACTGCGTAATTTGCGGTGAATTTGCGACATAAGTTTGAGTTACCTACCGGTAAGTATGACTTACCGCTAAGTAGTAAACCGCCAATTCTCAGGTGCGTCAAGCCTGAAAGCCGGTGCCTTTTTCGATTTGCCAGATTTCTCAGGGAGTGGCGTTCGCCGTCACTGCGCGGCGAATCGTGGGGTCGTTGGATTTGGGGATTGAGTCGATGAGTTGCTGGGCGTCTTTTGCGATCGCTGTCCCGCGCGCCTCTTTGATGATTTCCCGCAGCGCATTGGTTGCCAGCGGTCCGAGACCTGCTTTCGCCAAAAATCGCGCCTGACGGAGCCGGATTTCAAGATCCGCCATTCGCGGAGCGACCGGGCGGCTGACCGACTTCATCGTGTCCGACGTCCGTACGCTGTGTGTGTCGGCTTTCACTTTGCCGGTCGTGCCGACATGCGACACCTTGAGGACACCGGGACGGAGATCGTTCGCCGCGGTCAACTTTTGCAGGTGGGGCTTTGGTTCGAACCGTGTCGTCTTATTCGCGGCCGGGCGCGAACCTGGCTGAGCCGATTTCTGCGGTGAAAGCGCCGCCGGTTTTGTAAGAGCGGGTACGGCACGCGGGCCTCGAGTCAGCCCGGTCTCTCTTCTCCACGCCTCCATCAAGCCGTCGATCGCATCGAGCTTCGTTTTGCGGAGACCTTCGGCGACGGTGATCGTGTCGTTCACTAGCAGGCAGCGGTCGGCGGCCGAGTTGTAACCCGGCCAATCCGGGAGTCCCGGCCGGTTTGGGTTGCCGGTGGCCGCAAATTGGACCCAATAGTTCACAAGCGCATCGCGGATGTGGTCATCGACCGCGGCGCGGTGCGGGGCGAGTTGCATGTTGTCGAACACGTAGGCGATCTCGGCCCCATGATGAGCGCCCAGCATTTTGCCCATCGGTCCCGGTGTCGGATGCGCGAAGTGGTACAGATAAACCGGAATCTTGGCATGATCAAAGGCACGTGCCACGTAACGGGCCGGCGCGACGAACAAATAGTCCCCCATCAGGTCGTTGATGGCTCGTCGAAGGTTCGACGGCGGATACAGTTCGACCAGCGTTCCGGCCGCCGCGGCTCCAAAGGTCTTTTCCAGGAGGGCATGATACTCTTCGCTCCCCTTGAGGGGCGGGGCCTGGAGCGTGAAGAGCGATCCTTCATTGGCATTTGCCCCCACAATCAAGGGAACGGCATTCATTCGCCCTTTCTCGAAGAGGGTCATGGCATCTTCTGGAATGACCCAGCCGTCAACGATCGGTCCAAAGCGGATGCGGTCGGAACGAAACTCGAGGCTTCGCGCGGCCTCGAAAGCAGACGAGGCCTTAAGGATGTCGTCGGCACTCAAGGCCCGCAGTGCGGCGAGCTGGCTGTCCCCCTCGGGCACGCCGCATTGCTTGGCGAATTCGAGGCCCATTTTTTCGGCCGATCGATATCCGTAGCGCGATTCCTTGAGGTCGGCATAATTCAAGCTCGCCCCGCTTTGAGAGATCGCCCGCTGGAACAGTCCTTTAGCCAGCGGCGACAACAACAGCGTATAGACGCTATTGCCACCGGCCGACTCGCCGAAAATGGTCACTCGCTCCGGATCGCCGCCGAAGGAAGCGATGTTCCGTTTGACCCACCGCAGCGCCTCCATCTGGTCCATGAGACCGTAATTGCCGGAGGCGCCTCGCCCCGACTCCGCGCTGAGTTGCGGATGAGCCAGGAACCCAAACGGGCCCAGCCGATAATTGATCGCGACAACGACGACGCCGTGCCGGGCGAGGTTGGCTCCGTCGTAGAGCGCCTGCGAAGCCGCGCCGAAGACATAGCCGCCGCCATGGATCCAGAGCATGACGGGCAGCGGCCGCTCGCTCCGGTGGATGGGAGCCCACACGTTGAGGTAGAGGCAGTCTTCGCTTGTTTTGGCACCAAGTTTCATCCCGGGGAACATCGACAACAGGGCGACGGGTTTCTGCGGGGCGGCCGTGCCGAACGCGTAGCCTTCCCGCACTCCCGGCCAGGCATGCGCCGCTTGCGGAGGGCGCCAGCGCAACTCGCCAACGGGCGGCGCGGCATACGGGATTCCTCGGTAGAGCTGAACGTCGTCCGCCGGCCCGACAATCAATCCGCGGACCAGTCCCGTCTCAACACGAACGGGTTCGGAACAGACCTTGAGAACGCCCATCGGCGCGGGCGTGTTGGAGGGAGCAGGTTCCGTGGCTGCGATCGCGAGTGTGGGAATCCATGACACGATAAGCGCCGACCCGAGCGCCGTCGTGAAACGACTCCGTGCCAGTGGAAAGTTCGCGCGCGCTCGAAGTCCGACGGCCCCTACCAGCGATCGGTGACGACCGGGCAGCGAAAACGCTTGGAATGACATCAGTTCGTGCTCCGCAAAGGGGAAACTGCGACTGCCTTTTACTATAAGGGGTCGCGCCGCCCGAATCCTCTGAAAAAAGAGGCCGCTCGCGATGAAACTGCTGAGGGCGATTAACCTTGCAGCCGATCGGCCACGGCCGCCGATCCTGCGAAGCTGCCGGAATAAGCGATTTCTCCATTACGGCATTTACGGCAGCCCGTCAACCCGAACGCACTCGGCACTGGATCTTGTCAATCCCCGCCCCATGTTTGCCATGCAAACAAACGGGGGCGGAACGTGCGTATTCATCCAATTCGCGACGGCCTAGAGCAGCACCCGCTTCCGATATGCGAAGCGGCGGCCGTTGCCCCGTGCACCGTTGCCGCGTGCCCTCCTCACAAGCGGGGGCGGAAGCTAGAGCTCAGTGAGAGCCGAAAGCTGTCGACGTACAGACTCGCGAACCCCGGAGTGAACCACGTCTTGCTGATGCGGGCGTTCGCTGGCCTGCTCTCACGATTGCGGTCGTTCGACTGGCAAATCATTCATGGACACCAGGTCGGCGACAGCGAAAAACGCGGCACGTCCCTCGATGTTCACGCATGACGTAAGCCGGCGGCCGCGAGCAACGATTCGGCCGTGCATCAGGTTCCGACTGCCGGCCCGGTCTCGTGCTCTTGCTGAATACATTCCGGCGCGGGTTTGCGAACCTCGATGAAATGACCGCTGGCGATGGCGGTCGCCGCCGGATGGCGCATGAGGAGCACGTCCAGATATTTGAGCGGCGACAGGATCCAGGTCAGCGGCAAGAGCACGCGGTACAAGCGCACGCTCCCCAGTGACAGCACCATCGCCAGCCATTCCTGAGCAATCCACAGCAGGCCCGAGGTCGGTCCGCTGCCGACGCGGAGATCGAGAATCTCGAACTCGCGAAAGAGTTCCGCGAGTCCCGATTTCGTGTAACGCTGGTAATCGTACGGCGACGCGTGGAACCCCTGAATGAAGGGAACAAAACAAAGCGCTCGCCCGCCCGGCTTGAGCACGCGCCGCATCTCGGCAACCTGTGTCTCGGGACGGCGTGCATGTTCCAGCACGGCGAGATTCAGCAGGCCCGCCATCGACTCGTCCTGGAACGGAAGCCGTTCCAGATTCGCCACCACATGCACGTTCTGATAGCCGGTCCCATCGACGCACACAACGTTGTCTTGCAGGACCATCGTCCCGCACCCCAGGTCGGCAACCAGCTCCGATTCGGTATCGAAGGTCCGCAGGAACGGGGTCATCCGGTCGACCGCGTAGACCGGCGCAATCAGCCGGCAGAGCGATGGATAAAGGCCGCCGAGCCGTTGCTTGCCGAGTTCCTTCGCCCGATTCAGCCAGTCTTGTTCGATCGCTTCCCCGGGCAAGTGCCAAAAGGTGAACTGGTCAGAATCCAACGTGAAATGGCTTCCGCATTGCGGACAGACGAGATCGGACTCACCTTGTTTGGGATTCAGGGCGGCCCGGCACTCGGGACAAGCCAGCACGCGAGCGACTCGATCCAGCAGCCGTCGACGTTGTGTGTTCACTGCCGGTGTCATCCGCGCTTTCAATTCGGCCGCGAAGGATTGGCCGGAATTGGGCGTGAGCCTAGCTGGGAACGGCTCTTCGCTTCAAGCGTGGACGCGGCCAGGAGCCAGGACGCGGCAGGCTGCCCGACGGCCGTTCGAAGGAATTCTTCGCCAAAAGGCGGAGTTTTGATATCATCTCGTTGTCCGCGTGACGCTCCGCTCGACGGTCGTTTTCTACAGTGTGAGATCGAAAATCTGGGGAATCTGTATGCCGCTCCCATTGAAGTCGCTTCGCGAAGTTTCCGCCCGTTTGGGAATGTCCGAAGCGGAGATTCGAGCGCTTGTGCAGATGAACAAGGTCCGTGCCGTCTTCAAGAAATCGAGCCTGATGTTCGCGCCCGATGAAATTGCCAAGATCGAGCGGCAGCGGAAGACCCTTCCCGAATCGGCGATCAAGGCAAGCCCCGCCGAAACGGCGATCCCCGCGCCCAAGCCGGCACCGCCAAAGAAGGCTCCGCCCCGAAGGCCTCGCGTCATTCCCCCGAAAAACGACGGGTGAGTCCCACCAACGCGCGACGCAAGGCAGTGACGCCTGGGGAGCTTCCCGATCTGTTGCGCTGCGCCCCGTCGGGCGACTGCCACTCGAGGGAAAGCGCTTACGCGGCCCGGCGGAGCTGACGCACAATCCGCTCGAAGTCGTCATTGTTTGAAAACGGGATGACGATCTTCCCCTTTTCCTTTCCGGAGAGCTTGATCGCGACCGCCACGCCCAGAAGCTGCTGCAGCTGTTCTTCGACCGAACGCACATGGTTGCTGACGTCGGTGGCCGATGGTTTCTCGGGCGCGGCCGCTGTAAACGGAATCGTTTCGGCGCCGCCGTCCTGCTGTTGCTTCAGCATCTCGCGAACAGCGGCTTCGGTCTGCCGCACGCTGAGCGATTCGGACTCGATCCGCTGGCACAAGGCGATTTGACCTTCGTGCGGCAGCGAGAGGATGGCCCGCGCGTGGCCATACGAGACGCGCTCGGCCAGCAGGGCCTCCTTGACGAAATCGGAAAGCTCGAGCAGCCGGAGGAAATTGCAGAGTGATGAGCGACTCATGCTGAGCTGGCGGGCCAGCTCGTCCGCGGTCGTCGAGAAGCGGTGCAAATAGTCCTGGAACGCCTGCGCTTTTTCGAGGACGTTGAGGTCCTTCCGCTTGAGATTCTCTTCGAGGGCCGCTTCGCACATCGCCTGGTCTTCGAGTTCCAGCACGCGGCACGGAACCGTTTCCAGGCCGGCTTGTCGTGCCGCCATCCAGCGGCGCTCGCCGGCGATCAGTTGATATTGTGTCCCACACGGACGCACGAGCAGCGGCTGCAACACGCCGTGCTGCCGAATGCTCTCGACGAGTTCATTGAGCGATTCGGAATCGAAATCTTTGCGCGGCTGAAACGGATTGCGTTCGATCAGCTCGACATGTATTTGGTTGGCGTCCAATGACGTGTTCCGACCGCCCATCGGAATCGACGAGGGGATCGCGTCGGCATCGACCATGCCGTCGCCCGGCGACGTTCCCCCCAAAAGGGCACTTAAGCCACGCCCTAAACGGCGGCGGACAAAACCTTGTCCCTCAATACTGACCGTACTTTCCGCGATCGACTTCGTCTGTTCGTCCATGATGCCTTCGCCTTCCCTGGGTCTCGGAGCCATTGAAACGATCGACGCGTTTCGAGGCTCCGAATCACCCGAGTGGCTCTATTTCCAACTGCGGAAAACAGGCAAACTGACGACGACCCGGTATTTCACGTGAAACAGCGGAAACAGGCGATGCGAGAAGCTTTTCGGGGCGTGAGGGTATTGAGGCGGATAGGTCTTGTGCCGCCGGACGACGGTCGCGGTTTCATTGGGAGCGGATGCGATAGAGCCACAGTTTTTCCCGTGGTCGGCCCGCAGGCCCGACGATTTCGCCCGGCGGATACTTATCCAAAAGGACGAGATCGCTTGGCGATTCGCCAAGGACGTCGAGAGCGAAGAGACGGTCCGAGTAGGGCGTTGTGAGTCGCTTCAGCTCCTCCTGCGAATTGGGCAGCGCCATCAAAAACGCTGGCTGCGTCGGAGGCGGTTGACCTGCCGCCAAAAAGGAAAAGTCCGCAACGGGAACGGCGCCGAAACCCTTCGCATTGAGATTGAAGACAATCGCCGGTTCGCCGTAGCAGATGAAGTGAGGCGGTCGTAAACGCGATGTGTCGAAAACCGACCCCCGGGCGACTCGCGCCGCTTCCAGAATGCTTTTTTCCCTTCGCGTGCGATCTTCCCATCCCGGCACTGGGAGGGGAGAGTGCGGCCGCTCTTGCACGCTAATTCGGCCCAAAACCAGCTCGGCGTTCGGATGGCCGAGTCCCTGCCGAAGAGCGACTCGAAACCCGCTTTTCGCCTCAACCTGGAAATGAAGGGTCGCCAGGGGACCAATTATCCACAGGGTGATTAAGGCCCAACGGAAGGATTTTTCGAGTTTCCGGCCGGTCCCCGGCTCGACTGTTTCGGATTCCGCGAGCATCCCGCAGACCGCGGCTGTTCCCAAAAAGGCGGAAATCAGCCACGGCAAAACAAGCCTCGGATAGGGCGTGTATGCCGGCGTGGAGATGAAGAGACCGATAGTCCAGGCCCAAACCAGCCACGCCCCCAGCCGGCGGGACCGTGCCGTCACATCGGTCCGCCCGCTGCGATACGACGCATAGAGCAATAACCCGGGTCCGATCAGGGCCGGCCCAACCAAGAGGGCGCTGACGCCGAGGGGAATTGCCTCCAATCCCAATACGACGGAAAGGGCCAAAAGGTCCCAGCGAAGGCGAAAAAGCAGAGGCAAACCGAGCGCCAGTGCGACGCTGGCCGCGCTGATCCAGTTCTCAAAGAACCGCAGGTTTCCGGCCTGCCGCACGAACGAAGCGGTCCAGCCGGCCAGGCCGACAAAGTAACCGGCATGGTTCCGCACGACTTCAGAATATTGGCCCGGCCCGAAGCTGAACCAGACCGGGACTCCAGCAGACGAGCGTCGCCACCAAAATCGTGCCCAAAACGGGCAAGCGGGCCAGCCACTCGCGGCGGCTAAAGCGTTCAAAAAGTGCCCAGGCAACGAAGCCCGATATGGCCACCGCCACCGTCAGCCAGCCGTTGTATTTCGTCGCCCAAGCCGCTCCGGCCGCGATGCCGGCCCCCACTGCGACTCGGCCAGGCGGTTTCGAGCGATCGCCCGCCAGGCGAGGTAGACGGCCAGCAGAAACCAGAAGCAAAGAGCCGGATCGGTGAGGGCCGTCCGCGCGTAGGCGATGTGAAAATCGTTAAACGCCGCGAGTGCCGCGGCTGCCAGGCCCGCGGATCGACCGAACCAATCCCGCGCCGCCCACCAGCACAGGACGACCGTCAATGTACTGAAAACCAGGTTCGGCAAGACGGCCGCATACGCGGTCGGACCGCCGATGAGCATCGCCAACTCGATGAGAGCGGGCAACAGCGGCGGCGCGTATAAATAGCGGCCGGGATAGCCATCGGGGAAGAACCGGTTGCTCGCGTAGACCGCTTCGTCCCAGTGCTCAATCGAGATCCGCGTGGCGACTGCAAATCGCAGCCCGACCGCGAGCACCATGATCAGCATCAGGGCCGTCCGTTCGCGCCGTGAGATCGGCTCGGGCGGCGTGAAGGTCGGCTCGGCGGTCGCTTGTTTCTTCGGTTTTTTGCGAGGCGGCATTACGGTCGTTATTCCAGCACGCGTGGTCGCGTCGTCGAGTTCGATCGTCTCGGAATGACGGCGTCCCATTCGTGGTGCGTCGTCGCGCGCTGGCGCTGGTCATTGGTGATTCATCATTCAAGCAGTATGATACTCGTGGATCGAAGAGAGGAAACTGACGCGCATTAAATTCCACGTGGAACCTGCGAGCTTCTCGCCACGCAGTGTTCGACGTACGAGAGCGAGGCTCGATCGATGGCAACAACCGACGAAATGTACGACGAAGCGGTGGCGATTAAAGAGCGCGGCGACAGCGAAGGCGCGATCGCGAAGCTGAACGAGATCCTCGCGATCGACGCGAATCACGTGCTCGCGCACTCGGCACTCGCCGTCAACCTGCAACGCGCCGGCCGCCCGAACGAGGCGATCCAGCACGCGATCCGGGTCACCGAGCTGGAACCGCACGATCCGTTCTCGTTCACACAGTTGTCGGTGATCTTCCAGCGGTGCGGCAAAATCCCCGAAGCCGAGATGGCCATGGATCGGGCTCGCACGATGAGCGGCCACGCTCATCACTGACAGACGGTTTCCGTCTTGAGCGGCGGTTTCGCACGCGCAGCGGCTCACCGCGGTGACGGGCGTCGTTCTGTCACTCGGCTTTCGCGGCCGGCAATTGCTGAGGCGGTGAATCGCCACTGGTCGCCGCTGGCGACTTCGCCTCATCCCACCATGCGGTCTCGGCGGGAGCGTCTTTCTTGGCGACCGGCTGAACGGCCGGTGTCGTCGGAGCGGCGGCCGACGGTGCCAGTGATGGTTGTTCGCTCGGTGCGGGCGCCGCGGGTGTGGGCGCGGCCGGCAACTCGTCGGGCCGATCTTTCGGGCTGGTGGCGGCGACGCTTTGCGATCCGCCGCGGCCGCGATCGGGCGGCACAATGTGGATCGACTGGCTGGTATCGAATTGGCGGCCGTCGATCGTCTTCAGGCGGGCGTGCACCAGCAAGTTCGCCGACTGCGGTGCCTCCTGCCAGGGAACGCGGACCACATAGCCGCTTCCCAAGAAGCCGCTAACCCAGAGCGCATCGCTCTTCTGGGGCGTGAACTCCCAGCGGCCGATCCGCTGCTGCGACTCGGGCTTGGAGAGGTCGAAGACCGCCAGCGAGACCGAACCCGGGGCCTTGACCAGGTTGCCCTGCGAGTCGGTCGGCACGATCAGGACGGATAACAGCTCGTCGCCCGGAATGCCGTCGCGGTCGAGTCCGCCCGTGAGGTAGCGGTTGAGCTCAATCCCCTCGACCTGGCCCAGTGCGCTCACCTGTTCGACGCGAGCGGTCCGGGTGCCGTCGGCGAGCTGGGTCCTCAGATCGGCCGACTCCCGCCGGGCAGCCTGCAACTGCGATTGGGCGGTCGAGAGCTGAGCCTGAAGCTGGTTGACCGAATCTTCCTGTTGCCGCAGACGGCTCTCGAGAATGTCCATCTGCCCGCGCAAGGCGCACCCCGCCCCCAGAGCGCAGCTCCCAGAATCCACATCCATGCGATTCGGAACCCCATCCGTGAGGCCCTGGGACTAACAGGTTGTTCTCGATACCGGCCGCGTCACTCCGGCGGGGCCGGCATCTTCTCCAGAAGATGGTCGATCAGCCCGTAGGCCTTGGCCTCTTCCGCCAGCATGAAGTTGTCGCGGTCGGTGTCGTCCTCGATCTGCTCAAGCGATGGCCGGTGTGCTTGATCAGGATTTCGTTCATCCGCTGCTTGATCCGCAGGAATTCTTTGGCGTGGATCACCAGGTCGTCCGCCGTCCCTTCCATGCCGGCCAGCGGCTGGTGGATCATGATGCGGGCGTTGGGCAGCGCGTTGCGTTTGCCCGGTGCTCCGGCGGTGAGCAGCACGGCCCCCATGCTGGCGGCCTGCCCGACGCAATACGTGGCCACGTCGCAGGTGACGAACTGCATCGTGTCGTAGATCGCCAGGCCCGCGGTGACGCTGCCGCCGGGCGAGTTGATATACAGGTGGATGTCGGCCTTGGCGTCTTCGGACTGCAGGAACAGGCAGCTGGGCCACGATGCTGTTGGCGACCTCGTCGTTGATCTGGCAGCCGAGGAACACGATGCGGTCCTTCAGCAGGCGGCTGTAGATGTCCATCGCCCGCTCTTCGCGGCCGCTCTTCTCGATCACGTAGGGTACGAGCACACTCATGGGAAGGCGCCTTTCGGGCTATTTCTTGTCGCTTTTCTTCTCGCGCCGCAGCAGGATCTCGTCGACCAGGCCGTATTCGACCGCTTCGCCGGCAGTCAGGTACGGTCGCGGTCGGTGTCCTTGGCGATCCCTTCGATCGGCTGGCCGGTGTGCTTGGCCAGGATCTCGTTCAGGATCTCGCGGGTCTTCAGGATTTCCTCGGCCTGGATTTCGATGTCCGAGACCTGGCCGCCGACCTGGCCGTACGGCTGGTGGATCATCATCTTGGCGTGGGGCAGGCAATACCGCTTCCCTTGGTCGTCCCGCCGGCAACGAGCACGGCCCCGCCGCTGGCGGCCAGGCCGACGCAGTACGTGGCCACGGGGCACTCCAAGAACTGCATCGTGTCGTAAATGGCCAGCGTGGCCGTGACCGATCCGCCGGGCGAATTGATGTAGAAGTGGATGTCCTTGCGGCGGTTCTCGCTCTGCAGGTAGAGCAGCTTCATCACAATCAGTTGGCGGCCGCCGTCCGTGATCTCGCCGTGCAGGAAGATGATGCGGTTCTCCAGCAGCAGGTCGCCAATGCCCATCTGCCGCTGGCGCTGGTATTCGCGGACGGCCTGGTTCATCGACGGCACGTCTGGATAGTCAGGTCGAAAACGGTCAGTCATTCCGCAGTCCTCCGGGCGGGCACGTTCGGGTCAAAATTCGTCCCGCTGAATTCATCCCTCGGTGCAACAAGGCAGCCGCTCCGCTCTCCCGAAGCCCGCACCGCCCATCGGCGGACGCGCGCTGCCGCGAGGGATATCCGATCTTTACTCCCCCCGTCAAGACGGGTTGCCGGGCGTGGGAAGCATGCGAGGGCTGGTGATTGGGGAAGTTCAGGAACCTCACCGGGCGGCTTCTTCGCCAGCTTCCGGCTCGGCCGCAGCTTCCGTCGCCACGACCGTGTGGCAGACCGAATACGGAACCGGCTCGATTTTCTCATCGAGCGACAGCTCCATCGGCATATCCTTATACTTCGCGCGTTCCAGGATGATGTCAACGGCCTTTCGCTCGCGAATCTGGGCCTCGAGGTTCTCGATCATCCCGGTCTTCTCGAGCCGCGCCCGCACCCGGCGCGGGCTTTCTCCCCTCTGGGCGGCCATCCAGCGAATCTCCGTCTCGATGTCGGAGGGGACGACCTCGATCGATTCTTTCTCCGCGATCTTGTCCAGAATGAAGTGTTCTTTGAGGGCCTGACGCGTCGAGCTGACGGCGTTCTGCCGCAGCTGGTTCTCCCGCGCCTGAATCTCGCGGGTCGTAAAGCCGGCCTGCTGCATTTCCAGAACGGTGCGGCGGAGCGCGTTTTCGACCTGGCGGCGAACGAGTTGTTCCGGCAGGTCCCACGTCGCGCTTTCGGTAATCTTCTCGAGCACCTGTTCGCGGACGGCTTGCCGTTGTTCGTACGTCACGCGGCGTTCCAAGGTCGCACGCACTTCGTCGCGGAGCGTCTCTTCCGATTCGACGCCGATCCGGGTGAGCAGATCCTTGGTGACCTCGGGCTTCCGCCAGCGCTTGACGTCGAGCACGCGGAAGCGGACGGGAACCTTTTCGCCGCGCAGTTCCACCGTCTCCGCCTCGCGCGACACGGCGACCGAGGTTTCGCCGTTCGTCCCCGACTTTGGCACCGGTCATCAGCTTGTCGAAGCCGGTGAGCTCGGCGTCGGTAAACCGCAGCACGGGACGCACTCGCAAGCGATGCCTCGGAGACGTCGAGCAGTTTCTCTTCGCCGTGCCGGGATTCAATCGCCACACTCACCACGTCACCCGGCTCGACCGATTCCTCGTGGGGAACAAGCTGTCCATATTGCGAGAGGAAATTCTCGACGTGGCGGTCGACGTCCGCATCGCTGATCTTGCGGACGGGCCGCTGAATCGTCAGGCCGTCGTAGTTGGGGAGATCAAACTCCGGCCGCACTTCGACGTCGAATTCGTACTCGAAATCCCCCTGCTCCGGCAGCTCAATTGCATCGACGTCCAGATCCGGTTCGTTGATCGGGTCGAGGTCCTGGTTCGTCGAAAGTTGCTCCATGCTTTCCAGGAGCACGCGCTGCTTGACCTTCGCCGCCAGCTCACTCCGGAACCGCTTTTCGATCAGCTTCGCCGGCACATGCCCGGGGCGAAACCCGGGAACGGCGACGCTGGACGCCTCTTCCTTGACACTCTCTTGATAGAGGCGATCGATCTCGGCCCGCGGAACGCGGACATGCACATGTTTCTTGCAGGGGCCGGCCTTCTTGATCTCCACCGACAATTCCATCCGGCGCGTCGCAGCGCCGGCGTCCGTACCTTCTGTCTCGCTGTGCGTCCCGGCTTCTTCGTCCGCTGTGGCCATGCTAGCTTCCTCATCGTGCGCAATGAAAAAAAGCGGGTGAAGGGATTCGAACCCTCGACGTCCACGTTGGCAACGTGGTGCTCTACCCCTGAGCTACACCCGCAAACTCGATGCCGGCACACACGGCTCCGCACCAAGGCCCGTGCATTGCAGACGCTGTGAGATTATAGGCCGACGGTACGACACTGCAAGGCAACTTGGAAGTCGGAACTCTCGGACTCCGAGGCGGCCGACGGCCCCAAAAAGCGAATCGGTAGGGGCAGCCTGGAACCGCTTTGGCCGAGATTCGCTCTCCCGGCACAACCGGATTTGCAACTCAACAGACTCCTCCGTAACCTGAGAAGTTTGCCAAAACGCACAATTGAGGAGTACGCCATGGAGACGACGAACGGCAAACTGGGTCGCAAGCTGCGGATGGCTCTGGTCGGGGGTGGACAGGGAGCCTTCATCGGGCGCGTCCACGCGACGGCGGCCATTCTCGACAATCGGGCCGTCCTCGTCGCCGGTGCCCTCTCCTCGGATCCCGAGAAGGCCAAGGCCTCGGCCCCGTCGTACGATATTCCGGCGGACCGGGCCTACGGATCGTTCGAGGAGTTGATCGAGAAAGAACGCGCCCTGCCGGCCGATCGCCGCGTCGACTTCATTAGCATCGCCACGCCAAATTTCACCCACTATCCGATCGCCAAGAAGGCCGTCGAGGCCGGCTTCAATGTCATCTGCGACAAGCCGATGACCTTCAATCTCTACGAGGCCGAAGACCTGGCCGCCACCGTGGAAAAATCCGGCGTTGTCTTCGCTCTCACGCACAATTACACCGGCTACCCGCTGATGCGCGAGGCGCGGCAGATGATTCTCTCCGGCGAGCTCGGCGAGATTCAGGCCATCCGCTCCAATTATCTGCAGGGCTGGCTCCGGTCGCGAATCGAATCGGGGGGCCACAAGCAGGCTTCCTGGCGGACTGATCCGATGAAGTCGGGAGCAGCCGGATCGTTCGGCGATTTGGGGACGCACGCGTTCAATCTGGCTCGCTATTTAACGGGCCTGATTCCGGCCGAGGTGGCCTGCACGCTGAAAGTCTTTGCACCGGGCCGGCAACTCGACGATTACGGGCATGCGATGATCCGCTACGAAAACGAAGCCCTCGGCACGATCACGATCAGCCAGATTACGCACGGCCGCGAGAACGACCACACGATCGAAGTCGACGGTACAAAGGGAGCCATCACCTGGCGGCAGGAAGATCCGAATCAGATGACCTATCGCCGCAACGGGCAGCCGCACGCGATCTACACGCGAGACCCCAACGCGCCGCATACAAACGACGCCGGCAAGGCTGCCTGTCGCATTCCCGCCGGACATCCGGAAGGGTTTTTGGAAGGCTTCGCCAACGTCTACCGTGCGGCCTTTGATGCGATTGTCCAGCGGACACTTGGCGAAAAGTTCGAATCCCGCGACACCATCTATCCAAATGTTTACGATGGTGTCGAAGGCATGTATTTCATCCAGCAGTGCGTCGCTTCGAACGCCAAGAACGCCGCGTGGGTGCCGCTCAAGCATCGGTTGGCCCGTCGCTGAGCCCTCGATTGGTCAATTTGCGGGACTTCGGCTCGGGCGACATTGTTTTCGCAACTCGGGCGAACCGGGCATCTTTCGTTATTCGGATTCACTGTTCCCCGGTCGCCATTCGGTACTTCCGTTACGACTGGTCACCGCGGCCCGCCGTTCACGCCGTTCGTCCTTGCGGTCGATCCTGATAGGGATTGTTCGCGCGCGCCCTTTGGCGCCGGCAGCGGCCGGACCGCTGGGAATCCCTTCATGACGACAGTCGCTGCTGTCAGCCCGCACGCCTGGATTAACGACGTCTGTCGGAGTTTTTCTGACGCAGCCGGCTGGGAACTGAAGTTCATTCCCACCGGCGGAGGCCGCACAGAAGATATAGAGACGCGGCTGCGAGCCGACCCTGAATCGTGCTGGTTCACGGAAATCAGCGACGGTCAAGCACCGGTCGGATTCCTGCAACTTGTTCTGCCCGCCGATGTGCGCAATAAGCAGTCTATGTCGTCGATTGGCGACCTGGCCGATGCCTTCGCTCAACTGATCAACCGGCTAGCGACGGCCGGCCGATCGCTTGAGTCGCGGACGGATGAGGTCACCACGCTGGTCGATTTGGGCCGCTCGATTCCAACCGAGCAGAACCTCGTCGATGCGATCGACCGGCTGCTGCAGGGTGCGATTCACCTAACGTCGTTCCGCGCCTCGGCCTTTTTTCTGCTCGATGCGTCGACCGAACGCCTCAAGCTGCGGGCCCGCGCGCACCGCGAACCACATACGATCCCCGCGGCGATTCGCAGCCTGGCCGAGAATCCCCCGGACCTGGGCGCCCTGCTCCGTCGCAGGACCGTTCTGGGTGGCGATGAAATCAACCAATCGGCGGCCTGGCTCCCCCCCGGGACGGCGACGGCCGTTTGCCTGGCGGTCGAGTCGGACGCCGGACCGATCGGCACCCTTTGGGTTTACGATCGGCGTCGACGCGAGCCGAGCGATCGCGAGATGCACGTCTTGGAATCGATCTCCGTCCAGATTGCGACGGTTCTGGAACGGGTCGTGCTCTTGCGCGAGAGTGAGGCGCAGCACCGGCTGCAGCGGGACCTGCAACTGGCGTCACAGTGCCAATCGTTCGACGTCGTCACCTCGCTGGCCGCCGACTCGGGAATCGAGGCGGCCGTCCGTTCGACGAGCCGGTTCGAGATTGGCGGCGACCTGTGCGAACTGATCTCGGTCGACTCCGGGCGGACTGTCCTGTCGATCGGCGACGCGTCGGGACACGGAATCTCCGCCTCAATCGTAATGTCGGCTGTCCGAGGTGCCGTTCGCGCTTTGGGACTTGATCCGCGGACGATCTTGCCCGCCGAGGGGGTGCTCGAAAGAGTCAATCGGGCGCTCTACAGCATCACGCCGGCGCATCAGTTCATGAGCCTCCTCTACGGCGTGATCGACGCGCGGCAAAAAGTGCTGACCTACTCGAACGCCGGCCATCCCTCTCCCCTGCTAATGCGGGACGGGGGCGAAATCCTGCTCGACTCCCACGGCATGCTGCTGGGAGTGTTGGCCGATGCGACCTATGGCTGCTCCGTCATGCCAATCAGTTCCGGCGACACACTGATCGCGTTTACAGACGGAGTGAGCGAGGCGATGAACGGCAAACGAAAGATGTTCCGCAGCGACGGGATCATCGAGGTCCTGCAGGCCCATCCGGGCGCCTCACCGCAGGTGATCCTGGAAGCCATCTGGTCCCACCTGGAAACGCACCTCGACGGCTCCGCCGGCCACGATGACCGTTCCCTAATGGTCATCCGCGTCCAATAATAAACCAAGGTCCAAATTCCGCGACCGCCGCCGCAAAGCGAGCCGCCGAGACGCCGAGCCTGGACCTGGGGCATTGTGGACCTGGATTCTCGACTTGGCGATCACCCACGATCACGTCATGTGCTGGTTGAAGACCGGCGGCCGTCCGGCCCCGGCTCGACTTGCGCTGGAAAAAAATGGCGGCGGGGATTCTGGCCCGCTCGGAATCGCTCCGCGCTGAGTGACGAGGAGCTTTTGAAACGGGGCCGCGAACTCCGCTGGCAAGCCAAGACGAACGTCCCCTTGGCGCAGCTTTTACCCGAAGCGTTTGCGCTCGTTCGTGAATCGTCGCGGCGCGAGCTCGGCTTCCAGCATTTCGCCGTCCAGCTGATGGGAGGCATCTGCCTCTTCGAGGGGCATATCGCGGAGATGCAAACGGGCGAAGGCAAGACCTTGACCGCCACCTTGCCCGCATTCATTCGCGCTCTCATGGGACGCGGATGCCATATTGTGACAGTCAACGACTACCTGGCCGCGCGCGATGCGCACGAAATGGGGCCGATCTACGAACGGCTCGGCCTGACGGTCGGTTGCATTCAAAACCCGATGCAGACCGACGAACGCCGAGAGTCTTACGCCAAGGATATTACCTATGGGACCGCGAAGGAGATCGGTTTCGATTTCCTGCGCGACCGGCTGCGCCTCGGGGCCGACACGCAAGGCGCGTACCACCGGCGGAATGGATTCGGTAACGGGTCCTCCGGCGAAGCACCCGCGCAGCGCGGTCACTATTTCGCGCTCGTCGACGAAGGGGACAGCATTCTCATCGACGAGGCACGGACTCCCCTGATCATCGGCCTCACGCAGCCCAATACGGCCTCGACCGTGAACCTCTTGCGCTGGAGCCAGCGGGCCGCTCAGCGACTGGACTCCATGGTCGACTTCGTGTACGAGCCGGACCGCCGTTCAGCTTATCTCACGGACCACGGCTGCCGTAAAGTTCTCTTGATGGCCAAGCCGTCCCTCATGGACCGCATCGACAGCGAGCGGATGTACAAGCACGTCGAGCAGGCAATTACCTCGCGTCTGGGATTTCAGCGCGACCGCGACTACGTCGTCGTCGACGACAAGATTGTGATCGTCGACGAGTCGACCGGGCGGCAGATGGAAGGACGCAAGTGGCAGGACGGCCTGCACCAGGCGGTCGAGGCGAAGGAACTTGTGCCGATCACGGCGGCGACCGGACAAGCCGCGCGAGTGACGGTCCAAACTTACTTCCGCCAGTATGAACATCTTTGCGGGATGACGGGGACGGCGGTGCAGGCGCGGCGCGAACTGGGCGCGACCTATGGAATTCGCGTGACTGCGATTCCCACCAATCGTCCTTGCATTCGGACCATTGCTCCGCCGCGGATTTTTTCGACTCTCGAATCCAAACGGAAGGCCGTTGCCGACGAAATTGTGCGGACGCGTGCGCAAGGTCGGGCCGTCCTGGTCGGCACTCCCTCTGTCGACGCTTCCGAGGCGTTGGGACGACTGTTGAGCGAGCTGGGCGTTCCGTTCCAGATTCTTAACGCCCGTTTTCACGAGAAAGAGGCGGAAATCGTGGCCGAGGCAGGCCAGCCGAGGGCCGTCACCATCGCCACGAACATGGCCGGCCGCGGAACGGACATTCGGCTCCATCCGGATGTCAGTCGGGCCGGCGGCTTGCACGTGATTGCCACGGAAATGCACAGCTCGGCACGCATCGACCGGCAGCTCATCGGCCGCGCGGCACGGCAAGGCGATCCCGGCTCGTGCCAGTTCTTCCTCTCACTCGGAGACGAGCTGCTCCGCGTTTTGAAAGCCGACAAATCCGAGCGATTACGCACGTCGGCCCAATCGAACGCGCAGGGCGAACTCTCGTCTCAATGGCTGGGCATTTTTCGCAAAACTCAGCGATTTCTCGAGCGACTCCATCGCAAAGAGCGCAAAATGCTTCTCAAACAGGAAAACCAACGCACCGAAGCCCACCACAAGATGGGGCTCGACCCCTATTTGGAACTGACGGATTGAGAGAGGCGGGGCAAACCGGAAAAACCGGGCAGGCAGACCTTTACCTCATCCCGCTGCCTGCTGCCCTTTACTCTCGTCTCTCTCCTCCCCTCTGGAATTTCGGCGGCCTCACGCCTAATCTTAGGATCCCATCCATTTCAGAATCCGCACGGAGTGAGAGCATGATTCGAGCGCTCGGTCGGCTTGCCTGCGCGGCAGCCGCTTTCCTTGTGATTGGCGCGTTCACTGGCACTTCGTCTGCGCAGGCCGACGACAACTGGCCGCAGTTCCGCGGGCCGGGGGCACGGGGACTCAGCGATGAGACCGATCTTCCCGAGTCGTGGAGCAAGACCGAGAATGTTGTCTGGACGGTCAAGATTCCGGGCCGCGGCTGGTCTTCGCCGGTGATCTGGGGTGACCGGATCTTTCTCACGTCGGCCGAACAGCTCAAAGGAAAGACAGAAAAGGTCAAACCGGGGCTGTACTTCGGCGGCGAGCGGGCGACGCCCCACGATCCGCATCGCTGGACGGTTTACTGCATCGATTTCAAGACGGGAAAGATCCTCTGGCAAAAGGTCGCTCACGAAGGTATTCCCAAGGAGGGACACCACCTCAAGAACACGCTCGCCTCCGAGACGCCCGTCACCGATGGCGAGCGGGTCTACGCGTATTTCGGCAACGTCGGACTCTTCACGTATGACATGGATGGCAAGCTGCTGTGGAAAAAAGACCTCGGCAGTTACCGGACGGCGTACAACTGGGGGACCGCCTCTTCTCCTGTCTTGCACGGCGACCGCATCTTCATCGTCAACGACAACGAAGAGCATTCGTTCGTCGTCGCTCTCGATACGAAGACCGGCAAGGAAATCTGGAAACTCGATCGCAAAGAGAAATCGAATTGGTCCACACCCTATATCTGGCAAAACGACTTGCGGACCGAGCTCGTCACGTGCGGCAAGAACAAGGTCCGCTCGTACAGCCTCGACGGAAAGCCGCTGTGGGAACTTGACGGAATGTCGTCGATCGTCATTCCGACCCCCTTTTCGGCCGACGGGCTCCTGTATGTGACATCGGGCTACGTGATGAGCATCCGCAAGCCGATCTTTGCGGTTAAAGCAGGCGGCCACGGGGACATCTCGCTCAAAGGCAAGGAAACCTCCAACAAGTACATCGCCTGGTTCCAGCCGAAGGGGGGACCGTACAACGTCTCGCCGGTCGTGGTTGGCAAAGAATTGTATGTCCTTTACGACCGCGGCTTTCTCTCGGCCTTCGACGCGTTGACTGGAAAGCCTCTCTACCAGCCGTCAATGGCGCGATTGGGCGCCAGCGAGCATTACACGGCCTCGCCCTGGTCCTATAACGGGAAAATCTTCTGCCTGAGCGAGGAGGGACAGACGGTCGTCATCCCGACGGGGGGCAGCAAGCCCGAGATCGTCCACCAGAACGATCTCGACGAATTCTGCATGGCAACGCCGGCAACCGCCCGAGGCAGCCTCTTCATTCGCACGGCATCGCAGCTTTATCGCATCGCGAAAAAGCCGTGAGCCTGGTCCGCAGCGATGCTTGACGAGCCGGCGGGTTTACGCTATCGGTCTTCCGCGCGTCGACGTCGGAAAGACGCAAAGACAATCAAGCGTACGAAGACGCTTCGTCAGTCGATTACGAAATCGGTGGCTCACCTGTGGTGCCAACAAGCGGTTCAGACGAAAAAATCCTGCACCAATTCCGCTCCAGGCGACATGGCGTACTGGCTCAGGTCGGTGATCCCCTCTTCGTTGAGCACCTCGTCATCGATAAAGAAATTCCTGGTGCACTGCGTGCTCGGGCGGACGAGGATGGCGTGGGCGGCGTCCCCCATGATCTCGGGCTTCCGGCTCCGTTTCACGACGTCCGTCCCGCCGAGAAGGTTCTGCACGGCTGCCGTCGCGATTGCCGTACGCGGCCAGAGAGCGTTGACGGCGATCTTTCGCGGCCGCAACTCGGCCGCCATCCCTAGGACGCACATGCTCATGCCGAACTTCGACATGGTGTAAGCCACGTGCCCCGCGAACCATTTCGCTTCCATATTGAGGGGCGGCGAAAGGTTGAGGATGTGCGGATTGGACGACTTGCTCAAATGTGGTATGCAAAGGCGCGAAGTCAGAAAGGTCCCGCGGACGTTGACGCCGAACATCAGATCAAAACGTTTGATCTCCGTTTCCAGCGTTCCGGTGAGCTGAATGGCGCTGGCGTTGTTGATGCAGACGTCGATGCCGCCGAATGTCGCGACCGTCTTTTCCACGGCCGCGGCGACCTGATCCTCAAAGCGGATGTCGGCCGCGCACGCGAGCCCGCGGCCGCCGGCCTTTTCGATCTCCTCCACAGCCGTGTGGATCGTCCCGGGCAGCTTCGGATGCGGTTCCACCGTCTTGGCGACGACGGCGACGTTCGCTCCGTCCCGGGCCGCTCGCAAGGCGATTGCCAGACCAATGCCTCGGCTGGCGCCGGTGATCAGGAGGGTCTTGCCCTTTAGCGACGACATGAGCGAAAGCCTCGATGTAGGTGACCGATGACGGGGCGCGAACGCGCTTCAGCATATCGGTCCGAGGTGCGCTTCGCCACGGTCACTTCGGGCGTGAAACAGCGGTCGCCGCGACTCGCGTGACGCGCGGCGCGTCGAGCGACTTGAGTTCGTTCGCCCGTTTGAGCGCCCTGTCAGATTCGCTCGAGTGGCCCGCTTCCCGCAGCTCGCGAGAATAGGCAAGCCAGGTCTCCGCCACGTCGGCGTCGATTCGCTGGGCAGCGTCGTAATCGGCGACCGCCTTGGCGAACTGGCCCAGCTTGCGAAACGCGTCGCCTCGCACGCCGTAAGCGTCCTCACTCGAGTCGATCTTCAAGGCCGCCGTGCTGTCGTCGATTGCTTTCTGGAATTCGCCCTTGCGAATGCGGGCGCGGGCACGCCCGATGAGGCTGCGACTTTGTTTGGCATTGAGCTCCAAGGCATGGTCGTAATTGGCGAGCGCGTCGTCGATCCGCCCTTCGTCGAGTAGGAAATCGCCCCGGTCGATGTAGGGCTTGGGGGACAGGCGATTGCGATAGACGGCCTCGGTCAAAGCGGACAACTGCATCAGCCGTTCGATCCGCGAGGCGTCGGTCTGCGCTTCGGCAAACCGCTCGAGCTTGAGATACGCTTCGCGACGATGGGAGTAGTAGTTGACATTATTCGAATCGACTTTAATCGCACTCGTGAAGTCGGCAATGGCTTTTGTGTAGTCGTGTTCCTCCATCCGCAGCGCGCCGCGGCTGTTGTAGGCGCCGGCCGCCCTCGGATCGAGCTGGATCGCCTTGTCGAGGTCGGCCAACCCGTCTTGCCGGCGATCGAGTTTGACCAAGGCGAAGCTGCGGTTCGTGTAGGCCGTCACCGACTTGGGATCGAGTTCGATCGCCCGGTTGAAATCCTTGAGGGCCTGTTTCAACTCGCCGGTCGTGACATGGACCATGCCGAGGTCGTTGTAGGCGGCGGAATTCTTCGGATCGAGTTCGATCGCCTTGTTGAAATCCTCGATCGCGGCCGACGTGTTGCCCCGCGTGAGCTGGAAGAACCCGCGAGCCACGTGGTGGTTCGCGTACTTTGGTTCGAGCGTGATGGCCGTGCTGAAATCGGCGACCGCGTCGGCGTCGTTGTGCCGCAGCGCGTTGGCCTGTGCTCGCAGGCGAAAGGCTTGCGCCGACTCGGGGTGTTTTCCGATGTAATTGCCGCAAAGCTCGACCGCGGCCGCCAGTTTGCCGTTGGCGGTCATTTTCTGCACTTCGCGGAGCGTGCCTTTGTCGGAATCGGTGTCGTCCGATTTCGCATCGTTGGTTTTTGCGTCGGCATCGACGACGGAACCGTCGAGGGCCTTCGAATCGGTCGCCGATTCGGGACCTTTCGCGGCATGCGACCCGCAACCACACAAAACCGTCACGACGGCCAGAAGCGCGAAGTAGCGCATGGCAGAGCCCTTGAAGGGGACTGAGAATCGAAGGGAGGAAACCCGCAGAGTGGCTCGCGGATGCGATTGCGGGTCTTGGAACAGGTCAGGAAAGGAAGTTGGCGAGAGGCTTTTACAAGCCCCCCGTTTCTGTGTCAATGTCGGTCTGGGAACGGGATCGCTGGTCCCCGCGACGGCACCGACTCAGAATGGAAGCGGTTTTCCGGCCTTTTCGTCGCGGGCCCGCTCGAGCAATTTGGCCGCCACGGCAACGTCCTCAATCGCCAGTCCGACGGACTTGAAGAGCGTGATCTGTTCGGGGAGTGCCCGTCCCGTCTGCCGCCCAACAACGACATCAGCCAGTTCATGCATCAGAGGCCAGTCGGTGACGCCCGCCTCGAGCGCCGCGACGAAATCGCCCGCTTCCCGACGGCAGGCCTCGACCGAGTCGCAGACAATCGTGTCCGCCCGGCGGACAGTCTCAACGTCGATTTCAGCCTTCACGAGGTAATTCGAGCCAACGACGTTGAGGTGCGTGCCCGGCTCGAGCATCCGCCCGTCGAAAAGAGGGACTTCGCTGGTGGTGGCACAGATGACAATGTCCTTCTCGGCCGCGGCCTCCGCGGGCGAATGGACCGGAACGACTTGGGTCCCGCAGAATTCGCTCATTTCCCGTGCGAATCGTTGGCGTCGCTCGGCATCACGGGAATAGACTTCCGCCCGCTCGATGCGACGGACGGAGGTGATCGCTTTCAGTTGCGTCCGAGCCTGTTTTCCCGTGCCAAAGAGGCCGACTGTCTTCGCGTCGGGGCGAGCCATGTACTCGGTGGCGACGCCGCTGGCCGCGCCCGTGCGCAGTTGTCCGAGATAATCAGCCTCGATCAATGCGACCAATTCGCCGGACGCAACTGCTGAAAGTCCCACGTGAAATACGGCCTTCGCGCGCGTCGTCGTATAGACTTTCCAACCGACGTAACCAAGATACTCGGCCGCTGCGCTCATCACGTGCAGCGCGATGCCCGGGGCCCGCGCACGGCACCGTGGCACATTGACGGCCTTTCCCTCTGCGAGGTTACGGAAGGCCCCCTCGACGGCCTCGATGGCCGTCTCGACGTCCAACAGCTCGCGGACATCGTCTTCCGTAAGATAAATCGCAGCCATGAAGAGCGATCCGAACTCTGCCGTCTTAAATCGCAGCCAATCGAGCGGCGTTCTCTCGATTGGCCCTCCGCTTTGACCTAGCACTCTCGATTGAGGACGTCGATCATCTGCCGCAGGCGGCCGAAGTTTCTGCGGTTGAACAGGAATGTGAGCCGCGGCAGGTTCTTCAAATGTTCGTCGTCGGATTCCAGACGATGGACGGCCGTTTTCGCGATCCGCCCTTCCTCGACAATGTCCGCAAAGTCCTCGTTCAGCCGCTCGACCAGAGCGTCCGACGGCTCCCGATTGAGCCGCATCACCAGGCGATCACGGATGTAGCGCATGCTATTGTACACCGAATAAAATCCGATGATCTCCTGGACGGCCTCGTCGACCTGGTCGGTCACCTTGAACAGGGCCAGATCCTCCTGGGAGATCAGCCCGCGCGACATCAATTCATCGATGACGAAGCGATACCACGCTTTCCAATAAGTTCCACCGGGTTCGTCGAGGAGCACGATGGGCATCGGGTCGCGTTTGCCGGTTTGAACCAGGGTTAACGTCTCGAACCCTTCATCTTGCGTGCCGAAACCGCCGGGAAACAGGGCGACGGCGTGCACTTCCTTCACGAACAAAAGCTTGCGCGTGAAGAAGTATTTCAAATGGACCAGCTTTTGATCGTGGGAAATGACGGCGTTCGATTCCTGCTCGAAGGGCAGCATGATGTTGACGCCCATCGCCATTTCCTGCCCGCGCCGACGTGGGCCCCTTCCATGATTCCGCCGCCCGCTCCGGTCACGACCATCCAACCGGCTTGCGCCATGCGGCGTCCGAACTCGACCGATTGCCGATAGGCGCCGTCGTCTCGGGCGGTTCGCGCGGAGCCGAAGACGGTGACTTTGAATTGACGCCGATACGGAGTGAAAACCTTGAAGGCGTACCGCAGTTCCCGCAGGACGCGCGACAGGATTTTGAGGTCGCCGCGCGTCGCACCGTCCGCCGCCAGTTTGTCGGCGGTCTCTTTGATCTCGTCGATCAGCGTCGAGCGCTGTTCGGGAACGGGTGATGGCGTTCCCGGAACGGAAGGCGGAGTCGCCGTCCCGGGCGGAGGCGGAGTGCCCCGCGGCTTCGAAGAGCGGTCGTCAACCATAAAACCTACGTCGCGACGGCGTCGAGCGCTTCTTCTCTCGTCTCGTAGATCGCCCAGAGAGTATCGAGGGCCGTCACGCGCAACAATTCCTTGGCCAGGTCACTCGCCCCGCAAAGGACGAGTTCGCCCCCACGGCTCTTGACGAGCTTGTGACAGCGCAACAAAAGAGCCAGGAAGACAGAGCCGAAATAGCCGACGTCGCTCAGGTCGAAGACCACCATCGGAACCTCCTGGTTCCGCAGCGGGCCCATCACGATATCGGCGGCCTGCTCGATCAAGTCCCAACGCATCGATTCGACGTTGGCCGCCGGCGTGATGACCACCGCGTTGCCGTGCCATTCGAGCTTGAAATCGTCTTTGGCCTTGGACATGGCTGGATTTCCCATGGATGGCTCCTGCGTCGATCGATCTCCGTCACTGTCGTACGTTACGAATCGCGCCCCAGTCGAGACGCGAGCGGCGAACCGGCCCGAATATTCTCAACCGGTACTCCGTCCCTGCGCTCTAACCATTGCACCCAACACTTAATCTTAGCATCCCAAGACGTCAACCCGCCAACCGCGACAGGGCGATTCTCCGGTGGCACGAGCCGGTCAAGGGCGTCCAGAATGGCATGGCGGACCTGGTCATTCTTCTCGGTCCACCCCAAGGTGACGAGATGCTGGACAAATCGGGTCTGCCCAGACAGCCCCATCTCCTTAACCGCCTGCTCCCGAATGCTGGAATTAGTGTGATAGCTGAGCCGGACCAACTCCTGCATTCCTTCCGCCGCGCCCAATCGACACAAACTGACCGCCGCGGCAAACCGCACCTCATGGTCGGAGCTTGTCAGCAGGGAATGAAGGTTTGGAGACGTCCGGCTCCCCTCTGGGGGCTTCAATCCGCGGACGGCAGCCTGGTTCCCGCAATTTCCCAGAGCGCGGATGGCCGCGAGTTGCACGCCGCGGTCGCGATCCTCGAGCAGGCCGAGCAGCCACAGGGCATGCGCGGGCCGGCCGTGACGGGCCAGATACTCGCAGCCAAGCTTCCGGACTTCTGCCGAGCGATGCTGAAGTGCAAGGTTCGCGAGCTCGGCACAGTCGTCGGTCGAATCGGACCCGATGGCGGACATGGTTCGGCGCCAGACAATTTCGTCCGATTCGTGCGCGAGAGTCTCTCGCAGGCGCAGGAGAACCGGGCGACTCAACGTGGCGGCTCGCCCGCGGTCGGCCAACGTCTTGGCCCCCCGACGGCGAATGTTGACGTCGGTATTTTGCAAATCGACGAGGGCCGCATAGGCGGGACTGACCTTCGGCAGAACGTCGTGATAAATCGGTTCCGGCGAGGCGCGCAGCGGACTCTGCAGGTAACTTTCGACGATGGGAATATCGCGGGCACCAATGCCGGCCAGCCATTCACGCACCGTTGCGGACGCTTGTGAATCGGCTGGATTCTCGATCAAAGTCGCCAGATGAGCACGAACCTCGGCCACTCGCAGCTCGTTCACTTCGGCGGTCGCACGCGGTTCGCGTTTCAAGATCTGATCCAGATAACTCAACGAAGACCCGATTTCCGCCGCGATGGCGGTGACGGCCGCTTCCCGCTGCTCGGAAGGACTGTCAAATCGATACGGACGCGTGATTTTCTTCCTCGCGAACAGGAGCCGCGCCGCTTCATGGCGGGTCTTCGCCGAACTGTCCCGCATGGCGTGAAGAAGCAGCGGGAAAGCCAGGGCGTCCGGCCAACGGGCGGCCGAACGGATGGCGACATCTTGGACTTCGATACTCCGATCAACGGCCATTTCGGACAAGGTGACAGCTGAGTCGAGCGTCGCGTGCTTTCCAAGCTCTTCAGCCACGACGCGGCGAACAGCCGTCGAGGAATCGGTCGCGAAGGGAACAACATCCTCGAGCCCCCACGCCGCAAGGCCATGCACAGCGGCAGCCCTCAGCGCGTTGCGCGTTCGTGCTGCCTGCGCTTTGAGTTCGGTGTGAGCATTTTCCGTATGCAATGCTCCTAAGCTATCCAGCGCCGCCTGGCGAAGTTCGAACTTGGCTCCTTCGGCCTGTGTTTTCAGCAACTCGAATGAATCCTCCGTCCGCGCGAACCCCAGCCAGCGGATAAAACTGAGCCGGACCTCGAAGTCGGGATCGATGCGACAGTTGAGCACGGTGTCCGGCCACACCGATCGGCGCCGACTCTGAGACCGAGCCGGTACGCCGTCCTTTGCGTTCGTTGTCTTTTCGCCGTTCTCCGATGGATGCCAGATCGCGTAGGCAAGGCACGCATCGATGGCCGCCCTGCGGATGAGGGTGGGAGGCCGCCGCTGCCCTTCCCCTTCGCGGAAGGCATTTCCCAAGCGCGGGATGTGAACCGGAGGAACCCAGCGCGCAACTCCGCGGAAAAGTTCCGCGCGGATCTCATTCGGCAATTGTGTCTGCTCCAGCAGCCGTCCTGCAGGCGCCAATCCATCAATTGGGTCGGCTGCGCTCACTGCCAAGACAAGACACCACGCCTCAGCCGCCGCACAACGAGTGGCCGTGGACAATGTCTTTTGGATTTTCCGGCTGGGATCGTTCGGTGAGCCGGACTTGTTCGCCGCGGCAGACGACTGTTTTGGTGCGCCTCGCTTGAAACGATTCGAGAGGTCGTTATCGGTATTCGTGGGTCCGTCGCCCGTCTCGGCCACGTATTGAGGGGGATTCACGATCAGTTTCTGAAGGCGATCGGCCACTTCCACCGCGGAGATCGGATCCTGCTGCGCCCAGAGGATGGCCGCATTCCAGCCGACCAGGTTGTTAGAGCAAGCCAGCCGCCGGAGGCAACGCACGCCCTCGTCCATTGCCGGCGCAACCGCACCGCTTAAATCCTTTGAGGACTTGCCAGCGGGACGGAGAATGTCGGCGATCGTAAGGGGCCAAAGCCCGTCCCATTGGGGGGCCTGTTCTGGTACCGCTTGAGCGTCCTTCGTCGATGGAGCTACGTCGACGGTGGAATCGCCGGGCGAATCCTTTTTCGGATTCGTGGCGGGGCTCTTCGTCGCGGATTTTTTCGGGTCACCGGTGGACGTCTTCGACGAGGCTTCCGCCGGCCGCTGTTTCTCCGCGACCGGCACATCGACTGTGGCTGGCGACTCGGCGTTTTCCCGCGCCGGATCCCAATTCTTGGCAAACTTCCATCGCAGATCCTGCGCGAGAGGAAAGCCCCGCCTGCGATGGTCCCATTCGGCCTTTGCCGTCCAGATGTGGTTGCGCTGCCAAGACTCGGTATCGAGAGACGAACGGACAACTTCGAGTAACGTGTCGGACCCGGATGCAGACGTCGGCGAAACGACCAGCGAATCCGGAAACGAACCTGTCTTCAACGACGTGCAGCTTGCCACGGAAAGCAACGTGGCTCCGATCGAAAGCAGAAACAGCCATTTCGACGGCTGTCTCGCCGGGAGCCGCGCGCAATGACAGCTTTCGGGCGTCGCGCGCTGCGTCGGCGCACCGTGGAGACACAAAGCGTCCGGGTCGACCGGGTTCATGGTCGCCTGAAGGATATTGACGGTGAGAGGCAATGAGGAAACCGGCAACGCGCCAGCCTGAACGCGATCGATTTCTCAAGCGAAGGTGCGCGAAGGCAGGCAGTTGACGGAAGAGAGGGGAGCGAAATCGTATCAGCCGACGCAAATCCGGCAAAGACCAATTAGGGACTCGACTTGGTCACTTGCGTCGTTTTGAGCGGCGGCATTCCGGGAAGAATGCGCAACTGGGCCGGCGTGTGATTCTTGAGCCAATCATCGAGGTGCTCCACGATTTCCGGCGCGAACGGCGAATCCGCCTCTTTCAGCTCCTGGACCACCATCGGCAGCACAAGGCCATACACGTCCTTGATCGACTCTTTGTATTTCTGAAACGACGGCTCATCCACCCGTTCGAGCAGGCCGGCCCGGCGGGCTCGTTCGTCCATATTCCTGGGCTTGAACGCCAGGAAGACGTTGATAATGCACCAGCGGCGGACGTGTTTTTTTCCTTCGTTTCGCGTTTCTGCGATTTGGCGGCTCAAATCGGCAATCCCGTGGGCCACCACGCTCAGATCGATCGAGGGAGGCAAGGGCGCACGGCCCAAAGCCTTGGCCGCCGCCGCCCGGGCACACAGAGGACGATTCTGATCGTAGAGTGCCTTCCCCAGGGCATACACGATGAACGGACGGCCGTCCAAATCATAGACCTGGTTCAGCGAGCCCAGTGTTTCGCAAATCCGCTCCTGATACCACTCGCACGTATCGGTCTTTTCCAATTCGTCCAACAATGCGGTGGCCAGACGAATCTTTCTCGTCGGCTCCAGCGGTGGATTTCCCAACAAGGCGGCGTTTTGCAGACCGTCGACTGCAGCCACTTTGATCGCCACCGGCTGGTCCTTTCGCTGCAAGACCTGCATCAATTCGTCGAAAGCCTCGGTGTAAAACTCCGGGGGAGTCTTGCTGACAGGGTTCTCGGGAACCACAAAGAGATTTCCGAGCAGGATGGCCGCATTCAAGCGAACATAAAATTGGTTGTCCGCCAACAGGTGGCAGTTTTTGACGATTTCCTTGACCATGGCGAACCGAACCGACCGCTGGATGCTGGGATCTTTCGCGTCGGCGGCAGAATGGACCGACCGCAAGAGACCGGCGACGATCGTACCGAGATTGTCACGCTGCGTGGGCAACGTCAGCGCCTTGACCTGCATCTCGATGCCGGTGCTGATGATTTGCATCGCGTCCCGATCAAGGTCCCCAGCGTGAACGCGGTTGTTGTATTCGCCGTGCCCGCGACCTTCGGACCACTGTTTCCAGGCTTCATCGGTGGTCAACGGCTTTGAGATCGAAAAGACGTCCGACGACGCATCGGCACTCGCGGCGTCATCGCCCGAATCGTCCGTTTTTTTTGCGGCGGGCTTTGCCTTTGCCTTGGGTGCCGCACCGTCGTCCGCGTCGACCGCTGGGGTGGTCCGCTTCGGCTTAGCCGCCGTTTTCTTGTGCGGCTTGCGAGTGGAATCGGACGAAGTGCCCTGGGCCAAGAGAGGAGAGGCAAGAAATGCCGCGGTGGCCAGTCCAGCCAGAACGAGCGCGAAAACTCGGATCGTTTTCGTTGCTCTCTGCCAAGATCGCCGGACGTGCCCGCGTAACGCGGCACGTTCAAACAATCTGACTGTCGTTCGGTGCACCGAGAGATCCTTCACTCTGCGATCCACCCTTTCAGAGTGACCGCGGTCTGTGGCGAAGCGTGGCGTCGCCCGTCGCGAAGGGCCACCGTCTTGTCATCTATGGATCCAGGTCTACAAACGTTGGAATCACCGACGAGAAGATAGCGCGAACTCGTGGCCCCGAGGCGCGAAGGAACCATCCCCTTCTGGCAACTGACCGGCTGTGCACCAAGACGCGCACTTTTGACGGAAAATCGGTCTCTTTCCTCTAATTACGTTATCACCCCTATTTTGCAACTGTCAAGGACCTTTTGTGAGCGAACTCACCGATTCCGGCTCGCAATTTCGCCCTAGTTCCTGTCCGATCGGTCGCTCGCTAGACTCGTTGCCGTTCCGAAAAACCAGCATCCCCGGCGGACCGGCAACGCGAGCCTTTTCGCCATTCCAATCGGACCGCCCGACGCAACGCAGGGGCTGACGTGACCGTGACTTCCAAAGCCCTCCTTTATGCGGACCCCTGGTTCCTCAGGCACGAAACCGGGCCTCACCCCGAAACGGCTGACCGGCTGCGAGCGGTCTACGCCCACCTGCAGTCGACCGGCCTGGTCGATCGCTTCGATCGCGGCCAAATCCGGACGGCCACCCTCGAAGAGCTGCTCCCCGTCCATGGCGAGGAGTATATCCGCCAAGTCGAGCGCTGGGCCGTAAGCGGCGGCGGCCAGGTCGAGTCGGATACGGTAATGTCGCCAGACTCTTACGAGGTAGCCTGCCGGGCCGCCGGCACCGCCATCGACGCCGTCGAGCAGGTGGTGAGCGGGAAACATCAGCGTGCCTTGTGCCTGATCCGGCCGCCCGGCCATCACGCCCTGCGGGACGCGCCGATGGGATTTTGCCTGTTCAACAATGTGGCGGTTGCGGCCCGCTATGCGGTCAATCGCCTGGGTCTGTCGCGCGTGCTCATCGTCGACTGGGACGTGCACCACGGGAACGGGACGCAGGATGCGTTTTACGCGGAGGGAAAGGTCCATTTCTTTTCGTCGCATCGGTCTCCATTTTATCCAGGAACCGGTCTCGCCGACGAGACGGGAACCGGTCCGGGATTGGGAACGATTTTTAATCTGCCGCTGCGGTTTGGAATCTCCCGCCAAGAGTTTCGCGAGCGTTTTCATAACATGCTCGAACGGGCCGCTGCTCGCGCGAAGCCGGAACTCATTCTGATCAGTGCGGGCTTTGACGCCCACCGAGCCGATCCGATCGGATCGCTCGGCCTGGAAAGCGAAGACTTCCGTGACTTGACCCGGCTCGTTCTCGATTGCGCCGGCCAGTATTGCGGCGGTAAAATCGTCAGCCTGCTCGAGGGGGGCTACAACTTGCGGGCATTGGCCGAGTCGGTCGAGGCCCATGTCGAAGAGCTGACGCGCGATTCTCCTCCCCAATGAACGATCGGGAGGTGCAAAATCGGATTCGCACATCGACCAAGAAAAATGGCCGGGACACTAGGTGTCCCGGCCATCGAATCACAAAGTCGATCTCGTCAAATCATCCTTTTCGGATCGCGACAAGTTGCGAACCGCCGGCCGTGCGAACATCAAGAATGATTCCCTTGGTGAGGGAGACTTTCTTCATTTCGCTGCGGAACTCTTCGGGGGTGGTCACCTGATGCTTGTTGATGCGTTCGACGACGACTCCTTCGCGGAGGCCGGCCTCGTCGGCGAGGCTTCCCTGTTTGACCGAACTCACTACGACGCCTTTGACGTTCTCCATCTTGAGTTCCTTGGCCGTGTCGGGCGTCAAGGCAGTGATTTCAATTCCGAGGTCGTCGATGGACACGCTTTCCTTCGATTTCGCGTTGGACGAGCCGTTGTCCTCTTCTTCCCGCGCGAGCATCGTGTCTCGCTTGGGCATTGCTTCGACGGTCACCGGAAGTGACATCTGTTTCCCGTCGCGGACGACGGTCATGTTGTAGGTCTTGCCGACGTCGAGCCGCTCGACGATGCCTTGCAGCTCCTTGGTTCCCGCGACTTTCTCGCCGTTGAAATCAAGAATCACGTCTTGCGACTGCACGCCGGCTTTCGCCGCCGGCGAATCGGGAAGGACCTGATTGACGATCGCACCCTCGCCCGCCTTCACGTTGAGCACCTTTGCCAACGTTCCCTCGGTCGCACGAATCATCACACCGAGGTAAGCCCGTTTGACCTCTCCCTTTGTGATCAACTGATCGGCCACCCAGCGGGCCATGTTAATGGGAATGGCGAAGCCCACGCCGTCGTACCCGCCGCTCCGCGTCGAGATGGCGGTGTTGATTCCGATCACTTGACCGTCAAGGTTCAACAGCGGTCCGCCGCTGTTGCCAGGGTTGATGGCGGCATCGGTCTGCAGGTAATCCTCGCGTTCGGTCTTGTTGATGCCGCGCCCTTTGGCGCTGATGATGCCCGCGGTCACCGTCATGTCGAGGCCGAACGGGCTGCCAATTGCCAGAACCCAGTCGCCGACTTCCGTTTGATCGCTATTTCCCATGGGGATTGCATCGAGATGGCCGGCGTCCTTGACGCGGACAATCGCGATATCAGTTCGCGGATCGGTTTTAATGTCGCTCGCCGGAACCCGGAATTGCCGGCCGTCGGCGAACTTGACCGTTACCTCCTGAGCGTCGGCCACGACATGCCGGTTTGTGAGAATGATTCCCTTCGGATCAATCACGAAGCCCGATCCCATGCCGTGCATGGGACGCTGTTGCTGATGCCGGAAGAACTCACGGAACTGCGGCTGGTTCTTGAAGCATGTCGCCGAACGGGCTGTCCTCCATATCAGGAGCGTTTCCGCGAACCTGCATCGGCTTGCTCGTCGTTTCAATTGTCACGACGGCCGGCCGGGCCTCTTTGGCGACCTCGCGAAAGACGCTCGATAAGGCGCGGACGTCACGCGCTTCGACGTGGGGACGGGCGCTATTGCGAACCTCGCCCCATCCGATAGCCGCCCCTGCGACGAGCACCGTGCACGCCACGCCGGCGAGCCATTTTCCATTTCTTTTGATCGAACTCATCAGTTCTCCCTCCTGCCCCTCTCCGGGCTTCTTTGCCATTGCTCTTGTTCAAGGTCAGCGAATTGTACGCTGGGATGCACTGTTGTTATACGACTTGACCGGCTGAGGCGTTGGAGAATCCGTCCCGTTTCTGTTTCCCGACCGGTTCAGAACCTAATTCCCCAAAAAGAGTTCGCGAGCTGGCCCCGCCTGAAGGCCGGTTGACATTCCTCCGGTGGGCTCCTAAGTTAGATCGGAGGGAGCGGTATGTCACATCCGATTGACGACCCATCGGTCGAGTCGAAGATTTCCCAATGCGAAGAGGCCCTTGGCTATGGATTTCGCGACAAGGCGCTGATCGAACTGGCTTTGACGCACGCCTCGGTTTCACGCACGCGCATCGAGTCGAATGAACGGCTCGAGTTTTTGGGCGACGCGATCCTGGGCGCCATCATCTGCGAGATCCTGTATCACCGGTTCCCCGATTTTCCGGAAGGCGAGCTGACACGGATCAAGTCCTCGCTGGTCAGCCGCACCACGTGCGCCGTCGTCGCCAATCAACTGGGTCTGAGCCGATTCTTGATCTTGGGCAAGGGTCTGCTGACTCATCAGCAGATCCCCTCTTCGATTCTAGCGGGGGTCTTCGAGTCGGTGGTGGGCGCGGTGCACCTCGACGGAGGCCCTGTTGCCGTCCGCGCGTTTGTCGAACGGGGGATGGCCACCGTGCTCGAACAAGAGGCGGAGCCTCAGCTCACGCGAAACTACAAGAGCCTGCTGCAGCAGATGTCGCAAAAGCAGTTCGGCGCGACTCCGCTCTATCACGTGCTCGACGAGAAGGGGCCGGACCACTCGAAGTGCTTCAAGATCTCCGCCGCCATCGGCTCGCAGGTCTACGCGGCCGCGTGGGGAGCCAGTAAGAAGGAAGCCGAGCAGCGAGCCGCGCTCAACGCTCTGTGCGAGATCGAAGGCAAGCCGCTGCCTCATCTGGCCGACTGACGACGCCGCGGTCTCTCGCCGTTGTCGATTTCCCGTGCCGCGCTGAGTGGGGCGATCGCGCGCTTGCCGGCGTAGGAAATGGAAGAAGCGGCCGGGAAAACCCGACCGCTTCTGCGTGTGTCGCAAATTCAGCGACGCTTCGAAGTCACTTCTTCTTCTTCTTCGAAGCTTTTTTCGCCTTCTTTGCCTTCTTCGCAGCTTTCTTCTTGGCCACCGTAATTCTCCTTACAGAGCCAACCGTGTGACCGCCCTCGCCGTTGGCTTACCGGGCACTTATTCGGCGTCGACGAATCACGATTTTCGGAATCGTCCGACGTGTCAACCGTGACATGCCGGGTTGCAACTCCTCGTCAGGGCTTCACTTGTGGTCGAGCTTGTAAGTTGAAGAGTTCAACTTCACTCGACCACTCGAGTCCCATCACAAGGATGGCAACTAATGCGAGTCATCCTACGAATTTCGGAAATTTGTGCAAGCCATTTGCGTCGACTTTCGCACTACGCGCGTCGCCGCAAGTGGCTGTCACGGTGTGTCCTCCGCCGTGAAAGCAGAAGCGTCGCGCGACGTAAGTGATCGCCTCGTGCGCGATGCCGAAAAGACGACCTCGACACACGCGCGCATTTTTCTCGGGAAAAACAGGCCTTTTTTAAATTTGTCTCGTCGCAATGCGGAAAAAAAGGAGACATCAACCGCGCGGCGAGATCACGTTGATCGAGTTGCGCGACGTTCGTTCAAAACCGAAAAATCGTTTCGGAAAAATTTTTCGAAAATTTTTTTTCGTCACGCGTGCGCGCGTCACGATGCCAGCTGTGACGCCGCTTGTTGCATCGCGCGGAGGCTCTCGCGCGCGATCCGTTCGCACCCCGGACTGTAGTCGAACACCTCGACCGACACCCATCCGTCATACTTCGCGCGACAGCGCCGCGAAGATCGGAACGAAATCGGTCGGCCCCATCCCGGGTCCCAACAGGTTCGAATCGTTCGCGTGAAAATGTCCGACGACGGGGGCGTAGCGTGCGATGAGCTCCGGAATCGGCGTCGATTCGCCGCCGAGCATCGCCTTCACGTCCTGGTGGAGACAGAGATTGGGCTGGTCGATCCGCTCGATCAGCTCCATCGCCTCGGCACACGTATTGAGGAAATTGGTTTCTTGAGGCGTCAGCGGTTCCAGGCAGATCCGAACGCCCGCGTCCGCGATGGCCGGAAGGGCCGCTCGGAAGACCTCTGCGGCGTTCGCAAACCCCTCTTCCCGTGTGATGCCGGGCGCAAGGCTCCGCTGCTGCGGGGAGCCGAAGACCATCAGATCACCCCCCAGATCGGCACACGCCTGCCCCAATTCGATCAGATAGTCGGCCGTCGCCCGGCGGACGGCGGGTTCGGCGAGAGGTCAGGTGCAGGCCTTCCGTCTTCGCCAGGAGCCAATGCAGGCCGATGATCGAGAGGCCGTTCTCCTCCGCCCGCCGTCGCAGGAGCTGGCGTCGTTCTTTGCCGACTTCACCGATTCTGCGGGCGAGCGTAAAGGGGGCGACTTCGATCCCCGTGTAGCCGACCGACGCAATGAACCGGCACTGGCGCTCCCAATCCCAATCGGTGAATAACTCCTGGCAAATCGCGAATCGCATTCCAAGACCTCTTCAAGTTTTCGCCGCCGGCCGCTCCGGAGCGGGCGTCAAACACCGCTTCTGATGAACAAACGGCACAACCGTCCCCTGACACTAGGGACCAGCGGTCGCGCCGCGGACACGGCCGTGGCACGCGCGGCACATCCGATTCGCGCGCGGCGCGTCGTGAGGATTATAAGCCACCAGACGGCTGTGCCGACAGCGCGAGTCGAGCAGACGGCACAAGAGGGGAGAATTGCACGCTGCCTCTCAAGCACGGCGACCGGGTTGACGACGTAAAGAGTGAGGATCGACGCAATCCAATTATTCACAGTTCCACTAGCCGTCCAGGAAACGGCACCAACGAGGGCGAAACAATGAAAAACGCAGCTTGGGTCTCAATCATTGTCGCGCTGGCGCTGACCCAGACGGGTGGCAGCGCCATCGCCGGAATATTTGGGGGCTACTCGTGCTGCCCCACGGAATCGTGCGCGCCTTGCGGCGATTACTCCGCCGCCAAGTCGTGCTGCCCCGCACCGACGTGCTGCCCCGCGCCGCCGGCCCCCACGTACAAGACTGTCTACGAGACGGTCTGGGAGAAGCAGAGCAACGTCTGCTGCAAGACGGTGTACGATCACGTCTGCGAGCAGGTCCCGTTCTGCCGCACCCGCCACGTCCTTGAGACGTGCTATAAAGACTGCTGCTTCACGGTGTGCAAGCCCTGCTTCCAAACCTGCTACAAGGACGTCTGCTACACCGTCTGCCACCGGCATCACCAGACTTGCTACAAGGACGTCTGCTACACGGTCTGCAAGCCCTGCCGCACGACGTGCTGGAAAGACGTCTGCTACACGGTGAGCCGTCCGACGTACCAGACGTGCTACAAAGACGTCTGCTACACGGTCTGCAAGCCCAGCTACCAGACCTGCACCCGCGACGTCTGCTGCACGACGTACAAGACCGAGCAACAGACCTGCTACCGCGACGAGTGCTACACCGTCTGCCGGCCGATCGTCGAGAAGAAAATGGTCCCCGTATGCTGCGGCGAGTGGCAAACGGTGACGGAGACGGTTCCGGGCGGCGAGATGGAACAGTGCCAGTGCGATCCGGGCCACTGGGAATGGGATCCGTGCAGCTGCTGCTGCCTGTATCGCCCGGGCTGCTGCCACCTGGTGAAAGTACAGTGCCCGCCGCAGACCTGCTGCCGCCGCGTCTGGGTTGAAAAAACCGTTCAACAGGAAGTCTGCTCCACGCGGTACGAGTCGGAAGTGAAGCACTGCCAGGTCCCCTACACGGTTTGCCGTCAGGTTCCCTGCACCACGACGCACAAAGAGACGTATACCGTCTGCAGCTACACACAAGAGGTCTGCCACAAGCAGGTCCCCTACACGGTCTGCAGCTGCACGCAGGAGGTTTGCCACAAGCAAGTCCCCTACACGGTCTGCACCTACACGCAGGAGGTCTGCCATAAGCAGATCCCCTACACGGTCTGCACCTACACGCAAGAGGTCTGCCATAAGCAAGTCCCCGTCTGCACCTGCTCGTGGACTCCTGTGGTCTGCCACAAGCAGATTCCCTACTGCGTCTGCCGCAAGGTGTGCGAGACCGGCTACCGGACGTGCGTGCGGCGCGTGCCGCGGCAAGTTCAGTACACGGTGACGACCTGCGTTCCTCGCACGGTCTGCCGCCAGGTCCTCTGCAACGCGGCCCCCTGCCAGGCTTGTGAGAAGCCGTCATCCTGCGTCAGCCATTGATGAACTCGCAACGATCGCGCGATCGGCGACTTTCTTCGCCCAAGTCGCCACATCGAAGTTGACTTGCGTCAGAGCGGGGACGGCCAAGACGGTCGTCCCCGCTCTCTTTTTTTATGGCGATCAAACAGCATTGCGACGCCAAAGGTACGCTCAAAAGAAGGGCGTACGATGTTTCACGCCGCTCGGCGCTGACTCAGGCGGCCTCGCACGGCTGGTGCATTCTCGACGGCCGTTCGCAAAATGGCGGCAATCCGCGCGATCACTTGGCCGTCAAGCTGGAGACCCGTCGGCAACGCAAGGACGCTCGTGGCGAGCCGCTCCGTAACCGGCAAGGACGGCACAGGACTCCCCGTGCGGTAGGCATCCATGCGATGACAGCCGGGATAGAAATAGCGTCTCGCCAACACATTCTCGGCCGACAAAACGGCGACCAGATCGTCGCGAGAAAGTCCGGCCGCCCGCTCGTCGACTTCGACGACCACGTATTGAAAGTTGCTCGTTTCCTGCGGATCGAACGAAATGAGCTTGAGCCCGTCGATGCCCGCCAGAGCGCGGCCATAAGCCTCGTAATTCGCCCGGTTGGCGGTGACGATCGTTCCCATCTCGTCGAGGGACGTCAGCCCGACGGCGGCGGCCAGCTCGCTCATCTTGCCGTTTGTGCCGACGGCCGTCACACAGTCATAACCGACGAATCCGAAGTTGCGCAATAGCCGCAGCCGTTGCGCGAGCATGTCGTCGTTGGTCGTAATCGCGCCCCCCTCGCCGCAATGCACGAACTTGGTCGCATGAAAGCTGAGGACCTCGCAAGCGCCAAATTGACCGATCGGCTGTCCGCCATACGTGCACCCGAAAGCGTGCGCCGCGTCGAAGAAGAGCGCGAGGTTTCTCCGCCCGGCCAGCTCGGCGAGTGCTTCGACATCACAAGCGCGTCCCCAGAGATGGACCCCAACGATGCCGCTTGTTTGCGGCGTGATGAGTTCTTCGGCGTGCCGGAGGTCAATCGCGTGGGTGGACGGGTCGACGTCGCAGAAGACCGGGGTGACGCCATGCCAGGCCAGCGCGTGTGCAGTCGCGATGAACGTGAACGCGGGAACGATCACCTCGCCCTGGAGGCCAAGAGCACGCGCGGCGAGCTCCAGGCCGATCGTCCCATTCGCCACCGCGATGCAGTGTTTGACACCGGCTGCCTCCGCGACGCGCCGCTCGAACTCCGCGACAAGCGGCCCGCCATTGGTGAGCCAATGCCGATCGAGCGCACCGGCGACCCGATCGAGGATCGCCTGCTTGTCCGGCAGGTTCGGGCGGCCGACGTGCAGCGGCTCGGCGAAACCGGGCTTATTTCCAAAGACCGCGAGCTTCACTCCCTGCGACGCTGCTGCCATTTGCCCGCTCCTCGCAAACCGCGTAGCCAAAGCCTCCGCGGCCGAATCCGTTCCCGTTATAGAGCAGACACAATCGGCCGGCCTGCTCGTAGACGGCCGGATACGCCGCCATCTCGCTATCCCAGCCGGCCGACGCGGGACCCAGTCCTCCTGACTCGTCCCGACGCTCCCAGGTTGCGCCGTCGTCGGCAGATTCGGCATAACCGATGCGATAGCTACTCTCTTTATCGGTTCGATAACCGTCGAGACTGCGATGGCAATACCACATCCGCCAACGATTTACGCCCGGAACAACCCACGGGCGTGCGATGGCCTCTTCTGGATGCTCAACTTCGAGCGCAACGGAGCCGTCGCGTTCCCAGTGCAGCCCGTCGTGGGATCGGGCAAGTTTGATGTGGTATTGCGGCTCGGGCCGGCCACCGATCATCCGCCAGCCGAAGCAGGATAAATACCACATCCTCCAGTCCTGGCCGTCGCAAACGACGAACGGCGTCGAGCAGAAATGCGGCTCGTCGAGCGTCCGGTCCAAAATCGGTCCCTGTCGCAGCCGACGAAACCGATACCCGCCGTCCTCGCTGACCGCGACTCCGATGCTCATTCGATACGGCACGCTCGTGCTGGTATTGCATCCGGCGTAATAGAGCCACTTCGCGCCGTCGACATCGACCACGCACGAGGGAATGACGCCGAGATCATCGAAGCACCCGAGCTCGCCCAAATCCAACACGGGCCGCTCGTGCACATATTGGATTCGCTCGGGATGTTCGGGATCGACATCGACAAAGGTCGGCCGCGTGCGGTTGGCGGCATCGCGCGTCCCGAAATAAATCCGCAGCGTTGCATCCGAAATGCGGTCGGGCGTCGGACACTGCGCATGGTTTATCGCCCAGTCGCGGCCCGGATGCGCGTCGCACGCGTAAATCAAGCCGCTTCGCTGCCACGGCATGGAGTCGTGTCCCCAAAGAGCCGGCGGACGTCCTCAACCGCCGGAAATCCGGGCGTCAGCAGGTCGTCGACGGGATGATAGACGTACGCATGCGGATAACCCCGTTCGACAAAAGTCGCCTCGGCCAGGTCGTTGTATCGAAAATGACACGACCAGCGAATCGATTCGGTGCTGTTCGTTCCGGAGCGGTGGACGAGAAAGGCCGAAAAGGCGAGCAGATCGCCCTGCTCGACTTCGACCGTTTTGAAATCGTCGTCGGTGAAGCAGTCGACTTTTCCAAATCGGTCCACGACTTCGGTCGAGACCAGGCCGAGGCGATGGCTCGCCGGAACGACTTCGAGCGCTCCCAAACTGCGGTCAATGTCGTGCAGCGGCATCCAGACGACGACCGAATTGAGCGAGCCTTGCATGCTCCGCCAGTCCTGGTGGGCGAATACCCGCCAATAGACTTCCTTGGTCGCCAGGTGACGGCTGTTGAAGAACAGTACGGGCCGCGTCGAGATATTGGGAAAAGCCACGCCAAGACCTCGCAGCAGATCGAGAATTCGCGGATCGATCGCCAGACGGTGCAGCGAAATGAGGTGTTGAATTTGCTTGCCGCAGTTCGCAAAACGGGGGACATCCTCGCGAAAGAACCGAAAGAGCGCATTCTCGAAATCCGGTTCGGACGCCGAACCGTCGATCGCCTGCCCGCGAGCCGTCAACTGTTGCTCGAAGACGCGGATTGCGTCCTGACGCACGTTCTCAATTTCGCGGCGATCAAACACGCCGCGAAGATGGAGATATCCTTGCTCTCGGTATGTGCTCGCTCGCTGAGAGTCCATGAGTGAAATTCCTTGTGGCGATCAGCCGGCCGCTCGCGCCCGTTTGGCGAAATCGACATCGAGACTCGAAAGCCCCGATGGCTTGGCGGGCGCCCCTTTGTAAACCGACCAAGGCTCCGTATCGCGGGCCACGGTCGCTCCCATGCCGACCAGCGTCCCTTTCGCAATCCGGAGCCCGTCGCGCACGGTCGCATTCACGCCGAAGAAACACGACTCCTCGACCGTGCAGTGTCCCGACAGCACGACGTGCGATGTGAAAAAGACATGGTCGGCAATCGTGTTGTGATGGCCGATATGATTGCCGCTCCACAAGACGACGTTGTTGCCGATGGTGACAAACGGCTGAATGGTGTTGTCTTCGAGGACGAAACAGTTATCGCCCACGGTCGTGCCGGGAAAATGCGTCGCCCGCGAGCTGACATAACTGATGAGCCGATAGCCTTTCTGCTTGAAGCGCTCGTAGACGATTTGCCGCATCCGATTCATTCCCTGATGGGAAAGCGGCGCGAAACCGGCAAATTCGCCGGGCGGAAAGTGACTCTCCAGTTCTTCAAAGGGGACGACAGGTAGCCCCTCAAAGGTCGGCTCGGACGGCAGGAAAGCCTGGTCGACGGTGAACGCCACGACTTCGTGGGGGCTGTCGCATTTCAAGTAGAAATGGGCCAGCGACGCGAAATCCCGCAATCCGAAAATGACAACCTTCGCCATGGCCGGACGTCCTCGATCTCAACACGGGTCGTGATAAACGTAGACGGTGTATTCATACAGCCCGTAATCGTTGCGAATCACAAAATGCCGGCTGATGCAGCGCGTCAAGAACTCGGCGAGCGAGATCAAACGGAAGATGGAACAGGTCCTCGCGCTCCCAGTCGACGTGCTTCGACATGACGTTGAACGCCATTCCGACCGATGCGATCTCGAACGTTCGCTCCAGCATGGCTTGGACATAGTCCCACATCTCATCGAATGAGAGAGATCGCTTTTCGGTGAAGAGGCCGTTCATCACCACATAGTCAAACGCCGGAATCGCGCTCGACGGATCGAGAATGTCGAGGCAGTAATACGGGCGATCGGGAAACTTGCTGCGGCAAAGCCGGATGAATTCGGGCGACAAATCCAGGCCGGAGTAATCGATCCCGTCGCGGTTCGACTCCAGCATGTAGTGGTACAGGTGCGACGCTCCACATCCCAAATCGAGCAGCCGCACATCGTGTGGGTGGTGTTGACGAATCACGTCCAGCATCACGCGATAACGCATTTGCGCATCGGCCGCGTTCGGCCAATCGACGCCGCGGTGATTGTCACCGTGCCGGCGCAGGCACGACTCATAATGTTCGACGAGTTGGCCATAGGCGGCGCGACCGATCATGCCGCCTCCCGCTGGCGATATTTGGGAAAGTAGTCGGCTGGTGGCAGCTGCCGTGCGGCTGTCAGCCGTTCGTATTTGGTCGGGGCCAGTATGCGTCCGCAGAACCAAGCGGTTCGGCTGTCGTTCGCCCAACCGCTTTTGAATCGGGATAAGCCATCCTCCTTCGCCGCCTGCCAGCCGGCGCCCGCACCGAGCGTACACAATTGCACGCCGCGCGCGGCCAGCTCGCCAAGCGCCACGTCAAATAGCCCAAAAGCCGCCCGTGACTCATAGCCAAGCGGATTGAACGCGCCCAAGTGGTAATAAGCAGCCTGCTCGGCGACGTACCACAAAAGCATGCCGACGGTCTCTGTACCAACAACGGCGCGAAAAGCCGTCATCCCGGGCACGGCAAATTGCCGGCGGAAACTCTTGTGTGAAAAGCCGGCAATACCCCGGATTTCATGTCGAGCGATCAGATTCGCATACAAACCGATCCAAGTTTCCACCCACGCCGCCGGATTCTGGCAGCGTTCGACTTCAACTCTCCGTGCGGCGGCGCGAATGTTGCGCCGATGATGCGGGGAGATCGTTTGCCGCCAATCCCGGCCGAAATCGACGACGGCGTGTTCCTTGAAAGGACGGCACACGTCACGAAAACAACCGCGAAGCCGCGTCGGATCGACGTCGGCGAATGGATCGACGACGAGCGACACGGACACGGCTTGCCCCGACAACTGATCCACGTCCGCGCCGAGTGCCCGCCAATTGCGACAATTAAAGAGCGGATAGCAGCCGATCGCGTCGCACTCCGTGCTCTCGGCAATCGGCCGCACTAGGAGCCAGCCGTCGGACTCCGCGAGATGCAGCGGACTGCCGAACTCGGCCAGCGATGCCGCGTAAAGCGGGCTCAGATATCCGTTCACGCGACGCTGACCTCCACTCGACGCGCGGCGTCGAGGAAAAACGCTTCAATTTCGGCCGCGGCTGCGTTGTTGGAAAACAGCACGCCCATTCGCTCGCGAAACGCCGTCCCGATCGAATCACGTAGCCCGCGGTCTTTGGCGATCGACACTGCCCGACGCACATAATCCTGCGAGTCGGCGGCCACGCAATCGAGAACGCCAATCCGCCGGTAAACCGCATCGGTCCCCCGTCCGCGGGCGAATGCACCGGGCAACGTGACGAGCGGCGTGCCCATCGCCAGGGCCTGATACGTCGTTGTCCCCGCACAGAAATGGAGCGTATCGAGCAGCACGTCGCTCAACTGCAAGAACGCCAGATACTCGTCGAAACCCATTCGCGGCAGGAACGCGACTCGGTCGAAAACGTCCGGGATCGACATCCTCATGCGATCCTGTAAGCCCCGCGTCCAAGGCTCGTGTTGACCGGCGAAGAAAACCACAATTCCGCCGGGATCGCGACGCAGGATTTCGCCGACCAACACGTCAAACTCGGGATGAACTTTAAAAAGCGTTTGCTGGCAGACGTACCAGCGGGTGTCCGACGGGAGCGGATAATCGCTCCGCCGCCCCTCGTGGCCCAATTCACGCGGCTGCGAAAAATAATGCGGATTGTTGGCGAAGCGGACGAGGCGTTCGCTGTAGTGCCCCTCTGCTCCGGGCGGCTCCAGTCGATCGTACGAGAGAAAATAATCCATCGTGGGAATGCCGGTCGTCACGGGGTGGCCCAGCGTGACGCACTGCACGCGGGCCAACCGCGAGAAACCGAGGAAGTACGACCAGGGGTCCATTCCGATGTCCGTGAAAAACAGGACATCGAGCTCCTGGGAGGCAATCTGCTCTCGCACTTCGCCGAGCCGCGTGGAGAGCAAGATCGCCTCGTCGGCCGCCTCTTCCATGCCGCGCAACCGCGTCGCCGGCCCCGGGAAAGCGAAAGACCGTGTACCGCGCGCCCTGCCGCGGAAACGTTCGCAGCAGGCCGGCATAGTGATCGCCCACCGAATGGCTGTGAAAAAATCGCGAAATGAGGCCGACGCGAATCGGCCCGCCGTGGCGGCGCGTCGGGCGGCGACAATGCGGAGCCGTGAACGCCAGCGAAGGAATCGCCCGGGAATAGACCGCGGCGATCTTCCGCTGTAAGTCGACATCATTGCGGCCGTGATACGCCAGGTAGAAAGCCGGGCCCACCGTGTGATCGATCGGGTCGGTGATCTCCATTTCGGTTTTCAGGAGACGGTCCAAATCGTCCGACAACCGGGCGCAACGCGCGTCGATCCACGCCGACGACTCGGCAACGGCCGGCAGCAAGAGGGCTGAGCGGATCTTGAGCGCCCCGTCCGCGGGACACAGGGCCTGCGCGGCGCAACTCCATCGCCGCCTCTTCGCAACGTCCCTGCCCCGTCAACGAGTTGGCCAGGTTCTTTCGCGCGTCGACGAAATTGGCGTCGACCGCTAGCGCACGGCGGTAGCAGGCGATTGCCTGGTCGTAGTCGTCCCGATCGGCGAACGTATTGCCCAGGTTGCTTTCAGCCGCCGTGAAACGAGGATTGAGCGCAAGCGCCGCTTTGTAACAGCAGGCCGCCTCGTCGAGCCGCCACGCGGCGCGGTGCAAATTGCCCAGGCTGTTGAACGCGGCCGGATTCTCCGGATTGAGTCGCAGCGACCGTCGATACGCGGCTTCCGCCTCGGGCCAACGCTGAAGGGCTTCCAGCACAATCCCCAGGTTGGCATGAAACACGGCTTCGTTTGGCTTGGCCTCAATGGCCTGCAGGACGAGGTCCCGCCCCTGTTCCGGAAGACCGCGGGCAAAGGCCGCCATTCCCAGTAGGTGCAGCGCATCGGGCTGCCGCGGATCCGTTCGCAGGACCCGACGGTAGAATTCTTCGGCTCGGTCGAGCCGGCCGGCCTGATGATGCCGCAGACCCTCTTCTAACGTCGCCAGTATCAAGGCGGTCCGTCCTTGTGCCGCTCTCCAAAAGGGATCGTTCCATGGGTATCGGATTTTCCGATTGGGTAGGTTGAGCGAACCTTGCCGATTATTTGGAGATCTACTGCGAAAATAGAGAGGGTGCGGCGACTCTGAGGAACTGGGGACGATAAATCTGCGTATCTTCCATCAAATCGGCAAATCGATTGGAGTTGACGATATAGGTGATGAGCAATTCGCCGGGACGTGAGAGCGCGGCATGACCTTTGGCGGCATACGTGAAATACGAACGGTTCCGCTCGACATCCGAGACGCGGGCCAAAAAAGTCGGACTCGACCACGGCCCGTCCGCTCGCGGAGCCTTGCGCAGCAAAATCCGTTTTCCCAAAAACGGTTCGCTTTGGACGAGTGTCCAGATCGCGCGCCTGCGATCCTCGAGATGCTCGACCGAGAACTCGGGCGCGATCCCGCTAGTGTAGTGTTGCTTAATTAATGGAACTTATTTGAGTTCGCTGGCGTCTGAATCTTCAAACACGGAGGATCAGTGCCATGCGGATTGCGAAGACGATTTTGTTGAGCGACAGCGAGCGACTCACGTTGATGAAGTGGGCGCGAGGACGCAGCACGCCGAGCCGCTTGGTCCAGCGGGCAAAGATCATTTTGGCTGCTGCCGGTGGAATGCGGAACGACGAGATTGCCGGCGAACTCGGCTGCACGCGGCGAACGGTCGGCACTTGGCGGAATCGCTTTGCAAAGCAGCGGCTGAAGGGAATCGAGAAAGATGCTCCCCGCGGGGGACGCACGCCGTCGGTCCGCGCCGCCAAAGAGGCCGAAATCATCGCCAAGACGACGCAGGAAACGCCGGTAGGTGGCACACACTGGAGCGTCCGCACGATGGCGGCTGCGGTGAATGTGAGCTATTCGACCGTGCAGCGGGTCTGGCGAGACAATGGGCTCAAACCGCACCTGGTCAAAACGTTTAAGCTCTCGAACGACCCCCGCTTCGCCGAGAAACTGGTCGACGTCGTGGGGCTGTATTTGAACCCGCCGGAACATGCTCTGGTTTTGTCGTGCGACGAGAAGAGCCAGATCCAAGCCTTGGATCGCACTCAAAAGAGCCTGCCGCTGTTCCCAGGCCACCTCAAAACCATGACTCACAGCTACAAGCGCAACGGCACGACGACGCTGTTTGCGGCGATCGAACTGGCGGAAGGCCGGATCATCGCCGAGTGCATGCCGCGGCACCGCCATCAGGAATGGTTGGCGTTTCTGAGGAAGATCGATGCCGAAACGCCGGCTGAATTGGATCTGCATCTGATTGTCGACAATTACGCCACGCACAAGCATCCCAAGGTGCAGTCGTGGTTGAAGCGGCACAAGCGGTTCCGCATGCACTTCATTCCGACGAGCAGTTCGTGGTTGAACGTGATCGAACGCTGGTTCCGCGACATCACCGAGCGACGCATTCGCCGCGGCGCATTCCGCAGCGTCGAGCAGTTAGAGGCGGCGATCGAAGACTACATCAACCGCCACAACGCTTCTCCGAAATCGTTCGTCTGGACAGCCAAAGCCGAAGACATCCTCGCCAAAGTCCGCCGGGCCCGAGCCGCGCTCAATAAGATCCCAACTGCGTGAGACACCACACTAGCGAGGGGCACGACAGCAGCCGGCGTCGGAGACCAGGAGTTCTTGCCCGAATAAAACTTCCAGGTGTCGAACCGGTCAATGCTCGCGGCGGGCGCCCGGGCGAGGACGAGCTGCCTGTTGCCGAAAGCCGTTCGCCGCACGCCGTAGATTAACGCGTCCGGCGAATTCCGGCCGAACGAGTCCGGATCGACGCCGGCCGCCATCCCCCACGCCAGCTCAGCCTCGGCCGGAGCGTCCTTCGCGCCGTTTGCCTTTCGGCTAAGTGAAATGAAACTATTCGGAAGGTTGACCAGCCGCACGTGCCAACGATCGGCCGCGTCGGCCGCATTGTCGATCACACCGAGCGCCGTGCCAACGACGGTGAAACTCCACACCCCCTTCCCCTGCGGGTTCCTCGCGACGCGAAAGAAAAAAACGAAGAGCTTCAGTGATCCGGGCGGACTTCGCACGGCGAGGCCCCCGCCCGTCGTCCACAGCCATTCGCGGCTTTGCTCGCCGGTTTGATGATCACCGGGTTGTTCCGCCGGACGGACCCACGCCGTCGGATGGCCATCCCTGTCGGAGGGGCCCCAATAAAAGTGCACGGCACTCGGATCGGGCGCCGTCCAAGGAGCGGATCGATCAAGCGGATGGACGGCGATGGAATTGTTGACCATCCGTGAGCCCGGCATGCGCTTGCCGTGGCGGATCGTGCCGATCCACGTGTCGCCGAAGAGCCACACCACGCGCCCGTCACCGAGCACGACCGTTCCCGCCACGTCCGCCCCGCTCCAGCCGTCGTGCCGGTCGAAGACGGCGTTCCACAACTCATCGGGCTCGACGCGGACTGCCGCGTGATCTGTTTTCGCAGTCTGCGGAGGCGAGTCGGGCCGAGCGATCGCGGCCGGTGCCGTGACGACGAGGAGTACCGCAACGGTGCGGCCCATCGGGCGCACAGCGGCCCCCTGCGCAGTGTCACTGGTTGTCCGAGTCGTCGGATTTGGTAGCCGGCTTAGCGCGCTTCGCGGACTTGCCCGATTTGGCGGCCGATTTGGCCGGGGGTTTGGCGGCCGGCTTTTCCGTGTTTTCGTCAGCGGGCGCCGCATCCTCGTCCTCGGTCTTCTTCTTGCCGGCCGATGGCTTCTTGTCGCCGGGCTGGTCGGGCGCAACTTCGGGCAAGATCGGCCCCTTCTCGGGGTTCTTGTGGAACAGCGGAAGGTCGCGTTCGCTTTCGCGGATGCAGACGATCAGGCCGTGGCCGGAAGCCATATAGAGCCGATCGGTCCGCTCGTTGGCAACGCGAATCGGAAATTGCCGCATCGAAAAAGCGCCGATCTGGCGTCCGTCTTTTGGGTTCAAGAGGAGGACGTTCCCCAGGACGTCCGAGGCGTACACGACGGCCGGCGTCGCGGCGAGGAAGGTCGAGCGCCTGCCGATTGGACCAGAGAGGGACTCCCGTCGTGGCCGACAGGCAGCGCAAGCCGTAGCCTTCAGGCCGCAGGTAGACGCGGTCCTCCACCACGCGCGGCGTTTGCCGGATCCGCAACCCCGAAAGCAGCTCCCACTTGAGCGCGCCCGACTCCGCGTCGAGGCAGTAGGCCTTGCGGTCCTCGGTCGCCACGAAGATCAGTTTGCCGATCTGCGTGATCGGTGCCGAAAGGGGCTGGTCCGTCTCGAACTGAAAATGCAACTTCCGGTTGGCCGCGTCCAGGCCGTACAGCGAAGCATCGGCACTCGCCACAACCACGACCTTTCCCGTGCTGATCGGCTGATACATGATCCGCGCCGGTTTTGTATTGCCACTTGAGCGAATGGTACATGTCCGCCGCCAAGCGCGGATCCTTGGAGAGCTTCTCGAGGAACACGAGATCGTACGCATAAACGGTTCCGCTGATCGTTCCGACATAGGCCCGCGTCTCGTCGAGTCCGGGGGGCGTCGACACGGCCGTCGGAACCTTGACCATCCAGGCGACGTCGCCGGTGAACTTGTTGAGTGCGTACATGTTGGCGCCGCTGATGAGCAGCACCAGATGATCGTTTGTGACGGCGCGGAACCGTACTTCATGCGGATCGCCGACTTGCACGGCCCAGAGGCGATGTCCGTTCGCATTGTCGAACGCGCTCACCATGCCGGTCTCCGACTGCGCCAGCGTGATCCGCTCGTCCGAGATGAAGTATTTGAGCCGGTCGCGCGACGAATCGATCGACGCGTGTGCCCACCAGGCGCGCTGCAGACCGAGGCGTCCCAGCATCACATCGCTGGGGAGCTCGGTTCGCGCGGCCACTTGCGCGAAAAGATCACCCCCCAGTCCCAACACCAGAATCAAAGCGCCGAGCGTCACTCTGCGTCGCGACATGCTATCCCTGTCCAATCCGCAACAAAGCCTCGACGTCGTTCCGCGCTCTTGCCCCCATAAGAGAGGGGCTGACCGCCCGCGCGGAAAAGACGTGCTGGATACCCGCACCCTCGATTCTAGCGTCCGCCGACCGGCGGAAACCAGGGGCTAGACGCCCAGAGGCCCTCGGTTCCAAATTCGCCCCGCGGCGGGGCCGGGTTGTACCAGGATGGGAGGACTCTTGGCCTTTCGCTGCCGGAAAGATAAAACGAAGGGGAGGACAGCGGGCAGGTCCTCGTCGGTGCCGCGGGAGATGAGGCGCGTGGTCACGTTTGCCGAACGGAGCGGGGCGATTTTGCGGATTGTGATGGCCGTCGCGGCCGTCCAGGCCGCCGCAGCCTTCCATCCCGCGGGGTGCCGGGCCGATACCCTGGTCCTGCACACGGGCGGGCTGATCCGTGGCCGCGTGTCGGATGCCAGCTTCCTGCTCGGCTCGAAGCCCGTCTTCCCCGACAAGGAGGCGGCCGCCAAAACGCACCGCCCCAACACGATCACAGTCACGACCCTGACCGGCGGACGTCTGGTCCTCGACGCGTCGCAAGTCCGCGTAGTCACTCGTCGCCCGATGCTGCAGGAGGAATTCGAGGTCCGTAAGCAGCACACCCCCGACGACGTCGACGCGCTCTGGAAGCTCGCCGAATGGTGTCGTTCCCGTGGACTCAAGCCGCAGCGCGAGGAGACGCTTAGGCGAATCCTCGTCCTCGACCCCGACCACCTGCCGGCCCATCAGGGGCTGGGCCAGGCGCGGTACGACGGCAAGTGGCGCACGCATGACGAAGAGATGCGGCTCCGCGGCTTCGTCAAGTACGACGGGCGGTACGTCGCGCTGCAGGAACTCGAGATCCTGAAGAAACTCCGCTCGCGGAAGCGCGTCGATCAGGACTGGATGGAAAAGATCCGTAACTGGTCCTACGCGCTCACCAGCGGCGAGCCGGAAAAACGCCGCCGCGGGCGGACGCAACTTTTGAAGATCAGCGATCCGAACGCGATCCCCGCGCTCAACAAGATCCTGAGGACCAGCGAGGACGAGGACCGGCGTTCGCTGTACGTGAAAATCCTCAGCCGGATCCCCAGCGCGGACGCGATCACCCTCATCGTCGAACAGTCGCTGTTCGACACGTCAAAGGCGGTGCGCGTCGAGGCGCAGGACACCGTCGCACCGCAGATGAGGGACACCGCCTGCCCGATTTACGTCCGCGCCCTGCGAAATTCCGACAACGAAATCGTGCGGCGTGCCGGGCGGATGCTCGAAAAAATCGGCGATGATTCAGTCGTCGCACCCCTGATCGAAGCGGTCGCCACCACGCACCAGGTCCCTGTCAACGTCCTCGATAACTCCAACACCTATGCGTTTAACCGCAACGGCACGACAGCTGATCCCAACCTTCTTCCGCTGCCCCCCGACGTGGCCGGCAAACTCCTGACCGGCCAATATCCCAACGGCGTCACGTTCAATTCATCTCCCGGCGGGCCCCCGATCGGTCCGCGAACGCGGACCGTCATGACCAACCGGGAATTCCATAATCCCGAGGTCCTCTCGGCGCTCGAATCCTTGACGAAACAGTCGTTCGGCTACGATAAGGATCAGTGGCGCCGGTGGTGGGCGGCGCGCACGACGATGGGTCCTTCGAGGCCCACGAACGTCACGGGACCAGGGGTGCCTTGAGAAGGCGCCTCAACTGGGGAGGGCGATCCCCCCTTTTTACTTGAATTCCGAGCAAGGATGTCGTTCATGTCGGGCAATGCCTCGTCGCGATCACGGAAAGCGGCTGCACAACAACTTTCCAGTCTCTGTTCCGCCGGCGTCACACGCGTAGCCCGCCGCACTCCCAAACCGAAGGGGGCGGTCCCTTCAAAAGCGGCCGCGACCGCGGCTCCCGCCGCCGCTGTACCCGCGATGGCCGGTTCCCTGTTCGACACTCCACGCTCAACGATCCCTCGGGCGGATCGCGAGGAAAAACTGCGGATTCTGTCCGCCCGCGTCGCCCAATGCACGAGGTGTGCCGAACTGGCCGAGACTCGAACGCAAACGGTCTTCGGCATCGGCAACCCGGAAGCGAAGATCATGTTTATCGGCGAGGCGCCAGGAGCCGACGAAGACCGCCAGGGGGAGCCGTTCGTCGGTGCGGCCGGTCAACTTTTGAACCGCATCCTCGAAGCCTGCCAACTCCAGCGGGCAGACATCTATATCTGCAACATCCTGCGGTGCCGTCCGCCAGGGAACCGCACGCCCGCCCCTGACGAGGCGGCCAGCTGCCGGGAGTACCTCGACGGCCAGATCGAAATCGTTGATCCCGACTACATCGTCTGCCTGGGGAGCGTCGCGGCCAAGAACCTGTTGGCGAGCGTCGAATCGATCGGCAAACTTCGCGGCCGTTTCTTCATTCACGGGCGCGCCAAGGTCGTTTGCACTTACCACCCCGCGTACCTCTTGCGCAATCCGGCTGCCAAAAAAGACGTCTGGGACGACATGAAATTCCTCATGCGGGAACTGGGCGTCGAACTCTAAAACAGCCACTCGACATGGTGCCCCGGCGCGGGTTATTATGCACCGGCGTCTCCCCCTGCCCGAGCATCTCATCACGCTCTGAGTCGCCGCGTTTGAACCGGTAGCAATTCGAGTCGATCCCAACGAGATTCGCTTCATGGAAAAATGGCCGATCGGAGTCTTCGCGTCGATCGACGCGGGACTGGGCGTGCATCTCGAAGTCGCGCAAGAGTTGGGCGTTCCCACTGTTCAGCTCCATTCACCCCACGCGCACAACCGTAACCCCGCGGCCGCTGAAAGCTTCCTGAAGCGGTGCGATCGGGCCGGCATCCGCGTGACGGCCGTTTTTGGCGGCTTCGAGCGGGAAAGTTACGCCGACATTCCCACGACCACCCGCACGGTCGGCCTCGTCCCCGAATCGACGCGGGCCGTCCGCCTCAAAGAGATGAAAGAGGTCGCCGACTTCGCCCGGGCACTCGATTGTTCGACCGTCGCATTGCATATCGGCTTTGTTCCGCCCGACCGCAAGAGTGCCGCCTACCGCGGCATCGTCGACACGGCGCGGAACTTACTCGACCACATCGCCGCCAACGGCCAGCATCTCAACCTTGAAACCGGCCAGGAATCAGCCGGCCACCTGCTCGACTTCATCACCGACGTCCAGCGCGACAACCTGTTCATCAATTTCGACCCGGCCAACATGATCCTTTACGGGACCGGAGATCCGATCGAAGCGCTCAATAAGGTTGGCCGGTATGTCCGCAGCGTCCACTGCAAGGACGCGAAGTGGGCCGCGGCGGATGCCCGCGGCAAGGCGTGGGGAACCGAGGTTCCGCTGGGCGACGGTGACGTCGGCATGGAGTCGTACCTCCGCACGCTGCATAATCTCGGTTATCACGGGCCGCTGACGATCGAGCGCGAGATCCCCCACGACCCGGCCCGACAAAAGCAGGACATCGGACACGCGGTTCGCCTGCTCGAAGGCCTGCGGACGAAAATCTTGGGCGTGGCCCCCGGCGGCTGAAGAGCCGGACAAGTCCGACCCGACGTCGTTTGACCGGGCGCTTCCTTTCCTGGCAGCAAATCGGCCAATGGTGTCGATTGTCGATGCGGTCAATTTCGATGAGCGTGCCGCGCAGCGTACGGTCTTCCCCTACACCACTTTGCGGCATCTCCCGATACTCTCGCTAAATGAAATTTGCTTAATATTGGGTTGGTCCAATCAGTAAGCTACGGAGGCGCTCTTGGACGAGATTCTGAAATATCTCGACACAATTGCCGCGATCGACGACTTGGAACGAAAGCTGACCAACCGGAAAGGTGGGTCGGATCGCGGTGGGAACGCTGCCGAAATCGCCAAGTTGAACCAGGCTTATGATGCGGCGGAGGCTGCCTGGGCCGCCATTGCGCCGGAATTCCGGGCGCGGCTTTATCCGCCCCCGGCCCGACCGATGGGACAAGCGGCGGCCGGCGAAGGGCCTTCCGCGGCGACGGGGCGGTAGACGCGCAGGGTGCTGGGGAGTCGTCCTCCGCCGGAATCTCCGCGACGCTTGTCCCCGGGTCACCCGACCGCCTATCCTATTCTTGCCATTGTGGTTGCCCTTGGGACCGGCGACAATAAAGGTGCTCGGCTCGACCAGAATCTGGTTTCGGGCCGCGCGGGCCAACAAGCGTGTTGCGCAACTCCATGCGCCGTGTGGGCTGGCACCAGGTTCGCGATTCGGATCGCGCTGGACACAAGTCTGCTGTTGACGTGGTCACCCTTGTCTTCCGGCGGACGACTCTATGGAAAAAATCCTGAACGGATATACGGTCGACGACGCGACGTGGTTCTACCTGTCGCTGTTTCTGACCTTGACCGTCTATTTCCGCTTCGGCCGCGTCTTTTCGCTGCGGAACCTCGACCTGCTCCTGCTGTTGGCGATCTCGCCTGGGATCCTGCTGGTCCGCCACGGGTCGGCCTCGGGATACGTTTGGCTGTTCGGGCTTTCCGGCGTTTTGTTGCTGCGGCTCGTGGCCGACCGCTATTTCACGCGACGGCCGCGGCTCGACCAGAACTTGAACAGCCAGGGATTGAGCTTCCTCGGCGCAGTAGCCTTCCTGTTTCTGGCGGCCACCGCCTGGAACCTGCGGCAACTTCCCAATTCGACCGTGCAGACGGTGGAAGCGGCCGATCGGTTGAGCAAGCGGCAGGAGGCGCCGAAAAACCGGCCACGCCCGCCGCGGCTCCGACCGACGCCAAGGCGGGACCCGGGGCGGCCGTCCTGGCGGTCCCGTTTGTCAAGCTGCCGCAACTGGCGGTCGCCACCATCAACCCGTCGCCAAAAGCGCCCAGCCCGTCGGACGACTATGCCATCGATGCGGCCCGCCTGGCGTCGATCGTGGCACACCTGGCCGTCGTCTTGGCGCTGGTCTTTATTGGGCGCTGGCATTTCGGCGACCAGCAGATCGGGATCGCCATGGGGACGCTCTATCTACTATTGCCCTGCACGTCGTACGACGTGGCTCGGGTGAACCACGTCTTCCCCGCGGCCCTGATCTTGTGGGCGATCGCCGCCTATCGGCGGCCCGGCGTGGCCGGCGCGCTGATGGGACTTGCCTGCGGCACCCTGTTCTTTCCTGTCTTTTTGCTCCCCCTTTGGTTCGCCTTTTACGATCGACGCGGCGCCGTTCGATTCGGCGTGGCCCTGGCAGGCGTGGCGGCCGTGCTGGTAGGGAGCCTGGCCTTCACGTCGGGCGACGTCGCCTCGTTCCGCAACCAGACGATGGGGGCGATCGACTGGAGCGCCCTCTCGTTCCGAGACGACGACAGCGGCGGATTCTGGCGTCCCGAGATGGCCGCGTATCGCATTCCGGTCTTCGTCGCCTTCCTGGTGGGGACGGGCGTGCTAGCAGCGTGGCCCCGCAAGAAGACGATCGAGCAGCTCATCGCCCATTCGGCGGCCATTATCGTCGCCACGCAGTTCTGGTATCCGCAGCGCGGCGGCGTCTATACGCTGTGGTATCTGCCTCTGTTGCTGGTCGTCGTCTTCCGGCCGACACTCTCGCACCTCTTACCGCCCGACCTTGCCCCCAAGGCATCGGCCGAACAGGCGAACAGCACTTCGACCCAGGCCGAGTTGGCGCCAGCGAACGCCGGCGGCGGCGCTCTCAACACGCGCTTGCGCTGATTGCCTGAGTGTTGTTTCCGTTCTTACGAGCCGCTCTGGCTTCACGCCGGCGGCTCGTCAACGAGATTACCCTCGCCAATAAAGTTCGCGGCCGAATTGTTAGAATGAGCACGTTCCCAAGGCCCTCGCTACCCGGAGCCACGTTCGATGCCCATCTACCAAAGCATGCAGCGCGTCCGGTTCTCGAGTCCGGACGGCTACGAGAAATTCAAGCTCCTCTTCGCCGAAGTGCGGCACCATCTGAAGACGCTGCCCGGCTTTCTGCAACTGACGTGGTGGGTCCATCCGCGCAACTTGAGCTGGTACAACGAGATCAGCTTCTGGACGAGCTTTGAGGCGCTCAAGGACTGGCACCAGAACGACTACCACAAACGGGCCAAGGCGTGGGCCGTCCGCAGCGGCGCCATCATGGAGGACATCATCACGAATTTCGAGCTGACCAGCACGCGGCTGTTGCGCGTCTGCCCCTGCTGCGGCAAAGCCCAGGACCGCGTCTACGAACTGAGCCAGGAGCAAAAAGCGCTGGCGGAGCCCTGCCCCGAGTGCGGCTTCCATTTTCCCACGATGCCCGAGACTTCCGACAGCACGGCGGTGTTCAAGGATCTCGCATGAAGAGCATCAGTGCATCGATCGTGATCGCGGCCGGCCTGGGCGCCGGCGGACTCCATCGAAACAGCGGAGCCCGACCCTTCGCTGCGATCTCGTTTCGAATCGTCTCAGCCCAAGATCGATCAGTCGCTGGTTGTTAACTCGCTTCGCGTCGGAATACGAGAATTCGCAGCCCATCGCCGGCCCTTGTGGAAAATGCGGTCGGCAGCTGATTCTTGTCCTTGTAGATGCCAACCCGCAGGCGATCGTTCTCGAGCGAATAAATCCCATACTTGGGCCGGCCATTGAGCGGAATCACGGCGATCCGGCCGGGCGTTGTCGTTGAGTCCAATTCGAACGTCGATTCGCGCAGATGACCGATTTCCGGCCGGTGCAGGAGCCGGTTGCCCTTGAACTCCCAAACGATGCGTTGTCGCCGAAGCGAGAGGGCCGGGATTTCCCGCCCGAACGCCTCGACGGCAATCAGCTTCCAGGTTCCATCGAGCGGCTGACGCGGGGCGGTCCTCCCGTCGGAATCCACAAGCTCCCCTTCCAAGATAACGGGCCGGTTGGCAGCGACGGTTGCCTCTTTCTCGGCCTGACTGGCCATCGCTCGGAGTTCCGCGTGTAACTCATTTCGCTCGGCTTCCAGAGCCCGTTGCGCGGCCGCGAGCTCCACTCGCGTCGATTCGAAATCCTGTCGTTGTCGTTCGAGATCCGTGCGGTCTCGTTCGACCGCCGCCCGCACTATGTCGATTGCCGTGCGCTCTGCTTTTATCGCCGTTTCGGTCGCTTTCAGTTCTTGTAACCGTGTTTGGACCAAGGAATCGGTTTCCCCGCATCGCTTGAGATCATTCTCGACGGCCCAGCGCGTGGATTCGAGTGCCGTGCGATCCGTAGCGAGAGATTCCTGCTCTGATAACAACAGCTCTCGCCGGCGTTCCAAATCGGCGGTCGCATCGTCGAGCGAGGCTCGATTTTCTGCTAAGACCACCGACGCACAGTCCAGTGCGGATCGCTGTTCGGCCAGTTCCTGGCGGCTTGTTGCCAGCTTGTGCTGCTCCGCATCGAGTCGAGCGCGTTCGTTCGCGTTTCGCGATGTGGCTTCGTCGACGCGTTGTTTTTCCTCGGCCAGGCTGGTTTGCTGATCCGCGATCTGGCGGATTTCCTCGGCCATTTCGGCTTCGCGCTTTTCGTGCCGGTGACGATTCGCTGCGAACGATTGCCGCTGCCGCTCGAGCTCTTCGCGATCGTGGTGCAGCGATGCCCGCATCTCCTCCAGGCGTGCGCGTTGGCTCGCGTTTTCGCGACCCTCCTGCTCGACGGCAGCCCGCTCGCCTTCGATTTCCGCTTGCAGTCCGGCGAGCGATTGCAGCTCCGCTTCGATCGACTCGCGTTTTTCGGCAAGCCGGCGTTCGTCCGTAGCGAGCTGGTCCCGCTGCCAAGCGCACGCCATTTTCTCCTGTTCCACCGCCTCCTTCTGGCGACAGACTTCGGACTTCTCCGTCTCGAGTTGAGCCTGCGCCACTTGGAATGCCGCTTGTTGCGCACCGAGCGCTGCCGAATCGGAGGCAAAGCGGCTTTGCTCCTCCGCGATTTCCTTTTGCGTCCGCTCGATTTTCGAGAGCCCGTCGCGGGCCGCGGCCTGGGCGAGCATCAGGTCTTGTCGATCGCGATCAAAGGCGGCCCGTTCGGATTCGAGCGCAGCACGATCCTTCGCCAGCGATTCCCGTTTTGCCGACATTGCGGCTTGTGCGGATTGGAGTTCCCGATGGCCGAGCTCCAATCGCGATTGATCGCCTTCGAGCTGGACTCGCTGTCGGTCAAATTCGGCCCGCTCGCGTTCGATGGGCTGCCGTGCTTCGTCCAGAGCCGCTTGCTCGGTCCTGAATGCACTTTGTGTCGCTTCCATCTCGCGCCGCTTCGTTTGAACGAGCGACGCCGCTTCGGCAAGCTGTTTTTGTTCTCGTTCGACGGCCGCCTGCTCGGCTTTGAGTGCCTTGCCTTCCGATTCGAGCGAGCGACGCCAACACTCCAGCTTGTCCTTCTCGGCCGCGACGGCGGCTTGCAACATGTCGAGATGTCCCCGCTCGGTCACGAGTTCGGCGGTCGCCGCCTCGTGGGCGACTCGCGCGGCCGCAATTTCAGAACTCTCTTTTGCCAGTCGATCGACGGCCGCTTGAAGGTCTGCTCGATCCGCCTCGAGCTGCCGCCGCTCGGCCTCGACGGTCGTTTGACGCGACTCCAAAGCGGCCGCCTCGGTCGCGTATTGGTTTCGCTTCTGCTCCAAGGCCGTGCACTCTTGTTGGACGCAACGCCTTGCGTCCACAGCTTCCGCGCGTTCAATCGCCGCCTGCTCTCGCGCGGTTGAGCTCGGACTGCACCCGTTCGATTTCCTCGCGCTGGCATTCGAGCGCGGCTCGTTCTGTCGTGATGGCCTCGCGACTTTGTTCGCGGGTCTGCGCCACAATTTGTCGTTCCTCGTCGAGTGCGGCCCGCTCGGCTTGCAGTTGATCGCGCCGGGCGGCCAGAGATTCAAGCCGAACCGCAAATTCGGCCCGTTCGGATTGGAAGGACTCTCGGTCCGTCTCGAGGCGGCCACGTTCGGTCTCGATCTGCGTTTGGGAGCGGGCCATTTCCGCGCGCTCTCGAATCAGGGCGGCCCAGCGCTCGTCGAATTCATGCAGTTTGCCGGCGAGCGACGTTCTTGGCGACGTCGAGTTCATGCGACTGAGATTCAACAACCGCCCGCGTGCGGGCAAGCTGCTCTCGATCGCTATCCAAAGCAACCCGGTCCGCTGCCAAAGAGCTCCGCTCGAGTGCGGCTGACCTTTGAAGACTCTCAAGCTCGGCTCGCTCCCGCGCAAGTGTGAGCTGGGCAGCTGCCAACTCGCTGGACCGTAAATCGAGCGCACGACCGCTGGCGTCCAGCCTGGTCCGTTCGGCAGACGCGTGTTGCGCCGCCTCGTCGGCTTGCTTCCTGAGATCGGCCAAGTCGGCCCGCTCCCGCGCAAGAGTCGCCTGGCCGGCCTCCAACTCCTTGAGCTGCAAATCAAGCCTGCGTCGATCCGCGTCGAGCGCGAAGTTCTTCTGCGTTGCGAGATTGAGCGTCTCTTCAACTTCGCGTTTCAGATCCACCCGCTCGGAGGAAAACGCAGCCCGTCGTCGCTCAAATTCCGTCTGCTCAGTCTGGAACTTGCCTTCCCGTCGGCGGAGGTTCACCTCCAGAGCCGCCAGTCGCGTCTGAGTCGTTGTCAACTCCGCTTGGCGCACTGCCAATTCCGCCGCATCCGCGGCGGCTTGGTTTCGCTTTTCTTCCAGGTCGTGCCGCTCTACCGCGACGGCCTGTGATTCATGCTCGAGCGCAAGTCGAGTATCCGCGAGCTGGGCGAGCTGAGTTTTGACTTCAGCCAATCTCTGTCGCTCGGCACAAAGCCCGGCCTTCTCCGCTTCCAGTTCGTTGCGAAGAGCCGAAAGCGAGTCACGCTCGGCACTCGCCTCGGCGTGCCGCCTGTCGAGTTCGGTCTGCCGCTCCGCTTTCGCCGCTGCCTGCAATGCGTCGAGCGCGGACTTCTCTTCCGATGCGCGATTCAGCGCCTCTTCAACTTCGCGCTGAAGCTCCGCCCGCTCTGAGGAAAAGGCTTCCCGTCGGCGCTCCAATTCCGTCTGCTCAGACTGGAACTGACCCTCGCGCCGGCGGAGGTCCGCGTCCTCGGCCGCCATTCGCGACTGGGACGCTGTCAACGCCGCTTGTTGCGCTGCCAATTCCGCCGCATCGGCGGCAGCTTGGGTTCGCTTTTCTTCCAGGTCGTGCCGCTCTGCGGCGACGGCCTGCGATTCCTGCTCGAGCGCAAGTCGAGTGTCCGCGAGCTGGGCGAGCTGAGTTTGGGCTTCCGCCAAACTCTGTCGCTCGGCACAAAGCCCGGTCTTCTCCGCTTCCAGCTCGTCGCGAAGAGCGGAAAGCGACTCTCGCTCGGCATTCGCCTCGGCCTGCAGCCTGTCGCATTCGGCTTGCTGCTCTGTTTCGCCGCTGCCCGCAACGCTTCGACATCAAGCAGCGATTCGGCGATGCTGGTCCGCTCTTTTTCCAAAGCGTCCGACTGGGCCGCCAGCTCTTGCCCGCGCGATTCGATTGCCAACCGCTGCCTGTCGATCTCGGCCCAGGCTTCCGCCAGACTCGCGTCGGCAGCCGCACGTGCCTCGTCCGTCTTCCGCGCGACGGCTACGGTGTCCGCCCCCAAGTCGATTTCTGCAGTCGAGTTCGCCGGAACGAGTCCCCTGCTCTCTTCCGCGTAATGCACGCGCAATACAAATGTGCCGACGTGCAGCTCGTCGCGGTCGTTGAGCTTTTCATAGGAGACCGGTCGATCGTTGACGGCGATGCCATTCCGTCCGGCCAGGTCGGCCGACCACAATCCGTCTTGTGCAAGAATCAAGCTGAAATGAATCGACGAAACGCTCGGATCCTGAAGCCGCAGTTTGCAGGCACTGGAACTGCCGCCCAGCACGATCAGACGATTGACGAACGAACTGGTTTGGTGCGTGCCCCCCTTGAAGAAATCGAGCCTCACCTTGGGCATCGGGCCGAGTTGCCCCGCGTAGCGGTCGAGCGGACTGAAGCCCGCCGGCAATGCCCCCTCTTCGTCCTTCGCGTCAACCGCATCGACGAGACGGATTTCATACGGCCCAGCCTGGATCGGTTGATCCGGCTCGAGCCACGCTGCGGCGTGCGACCCTGCTTGCCAGAGGTCCTCGCCGGGCCCGCTCAAATCGATGCAAAACAACCGGCCCAGGATCGTCTGCAGAAGAAGATGACGCCGCTTGACGCCGGGCTGATCGAGGCGCAAACCGCAGTTGCGCGCGCTCCCGATGAGCACAAAGGGCGCACAGATGGTGTGAATCGTGGGCCGTTTGTCGGCGGGACCGATGACCGCCAAGCGAAAGCCGGAGGGCACCAGCACCGTTTTTTCCAACTCGGCGGCGACCCTCTTCGGCACGGTAGGCGTCCGCAAATGCCTCGAATTCGCTATGCCGCTCCGCGCCGGCCCCGCGCACGCCGACCTCCAAGTGTCGGGTTCAGGGCACAGTATCACTGACACAGGAAATGCGATCAAGAGAATCCTCGGTGAGCTCCTTGGTGCGTCGGCATCGGCGCCCACGGAGTGCTATTTCTCTGGCGATCACGACGACCGTATGAGACGTTTTTCGGCACCGTCTGAAGTGATCCGAAAAACCCCTGCTCTTTTCGAGCACGACAGGCGTGGCGACGGAGCCGCGCCCGTGGCATCGAATCGATTCTGAGGAACTCATCCCGGAAAACAAACCCCCGCTTTCCCGTCGAAGCCGAACAAAAAGGTGGTCTCGTCGGACGAGGTGTAACGCCGTTAGCTTCAATGGCTTACTAGGCTCGCGTGGCGCGGAAGCGGGGGCCGACCACCAGTGCAACTGCATTACACTCCCGCCCCCATGCCCATCCTTCGCCACAGCCGTTCGAGAACTTCCACCGATTCCCGCGAGGGATTCTTTCGGGCATAGGCGACACGCACGTACAGCGCGGCGGTCGAGGTCACATCTTTCGCCAGCGCGGGAACCCGCCGTCCCAGTTCCTGCGCAAATTCCAGTGGCGTCTGCTCGGGGGGCCGCGGCACGACTTGCTCCCGGGCCCACGCCTCCAGGGCCTCGAACGTATACCGCACCAGTTGCGCCGGCGACATCCGCTGCGCGGCGCCGCTGAAAAACGGGTTCTCGTAAGCAGCGAAGGGTCGCACCTCGATTGTCAGTGCTGCGCCCTTCTCCGGGGACGCCGCTTGTTCGCGTTGCCGTCGCCATCCCAGCAGATTCAGCAACTCGGCCCAGAGCCGCCCCAGGAATTCGCGGATCCGCGACCAGTGCCGATTCAGCATGATGAGCGCGACGACTGCCAGTGCTCCATAGACGAGCCACTTGAATAACGAGGCCAGGAATTGCAAGAGACTGTTGAGAGCCGAGCCTGATGAAGCCGGCGGAGGTGAAGACGAACGAGTCTCTTGCCGTTTCGCCTCCTTCGACCGTTCGGAAGCGGCCTGGCGCTTGTCGGCCGATTGATTCTTGTCGGCTTGCTGCCGGTCGCCTCGCGCTTTTCGCCCCCCGGCGTTCTGTCCTTGCTGCTTTTCTTGGCCCTGGCCGTCGGCTTTTTTCTCGCCTTCGCCGCCGTCTTTGCTCTCGCCTTTTTGATCGCCACCCTTTTGATCGCCACTGGTTTGTTCGTTCCGCTTTCCGTCGCCCGGCTTCCGGTGCGCTTGTGCATTTCGATCTTGAGGCGAGGCGTCGCCCCCTTTTCGTTCCTGGGGATCCTGTTGGCCGATGCGTCGGCCTTCGCCTGTGGCGCGGTCTCCGCGGACCACTGCAAATCGCGAAGCCTCGCGGAGTTTGGTGTCGATTTTGTCGACGAGCGCGTTGACGCTGTATTCTCCCTGCGGCTGCGGCAGCAGGAGTGCCAAACACAACAGGGCCATCACGATCGCCGTCCCTGTTGCCAGCCAGGTTCTGCTCATGGCAGCCGGCATTTTCAGGTTCCGCTGCCGAAGGTAACGCCGCAGTCCGAGAAAACTCGTCGTCAGCAACAATCCGAGCGCCGAGGCGACGTAGACCGCGAGCAAACTGAACCCAGAGGCGCGGGCCTCCGTGTCGTGCGCAGGAATGAACAACTGCCCGATGCCGAAAATGGGCAACGCGGCCAGGGAAAAGTAAACGACCCATTTTCCGGGAGCGTGAACGGGCCGATCGGTAGCGGAGGGCTCGACGTCGGTGCGCGCGTCCGTGGTCTCGGGTTCCACCGATTGCCCGTCTGCGAGGGACGGGGCGGATGGCGGCGTCTCGTCGCGAAAGCCGGCAGCCTGCAACAGGCCTTCGCCCGAGGCGTCCGCGCTGTCATCGATGAGCGTGCAGTCCCAGGTGAGCTTCCAGGTACACCACCAGCAAACGGCCAGAAGCAGCCACGCCAAGAGAAACTCATCCACCAGGCGAATTGCCGCCAGACCCACGGCCGCCGTCAGGACGATTCCAAATATCGTGGCGTGCTCTTTGCCCTGCTCGATGGCGATCCGCGCCACGAGCACGGCGGCCATCACGAACCAGAACAGGATCCACTTCAGCCGCATCTCGTATTGGCCATGGTACGTCAACTGCAGGAGAAAAAACGTCAGGCTCCCGACCAGCGTCATGATCAGCAGCGGGCTGATGGCGATGACGATATAGTCGGCCAGTGTTTTTTTTCGTTTCGATTTCGACATCGCTCGAGTCCGGTCATCCCCTCAACGCACGGCCTGGTCCGCGCAGACACTCGCAATCGCCGCCTCGCTATCGACCCGCCGCACGTCAATGCCTTCCGCGATCAGTCGTCCCATACTGGCGGGCGCGTCTTCGTCATCCTCGTAGGTCACAAGAATGACCGTCACCGCATAACCCCGCCGTTTCAGGCTTCCCAAGGCAATGGATGCTGCGGCGGGGACACAGGGAAGGATCGCGACGACGGTGGCATCGCGCGGCAAGCGGCTGGTCGCTTCGATCACCAATTGGGGAAACGTCAGCACTTCGGTCAGTTCGAGCCGCGCGAGGGCTTCCAGAATTCGCACGAGTTGCTCGGGTCCGCGGCGAGTTTCGACGACGACCGGCCGCAGTCGATCGCTGCGGTCCCGCATCTTTGCGGTGTCGAGAGCCAGCGACCGCGTGCGGAACTCGTGCCGGTACCCTTCCTGCTGAATGCGATCGGCGGCGTCGCGGCCGTTGGTGACGAGGCCGATCTGTTGGCCCATTTGATAAACGGCGCTCGCCAGCGATGCCGCCGCCGTGATCGCCAGCTCGGAACGGTGAGGCTCGCGGCGAACCGTGTAGACCTCTTTGTGAAAATCGAGCAGCAGCGTGATCCCGGCGATGCACGACGGTTCGTAGATTTTGCAGTGGAGCGTGCCCGTTCGAGCGGTTGCCCGCCAATGGATGCGGTTGAGCGGGTCGCCCTGCTGGTATTCGCGAACGCCGGCGATCCGCGTCGGATCCTCGAACAGCCGGTGCGTCAGTCGCACTTCGCCGATCGGCCGCCGCGAGGCGAGGTCATAACCCTGCAGCGGCATGACTTGGGGAAACACGAGCACAAAATGCGGCTTGGTTTCGAGTCGGAAGCGGCGATGCAGGCCGAAGAGATCGCCGCTTTCCAACAGGACCGGGCCAATTTGATAGAAACCGCGCATCAAAAACGTCACCTGATACAGCAGCGATTTCTCCGCCTTCGCCCCGAGCTGCAGAATGTTCACTCGCTTGCCATCCAACGCGATCCGCGGCGGCCGTTGCTCAAGCGCGTCCTTGGGCACGGAATCTTCCACGATGAGCCAGGGAACCGGCAACTTGCCTGAGTTACGGATCTGCACGACGACGGCCACTTTATCGCCGATCTGAGCGGTGAGCCGGCTGCACTCGCGCTCGGCCGTGATCCGTTCGACCCATTCTCGCGCCAGATACCGGCTCACCAGCATCACCCCCAGCAGGACATACATGGCGTAGACCAAGAGTCCCATCTGAAAGGCGATGCCGATGGCCAGCAGCGCGATCGCACCGAGCAACCATCTCATGCGAAAATCCGCCCTAGTGGTGCGACCACTTTGAATTGCCATACACGACTGGTGTTTTTTGGCCGCGAAACTCTCTGCTGAGGCCGCCAATTACCGTTGGACGGTGTATTAGGATGCGCTTTGCCCAGAAGCCAGCGTGGGAACCGATGTTTCCGCGAGGACTTCGTTCACCACATTCGTCGCCGTGACCTTCCGCAGCCGGCTCTCCGGACGCAGGATCAACCGATGACACAGGACGGGAGCGGCCATCCGCTTCACGTCGTCGGGAAGGACAAAATCGTGTCCCCGGATCGCGGCCAGCGCCTGCGAGGCGCGGCAGAGTGCAATCGAAGCCCGCGGACTGCCGCCGAGCGCGAGATCGTCGTGCTCCCGCGTGTTGCCGACCAGTTCGACAATGTAATCACGAACTTTGGGATCGACGTAGACTTCTCGCACGGCTTGCTGACAGGCGATGACTTCGGCGGCCGACACGACCGCTTCGAGCTTTTCGATCGGGTGCTCGTGCCGCAGCAGCTCGAGCATCTTTCCTTCTTCCTCTTTGCTGGGGTAACCCAGGCTGAGTCGCACGAGGAACCGATCGAGCTGTGCCTCGGGGAGTGGGAATGTCCCTTCGTGGTCGATGGGGTTTTGCGTGGCGATCACCAGGAAGGGCGGCTCGAGCACGTACGTCTCGCCGTCGACGGTGACCCGCCGCTCCGCCATCGCTTCGAGCAGAGCGGCCTGCGTTCGCGGCGTCGTGCGATTGATTTCATCCGCCAGCACGATCTGGGCAAACAGGGGACCGGCACGGAATTCAAATTCGGTCGTTTTGGGATTGAAGATCGACGCGCCGGTAATGTCGTTCGGCAGCAAGTCCGGCGTGCACTGCACGCGCTTGAACGAACACCCCACGCTTGCCGCCAAGGCCCGCGCGAGCATCGTTTTGGCCACGCCGGGGACGTCCTCGAGCAGGATATGCCCCTCGGACAAATAGGCGACCAGCGCGAGGATAATTTCCTGCCGCTTGCCGATCACCACTTTTTCGATGTTGGCGATAATCTTCTTCGCCGTCGGAGTCACCTGCGACATTCAGTCGTTCCTGTACTCATTGGTACGCGCGGACGGCATCAACTTGGATCTCATCTTTGCGCCACAAGGAACGACCGAAGTCTGCGCCAATTCTCACTTTGGTCCCGGCCGCGACGTTGCTCGGCGATGCGTGTGCCGTACAGACCCTCAGCGCATCGGGCCAGGAATTCAGGCCCCCCTCAATGAACCGCAAGTCGGTCGGATTTGTCTAATTCGGCGCGGCCAAAATGAACGATTCGCAGATTCGACCCCGGCTCTCGAAACCTGCGAGGGCCACCAGCAGTGGGTTTTCGCACCGGACGCTACTTCTTGAGCAGGCCCTGGACTTCGAGCCAGTCACCGAATCGCTCGATCCAATGGTCGGAAGGCAGTTTCTGCTTTCTCATGCCGAATCCGTGTCCGCCTTTGGAATACAGATGCAGCTCGGCCGGCTTTTTTGCAGCCAGCCACTTGCCGTAAAGATTCACGCTGTCGCCCGCCAAGCCGAGTTGATCGTCCGAGGCGGCGACGACGAAGAGTGGCGGCGCGTCGTTAGGCACCTTCAATTCGCCGACCACTTCGAGATACGCATAAATCGGGGCCACAAAGTCGGGCCGGTTCTCGGCAACGTGATTGAGAGCCACGCCCGACGTGACAGAGCCGCCGGCCGAAAATCCCATCAACCCGATGCGATGCGGCGAAACGCCCAGCTCAGAGGCGTGCTCGCGAACGTATTTGACCGCGGCCGCGCCGTCGGCTTCGGCCAGCGTATACGCGGATTTCATGTCCGCCTTAAGCTTCTGGCGGTTCTTTGCCGCCATTTCGAGGAAGCCGTCCTTGACGGTCGGGACCAGGCGATACTTGAGCACGAACCCCGTCACGCCTTTGGCATTGAGCCACTTGGCGACGTCGATCCCTTCGCTGTTGATCGACAGGATGTGGAATCCGCCTCCCGGACAGATGATGACGGACGTGCCGTTAGCGGTCCCGGGCGGGGGCGCGAAGCGTGTCAGTGTCGGTTGTGACACGTTTGTGACCACCTGCGTGTGAATGATCGGCGAGAAATAGGTCCTCTCTTCGTGCGTTCCTTTCTCCGAACCGGGCGCCGGCCCCGGATAGAGACGGAGGACTTCCTGGCTGCGGGCCGCCGGCGACACAGTCAAGACGAGTCCGATCAGGATGGCTGCGCTCAACTTCACGAGTTCTCACCCTCTCTGAAAACAGCCGCCTGACAAAACCGCCCGACAATCCGCTCCATTCACACGACCACCGGGATCGAACCCTTGCGGTGCCGTGCTTCGGAGACCTGCGATCAGTCCGGTTGCGCGTCATCCGGAGGTGACGTTGCGCTTTTGTGTGAAGCGTGCTCGCTCAGATAGCGCGTAAAGCTGTTCGTCAGCTGAACAAAATCTGACGGAATCATCAGTACGGTGGTGCTGTTATTTTCCGCGCCCACTTCGGTCACCATTTGCATCCGCCGCAGCTCGACTGCGACCGGATTGTTCGCCATTTGCTCGGCAGCGGCCGCGAGTTTCTTGGAAGCTTCCAGCTCTGCCTCGGCCTTGATGATGCGCGCCCGCTTTTCTCGAATCGCCTCCGCCTGCATCGCCATCACCTGTTGCATCGCTTCCGGCAGCTCTACGTCCTTCATTTCAAACCGCTCCACCACGACTCCCCACGGCAGGGTGGCGTCAGCGATATTGTTCCGCAGCAAAGTGTTGATCTTGTTGCGCTCCTGCAAAACCTCATCCAGATCATGCTGGCCGATAATATTCCGCAGACTGGTCAAGGCGAGCTGATACGCAGCCGCCGCGGGATCCCTGACCGCAATCACGGATCTGTCAGCGTCCGCGATGTGATACCAAAGCACGGCATTAACCCTGATCGTTACACTGTCGCGCGTAATTGTTTCCTGTTGTTCGGCGGACACGGTGCGCGTGCGCAGATCAACCCTTACGGAACGCTCGATCCCCAGCGGAATGAGCCAGTATAAACCGGGGCCGCGCAGACCAAGGTATCGACCGAGTCGGAAGACGACGCCGCGTTCGTACTCCCACGCAATGCGGATTCCGCTGAGTAAAACACAGACAACGAGAGCAACGATTCCAAGAACGACCAACGGCATCGGAGGCAACATGTCCAACCACATCGTCGCGCACTTTCGAGAAACCCCTGCGGGACACAAAGAGGCAGCCTGACGGGCACAAATGATGGTCCTGCAAGTCCATTTCTATCAGATACTTCGTGCTTTATCATGGCGATCGCCGCGCATCTCCCTCGGAAAACAGACCGCCGCTTTGCCGTGGGAGCAGAGCTTGACGATGCGGGTCGTGCTGGGTGGCGCTGGACTTCGACGAGCTCAGTCGAGCCGCGGCCCAAAGCCGCCGCGTGCAATTTAGGCCGCGATTAGATCACGGATTGGTCGCTGCGCTTGTTGCTGAATCGGAATTTCTAGTCCCGGCGGACTTTTCGCATCGCAAATTCGACCGAGATCGGCTTGCCGGGCTGACAGTCGATTTCTTTCCCGTCCGGCTCGACCGGCGCGTAACCTTGTGGATAGGCTTCTAGCGCGACACCGAAATGATGCTTGCCGGGTTCGAAGAATTCTCGAATCACGCCGTTCTTGTCAGTTCGTTGACGGTCGCGGTGCACGGTCCAGGTCGCGACCTCCCAACTGGTGACGTAGTATTCTTCACGATTGCCGTGCTTCGTCTCGTGCCAGAGGTCCACACCCGCAACGCCTTTTCCTGTTGCCTGGTCCAGAACTTTGATCTCAACCTGCGCGGCGGGTCGCAGCTTGACGATACGTTCTGTCATCGGCGAATCGGCGTCGACTTTGAAGGTGCTGTGCGTTTCCAGATACGAAGTCTTGTAGGCCGGAAGGAGGTCCAGCCTGTACTCCCCGGCTGGCACTCGCAGTTGCGTTCGACCGTCTGCACGGCTTGTCTTGTACGCGTCCGCCTGCTTGGCGTAAAGCTCCACCCAGACGTCAACGGCGGGCTGGCTGGTGTCGCCATAGAGCACTTGAATCGGCACGTTTCTGGGAGCCGGGAATCGGATCTCGAAGTCTTTTAGCCCATCGTAGAGCAGATTGCCGTCGTATTCCTTCGGCAGACCCGTCTGACTGGCAAACCAAATCATCCTGCTCGGGAAGCCGGGTGGTTTCACGTTCACTCGAAAACGGCAGCCGGCCGGCAAACCCGTAAACTCGAATTGGCCTGTCGCATCGGTGCGCCGGATTTGCATGTTGGGGGGCACGTGCGCGCTCAACAATTCAAATATGTCGCGTTCCATCACATTGAACTCCCGTCTCGAGGAAGGGCCCGATGTGGTGCGATAGCCATCCGCAGGGATCCGCTCGCAATCCCAAATCGACAGCTCTGTGTGGGCGATCGGCCTTCCGCCAGAATCGACGACTCTTCCGCGGACAGTCGTCGACGGCGAGAAGTGAAGATCCAACTCGATCTTTTCGTCGTGCTTGAAGACTCGGGGATAATCTTCATCCGCGATCTGAGGGCTGATATCCGGATTCGGCTGTGGGTAGTACCATTTCAGGGGTCGCCAGGCGAAACCATGCCCATTGGCCTCGCCATAAACCAGAAAGCCACCATAGTCGCGTCCCCTATTCGTGTCGGCGCGTTGAATCGGAAGCGGTGCGTTTCGGAAGGCGTAGCGACCCGAGGCGTCGGTCGTTGTCTCGCCAATCCGTTTCCAGTCGCCACGCTGTGACGCAATATAAATCTTTGCGCCAGCGATCGGTTTGCCATCGGCGTCAATCGCACGCCCCGAAACGTTGATCGGGGCCGTGACGCTCTTTTTTTCTGTCGCACCCACAGGCTTTGGCTTGTCACTTGCGGCAACGGATTTCTCGCTTTTCGCACCGCTTGGCTTTGCAGCCGGCTGTTTGGAGTCAGAATTTCCAGAATCGGCCGCCGATCGCCAGGAAACCGGGCCAAACAGCAAGAAGATCGCCAAAGCCATGACCGTCAACAAGCCGCCTGCAGACAAACGCAGCGGCTCGGGCACAGGTTCGCCAAACAGTGATGCAATTCTCTGGCGCAGCTGCGAGGGCGAACGCCCGCTTGCTGAGAGGGCAGCGAGCTCATCCTGCTCGATCGCTCCGATCTTGGCGGGCCGCTCGAGCGAACTCCGAGCCAGCTCCACAACTCGCACGAGCGCAAGGGCATATTCTTTGCGAGAATGGACGTGAACCGGGGTCATCGCCCGACAAGTCATCTCATCGCAGCAGAACTCGCGAAGCGTGCTGATGCAACGGGCCAGATACCACGCGGCCGGGTTGAAAAACAGCACCGCCTCGGCGAGCCGCTGCAATAGATCCACCCACATGTCGTGCCGACGCACATGCGCCAGCTCGTGAATCAGAATCATTTCCAGCTCGCACGCCGACAAGCCTGTCAGTGCCGATGCCGGCACGAGAATCTTTGGCCAGACCAGTCCAACCACCTTCGGAATGAAGATTTCGTCCACGCGCACGAGCACGGGAACAACCGACATCGACCATTGTGCTGCCATCGCTTTTACGAATTCAACAAGAGGTCCGTCGCGGAGAATCTGTCCCCGATGGCCCAGCCTGTTCGCCTGCCAAACGCCCGCGGCGAGCCGCGCCAGCATCAGCACAACGCCAACTCCGTACAGAACGGCAATCCACGGCGCGAGGGACATCCAAAACGATTCCCGGTGATCGTCGGGCGACACCAAGCCGCCGAATTGGGTCGAATTCGGCGCAGACTCGGGCGTGGGCGTCGCGCTGGCTGAGGGAGAGGGATGCCGCAGGCGGTCCGATTGGCTCGTAACGACGCCCGCCGGTGCCCTGGAGGTGAACCCTTCCGCAGCGCGCGGACGCGTGCCGGAAACGGATGCGAACGTCACGGGCATTGCGACAAGGCTCGCCACGAGTGCGACGACGTGGAGTCCGTAGTCGCGCTCCACCGATCTTCGCCGCCAGAGGCGGCCGACCGCGCGGGCAGTCAAAGCAAACAGAGTGACCTGCCACATCGAATGGAGCAGCGTCAGGCACAGCCGCGAACTCAGCGTCGGCTCGAAGAAGAGCTGCCACATGGCTGTTACTCCTTGGCTTTCCTGTTGAGGACTTTTCGCAATTCGCTCAGTTCGTCGGCATCCAGGTCGGCCGTTTCGATCAAGTTGAGCACCATCGCGGCAGCCGAGCCGTCAAAGACTCGTCGCAACAAATCGCCAACAAACCCGCCACTGACGTCTTGCCTTTTCAATTTGGGCGAAAAGAAAAAGGCATTCCCCTGTTTGTGACGTCGGAGATAGCCCTTGCGGACCATGATGTTGAGCATGGTGATGACGGAGCTGTGCGTCAGCGTTCGCCCGGCCTTTGCCTGAAGCAGGCGGCGAACTTCACGAACGGGGAGCGGAGACTCGCCCCAGAGAACTTTGAAAATCTCCAGTTCGAGTTCAGTCGGAGAGTCGGAACCAGGCCGGGCCACCGCGTTCCTCCCAGTGCATCGCAGCGGTCGCATCAGTGAGACCACGAAGCTCCCACCACAGGCCGGCGCGGGGCTCAGCCAAAAAAGTTCCGCCCGGCCAGGAAGTATTTAATTCTTTAAAAGATCGTAACCCGGTCACTCTCGGGAATCAACTTAATCTTCGAAAGAATTAAATGACCGCGGAAGAGTGACGCAAATCGTACGACCGGTTGCAGGTCCTGGCCGCGGCATTCGAGCCCGGAGAAACGCAGAGCGCAATCCCGAGAGTCGTTGCTTTTTGCTAAGACGACAGGTGTTGGACGGAGCCGCGCCCGTCGCGGCGAATCGATTCCGAAGAATTCATCTCGGAAAACAAACCGCCGCTAACGTTTCCTGACGAGCTGCCGGCTTTACGGCGGACTTCGACGAGCTCAGTCGAGTCGCGGTCTTCAACCGCGCGCTCGGGCGCTGCTCGAAAACCGCCGGCGTAAAGCCGGCGGCTCGTAGGAATGGCGCGACAGAGCTCGCAGGAAACGGATGTCGTTCAGTGGCCGCCGCTGCTCACGGAGATCGTGCAATCCGGCAGTCCTTCTTTGAGCCGGCGGGTGCCCGATTCCGTCAGGCGGGTCTCCGTCGCCTGGAGACGTTCGAGCGAGCGCAGCCGCGTCAAGGTGGCGACGGCCGTGTCGTCGATAACGGTCTGACTGATGTTGAGTTCTCTTAGCGATGGGAATCGCTGCAATTGGGGCAGGCCGGCGCTCGTGACCTTCGTGTTTGAGAGATCGAGCGATTGCAACGCGGGCAATGCCGGCAACAGCGCGAGCCCCGCGTCTGTCAGCGGCGTTCCGTTGAGGGCGAGGTTTCTCAGCCGGCCGAGCGCGGCCAGATGCTTGATGCCCGGCCCGCTGACATGGGTCCGGGTCAAATCGAGAACCTGCAGCCCTGTCGCGGCTTCGAGGTAGGACAAAGCGGCATCGGTCACGCCGGTGTTGGCGAGATCCAAAGAAATCAGCGAGGGGAACCGATCGAGTCGCCGCAAGCCGGCGTCGGTAATTTTCGTCCGCCGGAGGACGAGCACCTTGAGGCCGATCAGGGGAAGCATCGACTCGAGTCCCCGGTCGTCGACCGCAGATTCCTCCAGATTGAGGAACCATAGGCCATTCAACCCGGACAGAAAGGCGAGGCCCTGACCCTGGATAGGCGTGTGCCGCAGGTCCAGGCTGAGCAGCGAGCTCAGTGGGGCCAGAGACGCGAGTCCCCGGTCCGTGACGCGAGTTTCCGAAAGATAGAGCGTCTCGAGCTTCGGCAGCCCCCGTAAGTGCTTAAGCCCCGCATCGCTAATTGCCGTATGCTCCAGCCCAAGGCAGCGGAGATCGGTCAGGTTCTCGACGACATCGAGGTTCTGATCGGTAATCGTCGAATCGCTCAGACCGAGCGTCTGCAGGCTGGTCATGCCGCGCAGGCGGCCCAGCCAGTAGTCGCTGGACTTGAGGCTTGCGCTCGGGGCATTGAAGTTGGTGGGCGTGCCGAGGAGCCACGCCGAGTCCTGGCCGACGAGGTCGGTGTACCACTGCGGCCCGACCACTTTCAGTTGCACATTTCCGCCGCAGCGCGCGATTTCGGTCGGGAACGTAATCCGGGCGTAAAGCCGGTACATGAAGTAAGCGGGAATCCCGAAAACGACGAGCGCCACTACGAAGAAGACGCGACGTCGCAGGGCCGGCGGCTGGGAAGCCACGACCGGCGGCGACGATTGGCTCTGCAACGGTTCCGAGGCAGGAGCGGCCACGGACAGGGACGGAGGAGGGGCGACGAATGCTAATTTGTTCGCACGATTCTAGCCCGCGCGGTGCGCGGGTGCAAACCGGGCGGCGACGCTCTCCGCGGACAGGCCGTGCGTTCCCCGCAACGCGTTACTCCTCGCGCCGACACGTCGTTGTCGCGAACCGCCGTGCGCAGGGATCAACGATCCTACTCCCATTATTCGGCCGATAGGGGGCGAGGCAAGGGGCGCAACCAGAACGGTATTTTTCTGTGGTCTGCGGTCCTTTTTTTAGCCGCAGAAAAAGCAGAAAAATCGGGGTGCTGTGCAAAAATTGTGCAGGCCTTCGACCACGACACTTGGTTGAGGCGGCCTCTATCGGGCCGGTTCACTGGGCCCGTTCACTGAGCCGGTTCACTGAGCCGCGCCGTCGAGCGGTTGCAGTTCCCGCTGCCGGAAGGTGTCGAGCGGGTTCCAGAAGCGTCGCGGCGGCGGAGTTTGGACCGGCAGGATCCGGCGGCCGCCGGTGGCCTGGATCGGCCTCTCGCGATGCGGGATGATTTGCAGCTCATCGAGCAGTACTTCGCCCATGCCGTTGAGGTTGATGGTGAGGCGGTAGTTGGTGTCTTCACGAATGTCTTGCAGCATCTGGAACCGCTGCCAACCGGCTTTTTCCGTGAAGCGCAGGGCGCCGGGCATCCCTCCGACGTTGTCGTGAAAGGTCACGCCGTCGAGGCTCCCGGTGACGGGAGTGACGAGGTTCAGCCAGCCGCTGATGTACAGGACCTGCCCGGCTCGCACCGGGACGGCGGGACTGGTGACGGAGACCGGGGGCTTGGGGATCACGACCGGAGGCTGGATCGTTGGGATGGGAACCGCGATGAGTTGCAGGCCCCACTTCCCGTGATGACACGAAGAGGTGAGCGCGGCGTTGGCACGCACCCCCTCGATCGGGTTCTGCGAGTGGATCCACTGACCACGGATCTCCCTCGGGTTTTCAAAGTCGCCGGAGGGGAGGAGGTTGTCCTGCGGACGGTCGGCGGACCGGCCGATCCGCTCCACGAGCCGCCAATGGTCGGGAAGGGTCTGAAAACAGATGGTGTAAGGACTCGAGATGGGAGCAGTGATGGTCTGGCTGAGTACAGCCTCGTTCCAATGTGCGTATTGCAGCGTCCGCAACAACTGCATGGCATCGGCCGAGTCCTCGCGGGCCCGGTTGTAGTCTCCCTGATCGAGGGCATACTGCGCCTGGACGATCGCTTGCGTGGCCCGGAGGATCATGTTGTGGCCGTCGGGCTGATCGTGTCCGAGGGCTGTCAATTCCTGGTCGACGCGCTCCACGCGCTGCATCTTGGCTTTGGCCAGCTCGACCCAAATGCGGGCGCTGGTGGGCGCGATGGCCATGGTGCGTTCCTCGATGGGATCGCGCTGCAGCGGATCGGGCGACGCGAGGATGATGGCCGTTTGATCGAGCTTGGGAAGGGTCACCTGATACCCGCCGGGCGTTTTCGCTTTTTTTAGGGGGTGTAAACCGGTTGTGGTCACCTCCCAGAAGTGGGCGGATGCAGACGGCTCGGGGATTAGGACCTTGGCCTCGTTCCCGGCGAGCGTGCCCGGAACGAACTGCGCATCGTGCCCCAGCCACGTCACGATAATGAGCTTGTAATACGCCCCCTGAAAGACCGAGACGTCGGTCTCGATCGGGATGAGTTTTTGGTTTTTCTTGATGGTGTCGAGCTCGGCCAGCTTCTGTTTGATTTCTCGTTCGCGGTCGGTGTTCTCCTCGGGAAAATCGAACCATTTGCGGGTGATCTTGGACTTCGGGTTGAGCCGCGGATCGTCGAGTTTGCAACTGGCAACGTCGGTCTGGTTGGCGGTCGCCAGCAACGGCTCGATCAGCTCCAGTTCCAGATTGAGTTCGGCGATTTCCAGTTGGCGTTCCTGGGCCCCCGGCCCGTCGGCGTCCAAGGACGTGCGGCACCAATAGCCGAAACCGCGGTACCCGGCACTCATCGCGGCATAGACCTGGAGCCGAATCTGTTCGGGCTCGATCACCTGAGGCTTGAGCCCGTTGGGAATCCGCCACCCGTTGGCGGCGGGGACCGGCTCGGTTTGAATCCAGGTAAAGAGATACGATCCGGGCGTCGCCAATCGCGAGCGTTGCGAGAGCCAGTTCTTGTAGTCCTTGAGCGAAAACGTGGTGCCGAGGACGTGCCGGCTCGTTCCCAGGATCGGGACGTAGCGCGAAAAATAGCGTTCGTCTTCGGCCACATCGGCCAAAGCGGGACGGCGCAGGAGATAATCGAAGCGGCGGAGCTGTTCTCGTTGCGAAACGATGTCTTCGCGGTGCTGGGACGTAATGTGCGCGCCCAAATACCACATCGCCACTTCGGGCCATTGAAACGCGACGGGACTGGGTGGGGCCGCCAGGGCCGTGTCCCCGGAATCAGGATCGATGGGAGGAGCCAACATCACCTCGGGAGGTGGAATTGCGGCGGCGCGGATTCCCTGATCTCGCAGCGCGGCCAGGCGGGCCTGGTTGCGGAGGTCCTTGATAAGAACAGTATTGGCGTGCAATCTGCGGAAGGTGTCGACCTGCTCGCCATGATCGATGAGCATGATTGTCAGTCGTGGCCGGCCGGCGACTTCGAGCTGCCCCTGCCGCATTACGGCCGGGGGATGCACGGGGGGAGCCGTCGCAGCGGAGGTGTCCGACGGCCCCGTCGTCGCCGCCAGTGGCCCGACGCGCAGGTCGTCCAGAAAAATGTCAGTTTTTCCCGGACCGAGAGTGCAGACGACGACGATCCGGTCGATCAGGCTCCCCCGCAGGTCGAGGCTGATCGGCGTATAGCTGGCACGGAGGAGCCGCATCTGGTTTTGCATGGCCTTCTCGCTGGTATCGCAGACAAGCTGCTGCCAGCCGCGGCCGTGGGAATATTCGCTCCCTTCGATGAGGGCGCCCAGCACGTCGCCTGTCCTCGGATTGGTCTGATTCGGGAAGAGGACGTGCACGTACAGCCGCACGCCGGCCCGCTCGGAACGCACCCAAACACTGGCCTTGAGTTCGGGAATCACGCGTCCCGGTTTCGGCAACTTCTGGCTGAGAACGACTTCGGAACCTTGTCGCTGCGCTTCGACCGTAATTTGCTTCGAGGCCTTGCCTTCGTGAAAGACCTCGGAGTTACGACCTTCTCGCACGACGGCGTCGCGGGCGTTCGAGATCAGCCAGCGAGGCTCGTTGTCTTCACACGTGTCCCGGTACTCATCGGCCTCCGACATCGACCCTCGGGCCACGCAGGCAAGTGCCACCGACGTCAGGCAGGCCGCTCGGAACAGCCGAAAGTCGATCATCCACGATGAATCCGTTTTGCAGCCGGTCTTCGTGAGGCACGATTTGCGTTGCCAATCGGCAACCCGTGGGGGAAGCCGACCTTCCGCCATAAGTCGCGGATGCTACTGGCTTTTCTACATTCCGCCAAGACGAGGTGGGGCGTTGGCGAAACATGTTCCGCCCGCGGCCGAACCACTCGTTTTGCTGCAAGGCATTCGTCGAGCGGACTTTAGGCCGAGAGCCTTGAGTTCGTACGCGGGGCGGCACAGAATCTGTAGCGGTCGGGTTCGACACCTCGGGGCGCTTACTCTATGCCGATTCATTCGAGATTGCCGGAAGAAATTCCCGACGAGCTGCCGCGCGAATTGGTCGACCTGGCCCGCTCGATCGCCGCGCTCCCCCCCGGTTTTCAGCCGGAGCTGGAGACCGCCTATGTCCGCGTCCTCGACGCGGTTCGCCGCCGACGCCGGATTCTTGCCCTGGTGCAAGAAGCTCTGTCGCAGCTTCGGCTCGACATCAAATACCTCATGTTTGACCTCGACATGACCCGCAAAGAGCGCGACGAGCTCCGCGAACGCCTCGGCGGTTAGCAATTAGCGACAATCGCGGGGTTGCGTTTTTTGCCGTCGCCTCAATCCTTTCCGGCGTCAGGGATGTCCACGATCGTTTACAAGCTGGGCGGCAGCCTGCTGGACCTTCCCGACCTGCCCCGGCGGCTCCACGCATTGCTGAGCCAGCCGTTCCCTTTTTTTGCGACGCACGTTGCAAAAAAATTTAATCGGCTCGTCGTTGTTGGGGGAGGTCCGCTCGCCGACGCGGTCCGCCGATGGGACCGGACCCACGCACTCGGCGACGAATTGGCCCACCGCCTGGCGATGCAATCAATGTCCTTTAATGCGCAGCTTGTCGCCGCAATCCTTCGCGACGCCCACCTTGTAACGAGCCGAGCGGAGGCCTGCGACGTGTGGAGCAAGGGGCGTGTTGCCGTGCTTGCAGCGGCCGAGTTCGTCGAGGCCGAGGAACGCCGGACTCTCGATTTCTTGCCGCGAAGCTGGAACGTGACAAGCGATTCGGTCGCGGCGTACGTTGCCCACCAATGGCCCGCCGATGGGCTTGTGCTCCTGAAATCCGTATCGGTGCCTTCCGAATGCGACGCAGACGGCGCGTCGAGACGCGGTCTTGTCGATGCCCACTTCCCCCGACTTGCCGGACGCATTCCCATCGTCAGTTGGACAAATCTGCGATCGGAAAAGCCGACGATCGAACGCTGGCTCGAGACGGCAATCGGCACGCCTGCCAAGACAACATAACCGCCGCGAGGCCTCGCTCCCGACCGGCATTGCCCTCTCCGCACAAAACCGCCAACATAGGGACGGCGATTCAATATTCAGGCCGCTGGTGCCGAACAACTGCGGAGCGGTTGAAGATGAACAACTCGATTGGGGGCGGACCGTTTTCCCGCCGGCACATGCTGCAGGTGGGCGGACTCGGGTTGCTCGGTGTTACGCTCCCGCGTTTGCTGGAATCGCGGGCTCGTTGCGAAGCGTCCGGATTGCGGCCGCGAGCGGATGCCTGCATCATCCTGTTTCTCAACGGCGGCCCCAGCCATCTGGACATGTGGGATCCCAAACCGCACGCTCCGGACGGAATCCGCGGCGAATTCCAGCCGATCGCCACATCGCTCGCTGGATACCAGATCGGCGAACATCTGCCCCGTCTGTCCCGCCACGCACATCAGGCCACGATCGTCCGCTCGATGCACCACGGCGTGAACAACTCGCACGCCGCCGCGGTTTACGCGTCACTCACCGGTCATGATCGCGGCGAAATTGGGGGCGGCACGCAGCCGACCGATTACCCGTCGCCCGGTTCGCTGATCTCGCTCTTCCGGCCGCCGTCGCGCCCGGTTTTGCCGCATGTGACGCTCCCCTATATGACGAAAGAAGGGGCCGGCGGCCCGCCGCAGCCTGGATTTTTTGGAGGATTTTTAGGTCACTCCCACGATCCGTTGTTCGTGCTCCGCGACCCGAACGCCAAGGATTTCAGCGTGCCGGAGCTGACCTTGCAAACCGACGTCAGTGCCGAGCGTCTGGCGGTCCGCCGCGCTCTGTATGAGAGGCTCGAGCGAAAAGTCTCCGATCGATTCGGGGGCAACTCGTCCACAACCATGACGGCATTTCAATCCCGAGCGATCGATTTATTGACGTCTCCGGAAACTCAGCGCGCCTTCCAGCTTCGCCAGGAACCGGATCGGGTGCGGAATGCCTATGGCCGGAACATCTATGGCCAAAGCGTGCTGCTGGCTCGACGGTTGATCGAAGCGGGGACGCGCGTCGTTACGGTTTCGTGGGCGCCCGATGCGAATGCAACTTGGGACACGCATGGCAGCAACTTTGCCTCGCTCAAGGGCTACCTGTTGCCGCAGTTCGATGCGGCCTGTTCGAGCCTGCTTTCGGAACTCGAGGAACGGGGCCTGCTCGAACGGACGATCGTGGCGGTCATGGGCGACTTCGGCCGCAGTCCCAAGATCAATGCCAGCAACGCCGGACGCGATCACTGGAACTATTGTTACAGCCTGATGATGGTTGGCGGCGGGTTTAACAAGGGGCTCGTCTACGGATCGAGCGATCGCATCGGAGCTTTTCCCGCCAGCAATGCGCTGACGCCGGGGGACATCGTGGCGACGATGTATCACCTCCTCGGCATCGCTCATGACGGCCAGGTCTACGATGCCTTTCACCGGCCGTACCGGATCGTCCCCAGCGGCGACGTCGTCGCCGATCTGATCGCGTAGCTTGCCGCAGGCTGCCGCATCGCGAATACTTGCGTGGACTGAACTGATCCGGTTTCCGTGCCGCAGCCGGGATGTTCGATTCAAACGCTCTCACTTCCGGAGAATCGACATGTGCTACCTGCGCGAATGGCACCGCTCGAGCCGTGGCATCCGCGGGCGACAGCAGCGCAAAATCGAGCGAATTGGAATCATCGTACTGATTGCGGGCTGCGGCGCAGCGGGTCTGCTGCGAGCGGAACCGCCCTTCCCACTGCAAACCACCGAGCAAAAATCCTCCGATCGGGCATCGAGTGAGGTCTCGCCCGAGGAAAGATTGAAAACGCTGGAACGCGAGCGGGACGATTTGAAGAGACGGAACGCCGAATTGGAGCAGCGACTGCGACAGCTTCAAACGACGGTCGACAATCTGGTGCACGAAGCTCTGGGCGAGCAGCCTTCCACACAACCGGCCCCTTTGCCGCCCGCGGTTGGCATGGTCCCGCGCCGTTCGTTCGGTCCGTTTATGACTCAGTTTCGCCCAATGTTTCCCGCATTGAATGGGATGCCCGATACGGTCGAATTGGCGATCGCCTTTAGCGACGCGATCGGAGAGCGGGACGCCGCCAGACAAAAGGCACAATCGGGTCGCGGCGCAAGCAACGCTGACGTGAATCTGGCGACCGCTCAGCTGCTCAGAGCGGATCGGAAAGTTCGCCTCTTGCGAAATATCATCACGACGGCACGGAACGTCGCGGCCGACGAGGCGGAACGGATGCGAAGACTTGGGGCCGTCCATGCCGTGTCGACGGCCGACGTCCGCAATGCCAATGCGCGGTTGAACATGCTCGACGAAATCCTCGCTGCTGACTCGGAGCAGGAAACAAAGCCAACCAATACTCCCAAGCCGGCCGAACCGAAATAAAACCGAAGGACGAGTGATGGCGGACGACACGCCCACGATTTACCTGGCCCGTCATGGGGAAACCGAATGGAGCCTTTCGGGTCAACACACTGGTTTGACCGATATTCCGCTGACGGCACGGGGTGAGCGCAATGCCCGTCAGCTCGGCCAACGCCTGGCGGGACTTAAGTTCTCGCACGTCTTCACGAGTCCTCTCAAGCGGGCCAGCCGGACATGCGAACTGGCCGGCTTCGCCAAGCAAGCGGTGATCGATCCCGATCTTGTGGAATGGAATTACGGCGATTACGAGGGTCGAACGACGCGGGACATCCACCGCGAACGGCCTGATTGGGAACTCTTTCGCGACGGGTGTCCCAATGGGGAGAGTCTGGCGCATGTCGGCGTCCGGGCGGATCGCGTCATTGCCCGCCTTCGCGTCCTCAATAGTGACGCACTCGTTTTTTCGAGCGGCCATTTTCTCCGTGTCCTGGGCGCCCGCTGGTGCGGCCTCGACGCCAGTGCCGGCAAATCGCTCTATCTGAGCACGGCCGCATTAAGCGCGGTCGGCTACGAGCATGGTCTCGAATCACCCGTCCTTCGGCTCTGGAACGATTGCCGCCACGTCGAATCGTAAGCAATCGTCGCGGACGAGCAACCGGCGCTTTATCGTTTATCGAGCTTCGAAGCGGCCGCGCGATCGGCCAGGATCTGGGCTCGATCCGAACGGATTCGTCCGGCCGGAATGGTCGGATCTCCCTTCATCATCCGCACGAGAGCGTCCGCCTTCGATTCGTCCGTAATCAGCCAAAGAATGTTTCGGGCTCGATTGAGGACCGGATAAGTCAGCGTCATGCGTCGGCGTCCCTGATACACGCCGGTCAGCGCCACGTCGACGTCGCGCACGTCCAAGACAGGATCGCCCGGCACCAGCGACGCGGTATGGCCGTCGGGCCCCATGCCAAGGTGGACCAAGTCGATCACCGGTTGGGATCCGGCCAGTTGTTCGATCATTCGAGAATAGCGTCCCGCGGCCGCTTCGAGATCGGGATCGGTGACGGGCATGGCGTGGATCTGTTCTGGACGCAGCGGCGCATGTCCCAGCAGGCTTTCGCGAAGGTGTGTGAGGTTGCGGTCCGGATCTCCGTCCGCCGCGACGCGCTCGTCAACTTGAATGATTTCGACCTTTTCCCACGGAACGTCTTCCTGCGTTAAAGCGCGGAACATCTTCCACGGGTTCTTGCCGCCGCTGACCGCCACCAGAAACCGGCCGCGTGCTGCGACGGAGGCACGCGCCGCGGCAGCAATCACTTTTGCTCCGCGGAGAGAGGCCGCTTCGCCATCGGGCAAGACTTCGATTTGCATGATCGATCCCTCAAAAGCGGCAAGTGGCGAGTGAGATCGAGCTGTCGCACGACTTGCCAGGTCCTGGATTATCCGCGGCCTGCCGTGGGCGCCGTGGCTTTCGCGGCGGCCCCATCGGTTCGGGCCTCTTCCCACAGGCGAAATCCGCCCACAAACGCGTTGTTGTTGTCGCCCTCGCGGGAATGGGGAGGCAGTTCTTTCAATTTTTTGACATTGCCGCCCCCCAACACGATCTCGTCAGCCTGCATGGCGACGGCAAGCCGCTCCACGACGTCCTCGACGTGCTTGCGCCATTTTTTTCGTCCGAGCCGTTTCAGTCCGCGGATGCCGACGTAATCTTCGAATGTCGCTTTTTTATAAGGGAGGTGGCCCAGCTCCATCGGTTCGAGAATGCCGTCGACGATCATCGCGGAGCCGAGGCCCGTCCCCAGGCCAAGAAACAACATGCGTCCGCCGCGATAGCTGCCTAAGGCCTGCATCGCGGCATCGTTGATGATTTTCACAGGATGTTTAAAGGCCGACTCAAAGTCGAAACCGACCCATCCCGATCCCAAGTTATGCGGCTCCGAGACCGGTTTGCCTCGCAACACGGAGCCCGGATAACCCATGGAAACGACCTCGTAATCCCATCCTTCCGCGGAGTGGAGTACGCCGGCAACCATTTCCGTGGGCGTCATCGTCGCGCCCGATGCGAACTCTCGGTGTTCCGTCTGCCCCGTAGCCAGGATCTTGACGTGGGTTCCACCCACATCGACGACCAGGACTTTCATCAACATCTCCCGCGGTTGTTCGAGGTTGGGAACAGGGATCTAAGGCAAGTGATCGCCGTGCGCGGCATTCTCCGTGTCTGTTCGAGGCGGGTCCTTCCCTGTCGGTGGCACCGACGAATGGAGAATGACCCACTGGCCAATATGCTCCTCTGATAATAATCCCACCAGCTCGCCGTTGCGCTCGACAAATGCCAAAGGCTGTCCCTCAGACTGCATTTGATCGATGACCCGGTCAAGCGGGTCCGAGTCCTGGACGGTCAAAACGTCCCGACGCATGAGATTGCCGACAGGCGTCCGGCGATCGGAATTGGCGAGCGCGGCAATTAAATCTCGATGCAAGAGGACTCCAGCCGGCTCCTTGCCATCCAGCACGGGAAAGTTTTTCTGATGACCGCTCGCGGACTCGGCAATCACCGATTCGATCGGGTCGTTCTCATGAAGCGTCCGGAACCGGGTCATCATGGCATCCCGGGCACGAGCACTTTTGAAAAGCGATCGCATCTCGACCATGTGCGATTCGGCCTGGGCTCCGAGGTAGACGAAGAGGGCGATAAACACCAGCATCCATTGCCCGCTAAAAACTCCTGCCGCACCAAACAGGATCGCCATGAACTGGCCCACCGAAGCCGCAATATGCGTCGCCCGCACACGCGACATCCGCAAGGCCAACAAGGCGCGCAGCACGCGGCCGCCGTCCATCGGAAAGGCGGGCAGCAAGTTGAACAAGACAAGCATGATATTGACCGCCATCAGCCGCCCCAGAAATGGTCCGCCGAGCAGGGTCACATGCCGCCAGCGATCGATGTCGCCGGCGATCGCCAGGATGACGAACAGCACGACCGCGATCACCACGTTGACGGCCGGTCCGGCCACGGCGATCCACAATTCTTGCATGGGCACTTCGGGAATGCTCTCCAGCCGGGCGACCCCGCCGATCGGAAGCAGCGTGATATCGCGAGTCTGCACGCCGAAATGACGCCCGGTTAGAGCGTGACCCAATTCGTGCAGCACGACGCAGGCGAAGATTGCCAACACGAGAATTACGCCTTCGAAGGCGGCAACATCGTTCTGGCCGGCCGATAGATACGCGTAGACGACCCAGGCCAGCAACAAAAAGAACGTCCAATGGACGAAGATGCCGATTCCCGCAACCTGGGCGATCTTAAGTGACCATCTCATACGAAATCCCCGGTCTGGCAATCGAAACGTTGAGCGGCATCGAGATCCGCAGAAGACCGCGAGGCAGTCTGACAAACCGACGAATAAACGGCCAGGAACCGAATAGGACGTCCGACAAAAAATCGCGGCCGCAACCGACGGCGTTTGCCGTCAGCCACGGCCGCGATCATCAGATCGCCTCTCAGGATCTACGATCCCCAAGCGACGATCGGGGCGCGTGAACTCAGCGCATCCTGCTTGTCCCGCTCATGAACCAACCGGTCACGGCGCTTCCAGTCAGCACGATCGACGCTCCGACGATCAGCAACGCAACCAGGGTCAACGTAATCGGCGCGATATGCGTCAAAGCCAGAATCCCCAGGACAGTCGCGGCCAAGCCGACAAGTGCCTGAGCGCCAGACGCCGCAAGCGTCGCTTCGCGTGCGAGCTCGTGCGTCATGGGATGCTGTGTCGACGCGAAGTCGAAATTGCGCAATCGAGACGTCGCCCCGCTACCCAGCAGCAATGCCGAACCAAAGACCAGCGCGGCAATTGAAACCAGGACCTGCGGCACGACCCCCACGAGGGCCAGAACGCCGAGCACAAGACCTGCGCAGCCGCCGAGGAATTCTGCCGTCACGCCGCCACCAGATTCCATCGAGCCATGATGGGGCAACTCCGCTGCCATATCGGCATACCGTGTGATTATCACACCACCTTCGATGAGCAAGGCTGCGCCAATCGCCAAAGCCGCAATCGGGAGCATGTAGCCTTGTTCAATACCGGCCAATCCCAAAATGGCCAGCACCACGGCCGCGCCACCGCCGATCACTTCCGAGGTAGACCCGGCGGCCCATTCTGAAAAGAAAGTCCTTTCACGTTCGTGGAACGTCCCCAGGTGTTGCTCTTGAATAGTTGTCATCGCAAGTTCTCCCAAAATCATCGCTTCGCCCGCCTTGCGCTGGTGAAATGTCGTCCGGCCACCGGGTGGTTCTCGTTTGAGCCCGCCGGGTCCGACAGCAACGACGCGCCAGATGGGCCAGGCGTTCCAACGCGGGCCGGTCCAAAAAGGGCAACCGGCGAAGTGTTCGCGGGTCAAGCAGCGGCAACTGGGCCGCACGGATAACGCGAATGAGTTCTTCGCGACTCATTTCCGCGATGAAACGGACAGGAAGCTCGGCAATTTTGATTTTGTCAAGCGACGGGTCCGTCGCTGTTCCGGAGGAGAAACCAACCCGAAAGTCGCCTCGAGCTACGTGCGAGGCCATTGAGACGCCTCCCTCTTGCGCCGCCGACACTTGTTCTGCTAACGACCATGTCGTCTTCCGTGCTGCCTGCCAGCGGTGTCAAGAGTTGTGAGGAAAACCAGTAGATCGCAAAGGTTTTCGGTGAAGTGCCATTTCAAGAGAAAATACCGCAAATTCCGCGCCATTTTGGGCTTGCGGCAGCTCCGGAACGGCGCTCCTAGAATCGGGCAAGTCGCCCCTGGCGAGACGCCATCGCCCTGTCGACACAATACCGCAAGGTGGTCACCGAGCAGCGCTTTTCGAGGCAGCGAATCACCGGCGGAACCAGCAATCGGGAAAGCTCCTGAATGGGAAGCACGTCGGCGAACAAGATCACCGGAATGCGAGCCAGTGCGCTCTCTTCCCGAAGACACGCCAGGACACCCTCTCCTCCACCCCAGGGGAGTTGCTGGTCGAGAAGCAACATGTCCGGAAGTCCCTGTCGGATCCGATCAAGACACGCCAGCCCGTCCGAAACGGTCTCGACCCGGTAACCGACGCTCGAAAAATAATGGTTATACAGGCCGGACATCGCGTTGTCGGCGTTTGCGACTAACAAGCAGCGTTTCAAAGCGAACCTCCTTGCTGTTTCAAAGAATCGTATCGCCGACCGCAAGAAGGCATCATGCATTTCCGGGCTCGACACAACCTCGGCTCCTGGCGCGAGACACGTCGTCTTGACGAAGTTCTGGCCGATGATGCGCCTCGATTGTGCGCAGAATCGGTTAGTGAGCCTGTCGTGCGAAGCATGATTTTCGTGTACGCATAACTCCGGACATTTCAAGGTCACGGCTGGCGCGACCCACACGCGGGGGCGCGGGCATAAGTTTTGCTGCTTTCACTCGGCGGTTTTGTGAAAAGGTCGGCCAAAATGTCGCCCGCTGTGATCGGGGCACACACGCTTTGAGGAGAGACCTTTGAACGCCACCGTCAACAATCCGCATTCGTTTGCGCAGCGTTCGACATCCGTGAACGCGATCTGGGTGATGTTTCTCGTGGTCACGGCTGTGGTCCTGTGCTTCCTGTGGCGAACGTCGCGCTCTGCCAACTCGGGGCTGAATCCACAGGCTCAGGCGCGCCCCGTGGTGGCCCGAGGTGATCGCTCCACCGAAGACCAGGCGAACATCGAGATCTATGAGCGCGTATCACCTTCCGTTGCCCAAGTGACAAGCATGTCACAAGAGCCCGGTTTTTATGGCCTGAACGAACAGCAAGTGCCCAAAGGAGTCGGCTCCGGGTTTGTGTGGGATACGGACGGGCACATCGTGACAAACTACCACGTCGTGGACGGTGCGGATGGCGCTCAGGTCACACTCGCCGACCACACAACATATGAGGCACAGTCGATCTCGGCCGACCCGGATCAAGACATCGCGGTCTTGTGGATCAAAGCGCCTCAATCGAAATTGCATCCCATCATGATTGGCACGTCGCACGACCTGAAGGTCGGCCAGGTTGTCTACGCGCTCGGCGACCCGTTCGGCCTCGACCTGACAATGACGACCGGGATCGTCAGCGCGCTGGGACGTGAAATCGAAACGGCAAACGGCAAACAGATCCATGGAGTGATTCAGACCAGTGCGCCGATCAATCCGGGAAATTCAGGAGGCCCACTGCTGGATAGCGCCGGACGGCTAATCGGGATGAACACGGCCATTGTGAGCCCGTCCGGCGCATTCGCCGGGATCGGTTTCGCGATCCCGGTCGACGAAATTAATCAGTACGCACCGGAGCTGATTCGTCACGGCAAAGTGGTCCGGCCGCGACTCGGTGTCCAAGTTGCCGAAGATCAATTGGCCCATCAAATGGGCGTCGAAAAAGGCGTGCTCATCCTGAAAGTTTTGCCCGACTCGGCCGCGGCAGCGGCACAAATGCAGGGGACACGTCGCGCAGAGGACGGACAGATTCACTTGGGCGACGTCATTTTGTCGATTGACGGCAAGCCGATTAACACGGCAAAGGACCTGAATGCCGAGTTGCAGCATTACAAGGTCGGCGACACCGTCAAGCTGAAAATCCTCCGCAACGATCAGCAGCAGGATATTTCGGTCACGCTGCGCGGCTCGTAAGAGCGGATGCCGGCTGGCTTGCAGGGCGTTCAGCAGGGAATTCGCGGGCCGTCCCGAAATTGTCGATGCGGACGTGCCGCTTGACGATCCGACCTTCACCGTTGCGAAACTCGCTGTCAACGTCGACGGCCCAACGTGCCGGCGGATCGCGAATGATCACCACGAGCGACCGCTCCGCCGGAATGACGGGCCATTCGTTCTCCGCGAAGACAAACTCTGTCTCACGGTCCACGGAGCGGCTGGCTAGCATCGGCCCTTCAAGATCGCCGTAATAATTGCCGCCCCAGACTTCCAAGAATGAGCAGGCCGGCCGCTCCAACTCTGGGGACTGCCCCACGTCGTCGGCGAGGGGCGGATCTGCGACAAACCGCACGGCTCGCACCGATTCGGGTACTCCGTGCCCCGGGATGAAGATCGCCCTTTGTGGCGGCATTTTTCCGTCTCGTCAATTGATCCGCAAGAAAATTCAGGCAAAATCCGTGCCGTCGCAAGCGGAATCCATCGGGAGGTCGTGGCAGACTTCGGTGCCGATGCGTATCATCGCCGATCATTGAGGGCCCGTCCGCTTCGAGGAAGCCAAGCGAAAGGCAATCAGGTGAGCGACAACGGAGAGGATCTGATCGTCCAATCCGACTTCCGCCCTGAGCTATCGCGGAGGGCGCAGTGCACTGAAGTGAGCGCGTTTCTGTTTTTGATCGTCCCCTCGATGATTCTCTCCCTCTTCGCGGTTGGAAAAGGGCGCAGGGATTCGTCGTGACGGCAGTGTCGGTCATCTTGCGCGACCTCGCACTGGCAAGCCTCGTCCTTTTTTTTCTTTGGCGTAATCGAGAGCCGCTTCCCGCGATTGGCTGGACGTCAAAGGGCTGGCTGCAACAGGCAGGACTTGGTGTTCTGCTCTATCCCCTGGTGTTTCTGGGTGTCGGCTTTTGCGCCTCGCAGCTCAACAGGTTAGGATTTTCCCATCCGCATTCACCCTTGAAGGCAGCCCTTGCGGTCAAAAGCTTGTGGCAGGCCCCGTTGGCCATTTTTCTGGTGGCGGTGGTCGCCGTGACGGAAGAGACCATTTTTCGCGGCTATCTTCTCCTGCGTTTTACGGCCATCAGCAGGAGCCCGTCTGTCGCCATTCTTCTCTCGACGATTGTCTTCGCCATGGGACACGGATACGAGGGTGAGGTGGGGGTGGCGGCCGTAGCGTTGCTTGGATTGGTGTTTGCGGGTATTTACTTGCGCACGGGAAGTCTTATCGCTCCGATCGTCATGCACTTTCTACAGGACTTTATCGCGGTCGTCGTAGTCCCCCTGTTTACGAACGGACAGTGAAATGCGAGGCTGGGAGCTGTTGGGCCTTGCCCGATCTCAGGTCGACAACCTGTCGATCTTCGAGCCGGCCGCTCCCCCTTCCCACGCGATCCGCACGCTTTCGATCCTGCTCTTCGCGATCTCGGCTTTGATCTTCGTGGTCGTCGAGGGGATTCTCGTGTACAACTTGCTGCGTTTCCGCGTTTCAGCCAGCGCACCGACAAGCGAACCGCCGCAAGTCTACGGCGGCACGCCGATCGAAATCGCCTGGACCGTCGCTCCGACGTTGATTGTATGCATTCTGGTTCTCGTATTGGCGCGCACGCTGTGGGAGGTCGACCTCGACCCGCCCCCCTCAAAACCGGGTGACGATGCGCTGTTCGTGACGGTCGTCGGTCGCCAATGGTGGTGGGAGTACCGTTACGACAGTTACAACGGTCAGCCGCTCGGCTTCATCACGGCGAACGAACTGCACGTGCCGGCCGGCCAGAGCGGCGCTCCCCGGCGCGTTTTTCTCGACCTTCAATCGGCCGACGTCTGTCACAGCTTTTGGGTGCCGCGTCTGGCTGGCAAGACGGACCTCATTCCCAGCCGGTCCAATCGCATGTGGTTTCAGACCCACGAGGTGGGAACCTTTTACGGGCAGTGTGCCGAATACTGCGGCACCCAGCACGCGGGGATGCTGTTGCGTGTGATCGTCGATCCACCCGAGGACTTTGAGCGTTGGCTCACGCAACAAAAAGCACCCGCACGCGATGAGCCGAGCGCCCGCGTCGGCAGAGCGACATTCCTGACCGAATCGTGCGTCAATTGTCATCGCGTCCGCGGTACGCCGGCTGCCGGGACGTACGCCCCCGATTTGACGCACCTCATGAGTCGTCAGACACTAGCAGCCGGTCTCATTCCCAATAACGTGGAAAACTTGAACCACTGGATTGCGAATCCACAGCAATTCAAATCCGGCTGTTTGATGCCGGCCTTCAGCTTGAGCGAATCGCGTCGGAAAGAAATCCTCAACTACCTAACAACGTTGCGTTAAATGGCACTCGCGGATCCGCAAACACTTCCGTACTCGGACGAAAGCCGGCCGCAAGCCAGGCTCGGCTGGACGGCCCTGTTGCACGACTGGGTGACGACAGTCGACCACAAGAAGATCGGCCTGATGTACATCGGGATGGCCATCGTTTACCTCGTCATCGGTGGATGCGAGGCCATCCTCATGCGATGGCAGCTCCTCTACGCCCACAACAATTTCATAGGCCCCGACACCTTCAACCAGCTGTTCACCATGCACGGGACCACGATGGTCTTTTTCATGGGCATGCCCATCCTGATCGGCATCGGAAACTATCTCGTCCCCCTGATGATCGGCGCCCGCGACATGGCTTTTCCGCGGCTCAACGCGCTGGGATTCTGGGTCACGCTCTTCGGGGGCTTGCTGACGTACATGAGTTTTATCGTCGGCGGAGCCCCCTCGATCGGCTGGTTCGCCTACGCGCCGTTGACGGAACCGGCTTTCGCCCGCGGGCCGGGAACCGACTTTTGGGCGATCGGACTCATCGTCAGCGGGATCGGGACAATCTCCGCCGCGGTCAATTTCGTGGCGACCATTCTCGGCATGCGTGCGCCGGGGATGACGATGAGCAAGATCCCGTTCTTCGTCTGGACCATGCTGTGGACGTCGGTGCAAATTCTGATTGCGATTCCGCCGCTGACGGCAGCCCTGGTGATGGTGCTCTTTGACCGGCAACTTGGGGGCCGCACTTTTTCGACACGCAGAACGGGGGATCGGCCCTGCTGTGGCAGCACCTCTTCTGGTTTTTCGGCCATCCGGAGGTCTACATCCTGATTCTGCCGGTTTTCGGCATGATCACCGAAGTGATTCCGGTCTTCTCTCGCAAGGTTCTGTTCGGCTACGAGTTCATGGCGGCCGCCACCATGGCGATCGCCTTCATCAGCCTGGGCGTCTGGGCCCATCACATGTTTTGTGTCGGCATGAGCCGTACGCAGGACCTGTACTTCGCTCTGGCCAGTCTGCTCGTCTCGATTCCGACGGGCATTAAATTTTTCAACTGGTTGGCGACGATGTACGGCGGCCGGATTCGGCTCGCCTCGCCGATGCTGTTTGCCTGCGGATTTCTCTCGATGTTTCTGATCGGCGGTTTGACGGGGATCATGCTCGCCGCCACGCCCGTTTGATTTTCAGCTCTCGGACAGCTATTTCGTCGTCGGCCATTTTCATTGGGTGCTGATCGGCGGCACGCTGTTCGGCACGTTTGCCGGCATTCACTATTGGTATCCGAAAGTGACGGGACGAATGCTCTCCGAGCGGCTGGCCCGCTGGCAGTTTTGGCTGTTGTATATCGGCTTTCTCGTCACCTTCGGGCCGATGCACATCTCTGGCTTCCTCGGCATGCCGCGGCGAATCTACACCTACGAGGTGAGCCGCGGCTGGGAGTTTCTGAATCAATTGACCACTCTCGGTGCGCTGATCCAGGTCCCGAGCTATGCGATCTTCGTCTACAACGTCTTCTGGTCCTACTCGAAGGGGCAAGCCGGCGGGCGACGATCCGTGGGACGCGTGGACGCTGGAATGGAGCAACGACGTCGCCTCCGCCTTCGTACAACTTCGCGACGGTCCCCACCGTGCGGAGCCGAAGGCCGCTCTGGGACTTGAAACATCCGGACGATCCGGACTGGAAATACGAATGACCGCGTCTGCCACGCGACAGCCATTTCCCGTGCGGCCATCGCCGAGCGCGCCGCACTAACACGCGCGCAGTGGGGGATGCTCGCCTTTCTGTTTTCGGAAGTGGCCTTTTTCACGACGCTGATCGCCGTCTATTTGTGCTTTCTGCATCAAGATCGCGTCGGCCCCACGCCGGCCGAAGCCTTGTCGCTGCCGCTCGTCATCGGCACGACGATCTGCCTGCTCTCGAGCAGCCTGGTCGATGCATCTGGCCGAACGGGCGCTCGAACGAGGACGTCAGCGCACGTTTTGTTTGCTGTGGGCTGGCACCATCGCGCTCGGCGTCGCCTTTCTTGCTCGGCACGATCATCGAATGGCGTGAACTGATTCAAGTGCACGGTTTGACGATCGGTCGGAATCTATTCGGCACGACTTATTACACCCTCGTCGGGTTTCACGGGTTGCACGTGACCGTCGGAGTGATCGCGATGCTGGTCGTGCTGGCCTTGGCGATCGGCCGCCGGGTGAATCCGGCGAACCGGGTCGGCGTGCAACTCGTCTCGTGGTATTGGCATTTCGTCGACGCGGTTTGGGTCGTGGTCTTTACCGTCGTCTATTTGTTCGGGCGTTAACTCGCGAGAACGATCGTCGTGACCAACAGAACCCCATTCGCTGACCAGCGACAGCCATCCGACGGAGAATTCCGTCGAGATGCCGCGACCGACGGTCGCGCCGCTCGTGGTCGGGTTGGGAACGACGCTCCTGTTGGCAGGGCTTGCGATCGGGCCGACGCTCAGCATTGTCGGCGCAGTGATCCTCGCCTCGGGAGTGGGCGTGTGGGTCGGCGTCGCTCTTGCCGGGTCGCGGACATGTGCGCGGAAGCCGTAACGGCTCAGGCCCAGCCGATCACCGCCCAACCCGGAGCCGTGGAGCGGCTCGAACTGGGAATGCCGGGTTATCGGATGCGGCTGCCTGAAAAAGTGCATCCGATTTCGGCCGGTGTGAAGGGGGGCTTGCTCGGCGGACTCGTGATGCCGTTGCCCGCGCTGTGCTATTCGCTGCTGAGTGGACACGGGATCTGGTATCCGCTCAATCTGCTGGCTGGCATGGTGATGCCGGGAGTCGGCCGCATGAGCAGTGCGGATCTGAGCCAGTTCCATTTGACGCTATTCGTCGTCGGCGTTCTGGTCCACATCACGATGTCGGCGGGGCTCGGGCTTGCTCTACGGCGTCCTGATGCCGACGCTGCCGGAAATTCGCAAAGCCACTCGCTTGGGGCGGAGTACTGATGCCCGTGTTTTGGACCGCGGCGACCTACATTTCGATGGCGGTCGTCAATCCGGCCCTCAACAACGGCGTCGATTGGCCTTGGTTTATCGCGTCGCAATTCATTTTCGGAGTCGTGGCCGCATTGGTTGTCATCGACCTGCTGGGCCGCGTTCCCGCCGCCGTGGCGGGCGTTGTCGGCGGGGTGTTCGGCGGCCTGCTTGATGCCGATCCCGGCCCTCTTGTGGAGCCTGGCAACGGGTCACGGGATCTGGTATCCGGCCAACTTGCTCGCCGGCATGGTGCGCCACGGCATGGGCCGTTTGACCGTCGACGAGCTCATGCAATTCAATGCCGACTGGCTTGTCACGGCAATTGTGATTCACGTCGTCCTGTCGCTCGATGCCTGGGGCTGCTGTATGGAATTCTGCTTCCCAAACTGCCACCGATTCCCGGCCCATTTGTCTGGGGCGGCGTGCTCATGCCGCTGCTTTGGACGGCAGCCAGCTTCAGCCTGATGGGGGTCGTCAACCCACTGCTGCAAGAACGCGTCAACTGGCCCTGGTTTGTGGTGTCGCAGTTCGTTTTCGGAGTTGTTGCGGCCATCATGATCGTGCGTTCTGAACAGATCCTCGTACCACCGGCTGGCGGGAACACCTAAGTGCGAACTCGTTCTAGCCAAACGATCAACAGCATCGGCAGACGGGCCGTGCGTCGGTGGACCGCTGCTATTGCTTGCTGCTCGTGATCGTCGGATGCGACTTCCCCGGCGAGCCCAATCCGCAGGAGGTCCAAACGGTCGCGGCGGACGCCGACAGTTTTGCGAATCTGTACGCCACAAACTGTTCGGGCTGTCATGGACCGGACGGACAACTGGGCCGGCTCCGCCGCTCAATGATCCTCTGTTTCTTTCGATCGTCCCGTCCGACGTGATCGGGACGTGATTCGCGAGGGCGTCCCGGCACATTGATGCCGGCTTTCTCGCAGACAAAAGGGGGCACGCTCAACTCGCGGCAAGTCGCGATCTTGACGAGGGAACTCAGATCTCACTGGCTGCCCGGCGGCCAAAGGAGGATCATCTGCCCCCGCTACCTGGCCGACCGAAAACGTGACCACTCGAACGATGCGCTTCAACAGGGAGCGGCAAGCTTTCGCTCGGGCGTGTGCCGGTTGCCATGGCTCAAAGGGCGAGGGGGACAGCGCGCGGCCCAATCGCTGATCCGGCGTTTCTGGCGCTGCTCAGCGATCAGGCTCTCCGCCGCCTGATTATCACGGGGCGCCCCGATCTCGGAATGCCAACCTACGCCCAGAAAGAAGGGCGGGATGACAACTATCGTCCATTGACCTCGGCAGAAATCGACGATCTCGTTGCTTACGTTCGACACCTCGGCAAGGCGGAGCCTGCCACGGCCCGACGCGACCGTCCCGTCGGCCGGGTTCCCATCTCGAGCCTCGCGGCAACCACGCGTCGGGCGAATTGAATTGGAGAGTTGCTGGCATGGAAACACGCGAGTCGCATGAGCCTCAAACGGTGACGCCGGTTCCACCACGGCGTCCTTTCTTTCGCTGGGTCACGGCGGGGTTGGCGACCGTGGCGGCTGCGCTCGTCGGCGCTCCTGTCCTCGCGTATGTCCTGCGGACCCGAAAGACGCCGGGTGCAGTGGATCGACTTGGGAACAGTGAGTGATTTTCCCGAAAACGAAACGCGCCGCATGACATTCGACAATCCGATCCGTCAGCCTTGGGACGGCATCGTGGCTCACGCGGCCGTCTATGTGCGGAATGAGGGAAAGGACGCGAACGGAAAAGCACGGTTCCTCGTTTTGGGCGTGAACTGCGCGCACCTCGGTTGCCCGGTGAGCTGGTTTCCGGAGTCGGCCCTCTTCATGTGTCCGTGCCATGGCGGCGTTTATTACTCCGACGGCAGCCGGGCCTCCGGTCCGCCGCCGCGCGGACTATTTCGATGCCCGTGGCGCGTCCGCAAGGCGAAGCTGGAGATTCAGGCGCCGCACTATCCGACCCTGCACGACACGCTTGGAGGAACCGGCCTGATCGGCCGCCAACCTGTTAAGGAAACCGAAATGCCCTTGTTCGGCGCCGGCGTGCCGAATGGATCGATCGACGGCTCGCGCTTCGCGAGAGCCTGATGCCGATCCTTCGCCATCCGATCCCCCGATCGGTCGACGGACCGATGGGCTGGTGGTACGTCTTCGGCAGCGCTTCGATGACGCTGCTCGGCATACAGATCTCTGACGGGGATCGGCCTCGCTTTGGTTTATGTGCCATCGGCGGACAAAGCGTACGACAGCCTGGTTTACCTGAACGAAATCGGAACCTCTCGGCTGGTTTTTGCGGGCACTGCATTATTACGCGGGCTCGGGAATGGTCGTGCTGGTGCTGGCCCACATGACGCAGGTGTTTCTGCAAGGCGCTTATAAATATCCGCGCGAGATGACCTGGGTCCTGGGCGTGTGTCTGCTGCTGTGCACGCTCGGCATGTTCTTCACGGGTCAGGTCCTGCGGTGGGATCCCGATGCGTATTGGGGGCTGGCTGTCGGCTCATCGATGGCCGGACGGGTTCCCGGTGCCGGACCGTGGATGGTGCGGCTCCTGCTGGGCGGCCCCGTCATCGGAGGTGATTCGCTCAGCCGATTTTTCGCGCTGCACGTGTTCGTCATTCCCGGTCTGCTGATTGGGGCGCTCGTGGTCCATCTGTGGCTCATTTTAAAGTGGGGAGTCAGCGAGCCGCCGCCGCCCGGCGCCATCGTCGACCCGCGGACTTATGACGCCGAGTACGAAGAGACATTAAAGAAGAACGGCGTCCCGTTTCTCGGGGATGCCGCACTCAAGGACATCTTCGCATCGGCCGTGGCCGTGATCGCCGTGGTTGCTTTGGCAGCCGTCTTGGGACCCAAAGGTCCGACGGGTCCCCCCGATCCGACCCTTCCCGGAGCGAATCCACGGCCCGAATGGCCCTTTCTCTGGCTCTTCGCCCTGCTCTCGCTCAGTCCGCCCGCCCTCGAAACATTGGTGATGCTCGTCTTTCCAGTGCTGCTCGTTTTGGCATTATTCCTCGTTCCGTTCGTGAGCAATCGGGGAGAGCGGGCCCCGAGTCGCCGGCCGGTGGCCGTGCTTTCGGTCGTTGTGATTTACACCGTGCTCGGCATTCTGACTTACGAGGGAAACTCGGCCCCGTGGTCACCCGTGATGACCGCCTGGAGCGGGGAGCCGATCCCTGTCGCAATCGTCAAAAACAGCACGCCCTTGGCTTTGCAAGGCGCGGTCGTGTTTCAAAACAAGAATTGTCGCAACTGCCACGCCATCGACGGCGTCGGGGGACGCCGGGGTCCTGACCTGTCAACCGTCGGCACTCGTCTGACACCCGACCAGCTCATCGACCAGGTCAGCAACGGCACGCCCGGGGCCAAGGGAGCGCCGGGGGGCGGCGAGATGCCCGCCTACGGCAAGCAAATCTCGGCCCTCCAAATGACGGCGCTTGTCGCGTTTTTGACCAACCTGCGCCCGCCGGGTCAGCCGGCGGCCAGCCGGCGGCCAACCCGGCCGGCAGAAACAAGCAGCCATGAACCCCGCGTTTGACGCGTTTCTGCGGTCTTGGCCTTTCAATCCGCTGCTCGTGTTATCGCTGGCCGTGAGCGCCGCAATCTACTTCCGTGGTTGGCGCGAGCTTTGTCGCCGCGCTCCCGGCCGCTGGAACGGCGGACACCTGGCGGCATTTTTGGGCGGATTGACGGCGGTGTTCCTTGCGCTGGGTTCGCCGATCGAACTCTTTTCGTCGATGGCCCTGTCGATTCACATGGTGCAGCACATGCTGCTGCTGATGGTCGCGCCTCCGCTGATCTGGCTTGGCGCTCCGAACCTGGTGTTTCTCCGCGGGTTGCCGGAATCCGTGCGACGGTATTGGATCGCGCCGCTACTGCGGGCCCGAAGCTTGCAACGATTCTTCGGCCGTTTGACCCATCCGCTCGTCGCGCTGCCTCTCTTCGTCGGCACGATTTGGCTGTGGCACGCGCCGGTCATCTACGATTGGGCCCTTCGCTCGGATGTCTGTCATTATGCGGAACACGCATCATTTTTAGCGACGGCCCTATTGTTCTGGTTTCCGGTGATCCGGCCCAGGCCGAGTCGACCAGGCTGGTCCGACTGGCTCTTGATCCCTTATCTGCTCATTGCCGATGTGCAGAACACGCTCTTAGCGGCTCTGCTGACCTTCGCGAATCGGCCACTCTATCGCTATTACGTCGAGATCCCGCCACTGCCCGGCCTGTCGCCGCTGGGTGATCAGGCGGCCGCAGGTGTCATCATGTGGGTCCCAGGCTCGGTGGCCTTTCTCGTGCCACTGTTCGCCATCGGCGTGCGGCTTTTGTATCCGACTCGAACTGTCAGCCGTCGCGCGCCCAAATCACAAGATTTGCGTTTTGATCGCTCGGCTCGACAACTTCCCGTGCTGCAAGAGCGCCCGGCCTCAGCACGGTTCGACCTCCTGAAGACACCGTTGCTGAGCCGTTTTCTGCGGTGGCGGCATGCCCGCCTGGCTTTGCAATTGCCGCTCGCCGTCGTAGCGGCAATCCTGATTATCGACGGCCTGCGTGGGCCACAAATTGCCGCGGTCAACCTGGCCGGCGTGTTGCCTTGGATTCACTGGCGCGGATTGCTCATCCTGGCACTGCTCGTGGCGGGCAATGTTTTTTGCATGGCTTGTCCTTTCACCGTACCACGTCGACTGGCCGGCGCTGGCTGGGGCTTGGACGCATTTGGCCGCGGCCGCTGCGTACGAAATGGTTGGCGGTTGGACTTGTGGTGATCTTTCTCTGGGCCTACGAGACGTTTGCGCTGTGGAACAGCCCGCGGTGGACGGCCTGGATCGCCCTCGGCTACTTCGTCACGGCCTTTGCCGTCGACGGTCTGTTTCCCGCCGGCACCTTCTGCAAATACGTCTGTCCCATCGGTCAATTTAATTTCGTGCAATCGCTTGTTTCGCCGCTGGAGGTTCAAGTCCGCTCGCCAAACGTCTGCGCCTCCTGCACAACGCATGAGTGCATTCGAGGGAGCCTGGTGGCTCCCGGCTGCCAATCGCGACTCTTTCAACCGCACAAGTCGAGCAATATGGACTGCACGTTTTGTCTCGATTGCGTCCATGCCTGCCCCCATGCAAATGTCGGCATCCTTGCAGGCGTTCCCGGAAGGGAGTTGTGGCGGGATTCGTTCCGTTCGGGAATCGGCCGGTTCTCGCGCCGGACGGATCTGGCGGCACTCGTCGTCGTTCTGGTCTTCGGCTCGTTGTCGAACGCCGCGGGGATGGTCGGACCGGTGCTGGAATGGGAAGAACGGGTCCGGTTGAGAATGGGCGGCGTGCCTCCATGGATGATGTCGAGCCTGTTCGCCATGCTGTCCTTGATCGTCGTGCCGGCAACTGTGGTCGGCCTGACGGCGGCTCTAAGCCGACGCTGGGGAGGGATCGCGGGAAGCCCGATCGGAGTGGCAACGCGGTTTTCTTACGGGCTCGTTCCACTCGGGTTCGCAATGTGGCTGTCCCATTACAGTTTCCACTTTCTGACGAGTTGGGAAACCGCCTTGCCGGCAAGCCAGCGTGTCCTTCAAGATCTCGGTTGGAAATTCCTGGGCGAACCGCGCTACCAATGCGCCTGCTGCCGGCCCGTCGGTGACTGGCTGCTTAAGCTGCAGATTCTTTTTCTGGACGCCGGTCTTTTGATGTCACTTTACGCGGGATATCGGATCGCACTCGGCCAATCCGCCCGCTTATCGCGAGCCCTCGCGGCCTTTGCACCGTGGGGTCTTCTTGATCATCCTGTTGTTTACCGCGGCCGTCTGGATCGTTTTCCAACCGATGCAAATGCGCGGCACACTGCCGGGGAGCGTCTGACTATGTCAAATGCGATCCCCGCGAAGACCGGCCCCATGCGGGGGCCTGTCGGCGACCTTGTCCTCGCAACAGCGATCATCCTGGGTGGATTGCCGCTAGCCGCGTTCGCCGATGGCGGTACTTTGCGGCTTTCGGAAGTGAAGAGCCCCTATCGCATCAGCGTGTTGACCTCTCCCAACCCGTTTCGGGCCGGACCCGTCGATGTCAGCGTCATCGTCGCAGATGCCGCTACGGGCGAGGTGTTGCCCGACTTGAAAGTCGCCGTGCGCTTGCGCCCGCGCAGCCGTCCGACGTGCGACAATATCAAGCGACCCGCGGAAACGCAGCGAACAAGCTGTTTCAGTCCGCGAACTTTGAGTTGCCGCGGGGGGGCTAATGGAACGTCGAAATCGACGTCGACGGACCACAGGGAACCGCTCAAACCAACCTCGAGATCGAGGCCGCCGACAAGTTACCTCGCTGGCTCAGCCTGTGGCCCTGGTTCAGTTGGCCTTTTCTCGTCGTCGGGCTTTTCGCCGTTCATCAGGCACTTGCCGTCAGTCGGATTCCCTCTCGGCCCAGGCCCGAACCTCGCCGCCCTCATCCACTTCGACATGAATGAGGTTCGGATGACAACAGACAGGGCAGTCCTCGGCGTATTCTTGGCTCATCCCCCCCGACAAATCGACCGGCACGACGACTTCTTCGCCGCACGAAGTGCAAATATAGCTGGCTTCTTCTTGCATGACGGGCGTTTCTTTGACGCAAGTTTACCAGGATCTCCGGATGCCGCCGATCACGAACCTCTTCGCCGACTTGCCAAACGAGATTCCCGACGAGCTTATCGAAACGCTGCTGCAAGCGAAAATGGTTCGGATTGAACGGATCGTCTCGCGCGGCCACGCATCGCCGCCCGACTTCTGGTACGACCAGCCAGAGAACGAGTGGGTGGTGCTGCTGCGCGGAGCGGCCCGACTGCGAATGGAGGACGATGTGATCGAGCTCCAGCCGGGGGACTCCGTCAATCTTCCGGCTCACAGGAAGCACCGGGTGGACTGGACGACTCCCGACGAGCCGACGGTCTGGCTGGCGGTCTTCTACGAAGAGAGCCGCGTCGCGGTAAGCGGCCGTTGAGGATTGTTCGCGCGGGGGCTATATCTAGGGGTGCGTCCATCGGCCGGATTTTGCCGTCCTCTGCAGAGGAAGTGAGCGTGGAAGAACTCCGCCGCATTCTTCGTGAATTCTGGGGCTACGGCGAATTCCGGCCGCTCCAGGCCGAAGCCATGCGCGCGGTCACCGACGGCCGCGATTCCGTCGTCATTTTGCCGACAGGGGGTGGCAAGTCGCTCTGTTTCCAGGCTCCCGCCTTGCAGCTGCCCGGGCTGGCGGTCGTCGTCTCTCCGCTGATCTCGCTGATGAAGGACCAGGTTGATGCTTTGGCCGATTGCGGCGTGCCGGCCGCCTGCGTGAATAGCTCGCTTTCCTACGAAGAAAAAAGGGGCGTCGCCGCCGACATCCGGGCCGGGCGGCTGAAGCTGCTGTACCTCTCGCCCGAACGCCTGATGATGGAGCGGACGCTCGAATTTCTCCAGGAAATTCCCCTCTCCTTCTTCGCGATCGACGAAGCCCACTGCATTAGCGAATGGGGACATGATTTCCGCCCAGAATACCGGATGTTGCGGCTCCTCAAGGAAAAATTCCCCAACGTCGCCATCCACGCCTATACGGCAACCGCCACCACCCGCGTGCGCGGCGATATCGCAAATGAGCTCCATCTCAAGGATCCGGAAATCCTGGTCGGCTCGTTCGATCGGCCGAATCTCGTCTACCGTGTGCAGCGGCGGACGGAATTGCTCCGCCAGGTGCGAGAAGTGATCGACCGTCACCGCAACGATTCCGGCATCATTTACTGCATTCGCCGCCTCGACGTCGACAGTATGTGCGCCGATCTCGTGGCCGCCGGCTACGAAGCCCTGCCCTACCACGCCGGCATGAGCGACGAAGCCCGCAAGGCGAACCAGGACGCCTTCATCAACGACCGCGTGAATATCATCGTGGCCACCGTGGCCTTTGGAATGGGGATCGACAAGTCCGATGTGCGGTACGTGATCCACGCCGCCGCTCCCAAGTCGCTCGAGAATTATCAGCAGGAAAGCGGCCGGGCCGGGCGAGACGGCCTGGAGGCGGAGTGCTGCCTGTTTCATTCGCCCATCGATTTCCGCACGTGGCGCCGGCTGCAGGAGGACCTGCCGGCCCAGGCGTTCGAGGCCGCGCTCGCGGTGCTGAAGGGAATCGACCGCTACTGCACCGGCGTGACGTGCCGGCACCGGGCCATCCTGGCCTACTTTGGGCAGGAGCTCAAAAGCGAAAACTGCGGTGCCTGTGACGTTTGCCTGGCGGAGTTGGACCTTGTCGACGACGCGCTCATCGTGTCGCAGAAGATTCTCTCCTGCGTCTTTCGGCTGCGGGAGGGTTTCGGGGGGGATTACACGGCCCAGGTCCTGGCAGGCTCCCGCGAACAGCGGATTCTCGACAACGGGCACGACAAGCTCAGCACGTGGGGCATCCTGGCCGAGCACGACCGCAAGAGCATCCGCAATTGGATCGAACAATTGGTCGGCCAGGGTTTTCTAGAGAAGGAGGGGGAGTACAACCTCCTCAAAATCACGCCCGCCGGCCGCCGCGTGCTCAAGGGCGAGGTGACGCCACGCCTGTTGAAGCCCGCCCAGCGTCCGCGGAAGGAATCGAAAGCCGCCCGCGACTCGTGGGACGGCGTCGATCGCGAGTTGTTCGACGTGTTGCGAGCCTGGAGGCGACTGGAGGCCTCACAGCGCGGTCTGGCCCCCTTTATCGTGATGGGCGATGCCACGCTCCGCGATCTGGCGCGACAGCGTCCGTCGAATCTCGAGCGGCTCCACGCCATTCACGGTATCGGCGAAAAGAAATGTGCGGAGTACGGGGTCCAACTGCTCGCCGAGATCGCCGCTTACTGCCGCCGGACTGGGATCACCGCCGACTCGGAGGTGGATCCTGCGATCGAACGAACGGCCCGCGCTGAGACCGCCTCGAAAGAACGCCGGCCGAGCAAAACGCGGCTCCAGGCGTTCGCCCTATTTGCCAAGGGAAAATCGCTCGACGACGTTCGGCAGGCCACGGGGCGCGCGGCGTCGACCGTGCTGGAATACCTCGTCGATTACATCGAGCAGGAAAAGCTCCGCGATCCGCATCCCTGGCTCGATTCGCGTCTCTTTGAGCGGATTCGGTCCGCTGCTGAAAGGACCGATTCGGCCCTGCTGAAGCCGATTTTCGAGGCGCTCGATGGAACGGTCGACTACGATCAAATTCGCATCGCCGTCGCCTGCCTGCGAAACGCGGGGCGCGTGCCGGCCGACAGTCCTGTCGCTGCGGACAAAGAGGCCGGCTAGCAACGCGCCGAACAGTCCGCCCCCGCTTTTCTCATTCACCCAAGTGTCCAGTCCGAAATCTTCCGAAATTGTCTGTACAATTTTTGGACAAAACCCGGCATTTTCGCGATTTTTCTGGTTTTTCTGCGGCGTAAAAAAAGGGGGTCGACCACAGAAAAATCGGGGGCCCGACCGACCCCCCCTTGACGCTTGCCGAATAATGGATCATCGAAGTGTCGTACGCTGTGCCCGGCTGATCGGCTCTGCGTCACACTTCTCTCGACGGCGGAATGCACTAGGCCGGACACGGGCAAGCTAGTCGCTTGGGGTGCCGGGATGTGGCAGTTCGCCGTTGCCGTTGTTGAGCTGCCCGGCCACCCATTCCAGCCAGTCTTGTGACGGCACGGCGTACGGCCGCAGCTTTTCGGCCTTGCCCGTCTCGCGGAGATAAAGCAGGGCGCGATGGCCGCCCAATCGCGACGCGGCGGGCGAGTCGATCAGGCTGCTCGAGTCGGCCGAGTTCATCTGGAAGGCGAGCCGCAGCTCGAATTCGCGGAGCGTCTGCTGCGTCATCCAGCGGTTCAGGTTGCTGTACGTGTCGCACCAGGCGATCGCGTGCACGCCGACGGCCGGGCCGTCGCGGAAGATGTCCGCCAACTGCTTGCCGGCGCTCACACCCTTCGATTCGTCCACGCTGCTGGAAAATCCGAAATCGTCCTGCTCGTTCCGCAGGTCGCGGAAGCGGCTGTAGTTGGAGATGATGACGAAGATTTCGTGATCCTCGTCGCTCGGTGCTTCCATGCGGCGGGTGACTTCGGCGGCGATCTCCGCGATGGTGGTGGCCGCCTCGCGCTGGCCGGCGCGGACCGTGCGGTGAGGCGCCCGCTCGACCAACCGTTTCCAATCGCTGGCGCTCGACGCGTCGACCGCATCGCCGTCGAGCACGTAAAACTGAGCCGCCGGCGCGGCCGGATCGGCCACTTTCTGCTGCGAAGCCAGCGTGATGAACGCGACGTTCAAAATCCCCTGCGAGGCCGGAGCGTCCGGCCCGACAATGAGCAGGTTGTCGCCGGGACGCCGATTGAACTCGATGGGGGTCGGCTTGCGGATCGACACCGGCTCGCCCAGCCACACATAGAGCGTATCCCGCGGCTGTCCGTTCGTGCGGGCCGCCTTCGTGGAAAACTCTCCGATCGTGCGGACCAGGTCCTCGTTGTTCTGCGGATCCGACGCGACGTTCCCTTCAAACACGATGGCCGGATGTAATTTGGAATATCCGGTCTCCTGCGTTTTCTCCTGCACCTGCGCGAGGTAATCGTCGCGGCGATCGTCAGGCAGCCACGCGATCTGAAACGGATGATTCCCCACGGTGAGACCGTTCGAGTCGTTGTAGATCGCCTCGCCGGGCCGCGTGAGCAGGCGGGCGGCGGCGTTTTCTTCGCTCAGGATGAGGTGCGCGTCGCTCTCGCTGCACTGGAGCGCGATGCGGACCGCCACCTGGCCCAGCGTGCTGCGGGCCAGTGAATAGGCACCGCCCAATGTCTGCGAACCCAACAGGACGTGGATGCCGAAGGCACGGCCTTGCCGCACGAGCCGGTCGAGCAGCAGGTTGGCGGCCGCCGCCAGGTTATCGTCCTCGACGAAGAACTCCTGGAACTCGTCGACGACCAGCAGCAACCGCGGCATGCGCTCGTTCGGGCGGGCCCGGCGGTAGCTGTTTACGTCCTGCGCGTTGACGCTGCGGAATTTTTCGCCCCGCTCCTTGAGGATCGTGTCGAGCCGCTCGAGCACGCTGATGCCGAACTCGCGGTCGCTCTCGATGCCGATGATCTGCGCGTGCGGCAGATCGTGACTGGCGTACGTCTTGAACTCGACGCCTTTCTTGAAGTCGACGAGATAGAACTGCACCTCGTCGGGGCTGTAGTGCAGGGCGAGGTTGCAGATCAGCGTATGCAACAGCGACGATTTTCCGGAGCCGGTCTTTCCGGCGATCATCACGTGCTGCGACGTGCCGCGACCCAGCTTTAAATGCTGCAGCTTGGTGGCGCCGGCCCGGCCCAAGGGGACGTCGAGCCCGGTGCGGCTGTCCTGCCGCCACAGTTCGCCGTTGCGGGGGGCGATGCGGTCGAAGGCGACTTCGACCCGGCGGGCGTCTTTCGATTGCACGCCGGCCGTCTTGACGATCTCGGTAAAGTCGGCAGCCCGCGGCGGCGGCTCCATTTTCACGGGATACGGGGCCAGATCGGGATCGCGCGAAATAAACCGCCCCTGCTGCCAGTCGAGCACCGTCGCCACCGATTCCAGGTCGGCCATCTCGAAGTTGTGCGGCATCGGCTGCTTCGTATCGACGCTGATGATCGTGTACACGCCGCAGCGGGGCCCGCTCGAGGCGATGCTCACCAGCCGCTGCGCCGCCGAATCGGAAAAATTCGCCGGGAAGTTCGCCACGATGAGGAACTGATACGGCTCGGCGACTTCGCCCGCCTGCTCGTTGTATTCCTCGATGGTGTCGAACTCGTTGCGGAGGTAGGCCTGAAATACGTTCTCCATGTGTTCGGAAAGGTCGGTCAGACGCTTTTCGATCTGCGCTCGTTCGGTCCAGATCTTCGTGCCGATGATCAGTTCGTCGTAGTCGGCCAGGTGCATGAAGGCCGAGAATTCCTGCCCCAGTCCGACCGGGTCGATGACGCTGAAACGGAGCTTTCCGCCGGGAAGCGAGGTCAACAGCCGCAGCATGATCGAGCGAATCGCCTCGACCGCGGCGGGCCGCCCGTCCCCCTGGCACTCGAACAGGAGCGAGCCGTGAGGCGAGGGAAACGGCAGGGCAAAAGGCAGTTTCACCCGCGCCGGTTCCGGCGTGAGCTGTTTGTCGCGAGGCAAGCCATTGGGGATCTTGGCAAAATCGAGGTCGTAATGGCCGATGCGAATGGGACGCAGCACCTGCTCGGGGAGTTTCCAGTTGCCGTTCCGCATGGCCGACCAGTCGATCGCCGAGCGCTGGCAAGCGCTCTCGAAATCGGAGACCGCGTGGAAGAACTTCGAAGTGCCGGACCGCCACTTCTCGGCAAGCGCGGTCCGTGCCGCGTTCTCTTCGGCACTCCGTTTTGACGTCCGCTCGGCCACTTCGCGCTGGGCCCCCTCGGTCGCCTGCTTTTTGCCCGTCATGAGGGCGGTCATCTTCTGCTGGAAGTCGTCGTCGAGCGCATGCAGTTGGCTGTCGCGCCGATCGGCGATGTCCTTGAGCAGGGCGGGATATTTCTTGTCGGCCTCGGCCCGCTCGCGCTGTTTGCGGGCGGCCGCCTCGCCGATTCGCTGGGCCGCTTTCCCCTCGACGTTGGCCATCGCCCGGTCCCGCTGGGCCACGACTTCGGCGTAGTGCCGCTCGAATTGCTCCTTGCGCTCGTGCATTTCCACTTTCGCGCATTCCATCCACCGCTTGTGGACGGTTTTGAGCTCGGCATAGGCCTGCTGCAAGTCGAGATAGACGTGGCCGCTTTTGGCGCGGGCGACCCCGTAGAGAATCGCCATCACGATGATCATGAAGCCGGCCCCCGCGCCCCCCGAGGCCATCATCCACGTATTTTTGTCCAAGAGGGCCGGCACTTTGAGCCAGGCCGGTTTGACGACAAAGACCAGCGGGCCGGCGACCAGCGCAAAGCCGAAACAGAAGAGGAGCGCCGGCCAGATGCCGCCGAAGAGCCGCGACAACTTCTGGCGGGAAAGCAGGGCCTGCCCCTCACGGATCGTGCGAATCGCGGCGGCGAACCGCTCTTCGCACTCCTGCACGTCTTGTGGATTTTCGATCGGATCAAGCTCGAAGGTCGAGTGGCCCTGCCGGCGACTCTGCATCAGCTCGGCCGCCGCTTCGGCCGTCGCGTCCGCTTCCTTCCGCTGGTCGCGGAGCCGGTCGCGGGTCGTCGTCAGCCGCTTTTTGAACGTCTCGAACTGGAAGCGGGGGCTCTCGTGGGAGGCGTCGTCGAGAACCGACGTGACCATCCAGCTCGCGTCGGCTTTTTCTTTCTCGGCCGCCTCGACCTCGGTGCCATACGTGCGTTCGATGTCCACCAGGGCCGCGTCGTAGTCGGCGCGGATGGCGCCGTCGTCGCGCTGGAACTGGCTCAGCGCCTCGTTCTTGGCCGACTCGTATTCGTCCTGGACCCGGATCTTGTCCGCCTCGAACTTCGACGTCGTCGACTTGAGCTTGGCAGCGAGATTCCGCTGGCTCGAGCCGTCATCGGCGAATTCGCTGGCGACTTTTTCTTCGGCTTTGGCCCGCTCGCTGATCGCACCGAGCAGGGCACGCAGCTCGCTTTTGAGCGGGTCGGCAGGGGACGCATCGGGCATCGATCGATTCACTCGCCTGTGTGCTTTGCCTTTATCTTTGCCTTTCCTTGGTGCCCTGCCACGGCGGGACACCAAGAAAAACAGAAAACCAATTCATGGAAAGATGCGGTCAGGGACCCGTCCGCTTGCAGCGAACGGCCTTCCCGCTGACGGCCCATTGGTCGGCCGAGTAATGATCGGAAAGACACGCGCTCAATACTCGTGCTGCAGGCTCTGCGGCCCACACACGCGCGACGCCTGCGTCATGCCTTCGGCGAGCGGCACCGTCGACTCGATGATCTCCTTGAGCTCCTTCAGCATCGGCTCCAAATGGGCCCGCTGGAGATTATCGCTGGTCGCGTCCTCCCAATGCTGGCTCGCCTCGAGCCAGGCGCGCTGCAGGTTGTCAATCGCTCCCTGCAGCTTGGCCACCGGCGTCGAAAACTGGGCTACCTTCACGGGACCTCCGTCAGATCATCGGTCAGGGATTTCACGGCCGCCGATTTTGCGGGCTCGTGGTTCGCGGCGGCCGGTTCGGCGGTTTGGGGCGGCTCGTCGGTGCCGGCCGCCTCCGGCTTGGCCGGCGACGCGGTCGTGGTATCGAACACGAGAGGGTCGGACCGCGACGGGCGTTCGGTCGCGGTGTATTGTTCCAGGGCGATCACGATCCGCTCGAGGATGGCCATCATCCGCGGGATCCCCTGCAAGACCGCCTGCTCGGCCCGGCCGAGCCGCGACTGGTATTCGTCGGCGGCGCGGTGCGCCTTGATGCTCCACTGGCGACAGAGCTTGAGCTTTTCCTGGGCCGTTTCGAGCTGGTGCTTCGACCGCACGAGGGCCTTTTTCTCTTCGATGCAGTCGGGGTGGCGGCCGCCGATGGTCATCATTTGCTTGCGGCTGAGCTGCGTCCGGGCTTCGTTGACGTGGTCGAAGCCCAGGCGGATCTGGTTTTGCCAGTGGGCGGGGCAATCGTGGTCGAGCCATTGCATCGTCCGGTTGAGCTCGGTCCGCAGGCCGGTGAGCGCGGCCATCACGTCGTCCTCAAAACGGACCACCGCCGGCCGGAACTGCCGGATCGCATCGAGAGACCGGACATTCGCACGAGGGCTCATGAGACGGCGCCTTTACCGCTGCTGCATGTATTCTTCGATGCGCTCGGCTTTGCGGAGCAGATACGGGATGTGCTGATTGTTCGCCTCGATGAAGCGGGCGATCATCTTCATATGCTGCTCGAACTCGACGCGGAACTTGGTCTGTTCCTGGTCCCGCCACGAGTTGGTCAGGTCGTTGAGCTGGTTGGCAAGCGCACTCATCTTTTCGCCCATTTCGTTGTTGAATTTCTTCAACATCAGCGCGAAACGGCGAAGTTCCTGCGGATCGACAATGGCTTGAGGCATGGTGGCCACCTGATGGGGTGCGGAAGAGACCGACGTGAAGGGGCCCGCTCTTTTAACTTTACCGGGGGCTACGGGAGGCGGCAAGGTGAGGGTGGAAGGATGAAGGCGGAAGGATGAAGGATGAAGGGGGAACCAGAGCCGCGGCCTGCGGCCGCCTTTTCTGATTCATCCTTCCGCCTTCATCCTTCATCCTTCCTTTTTCACCACCGGGTTATGCCAGCCGCCGGGCGGTGAAATGAGCCGGTCGACCTCGTCCGGGCCCCAGGTGCCCGGTTCGTATTCGTAGACCGGCGTCGACTTTTCCAGGATCGGGTCGACGATCCGCCAGGCCTGTTCGACGTAATCCTCGCGGGCAAACAGGGTCGGGTCGCCCCGCATGGCGTCGTCGAGCAGCCGCTCGTAGGCGTCCATCTCGTCGCCGTCTGGGCGATGGGTCGCCAACAGCTCCATGGGCCGTCCCACCATCTCTTCGCCGGGGTCCATCACCATCGTTCCCAAGGCCAGCGTGATGTCGGGGCTGAGCCGGAAACGCAAATGGTTGGGAACGGTCGGCGAGGTCGAATAAATATCGGGCGGCCGGCGGAGCTCGACCAGCACCTCGGTGCACGTGACGGGGAGGCATTTTCCCGCGCGGATGTAAAACGGGACGCCGTCCCACCGCCAGGAGTTGATGCGGAGCTTGACCGCGGCAAACGTCTCCACCCGCGAGTTGGTGGCGACTCCATTTTCCTTCCGGTAGCCGCGGAACTGCCCGCGGACGACGTCGTGCGGACTCAATTCAGGGATCGCTCGCAGCACCTTCACCTTCTCGTCGCGGGTCGATTCGCTGTCGGTTCCGGCCGGCGGTTCCATCGCCAGGTTGGCCAGCACCTGGAACATATGGTTTTCGACAACGTCGCGGATGGCTCCGGCTTCCTCGTAAAACGCGCCGCGGCCCTCGACGCCGAAGTCCTCGGCCATGGTGATTTGCACGCTCTCGACGTATTTGCGGTTCCAGATCGGTTCCAGGAACGTGTTTTCAAAACGGAAATAGAGCAGGTTCCGCACGGGCGATTTGCCGAGGTAGTGGTCGATGCGAAAGATCGATGATTCGGGGAAATTGCTCAGCAGAATCTTGTTCAGGGCCAGAGCCGAAGCCAGGTCGCGGCCGAACGGTTTTTCGACGATCACGCGTCCATTTTCGGCACAGCCCGATTTCCCCAATTGCTCGACGACGATGCCGAACATGACGGGCGGAATCGCCAGGTAGAAGCTGGGCGCCTTGGCGTCGCCCATCTGCTTCCGCAGTTCCTTAAACGTGGCCGCGTCGCCGTAATCGCCGTCGACGTAGCGGAGCAACTTGGACAGCTTGTCGAAAGCGGCCTCGTCGATGCCGCCATGCTTTTCCAGGCTGTCGCGGGCCCGTTCGCGAAGCTGATCCAGCGTCCAATTCGACTTGGCCACGCCGATCACCGGCACGTTGAGCCGGCCCCGTTTCACGAGGCCTTGGAGTGCCGGGAAGATCTTCTTGTAGGCCAGATCCCCGGTGGCACCGAAGAACACCAACACATCAGAACGCGCAGCAGGCATGCGATTGATACTCCGAATAATATTTCAAACCGACTTTGTGTCGGCCAACGTTGTCGTTCGACCGCGATCCTCGCCCGTTTCGTCCGCGACGCTTCGCGCGATCCTTACGAGCCGCCGGCTTTACGCCGGCGGTCTTTAAGGAGCGTCGATCACATTTCGAAGACCGCCGGCGTGAAGCCGGCGGCTCGTTGGTGATTTCCGTTGTGCAGGCAACTTGCCCTACGATGACTTTTCCAAATGTCCGCCGAATTGGAACCGCATGGCCGAAAGCAGCCGGTCGGCAAAGTCGGCTTCGCCGCGGGAGGAAAAGCGTTCGTAAAGGGCCGTCGTCAGGACCGGGGCGGGGACGGCCTCGTCGATGGCCGCCTTGATCGTCCAGCGTCCTTCGCCGGAGTCCGAGACGCGGCCCGCGAACTTGGCCAGCTTTCCATCCTCGAACAGTGAGATCGCCGTCAGATCCAACAGCCAGGAGGCGATCACGCTGCCCCGCCGCCAGACTTCGGCCACGTCGCCCAGGTTGAATTCGTATTGGTAGTCTTCGGGATTCCTGAGCGGCGTCGTTTCGGCGTCGACCTGTTCCATATGCTTGCCGATGTCGGCGTGCTGCAGAATGGCCAGGCCCTCGGCATAGGCCGCCATGATGCCGTACTCGATGCCGTTATGCACCATTTTGACGAAGTGGCCGCCCCCGTTTGGTCCGCAGTGCAGATAGCCGTGCTCCGCGGTCGCGGGTGACTTTTGTTTTTCGCGCCCGGGTGTCCGCGGGGCGGAATCCATCGGCGGGGCGAGCGTGGCAAAGATCGGATCGAGCCGCTCTACGATGGCATCCTCGCCGCCAATCATCATGCAATAACCGCGCTCCAGGCCCCACACGCCGCCGCTCGTGCCGACGTCGACGTAATGCAGTCCCTTGGCCTTGAGGTCCTTGGCCCGGCGGATGTCGTCGATGTAATACGAGTTGCCGCCGTCGATCACGATGTCTCCCTCGGAGAGCTTGGCCGAGAGATCTTTGAGCGTGCTGTCGACATAGCCGGCCGGAACCATCAGCCAGACGGGGCGCGGAGCCTTGAGCTTTTTTGCCAGCTCGTCGAGCGAGGCCGCGCCGACGGCCCCTTCTTTGACGAGTTCGGCGACGGCCGACTTGTTTACGTCATAAACAACGCATTCGTGGCCCGCTTTGATAAGCCGCCGGACCATGTTGGCCCCCATCCGGCCCAGACCGATCATTCCGAGTTGCATGAGGAAACCCCTTTGGAAGGATGAAGGCGGAAGCGTTGCTCTGAATCCGCCCTGCGGCGGAATGAAGGATGAATCAGCAAGAGGCGGTTGCGTGGCACTGGCGGCTCGCCCGCCAGTGGCATCGCAAGCTCGACGTTGGTCCGACACTGGCGGACGAGCCGCCAGTGCCACCTCGACGAAGGTGGCGCGCCCCGCAACATGGCCTCGATCCGCTCGGCGAGGCCCGACTCGCGGGCGAGCTGAAACAGCAGCGGCAGCGTCTCGCCAGTGAGGCGATTCTTCGAGTCGTCGAGCAAGATGCCGACGGCTTCGAGGCACAGCTTTTCCCCTGGCTTCGGATCGGCGGCGAACAGATCGCGCAAGTGCCGGATGCGGAGCGTCTCGTAATGGCCTTGCAGCAGCTTCCAAGCCGGTCGCTCGAGCAGGGCGCGACGCTCATGGTGCCTCCTTCAGTGTGCCCACATGATACGGGTCGGCAAATCGAGCGCCAATTCGCTGGAGACTTTCGGCACTGCGGCGGAGGTGCAGCGCGCATAAAAAACAGGCCAAGCGAACAACGCTCGGCCTGTTTAGTCTTTAAAAACCGGAATTTCAGCCGCGGTGGCTTACTTGCTCCGGCTGCTCGACTTTTTGACGCTCTTCTTCGCTTTGTGCGACTTCTTCGCGCCGGTGCGGGACTTGGTCGACTTGCTGGACTTCTTGCTCACGGACTTCTTTCCCTTGCCGGCAGTTCTTTTACGCGTCGTAGCCATTGTCAACAATCTCCTTAAAACCGTTGAGGGCGCCCTGGAGTTCACGGCCACTTCGCAACGGCACCCGAAAAGCGAAGCAACCCGCACGTGACTCGGTTCGCAGCTCCGGTTGAAACCTCGTGGTAAATTAAACGGGGCGACAGTGGCAATTCGCCAATCGAACTTGCGTCGCCGACGCGGGGCGGTCTTATAGTGCGATGCGGAAGAGGGGTCAAGCGGAAATCGTTTGCCGACAGGCGATTGCCGTCTGACGCTCGGACCGAAGTCGCAATGCGCCCTCGGCAAAGCGCGGATCGGGCCGGCCGTTCGTCGGACTTGACGCGGGCGCCAGCCGCTCCAACAATCGATGGCCGATTTCAGGAAGCCCAACAAGCGGACCGGCCATGACTTTTGACGCAGTTCCCAATGCTCCGCAAGATCCCATCCTGGGACTCAACGACGCGTTTCGTGCCGATCCCAATCCGCGCAAGGTCAACCTGAGCGTGGGGGTCTATAAAGACTCGAGCGGCAAGACGCCCATCATGCGGTGCGTCAAAGCGGCCGAGGAGCGGATCCTCGCCAACGAGACGTCCAAGGACTACATGAGCATCCAGGGCTCGGCCGAGTATGCCCGGTGGGTGCAAGAACTGGTCTTCGGACCCGGCAGCCCGGTCGTGGCGGAAGGGCGAACGGTGACGGCCCACACACCCGGAGGGACGGCCGCCCTTCGCGTGGCCGCCGATTTTGTGAAACGCATCTTCCCGACGGCGACCATCTGGCTCAGCGATCCGACGTGGCCCAACCATCCGGCGATTTTCCAGGCCGCCGGCCTGTCTGTGCGGACGTATCCCTATTTCGATACGGCGACGAACGGATTGGCGATGGAGCGGATGCTGCAGGTGCTGGCGGACATTCCCGCCGGCGACGTGCTCGTGTTGCACGGCTGCTGCCATAATCCGACCGGCATCGACCCCACGGCCGAGCAGTGGTCGCGGATTGCCGAGGTCATCGCCCGCAAGCAATTGCTGACCCTGGTCGACTTCGCCTACCAGGGGCTGGCGGAGGGAATTCGTGAAGACGCCGCCGGACTGACGACGCTCGTGCGGACGGGGCAGGAGTTGTTCGTGGCGAGTTCCTTCTCCAAGAACTTCGGACTGTATAACGAACGGGTCGGCGCCCTGTCGGCCGTCTGCAAGAACGGCAAGGCCGCCGAGGCCGTGTTGAGCCAACTGAAAACGTGCATTCGCGCGAACTACTCGAACCCGCCGGCACACGGTGCGGCGATCGTGGCCACGATCCTGTCCGATCCGCAGCTGCGGACCCAATGGGATGCGGAAGTGCGCCAGATTCGCGAACGGATCAACGGCATGCGGAGCCTCTTCGTGCGAACGCTGGCCGAAAAGGGCGTGAACCGGGACTTTACCTTTATCACGCGGCAGCGGGGCATGTTTTCGTTCTCCGGGCTGACGCCGGAGCAGGTCCGCCGTTTGCGCGACGAGCATTCGATCTATGTGGTCGGCTCTGGACGGATCAACGTGGCCGGCATGACGGAACAAAACATGGGGCCGCTCTGCTCGGCCATCGCGGATGTGCTCAAATGATTCCCGGCGCAAAGACAGAAGATTGGTTTGACGAACCACGAACGGTTGCAGCATGTCCAAAGATTTTCTCCGCGACGCCCGAGACGAGTACGACGTGATCGTCATCGGCAGCGGTCTGGCGGGGCTGACCTCGGCGAACGTGCTGGCGCGGGCGGGGCACTCGGTCCTGCTCTTGGAGCACCATTACCAGCTCGGCGGCATGGCGACCTGGTTCAAACGTCGCGGCGGCCACATCTTCGACATCTCGCTGCACGGCTTTCCGCTCGGCATGATCAAGAGCTGCCGCAAATACTGGACGCAGGAGATCGCCGACTCGATCGTGCAGCTCAAGGGGATTCGGTTCGAGAATCCGCAGTTCTCGCTGCAAACGACGTTCGACCGGGCGGACTTCACGCGGCTGTTGACGACGCGGTTCGGGGTTTCGCCCGAGTCGGTCCAGCGGTTCTTCGACGCGGCCCGCAACATGAATTTCTACGACGACCAGTCGAAGACCGTGCGGATGCTGTTCGAGGAGTTCTTTCCCGGTCGCGACGACGTCGTGCGGCTGTTGATGGAGCCGATCACCTACGCGAACGGCTCGACCCTCGAAGACCCGGCCATTACCTATGGCATCGTGTTTTCGAACTTCATGCAGAAAGGCGTCTATACGTTCGAAGGCGGCACCGACAAGCTGATCGGTCAGATCCGCGACGAGCTGGTGAAAAACGGCGTCGACATCCGCATTCGCTGCCTGGTCGAGAAAATCGACGTCGACCCGGCCCGCCGGGCCTGCGGAGTGGTTGTGAACGGGCGTCACATCAGCGCCGGGCGATCGTCTCGAACGCCAACCTCAAGACGACGGTGCTCAAGCTCGTCGGTGAGGAAAACCTCGACCCGAGCTTTGTCGAGGAGACGCGGGCCGTGCGGCTCAATAACAGTAGCTGCCAGGTTTACATGGCGCTCAAGCCGGGCGTGGGGTTCGACTATTGCGGCGATCTTTTGTTCCACTCCGAGCATCGGGGCTTCGATATCGACGCCATGCTCAGCCGGCACGTCAGCAGCCGCACGTTCTCGTTTTACTATCCCGGGACGCGGCCGGGGAGCGACCGGTTTGTCGTTGTGTCGTCCACGAACGCCAATTATTCCGATTGGGCCTCCCTCTCCGAGGAAGAATACGCCGAATCGAAGCGGGACCTCGAACAAACCACGCTGGACTGCCTGGAGCGTTACGTGCCGGGAATCCGCGAGAAAGTGGACCACGTCGAAGCGTCCACGCCCCGGACCTTCGAACATTACACGCGGCACCTTCAGGGAGCCTCGTTTGGCACGAAGTTTGAAGGACTGAAGGTCAGCAAGCAGCTTCCGGAGCAGATTTCCGGCCTGTTCCACGCGGGCTCGGTCGGAATAATCATGTCGGGCTGGCTCGGGGCGATGAATTACGGGGTGATCGTTGCCAACGAGGTGGATAAGTACCTGACGCCGGCGGCAGCGACGGTCTAGTGCCACGAGCACTGAGGTGACGCGAGGAGAGAGCGGTTATTGCCGACGCCAACGCGCTTCGAGGGAGACCTTGGACTCTGAGAATGAACCGGGAAGAGATTCAGCAAGTCCTGCCGCATCGCGAGCCGTTTTTATGGCTTGATGAAGTGGTGGAGCAGACAGACCGGACGATCCACGCTCGAAAATTCGTTGATCCGAAACTCGACGTGTTCGCCGGCCATTACCCCGGTTTTCCGGTTCTTCCCGGCGTCTTGCAGTGCGAGGCGGCGTTCCAGGCCGGCGCGATCCTGGTCGCGTCATTGGCCCCCGCCATCGACGGAGGGGTGCCCGTCGTGACGCGTCTCAACAACGCGAAGTTCCGCCGCATGGTCCGGCCCGGCGAAACCCTCGACATTCACGCCGAGCTGGTCGAACGGATGTCGACCGCCTATTTTCTCAAAGCCCGGACGGAAGTCGACGGCCAGACGAGCTGCTCGCTCGAGTTCGCGTGCACCCTCACATCAAAAAAGGCAACTTGAACAATGAAAAATCCCGACGAATCGATTCCCGGAACGAATCAGAAATCCGCGGAGGCGCTCTGCGAGGCGTTGCGGAGCAAAAATGTTGCGGAGCGTGAGGTGACGCGGAATAAACTCATCGCCCTCGGGCATGCCGCCGTGATTCCCCTGTTGCACCGACTTGCCGACCCCGATGATCACGTGCGTTGGGAGGCCGCAAAGGCACTGGAGGGAATTGCGGATCCGGCGGCCGCAGCCGCTCTCGCCGAGGCGCTCAACGATGAATGTGACGGCGTGCGCTGGACCGCCGGCGAGGCGCTCGTCGCGATCGGCTGGGAAGGGGCCAAGCAAGTGCTCGTCACGCTCTTGCGGAAATCCGATACCACCGCGCTGTGCACGGCCGCGCATCACGTGTTGTCGCACTTCGCCAAACACAAATCGGGCGAGTTCCTCAAGCCCGTTTTGGAGCGTCTCGTCGGAGCCGAACCGGCCGTTCGCGTCCCCCTGGCGGCGCTCACGGCGCTGGGACACTTGCGCGAGTCGAAGCTCGCCTGACGCGTGAGCGATTAGAAGCTCAGCTCGACGCGCGCGAACAGGCCCTCGAACGCCAGGAGGTTCGAGTTCTCGGTCACGGTGTAAAAGCCGCCGAACGTTCCTCCCGAGGCTCCCAGGTCGAACCACGCTTGGAACAACCATCCGGCCGAGAGATTGCAACAGGGCAACGGGGACCAGCCCGCCCCAATCTCGGCTTCGGCGACAGGCAGCAGGCGGATGATTTCGGTGTCCTGTGACGCCTGGAACGCCGGTGCGGTGGTCGTTTGCGAAAAGTGCGAATTGTAGTCACCAACGATCAACGAACCCGATGTGTTCGCGAAGAATGAAAACTGCCGGCACGATCCGAAGAGCTTTTCTGCCTGCAGCCCGATGCGCGGACCGGCTCCCGTGAAATCCGACGAGTATTCTCCGCCGCTGAAAAAAGCTCCGCTCTTCAGAATGGTCGACTCATAGGACTGGTCGACCTCGGCCACGCGCACGCCCACGCTATACTTCAACTGCCAACCGCCGCAGACACACATGAGCGGCTTGATCAGATCGAGATCGTAAACGTTGACGGTCATGTCGGCTGTCGCCTGGATGTGATCTCCTCCGACAATGGCATGACCAAATTCAGCGCTCGCGGGATTGACGACGACCACGGTGCCGACGACGTTTCCAAACGGATCCACGGCAAAATGGCCCGCCGAGAAGTTTCCCGCATCTGACTGCGTGTCGGCCGTCAGGCGCGTGTAAGTGAACCGCAGCTCCGTATCACTGCCATCGAATCGATAGCCGGCGAAAACGCGAAACGACGGCGTGTACTGCAAATCCAGGGGCTCCGCCGCGATGTGATAGCTCGAAGCGGTCTGACTCCCTGCGGCGAACGCGGTCGCCTGGCTGAAATGCGAGCGGACGTAAAGAAAGTCCGCACCCAGGATCCATTGTCCGTCGCCGGCCGTGGCTTCGAATCCTGGATTCGATTCCCCGGGCGCAGGGCCAACGGGGCCCGCTTGGACCGGTGCCGGTCCCATCGGGGCTGGTCCGTTTGCGCTCGATACGAATGGATCCAGCCCGGCGGGCCGGATCGGCGGCACGTCCGAGGTACTCGGTCCCGCGTCGAGGTCACTGAGTACCTCAGCCGAGAGTCGCACAACACCTTCGGATCCCGAAACCTGTGTCGGCGGTAAAACCATTTCCGGCGAGGTGACCGTTGGCGCACAAGCCGCTGGCGCGGCGTTCGTCATCGAGGCCGCAGAGCCCACAAAAAGAGCAGGCCCCTGAGCCGAGGCCGGGCATGCGACGGCACCGACCAAAGCGATGAAGAGGATCGCCAGAGGGACGCGGAACTTTGCCATGACGTCTGCCGAAGCCGCCTGAAATCAAGAGGCCGGAGCGCCGCACTTTAATATTTTTGGTCCGTGCGACGCGAAGCCGGACCGCAGCGACGCTACGGTCCGAACCTTCGGTAGACTTATCGAACGTGGCAGAGTCCGTCCGTCAGGAACAATCCGGTCAGTCGTCAAACTTACCGCAAAGTCCCACGCCCCATGGGAAGCAAACGTCGAATCGACAAAAAGAGATTGACCGCTTGATTACGACGCTGCCGCGGCTTTGATCACCGGAATCGGCAGCGGCGTCGCGCTCGCGGCTTGGGTTTTCCGAAAATGGATCACGTCGTCAATCGTGATAATCGGGAGGTGAAAGGCGTCGGCCATCTGCATGAGTTCCTCGCCGGTGGCCATATTTCGACCGTCCCGACTACAGATTTCGCAAAGGACGCTCGCGCCGGTCAGTCCGGCCATGCGTACGAGATCGACTGTGGCCTCCGTATGACCTGGACGTTGTAAGACGCCACCTTCGGCGCGATGAGTGGGAATATATGTCCAGGTCTCACGAAATCGTCGGGCCGACTGGCGGAATCGACCATCATTTGAATCGTAAAGGCGCGCTCTTTCGGACTGATCCCCGTGCGGCAAAAGCGGTGGTCCACGGGAACCGCAAAACAAGGAGTCGCCAGACTTTTATTAGGCACCATCGGCCGCAATTGAAGCCGCCTGGCCATCGCCGGCACGAGCGGCATGCACAATTGTCCTCGTCCTTCGCTGACCATGAAGTGAACGGCGTCAGCCGTCACTTTCTCGGCAGCAATTACTAAATCGCCTTCATTCTCACGTTCCTCCGAATCGGCAACGATAATCATCCGTCCATTAGCCAAGGCTTCCAAAGCCTCTTCCATGCGCGCGTATCCCGGCATCGCCGCTGCGTCCTTCCCAATGTTTCTCAATGATGTGTGCGAGGCGCGCATCGACAGCCCGCGGTGACGATGGCCGCGTGAGGGGTCCATTCTGGCGATGCGGAAATAGAGTCGTTCGTTGCCGGCCAGGATCACAAAAGGGCCGCTGCCGAACCGGACTCTACGAGATGGGAGAGTGTCGGGTCGAGGTAAGCCTAATACACAACTTGAGAGCCGTCAAAAGGCATTTCCGAAAATTCTCAAAATTTCTTGGTGTTGCAAATTTGACTCGCGGTTAAAGTGGCCTAAGCTTTCGTGCCATTTTTCCGGACGGGATATCAGTGATCGTCACTCGACGGGCAACCCGTTCCAGGAGTACCGGACGACGACGGCTCCCCTCCTCATACTACAAGGCCGAAGCTGGGAACACGGAACGTGAGCGCACAAATAATTCAGGATCGCTTGACTGCTATACCTTCAACCATGCGGCGAGACGACGTGAGCGATGAAATTGGTCAGGACCCGGTCGTCACAACCGGCTTCTTGCCGTCGCCGGAGGCGATGGAGCGAGAGATCGCCGACGTGATGACAATCAAGCTGAGCGACGACATGCAGCCGTGGGTCGCAGGGTATGCCAAAGTCGGCCACCGCAACCCGTTTTTATGGAACTGGTGCCGTCGCGGCGTGGAAGTCACGATGCTGTCGTGTGTCGATCCTGCGCTGAGTGATGCCGTCTGCAACACGCGCGTCCTCGGGATCATGCTGGATGTGCTGCTCGACGATATCGCCGACCATCAAAAGGATCTGTCCTTCCTGGAGCAATTACTGGGCATCCTGGAAACGGGCGTGGTGCCTGCGGAAGAGGTCTTCAAGCCGCACCAACGCGCGTATGCTCGCTTTACCATCGATGTCTGGGAAGAAATTCAACGGCGCATTCGCCAGTTTCCGCGTTATGCGGAATTCGCGGAGCTCTTGAGGTTTGATTACCGGCAACTTTTCAACGTGATGCGCTATTCGCGGCTCCTGAATGAGTACCCCGAGATGTTCAATCTCGTGGAGCACGACCTGTATACGCCACATAACATGCACATGATGATTTCGGCGACGATCGATCTCATGTGCTCGCCCCAGTTCGTCCGCACCGAGCTGGCCATTCTGCGCGAGGTCGTGTGGCGGGCGCAGTGCATGGGTCGTATTGGAAACCTCGTGACGACGTGGCAACGCGAGATTGGCGAGGATGACTTTACGAGCGGCGTCTTCGCGCGGGCCATTTCCTGCGGGGACCTGGCCGTCCGCGAGTTGTCGAGCGGCAACCGGACGTATATCGAGTCGGTCATCAAACAGCAGGAACACGAAGAGTTCTTCCTCCGCCGGTGGCAAACCTATCGGCGCGAGATACTGACACTGCGGACGCGCTGCGACTCCGTGAACTTCACGGAGCTCGTCAACGGATTGCAACGGCTGATTTGCTTGCACCTGGGAAGCCGCGGAAAGAAGTGACGCGCGAGCTCGGGCGGACGAAGGAGCGCCCTTCCCGGGTTTTTGAAGACAGGCCGAATTGTGAAGCTCCGGCTGACCGACAAGTACTTCCAGCGATTGGGTCATCATTACATCCTGGTGATGATGATCCTCACCCGTATTTGCGGTTTGACGGGCGGGCTGCTGGTTGTGTTCTACGCGGTCCTCACGCTGCACATGCCGGACCGCATCTACAACCACTTCTGCATTTCCGCCTTTATCGTCTGCGCCGAGTCGTCGGCCCTCACCGTGTTGATTGCCCTGTGGGAACTGCGGTACGTCCGGCGCGTCCTGCTCCAAATTGAGCAGCGTGAAATCCCGGATCCCGAAGACGCGACTCGGGCGGGTCGCGACGCGGTGACGTTTGCCGCACGGCATCACCGACTGGAGGCCTGGTTCGTTCCCTGCAGCACCCTGGCCCCGGTGCTCCTGCTCTTGGGATATTGGGACCATGCCTCACCCACGGTGATGATCAATATCACACTGTCGGTCTTTATGGGCACGGCAATGGCGCTCATGTCGCATTTCTTTGCGGTTGAGCATTGCATGCGGCCCGTCATTCGACACCTGTTGTCGAACGGGGTCTCGATTAACTATCAGGCGCTCCCTCAGGGAAGTTTGCGGTTCCGACTTGGATTCTGCTCGCTCCTCATCGTTACGACGACGGCCCTCATGATTGGAACATTGGCCCGCCAGCGGGCCGGCGACATCATTGAGGGAGAGCTCGAGCAGGATAAGGGAAAGCAGGTGGCGGCGGTCGAAGAACTCCGCACCCACTCGATCTATATCACCGTGGCCGCCGTCATCACGGGCGTCGCTTACATGAGCGTCATGGCCGGCTCGGTGACGAAGCGGATGAACGTCCTGCTGTCGGCCATGGAACACGTCGGACGAGGCTTCCTGTCGGAGCGCGTGATCGCGACCGGGAACGACGAGGTCGATATCCTCGCGCGGCAATTCAACTCGATGGTCGAACGCCTCGACCATGACAACCGCACGATTCGCGATCTCAATCAAAACCTCGAAGGCCGCGTCCGCGACCGCACGAAGCAATTGGAAAAGCTCGTCGCCGAACTGTCGGAAACGCAGCGACAACTGACCGAGAACAATCGCCACCTCGACGCGGCCCGTGTCGAGGCCGAGGCCGCCAACCGCGCCAAGAGCGAGTTCCTTGCTAACATTTCGCACGAGTTGCGGACTCCCCTCAACGGGGTCATCGGCATGACCGACTTGTTGCTAGTGACGCCGCTCAACACGCAACAGCGCAAGTACGTGCAAACGACGAAATTCTCAGGCAAGACCCTGCTCGAATTGCTGAACGAAGTTCTCGATTTCTCGAAGATCGAGGCGGGCCGGCTCGAAATTGAGCAGATTCCATTCGACCTCCACGAAATGATCGAACCGGTCATCGAGCTGATGGCCACCCGGTGCCGTGAGAAATCGCTCGAGATGGCCTACTTCGTCGACCCGAGTCTCCCCTTGCGCCTCGTCGGGGATCCGGGACGGCTCCGCCAGATCGTGACCAACCTGCTGAATAATGCCATCAAGTTCACCGAGCATGGCAGCGTCGTCGTCCGCGTGATGCGCGTGGAAGACGGCGATCAAGCGGCGTTCGTCAAGATCGCGGTCGAGGACAGCGGCATCGGCATCCCGGAAAGCCGTTTCAATCGACTGTTCCACGCCTTTTCGCAGGTCGACGCGTCCACCACGCGGAAATATGGCGGCACGGGCTTGGGTCTGGTGATTTGCAAGAAGCTGTGCGAGCTGATGGGGGGCAAAATCGGCTTCGAGAGCCGCGTCGGCCACGGGTCGACCTTCTGGTTTACGATCCCCATGCAAGTGCCCGAGGCGACGGCTCAATCCCCGGCACCGGCCGGCGAGCAGCGCTCGTCGATCCCCAAGGGACTGCTGGGACTGCCGATCTTGATCGTCGACGAATGCGAGGTCGGACGGACGATTGCGAAGGACCAGCTTTGCGGCTGGGGCTTGGACGCACAGGCCGTCGCCAGCGGCCGCCTGGCCCTGCGACGCCTCCGCGAGTCGGCGACCGAACGCAAACCGTATGCGATTGTGTTGTGGGAATCCGGCGTCTCCGATGTGACGCAAGGAAGAGCTGGCGGCCGCCGTCAAATCGACGCCGGGGTTGGAGAAAACCACGCTTGTCCTCCTCACCCCCTTGGGCGTGATTCAGGACTTGCAGCACCTGCGGAAACTCGGCTTTGCCGAGTGCGTCACCAAGCCGATCATGCAATCGGCCATGCTCGATGCCCTGTCATTCCTGGTCGAGGGCGATTCGGTCGGAGAAAGCCGCGGCAACGGTTGGGCCGCAAGGATGTCCCGCAAGTTGATGGGATTCCGCGAACCAATCATAAGGGCGCGCGGCTTTTGTTGGCTGAGGACAATGAAATCAATCAGCAGGTCGCTCTCGAAGTCCTCGCGCACGCCGGATACCAATGCGATGTCGTGGGCGACGGTCGGCAGGCCTTCGAGGCAATCAAGAAGACCCGCTATGACCTGGTGCTGATGGACTGCCAGATGCCGGAAATGGACGGATTTGCCGCGACGCGTGCTTATCCGCGAGCGCGAGCGAATCATGGTGCAGGACGCACCTCCCCTGCCGATCATCGCCTTGACGGCCAACGCCTTCAAAGGTGAGCAGGAGAAGTGTCTTGCCGCCGGCATGACCGACTATCTCAGCAAGCCGTTCGATCCGGCGAAGCTCGTCTGCACGATCGAAATGTATCTCGATCGGGCGGCCAACACGGGAACGGCCCAGGAGCCACACGAGCCTGCTCCGGCACTCGTCACCGCTTCCGCACCGCAACCCGAGACACAGGCCCCGCCACAAGAGGTCGTCAAACCGGTCGTTCATGAAGCCGTCAAGGCCGATGAGCCGCAACGGACGGTGCGTGCCGAAGAACGCCGAGAACAACCGGCGATCAAACACGAATCCGACGGCCCCTCGGCCGTGGTCGATTTCGAGTCTTTGTTGAAGCGCTGCCTGGGCAACAAAGAGTTACCCAAAAAACTGCTCACGAAATTCCATGCGCGACTCCCCGAGGAACTGCGGCAGATCAACGAAGCCGTCGCCGCTCGGGACAGCGCTCAGATCAGCGCCATGGCACATCGCCTCAAAGGCGCGGCCGCCAACCTCTCGGCCGAACCGATGCGGGAGGCGGCCGCGGAGCTGGAACTGATCGGCCGCAGCGGCGACCTGACGGATGCCGAAATGTGGCTGGCCCGACTCAATACGGAAGGCACTCGCTTCCTGCGTGACGTGCTGCAATTAGCGGCTGACAAAACGGCCCTGTGGCAAAAAACGGAAACATCCCGCGAAATGTCCTTTGGAGAGATTCAATGCGTGTCTTGATTGTCGACGACGATGAAATCGCACGAGATCTGTTGAGCGAAGCGCTCATCGGCGCCGGCTATGAAGTCAGTGCGGCACGGGACGGGCGGGAAGCGCTCGAAATCTTGCGCACAGGCGTCTTTCGCCTGGTCATTTCCGACTGGGAAATGCCGGAGATGAATGGGCTCGAGCTGTGCCGCCGAATTCGAGAACGGCACTTCTCAAGCTACGTGTACATTATTCTCGTTACCTCGCGCGATGGGACCGATAATGTCGTCGAGGGGCTGAGCGCAGGGGCCGACGACTTCATTACAAAACCTTTCCATCCGGCCGAGTTGTGCGTTCGCGTTCGCGCGGGCGTGCGATTGCTCTCCCTGGAAAGTCGGAATGTGACTATCTTCACGCTCGCCAAGCTGGCCGAATCGCGCAGTCCCGAGACGGGCGCTCACCTGGAGAGGATGCGCGAATACTGCAAGATCCTGGCGGAGCGTCTCTCACGAAACAAGAAGTTTTCGGATGTCGTCGATGCCGACTTTGTGCACCTGATTTACCTGACCAGCCCGCTGCATGACATCGGCAAAGTCGGGATCCAGGATAGCGTGCTCCTCAAGGGGGGCCCGCTCACCGACAAGGAATTCGAGATCATGAAGTCGCACGTCCGCATCGGTGCGGACACATTGGCCGCGGCGGCCAGTTATCAGCCCGACGCAGAATTCCTCCGCATGGCCCACGAGATCGCGCTCACGCACCACGAGTGGTACGACGGCAGCGGATACCCGCAGGGGCTCGTGCGAGACGAGATTCCGCTCTGCGGGCGGATCGTGGCTCTGGCGGACGTCTACGACGCACTCACCGCAAAACGCGTGTACAAAAACGCCTTTACCCATGACGTCGCGAAATCGGTCATTCTCGAAGAGAGCGGCGCCCATTTCGACCCTGACATTGTCGATGCATTCATCGAGGCCGAACAGGAATTCATCGACGTTCACAAGCGTTTCGCCGACCTCGAACTGGCGCATGCGCACAATTTGGATTTCGCTGCGGGACTCGCCGCATTGCAAGCCGCCGGTACAGAGTCCCCACACATGGAATGAGTCAGCGGTGATGACAGCCTGGCCCACTCCGCCAGGCCGCCAGCGCCTCGACTCGTCGGTCGGTTGTCTCACCCCTCGCCCACCGGTACTCAAGGAAGCATCGATGAGAGTCATTTTGGCCAATCCCCATGGCTTTTGTGCCGGCGTCGTTATGGCGATCCGTACTCTCGATCGCGCTTTGGAGCTGTTTGGTCCGCCTCTCTACGTCTACCACGAGATTGTGCACAACAATCACGTCGTGGAGAGCTTCCGCGGCCGCGGCGTTGTCTTCGTCAACACGGTTGACGAGGTTCCCGAAGGCGGGCGCCTGATCTATAGCGCCCACGGAGTGGGGCCGCAGGTCCGGGACATCGCCAGAGCCCGCAAACTGCAAACCATCGACGCCACTTGCCCTCTTGTCTCCAAAGTCCATCTGGAGGCGATTCGCTTCGCGGCCGACGAACGCACGGTCGTTCTCATCGGTCACGCCGGCCACGATGAGGCGGTGGGCACGCTCGGTGAGGCACCGGATCAAATGGTGCTCGTCGAAAGCGTGGAGGACGTCAACGCGCTTGTGGTGCCCAACCCGGAAAAGGTCGCCTACATTACGCAGACGACACTGAGCGTCGATGAAGCCACCCACATCATTAAACGGCTGAAGACCCGATTTCCACACATTGTCGGGCCGCCGAAAAAGGACATTTGCTACGCCACTCAGAACCGCCAGGACGCCATCAAGATGTTCCTGCCTCAGGCGGACGTCGTCCTGGTGCTGGGAAGCCAGAACAGCTCCAACAGCAATCGGCTGGCTGAAATCGCGCACGAAGGAGGTCGTCCCGCGTATCTCATCGACAGCGCCAATGAGATTGATCCGAGCTGGCTGGAAGGATGCGAGACGGTTCTGGTGACGGCCGGTGCGAGTGCGCCCGAAGAGGTCGTCGAGGATTGCGTGGCCTATCTGGTAAACCGCTACAACGCACACATTGAACAGGGCACCGTCCGCGAGGAGCACGCGCAGTTCGCGTTGCCCGTGGAATTGCGTGCCGCCGAAGAGGCGATTCGCGCGGCGACCTGAGGGGACGGTTCGTACCGCGACTTGAGTCGCGCGGTCACAACGTATTCGTGTCGGCCGCTTGCAACAATCGCAGACAGTGTAAACATCACTGTACGCTGTAAGACTGGGCCGACCGCGTAGACGCTTCCGGTCACGGCACCGCTTTCACCATTAACGGATGTTCCTTCTGCCAAGCACGGAACAGAGTTAGGGCGCTTTCCGGTCCTTCGAGTCTTTCAGATTGTGTCGGTCGTCCGGCCGATATCGGGGATGTAACTCAGGCAGCAGATGCCACTCCCCGCGCGGGCCCGACCAATGAAAAAACCTCTTGCCATTTGTCTACAGATGCTGGCCGTTGTGTTGCTCTCGGCTCGCTTGGTCGTAGCCGATGGCGTTGAATGCGATAGCGTGGAAGCGACCTCGGGAGGTCGCGGCGGCACGAACATCGCTCAATCCGACAACGGTGCCGTCCTGCTCAGCAACCCGGCCGCTATTTTCAACGTCGATGGCGACGGGCTCGTCGAATTCGGAGCCAATGGTCTCATCACGGATCTCCATTACGAGAATCCCATTAACGACGATACGGCGGCCCATACACGCCCCATTGCCCTGCCGATGTTCTCCTACATCCAGAAGGTCCCCGACAGCAACTGGGCCTTTGGGCTGGGTGTGTTCGCTCCGGCCGGCTTCGCCGCGGGCTGGGATCTCAATAACAACGTCGAAGGAAATCAAAGCTACAAGTCGTTCGGCTCGCTGATCAAAATCCTGCCGGCCGTTTCCTACCGCGTGGCTCCCGGATTGACGATCGGTGCGACGATCGGCGTGGCCAATAGTTACGTCGCCCTCGATACGCCCTTCAACATCCAGACAGGTCCCTTCGCCGGAGCGCCGGTTCACATGGATCTGCGGGGTGATGGTTTTGCCCCGACTTGGTCGCTCGGCATGCAGTACGACCTGTCGCCCGTCACGACTGTCGGGCTCTCCTACACCAGCGAGGACCGCTTCAGTCTCGATGGCCACGTGCAAGCGGTATTATTCATGCCAAGCCCCGTTCCCTCGGAGTTCAATTCGAAGCTCAACATTGTTTGGCCCCAATCGGTCGGTGCCGGTATCAAACACCAGCTGACCGAGCACCAGCGCCTGTCGGCCGACATCGTCTGGTACGACTGGAAGGACGCCTTCAAGGACGCCGGCTTGACGCTGACGGACCCGACCAACCCAACGCTTGCCGGGCTCTTGGGACCGAGCTTTCACGATTCGATTCCGCTCAATTGGTACGACAGCTTTTCCGTCCGTCTGGGTTACGAATGGTTCTACTCCGAGAACAACGTGTTTCGCTGTGGTTACATCTACAACTCGCCCCAGTCCCCTTCCAACACGCTGACTCCGTTGATTCCCGCCATCCTGGAGCACACGTTCACCATCGGTCATGGAACGAACATTTACGGATGGCGCCTCGACCTGGCTTATCAGGTACTCGTTCGGACCTCAGCGCGAACAGAACACCAGCGCTCTGGTCGGCGGCGACTTCAGCAACAGCACGTTGAGCGCTCAAGCTCACTGGCTCATGGTCAGCTTGACGCACTCGTTCTAAAGCGGCAGACGAAAGGCGAAAATCAAACTCGCCCGTCAATTGCCATGACTCGGCGGACGCGGATTGACCCCGTCTCGGGAGGCGAGGCGTGGCTGCTGTGCGGGCTCATTATACTTGTTGCGACGTGGCGGCCTTGGGCGCGCTCATGAACACCCGCGGCCTGATGGAACTCGTGGTCCTCAATACCGGCCTTGATCTCAAGCTGATTTCGCCCCCTTCTTTGCCATGATGGTGTTAATGGCGATCGTCACGACCATGATGACGGGTCCCGCCCTGCACGTCCTTCTGGCGGCCGCCCAGCACGCTGAAACTCCGCCAACCGTCAGTTGAAACGACCCTCCGCATGGCCTATGATGCCGACCCGGTAAGCGTGCAGCGTTTTGCCTACTGCGTTCGAAGGGACCCGCAAAATTGCCATCGAACTCGGAGGCCCAACTTCGCACGCCTCGGACAGGTAGCTCAGTTGGTAGAGCACAGGACTGAAAATCCTGGTGTCGGCGGTTCGATTCCGCCCCTGTCCACTCCTCGAATGAAATGGTCAACAAGTCAGCCGATTCTGACACTTCAAGCCGCCCTCAGCCTCGAACTCGATTGACCGGATATCACTTGCCCGGTTCGCACCGCACAGGTGTCAGAATCCGCAGCTCCGTCAATTCGCATCACGCGGGCTCGAAAAACAGGCTGGCGATTCAAGCGTCAATGCCACTCTTTCCGGCCCCTGTGGCTTTCGGGAAACCCGCTCCAAGCCGGCCACCGGGCTACAGCCTGCGGACCGCGAGATAGGTTTTTTCAGACCGAAAAGGATTGGCTCGCCAGTTCGAGTGAGGTTTGTGGGAGGAGAGCGGTTTGCCAAAAGCGGACGAGCCGCCCCGGGACCAATCACTCGTGAATTCCAGGTTTCACAGCAACGGATGATCCTCCAATGGGGGACGAACGCAGAAAATCCTATCGCTTTCCGCCGTCCGAAGGTTCGGCCGGCGTTGCGCTGCACCACGGCAGAGTCGATTATGCCGCCAAGGTTATGAACATCTCGGCCGAGGGTTTCCGGCTGGCGCTCGACGTCGAATCGGACGCGAGTCCGAGTGTGAGCGTCGGAGACGTCGCCCTGCTCACGACGGATAACGGTCAACATGCCGTCCGTGTCGTGAACGTGGACCGCGAGATTGGCTCGCTTGAGCTCGGCGTCGTGCGTCTTCAGGATTTTCGCAATCCCGCCGCACGCGCGCGACGGGAATCTAACAACGGAGGGACGTTCGATGGACGCCAGGCGAACTCCGGTATCAACTCGCCGCTGGTTCAAATTGCCGTGCTGATCGGACTCGCAGCCCTGGTCCTCGTCGCGTTCAACCTGCCGTTCTTCGGCGGCTCAAAACCGGTCGAGCCGGCACAGGCCGAGGAAACTCGCACCCCTCGGAAGCACGACCTGATCACGAAGGTTTTGCGCCGACATCCAGCCGCTTCACAAACGGCGACGAACGACGGGCAGCCTAGTAGCTCCTCGTCGTCCCCGCTTGCCACAGGCTCGAGCAATCCGCCGACCTCGGCTGCCAACGCGGTCTCATCACCAAGCAGCATTGAGACGGTACAAAGAGGAGCGACCAGCCTAGAGCCGTCAACAAACGTCTCAACCACCGAGAATCCCGGCGCCTCCGCGTCGGTCCCGTTGCCGGCAGCGGAAAGTGCGGGTTCAAACCAGGTCCCAGTTTTCGATCCGAAATCCGACGGTTCGATCCAGGTCGCCGCGGCCCTGAAACGAGCGACGCGTGAACACAAACAGGTGCTCGTCGAGTTCGGTACGGAAAAGTGCGACTCCTGCTACCGGCTGCATGACCTGTTCACGACGAATTCCGAGCTCTCCGAGGCTTTCAAAAACGTCGTCCTGCTTTCGCTCGATTTCGCGGCGAATCAAAAGCTCGTCAGCCAATTCGTACAGACTGGACGCCCGCTCAACGCTCCCGTGTTGGCAATTCTCGACCAGGACGGCAAGGTGTTGAAATACGAGACGGCCGACGAAATCGACGACGGCCGCAAACTCAACCTCGCCAAGGTCAAGGCATTTCTGCAGCAGCCGTCCGCTTCCAAATGAAGCAAGTGCTGGACTTGTAGAAGACGGCCCTCTTCGGCGAAACGACAGCGCCCTGTTCTCGACGCATGAACCGTCTCCGACGAGTTGCCGGGACGAAACGCTCGCGATTCACGGCGCTGGCGGTACATCGTTTGCTTCCCATTTTCGAAACATCTTCCCGGAAGATTGCCGTGCGCCAGGTTCTCATACATTCCGCCCGCTCGACCCTTAAAACTCTGCGATAACAGTTTTCATCGTGACTTGAAATCGGCGGCATCGCAGCTGCCGCGACCGGGCGGTCCCTCACTCTGCGTCACACCGATCAAATGAAAGCCACCCACCTGAACGCCTCGCGCCGTTGCCTGCGAGCCGTCGGACTCATGGCATCATTGCTCGCTGCCGGTTCGTGCGGTTCCAACGCGCTTGCTCAACAGGAGGGGGACAAAGTCGTGGTGATCGCGCAGAAAGCACCGCTACGCTCGGTCGAAGACACGACAGGGACCGTTACCAAAGGGGCCATCCTCGTCGTCAGGAACGTCAGCAGCGACTGGTTCTGGGTGACCTGGTCAAACGGATACGGCACGGTCAAAGGCTGGATCAACCACACCGATATTGTCCCCTACTCGCAGGCACTGCCCTTCTTTACACGAGAGTTAAAGCAAAATCCCACGGCCGCGGCCTACAACACTCGGGGAGCGATTTGGAACGAACGGGGAGAGCATGACCGGGCGATCGAGGATTTCAGCGAGGCGATCCGGCTCGATCCCCAGGTTAAGCAGTTCTACAACAATCGGGGCGTCGCCTGGGACGATAAGGCACACTACGAAGAGGCGATCGCCGACTACGATCGGGCCATCGAGCTGATCCACGCTATTCCCTCGCCTTCAATAACCGCGGGAACGCCTGGTCCGCGCTGGAGGATTATGGCCGCGCAATTGCCGACTACAGCGAGGCGATTCGGCTCGACCCGAAGGACCCATCGGCCTTTTTCAACCGCGCTCACGCGTGGTCGGTCCGGGAGGAGTATGGAAAGGCCATCTCCGACTATGACGAGGCCATTCGTCTCGACGGCAAAGACGCATTCGCGTACAAAAACCGCGCCAGCGCCTGGTGCGCGAAGCGCGAGTTCGACAGGGGACTGGCCGATTACAACAAGGCGATTCGGCTCGATCCGAAGAACGCGCTCGCCTTCCTGGGTCGCGGCAACGCCTGGTGGGCCAAGAAGGATTACCGCAAGGCGATCGCTGACTATGACGCGGCGCTGCAACTTGGGGTACGCACGCTGGCGGCGGAGGGCGGAACGGCAAATTCGCTGCGAAAACGCGTGAATTAGGATCCGAGGGGCCGAACGTCCGGCCCTGCATTGTTCAATCAGGAATCTGACCGATGATCTCCCGCGCGGAAGTGACCTGTCGCATCCTGGACGCCAAACGGCAAAAGAAGTTGACCTTTGACTCCTTGGCCCAGGCACTGAATCGGCATCCAGTTTGGACGGCGGCCGCCTGTTACGGACAGGCGACCCGCTCCGCCGAAGAGGCGAAGACCTTGCTCATCGCGTTGGATTTGGAAGAGGACCTCGCGTGCGTCCTTCAAGAGCCGCCCCTCAAGGGGTCGCTCGATCAGCAAGTCCCCGTCGATCCGCTGATTTACCGCTTTCATGAGATCACGCAGGTTTACGGCACGGCCATCAAGGCGGTGATCCACGAAATGTTCGGCGATGGGATCATGAGCGCCATCGACTTTGAGATCGACATCCAGAAAAAAGCGGATTCCAAAGGCGATCGCGTCGTCGTCACCTACAACGGCAAGTTTCTTCCCTATCGCAAGTGGTGACGCCCATCGATCGTGGGGCGGGCGTGAGGCCATTCTCAAGCAGTCAGCTCGAACTCGCGAGGCACTTGCTGATACGCCTCCCAATAGGTCTTCTTGAGCGCGATTTCATCGTCCTTTTCGGTCGGCTGAGTACGGCCGTTGACGTCAATCGCCCGGGAAACGATCACGTGCTTGCCAGGCTTCAGCCCTCCCACCGCGAGTGAGAAGAAGACCCAGCAATATTGCGAGCGCGGTGCTTCATCGAGATGCACGCTTCGCCAGGGGCCACCGTCGATCTGGACTTCAACTTTTGCAATTGGTGTTCCGTCCGACCAGGCGGCACCGTATGCCTTAACCGGTATCAGTCCGTTCTTCGCCGGACGGCGGGTGACCCGGGCGACGATCGATTTCAAGTTCATCCGGGCCACGGAACTCTCGACGAAGACCACCTCGTTTCCGTGCCGCTCGCCGCGCAACGTCACGTAGTCGCGCCCCATGAAACGCCCCATATAGCGGCGATTCCGGACTTCAATTCGTTTGAGCCATTTCACATTGGCGATGCCATACCAGCCTGGAACGATCAAACGCAACAGCGATCCGTTACGCCGTTCGAGGGGTTGACCGTTGCGGCGTAAGCCACGAGAATCCGTGGATTCATCGCGTCTTCGATCGACATGCTGCGTCCGAACGGAACTTCGACGGTCACTTTGTGGATGGTTTCGTTCTTTGTGTCGTGGCCGAAGAACACGATCTCCGTCGCACCCGGTTTGATTCCACATTCCTTCAAAATCGCGGCGAGCGGCGTTCCCTTCCAGCGGCTATTGTCGACCCGCCCATAAAACCCGGGCTGCTGCCGTTTCCGGAACACTCAAGCGTCATCAGCTCTTCGGCAACCGGCCAATTCCGCACGTCATCCAGCGTGAGCGTGAGCGTATTTCGACGAGGCCCGTCACCTCGAGGCGGTATTCGCCGGATCGAGCGGCGGTTCGTTGTAATGATGGACGTCGAAGACCTGATCCTCCGGTGTGAGCCAGCTGTCGAGCGTCTCCCAGTCGAGCATCTTCCGCGTCACACGGGGAAGCCTCAAAAAAGGGACGTGCTCTTCTTCGTCCTCCTCGCCTGGAAAAGCGAGATCCGGCAGCGGAATCGAGACAAGAGCACCGCGACCGTC